>NZ_JBALDZ010000089.1:0-89861 GCF_036917155.1 Nostoc sp. | reverse complement strand
CAGTCCCCAGTCCCCAGTCCCCAGTCCCCAGTCCCCAGTCCCCAGTCCCCAGTCCCCAGTCCCCAGTCCCCAGTCCCCAGTCCCCAGTCCCTTTTATCGTCTGGAACGTCTGCGTAACCGATCGATCATTACTGCCAAAATAATTACTAGTCCTTTGACGACTAGTTGCCAGAAGTAAGATAGGTTCAACAAGGTTAAACCGTTGTTGAGAATCGCAATAATTAATGCACCTAGAAGGGTACCACCAATGGTACCAATACCACCTGTAAAGCTGGTTCCACCTAAAATAACAGCTGCGATCGCATCTAATTCATAACCTTGACCTAATACGCCACTGGCACTATAAAGACGGCTGGCGCTCATGATTCCTCCTAAGCCTGCCAGTAATCCGCTAATACCATACACGAATAGCAACACCCGATTAACTTTAATCCCAGTTAATCTCGCTGCCCGTTCGTTACCACCAACAGCATATATCTGCACTCCTAAAACAGTTTGCCGCAGGACAAACCAGCTAGCGATTACAGTCAGCAGCGCAATGATTACTAGCCACGGCAGAGGGCCGATATAACTATTACCCACCCAAGCAAAATTGATGTCCCGGTTAATCAGCGTTGTCCCCTTGGCAATTAAAAAGGCCACACCCCGCAAGGCGGTAAGTGAACCCAAAGTGACAATAAAAGGTGGTACATCCAAAAAGGTAATCAGCGCACCGTTAAGTAAACCTAAAAGCAATCCTGCCAACAACGCAGCAGGTACAGCCGCCCAACTTAAAGCCGGCAGTAGCGATACTAGCAGGGCAACTACGGCAGAAACGGCTAAGATTGACCCAACGGAAAGGTCAATACCTCCGGTGAGAATTACAAAGGTCATTCCTGTTGCCAGCACAATATTAATTGATGCCTGACGCAAGATATTGACGATGTTACCGCCGGTGAGGAAGTTGGGAGAAAGGAATGCAAATAAGATGCAGATAATTACTAAGATTGGCAGAATACCCGCAACTTCCAACAGAGTGCTAATTGATTTCCGGTTGCGAGATATGGGATTGTTGCCTAATTTATTGGCAGGCGGTCTGACTGTCTGACTCATGATGCTAATACCTCCGATGCTCCAGTTGCGTAGTGCATAATCTTTTCTTGGGTGATTTCTTTGCCAAGACTGCCATCCAGTTCGCCTACCAGCTGTCCTTCTCGCATCACTAAGACGCGATCGCTCATGCCGACAATCTCCGATAGTTCGCTGGAAACCATTAAAATAGCAACCCCTTGTGCTGCTAATTCGCTCATGATTCGGTAAATTTCACTTTTAGCACCGATATCTACGCCGCGTGTCGGCTCATCTAACATCAGCACTCTGGGTTTAATGGCTAACCAACGCGCTAGCAGTAGCTTCTGCTGATTACCACCAGAAAGATCCAATGCTCTAATTTCCAAGTTGGCTAGGCGGATATTAAAGTTTTCTACCGCATCTGTTGATAGCCGATTCACTGAAGCCCAGTTAACAATTCCAGCCCTTGCATCCTGTTTGAGTGTGTTGATGGCAATATTCTTGCGGGCGCTCATTTCCAGAAATAAACCTTGGTCTTTGCGGTCTTCGGGGACGTAGCCAATTCCGGCGGCGATCGCATCACTGGGCGTATTAATTTCCAGTTTTTGGCCGTTCAAGAATACTTCACCACTGGCCTTACGGTCTGCACCAAAAATCAGCCGAGATAGTTCTGTGCGTCCTGCACCAACTAGCCCCGCTAAACCGAGAATTTCTCCAGCATGAAGTTCAAAACTAGTCGGCTCAATCTTCTGGCGCGCATCGCTCATATTTCTGACTGATAGCACGACAGGGCCAGGATTCATTTGTCGTTGATGTTCGTAAAAGTCTTGCATGGAGCGACCGACCATCATCTGCACTAATCGCTGCGGAGAAATTTCGCTGCGTGTCAAACTACCAATATATTGACCATCGCGCAACACACTAATCCGGTCAGCTAAAGCATAGATTTCTTCCATCCGATGGCTGATGTAAATAATAGCAATGCCATCACGCCGCAGTTTGCGAATTACTTCAAATAAATGGTCGCTCTCGCGGTCAGATAGGGCTGCTGTTGGCTCATCCATCACCAAAACGCGGCTTTTATCTTTCAGCGCCCTGGCAATTTCCACTTGCTGCTGTTCGGCGATGGATAAGGTACCAACTATAGTCTGGGAGGTAAAATTAGCTCCCAGGCTTTCCAACACTTCCTCTGCTTCCAGTTGCATCGCTTTGCGGTCTAAAAACTGACCTCGCCGCAACTCGCTACCCATAAACATATTTTCGGTAACGGTTAAATTCGGTGCAACATTCAGTTCTTGATAAATCAGATTAATACCCGATTTGCGTGCTGTCGCCGGATCGGTAATTTTCAAGGGTTGACCATTGATGCGAATTTCTCCTTCATCGGCAATGTAAGCCCCAGCCAGGATTTTCATCAATGTGCTTTTGCCTGCTCCATTTTCACCCATGAGGGCATGAACTTCTCCCGGATAAATCGTGAGATTAACATTTTGGAGCGCAGATACACCATGAAATCGTTTTGTAATTCCTTGCATTTCTAACACTGGGGTGCTAGTTGGTGCATCAGTAAATGAAGTTTCAATAGTTGTTGTCATGATTATCTCCTGTAAAAACTATTTAAAATTTGTGAGCGTGAATTAGCAATTAATAAACTCATATTCTGTTGACCGTAAAATCATGTTTTAAAAGCTGACTAGGAGTTTTAAAGAGATATTTTTATCCTCTGTTGTTAACATTAGTTCACAGAGACTGCTGGGAAAGTCTAAGTGCTAAAAATGGGCACTCAGACTTCCCACTGATGCACATACATAGCGGTTCTCAAATCGGTGCAGCAGAGTTTCAACCTCTATCTAACCTATATTTCTATTAACGAAAAGCCAGGAATTGAAGTGAGGTTTTGTATTAATTTAAGTGAAAACCGCCAGACATTCTAGGTATGTGCAAAAACTTTACAAATGCAGCAGATGATTCACATCAAAAGACATAAATTTTCAACTACAAATTCACAATTTTTATTACTTACCAGCCTTTTTCTGTGCTGACGTTATCTTTCGTGATCAACTTAACTGGTATTAGGATGGTTGAATTACTTGGTTTTTTACCATTTAAGATGTCGTTGCCAACTTGAACTGCTTTTTCGGCCATCCCTCGCGGATTTTGAGTAGCAGTTGCCGCATATAAACCATCTTTATTTTTGATGGCAGTGATTGCTTCTGGCGCACCATCAACCCCGACAATAAAGAAGTCTTTACGTTGTGCTTGATTAGCCGCTAGTTCTGCGCCAACTCCACTTGGGTCGTTGATGGCAAAAACCGCATCAATTTTCGGAAAGGTTGTGAGCAAATCAGTCATAACTCTGAGTCCTCCATCCCGACTACCCTCTGCATTTTGGTTTTTGGAGAGGATTTTGATATCAGGATATTTGGACAATACATTCTCGCAGCCACTAACTCGCTGAATCACCGAGTCCACCGGCGGGCCATTAACTATGACTACATTGCCTTTACCTTTGAGACGGTCAGCAATATACTTGCAACCAACTTCTCCAGCTTGGACATTATTAGTCGTAATGGTGGCGTCTACACCTCCTTCCGCACCTGTGTCTACCGCAATGACAATTCTACCTGCTTGTTTTGCTTTTTCAATTGCTGGCTTAATGCCACTTTTATCAGCAGCATTGACGATAATGATGTCAGTATTGGAAGCAGTGAAATTTTCAATTTGATTGCTTTGTTGGTTGAGGTCATAGGCACTGGAAACTACGGTAACATTGACATCCTTACCGCCGATTTTCTTCGCTTCTGCCTCAGTTGCTTGTCCCATAAGGACGAAGAAGGGATTACTTAAATCACCAACGGTGAAGGCAACCGATCGTAATTTTCCATTCCCAGTAGCGATTTTAGTTTCTGCACTAGTATTGGTAGCAGGTTTGGTTTCAGGGTTAGTAGCTGTGTTGCCATCGGGAGAAGCATTTGTACAGCCGATAAGACTGCCACTCATGATACCTAGTAGGCTAGCTGCGATTACGCGAAGCGTAACACCAGAGGTGAACGTAATCTTTTTCACATTCATATATCTCCTAGAAGTCATTTTCACTTACACCAAATTTGAAAACGATGTATTAAAAAAACAGGGTCGAGTATTGCAATCTTCCTGTATCAAGTCTTTTTCCGTATCTTGTAATTACGAATTACAAATTACCAGCCTTTGTAGCTGCTGAGGTTCTCTCTAGTAACCAAGTTGACTGGAATCAGAATGTTCGGTGACTCAGGTTTTTTACCCTGGATGATATCATTGCCAATCTGAACTGCTTTTTGGGCCATCCCTGCGGGATTTTGAGCAGCAGTTGCAGCAAATACACCATCCTTATCTTCCATTGCTTTGGTTGCATCTGGCGATCCATCAACCCCAACAATAAAAAATTCTTTACGTTTTGCTTGTCTCGCTGCTAAATCTGCGCCAACACCGCTTTGGTCGTTGGTGGCAAAAACGGCATCAATTTTGGGAAAGGTTGTCAGCAAATCACTCATGACTCTCAATCCTCCATCCCTTGTCCCTTCGGCGTTTTGGTCTTTAGAGATCAGTTTGATATTAGGATATTTGGACAATGATTTCTCACAGCCACTCACTCGCTGATTGATTGAGTCCATCGGCGTACCGTTGAGGATGACTACACTACCTTGACCTTTGAGGCGATCGGCAATATATTGACAAGCAACCTCACCAGCTTGGGTATTGTTGGAACTAATCATTGCATCCACATCGGCATCAACGGCTGAATCTACTGCAATCACAACCCTACCTGCAAGCCTTGCTTGGTCAATTACGGGTTTAACTCCTTTTTTATCAACAGCGCTCAGGATAATTAAATCAGTCTTAGCAGCGGTAAAGTTTTCGATTTGGTTGCTTTGTTGGTTCAGATCAAAAGCACTGGAAACCGCATTAACTCTGATATTACCCCCGATTTTCTGGGCTTCTGTCTCAGCCCCCTTCTGCACTGCATTATAGAAGGGGTTGCCTAAGTCACCCAAAGCAACGCCGATTGTTTGCAATTTTTTATTTGGATTACTAAGACTCTCTGTACTTATATTAGTAGCCTTGTTAGTATTATTAGTAGCAGTGTCGCTATTTTGAGCGCCATTTGTGCAACCAACAACCGCGAAACCTAATATGCCAACTATCAGCGCAATTCTCTTCATATTCATCTATTTCTAACAACGTATTTAAATTTGAGAAAGGTCAGCAGAATATAAATCTGTAGAGTCATCACAATATATAGGTCTGAAAACTTTAGACCTGGTTAGTGATGTTACTAGCTTTTGGAATTTCAACTCCAAAGGTCTTCTAATTTCAATACGCTTGGGTTAAGGGCTACTGGCAACAATTTTGGGTTTTCGAGACGCGATAAATTGCCGTCTCTACAAGTGTTTTGTTGCTCTATCTGAAGTGGATTGCTTCTAATCTGACCCAATTGGAGTTATTATTGTTAGTTTCACGAAACTAGATGTTTTGTTTTTAAAGCAAAGCTGTGAACATTACACTACTTCAAATAATCACATTATTTTTTGGTGAAATTAATTCAGTAGTGCGTAGTCCGAAAACAGCTTTTACGTGAAACTTCCAAAAATTAGTTTTATTAAACTTGTAAATCTTTATTTGTTTTGACTTGTTTCATTTTATATCGCTCCAGTGCAAAAATTAATTTTGTTTATTGAACTTTACAAACAAAAAAGAGTTGAAATCTCTCTACATAACCTAAAGTCTTCATCGCAAAGCATCTGCATAAATTCGCCTATTCAACATTTTGTTCAATGTTAAAGTTTTTAACATTTCTCAATCAATCTCCTTCAGAAAAGATATTGTTATACTAGGGAAAATTTTGACTGTGAATGCCAGAATTTGAGAAATGTAAACATCCTTTAGTTAGATTTTTTAAATTAACTCAAATCTGCTTGGCAAGCGTATTTATTTGTTATCAAACAGAATTCAGGAGTCAGGAGTCAGGAGTCAGGATGGGCTAAACGCCCCGCTATCCATGTACAGAATGAATTCTGTATGACTGGTGGATGAATAATCGGGTTTAATACCCCTACCAAATCTACGATTTGGTAGTCTTCAATCAGTCGGAGATTCAGATCCGCGACTGATAGCGTTCGCGAAGCGTCTCGTAGAGAAGCGTTAGCGAGTCAGACGCTCAAGGATTCGCTTTGCGCGTCGCTATCGAGCGTCTTAATTCTGACTCCTGAATTCTGAATTCTTCTTCAAGCAGTTTAAAACTTTAAAGTTGCGGGTAAATATTTAGCCACCAAATCTTCATAGTATGGTTTTAATTTCTGCCAATCAGGAGGAATAGGGTTTTTTGAATACAAATCGTAGGGATTGAATAACTTCACCCATTTAAACATTTCTTTATCGTGTTTATCCATCAAATGTTCATAAGCATTTTCACGATGTTGAGGATAAAATGAGTGATAGCGAAGCATATACAATGCAGGTTCGGGCAAATAGTTTTTCATCATCTGATAAAAATACTCATCATGCCCCCATGATATATGTACATTACTCAATCCACAGTTAGGCTCATAAATGCCATATTTCGTGTTGTAGTCGGGGCTCTGATAATCAGGGTTTTCTTTGAAGAATTCTGAGAAAACAATTTTATCAGAAAATGCACAACCTACAGGATAAGTATCGCCGACGGTAGCCCATTGAGGCTCACCAAACAGACAAAGTACTTTCCCCATATCATGAAAGAAGCCAGTAAGTACCATCCAGTCAGGATGACCATCAGCGCGAATGGCTTCTGATGTTTGCAATAGATGCTGTAACTGATCCATGTCTGTATCAGGATCGGAATCATCAACCAATTGATTCAAAAATTCGACTGCATCCCAAACAGACATTTCTTTTTTATCAAACTTCAAAAATTCTTTTTCTTTCTGAAGTACAAAATCATAAGTTTGATTAATATGATTTAACCGATAAAACTCTTTTACCGTATCTCTAATAGTCGTTTCGTAATTTCTGTACTCTTCAGTGGCTTTACCTTCTTTAACTATGTTTTCTGGATCGGGATAGCGATTTAGTAAGTCTTCTTCCCATTCTTCTAAGGAATGTAAGGGATTTTTTTGAGCTTGAGCAACTACATGATTTAGAGTTTGCGACATATTTTCCTACTTGTTGATTTGTTAAATAATACTTTTACATTCCTTTTTATGCACACCTGTGCAAAACTTTTATTAGACTTGTTCTTTAATTCTTGCACACGTGTGCAAGAATGTGTGTTAAGTTTCTTTTCGTCTTTGGATACCTCTGCATGATTGACTGGTGAGAGTTGTCACCGCTTCATCTACAAAATACAATGTAGAGGCGTACAAATGTACGCCTCTACATTAGACATCTGGTGAAAATGAATGTAGAGACGTAGCACTGCTACGTCTCTACAAGGGTTTTGGATAACGCATATTTAATTTCTGGAGATGTCTATTGGATAGACTTTTGAAAATGGTATGATTATCGGTTTATGCACAGGTGTGCATAAACCGGATTATATATTCAGTTTATCTTTTGTTTTACACACGTGTGCATAAAATATGTTAATTTTTTTGTCGAATTCAGCCAAGGGAATCGTTAATTATTTTATTAATTGTATGGCAGTGGAATACTTGACAAGATTAGCCAACTCTTGCAGTTGGTTTATTGCTTCTGCACCTTCCAACTTCATTAATTCGCGATCGTCCCACAATTCCATCCAAGTAATCCCGTAATCAGAGACTAAAAATCGAATCAGGTGCTTTTCTCTGAGGCTAACCATAAATGAAGCACTCTTCATTTGGTCGCCGCATGTATAACATGACGCAGTGTAACCATACCGTTCAAGTACAATTGTCAAGGCTTGCAGGCTCATTACCAAGTCTTGGACGAATTCTCGATGTTGTTGTGCTAATCTTAAAAACACTAGTTTTCTCCTACCACTCTCAGCTCTGTGGTTACTTTGATATCTCTTTAGACTTACATCTGATGTGATTTAGTTGCCAAAAGTTCATGTTTTCGTAGATACGTGATTAATCTTAATATTACGGTTGTCACTAATAAGCTAAACTTCTAAAGCCGTTCTAATATTTTGCACAATTATCTGGGGTGGCTCTGCAACATCAATACATAGAGCGTCTAATGGTTCTTCAAGAGTATAAAACTGGCTGTCGAGCAGTTCTTCACTCATGTAATGATTGCTACGCTCTTGTAACCGCATTTGAATCAACTCATAAGACCCTTTGAGATAAACTAGCTTGATGCAAACGCTATCTAATACCAAAAATTGCCGATAGCTATCTTTTAAAGCCGAACACGCCAGCACCACATTTTTATTTTCTTGTAGCCAGTGTTTAATAGCTGTTTGCAAATCTTGTAACCAAGGCATCCTGTCATCTTCACTCAGAGGAATACCGCACCGCATTTTCTCAACATTCTCTGGCGAGTGGAAAGTATCAGCGTCACTAAACTCCCAGTCTAAGGAGTCTGCTAGCAGTTTTCCGATGGTAGTTTTCCCAGAACCAGATACACCCATTACGATAATAATCATTTTTTTCTTAATAAAAGTTTAACTAATTCGTAATTTGTAGTTGTAATTATGAACAGAGGTAAAAGTCAGAACTTTTAACTCCTTTCCATCTAAAATGTGAGTTCTATTAAAATCTCTTGACAAATAACGATTATTTTCTATAATACATAGAGATGCACACGTGTGCAATATTTAAAAGCTAAGATAAAATAATGAATA
This sequence comes from Nostoc sp., assembly GCF_036917155.1. Lineage (GTDB taxonomy): Bacteria > Cyanobacteriota > Cyanobacteriia > Cyanobacteriales > Nostocaceae > Nostoc. The sequence continues at coordinate 81,031 of NZ_JBALDZ010000089.1, read as the reverse complement.
AACGAAGAATTTCCATTGAAGATATTGCCCGCAGAGCAGGCGTTTCTCATTCTACAGTTTCACGTGCTTTGCGAGATAATGCTCTAATTAGCCCGAAAGTGCGAGAAGAAATTAAGCGACTGGCGCAGGAGATGAGCTATGTGCCGAATGCTATTGCTCAAAGCTTGCAAAATAAACGTACTAATACCATTGGTGTGGTAGTAACTTCAATTGCAGATCCCTTTTTTGCAGAGGTAGTAGAGGGAATCGAGAAGATAGCCAGACCAGCAGGCTTGAGTGTTTTATTGAGTGCTTCACACCGAGATTTTGATCAGGAAATGGCAGCTATTGATACTTTTCATCGCCGCAGGGTGGATGGGATCTTAGTAGCCGACTCACGAATTAGTAAGCAGCATATCAAGCAACTCACACAAATTGCTGTGCCAACGGTTCTGATTAATAGCCAGACCGAAGATCAATCGGAAATATTTCACTCAGTAGAAATAGACGATCGCTTAGGTGCTAAGTTAGCTACAGAGCATCTAATTAGTCTGGGACATACTGCCATTGGTTATCTGGGTGTAGGCGATCGCAGCAGGTCAAACCAGCAGCGCCTAGAAGGATATCAAATGGCCCTTGCTGAAGCTGGTATGGCACAAAATACTGATTGGGTTTCAATTAGTGATGAATATAATATCAGAAGAAGCGATGTTGCCACTGGGCAAAATATGCTTGCTAAACTATTGGCTGCGGAAGTTACAGGCATCTTTTGTTACAACGATATGGTAGCAGTTGGCGCTTTGTTAGCTTGCCAAGAACTAGGTATTTTAGTACCGCGAAATTTAAGTCTGGTCGGATTTGATGGTATTGCTTTGGGCAATTACGTTACGCCGGCGCTGACCACAGTTAGTCAGCCAATGTTAGAAATTGGTGGCTATGCCATGCAAATGTTACTCGATTTAATAGAAGAAAAAACTGTGAAAAACCGTGTTTTATCTCCTTTTCTATTACAGCGTGGTAGTAGTACCAAATTAATAAAATAATTTCATACCAATTTGTTGTGAAGATGCAGTTAATTATTGAACGAACCGCCAAGTACGCCAAGAGAGAAAGAGTAGGCTGTTTATCGTTCTTATTTGCACTCAGCAACACTAAAAATTTTAATCGGACAAAAATATGTTAACCAAAAAACCGAGTTTATCTGCCGATCGCTGTTTTTCTCCAGAACCACTTCAAAGACGACTAGCTCATCAATTTTTTGACAGCATATCTGCGTTACCTCTAGTTTGTCCACACGGACACGTAGATCCAGCTTTGTTAGCTAATCCCGCAGCCCGTTTTGGTTCACCAACGGAATTACTGATTATTCCTGACCACTACCTTTTGCGGATGCTATACAGTCGGGGCGTATCTCTGCAAGCTTTGGGCATACCTACTAATGATGGTTCACCAGTAGAAACCGACCACCGCAAAATCTGGCAATTGTTCGCTGACCATTTTTATCTATTCCAGGGTACTCCGTCTGGGTTGTGGCTGAAAGAGGAACTAACTAACGTCTTTGGGGTGGATGAACCTTTAAATTCTCGCAACGCAGGATATATCTATGATTGTTTAGAAGGTTTGTTAGCTTTACCTGAGTTTTCCCCTCGTGCTTTATTCAAACGCTTTAATATCGAAGTGCTTTGTACTACCGATGCCGCCAGTGATAACCTAGAGAGTCAGCGATCGCTCCACGAAGAAGGTTTTACTCAAATTAGACCAACTTTTCGTCCTGATGCAGTAGTTAATCTGGATGCTCCTGGTTGGCGTGAAAATCTTACCAAGTTAGAAAGTACTATTGGTAGAGAAATTAACACTTGTGCCAATTTTGTGCAAGCTTTAGAAGAACGTCGAGCTTTCTTTAAAAAAATGGGCGCGACAGCTACCGATCAAGGTGCAGCTACACCTTATACTACACGTCTTTCTGACCAAGAAGCCGAAGCCATCTTTGCTAGAGCATTAACCGACAAGCTAAATCCAGGTGATGTCGAAAATTTTACTGGTCATATCTTCATGGAAATGGCGCGGATGAGTGTAGAAGATGGCTTGGTAATGCAAATGCATTGCGGTGTGATGCGTAACCATAACCCCGCTTTATTTGAGAGATTTGGAGCTGATAAAGGTGCTGATATTCCCGTAAAAATAGAGTGGACTCAAAATCTGCGTCCGTTGTTGTCAACTTATGGTAATGATCCGCGCTTCCATTTAATCATTTTTGGTATGGATGAAAGCGCTTATAGCCGCGAGATGGCTCCGTTAGCTGGTCATTATCCTACTATATTGCTTGGGCCGCCTTGGTGGTTTCATGACAGCCTAAATGGTATGGAGCGTTATTTCAATCAGGTAATGGAAACTGCTGGAATTTATAATACTGCTGGATTTAATGATGATACACGGGCTTTTGTTTCGATTCCGGCTCGTCATAATGTCTGGCGGCGGGTAGCTTGTAATTGGTTGGCTGGATTGGTCGCACGGGGGTTGGTTGAGGAGGAGGAAGGGTATGAAATAGCTCGTGCTTTGGCTTATGACCTTGCCAAGGTTGCTTATAAGTTTGCGTAGGAGTTGAGATTTAAACGCAGAGGGGAGGCAGCGCGTTGCGGGGGTTCCCCCCGTTGTAGCGACTGCCGTCGCGCGGAGGGAAGCGCAGAGGTACGCAGAGAATTGTAGTGGGGGAATGGGTGATGGCAGAGTTGATTTTAAGTAAACTTTTTAGCTTGAAGGAGCGGGTAGCTGTAGTTACGGGCGGTTCTGGTGTGCTTGGTGGGGCTATGGCACGGGGTTTGGCTCTGGCTGGAGCGCGAGTGGTCGTTTTGGGTCGCAACGAAGTTAGGGCGGGGGCGGTGGTGGCTGAGATTAGTGCTAACGGTGGGGAAAGTATGGCTGTGGTGGCAGATGTTAGCGATCGCTCCCAATTAGAAATCGCTAGGGATGTTATTATACAGCGTTGGGGTGAAATAGATATCTTGGTAAATATGGCTGGCGGTAATATTCCGGCTGCCACAATTACTGCTGATGCGACTATTTTTGATATGCCTCGCGTTGCTTTTGAGGAAGTAGTTAGCCTCAATTTAGTTGGGACTCTACTCCCTTGTCAGGTTTTTGGTCAAGCAATGGTGGAAAGAAGTCAGCCTCACGGTTGCATTGTCAATATTTCTTCTATGTCTGCCATTCGGGTGATTAGTCGGGTGGTTGGCTACTCAGCGGCGAAAGCGGGGATAGATAACTTTACTCGCTGGTTAGCTGTAGAACTCGCCCAAAAGTATGGTGATGGAATGCGAGTAAATGCGATCGCACCAGGCTTCTTTATTGGCGAACAAAATCGAGATTTACTCTTAAATTCTGATGGTAGTTTGACCGTTCGGGGGCAAAAAATCATTGACCATACCCCCGCCGGACGTTTCGGAAAACCAGATGAATTACTCAGCACCTTGATTTGGTTATGTAGTTCTGGTTCTAGTTTTGTTAACGGGGTAGTCGTGCCAGTAGATGGTGGATTTAGTATCTACAGTGGAGTTTAAAAATGTATTCACTAGCCGTAAATAATGGAACACTTTCAGATGAGCAAGTTTCCGAGTTAGTTCATCAAGCTTTCGCAGACCGTAAGTTAGATGGACAGCGCATCTTGGTGTTAATTCCAGATAGTACCCGCACTGCTCCCATCCCGCAAATGTTTCGATTGCTTCATCAGGAGTTGAGTAAAAGGGTTGCATCTCTGGATTTTTTAGTTGCTCTGGGTACACATAATCCTATGAGTGAAGAACAGATTAATCACTTGGTAGGAGTGACACCGGAGGAGCGAGAGACAACTTTTAAAAAAGTTCGCATCTTTAACCACCTTTGGAATGAGCCGGATACCTTTATTTCTTGTGGAGTAATTTCGGCAGACGAGATAGCAGAGATTAGTGGCGGAATGCTGCATCAGTCAGTTGATGTGCGGATTAATAAGCTGGTAATAGAATACGATTTGATCGTGATTTGTGGCCCAGTTTTTCCCCACGAAGTTGTCGGCTTTTCTGGTGGAAATAAATATTTTTTTCCTGGTATTGGTGGTCAAGAAGTAATTAATCTCTCCCACTGGTTAGGTGCTTTAATCACTTGTTATGAAATTATTGGCACGCTGGGAATAACACCAGTCCGGCGTTTGATTAACCGAGCCGCTAACCTGATTTCTACCCCAAAACTTTGTCTAGCGATGGTAGTCGCACCCAAAACAAATCAGCTAGCTGGACTCTATATAGATAAACCAGAGTCAGCCTGGAAAGATGCTGCAAAACTATCAGCTAAACTGCATATTAAATATGTAGATCAGCCTTTTAAACAAGTGCTTTCAGTCATGCCCCAAATGTATGATGACATTTGGACTGCGGCTAAAGGCATGTACAAGCTAGAGCCAGTAGTGGCCGATGGAGGCGAGATAATTATATATGCGCCTCACATTACTGAGTTTAGCTATACACACGGCGAAATTTTATCCGAAGTTGGCTATCATGTGCGAGATTACTTTCTCAAACAGTGGCATAAATTTCAAGCCTATCCTGCTGGAGTGCTGGCCCATAGTACTCACTTAAAAGGAATGGGTACTTTTGATCCGATAGAAGGGGAACAAGCGCGAATTCGCGTTACTTTAGCTACTGGCATTTCTGCTGAACGCTGTGCTGCTCATAACTTGAACTATCGTGACCCCGCTACTATTCGACCCACAGAATGGGCTGACCGAGAGGATGAAGGCATTTTACTTGTGCCGAAGGCTGGCGAGATACTATACCGTCTAAGTTACGGCAATTTTCAGGCAACTAAATCATAGACAGCGATCGCAATTGCAGTTTAAGATTTTACACTTCGCGCTATTCTTGATCAAACGTCAGCGAATCAGTTTATTGCAGCGAACAAAAAAGCATGGGTGGCAAATTAATTGTATTTGAAGGGGTGGAAGGCTGTGGCAAAACCAGCCAAATGCAGCTTTGTTCTGAGTGGTTGGAAAGTCTCGGTGTTTCTGTGGTGGTAACTCGTGAACCAGGGGGAACAGAGTTAGGTCTACATCTTCGGCGCTTGCTACTAGAAAAGTCAGAAGATAAACCAGTTGCAGAAGTGACAGAACTTTTGTTGTATGCTGCTGACCGATCGCAACACGTTGAACAAGAACTTAAACCAAATCTCGCAGCCGGGAAATATATTTTATGCGATCGCTATACTGACTCTACCATTGCCTACCAAGGATATGGTCGTGATCTGAACATAAGTTTAATCAATCAGCTTAACAATATTGCCACTGGTGGTTTAGAAAGCGATCTAACTATTTGGCTAGATGTCGATGTTGAAGTGGGACTGGCCCGCAAACTCTCAGACCAAGTAGGACTAGACCGCATTGAACAAGAGACAATCGCTTTTCATCGGCGCGTTCAGCAAGGATACGCACATTTAGCAGTATCCCATCCCTCACGAATTGTGCGGGTAGATGGCAGCTTAAGTAAAGAAGCTGTACAAGAGGTAATTCAAGGAATTTTGCGCGTACACTTGCACTTGGCGAGGTAAGGCAAAATAAACCTAAAAGTTTTTAATGAGAGTTTGGGCAAACTAGATATGGAGAAAGGTCTAGTACCGCAAGGCGGAAGTCAAAAGTCAAAATGAATACGGCGTCGTAAGAGTTTCGTTGATTTGGAATGGGTGGTTTACTTACGCCGTGCTGTACTAATTAATACAAAGCCTTTTCACGACTTCCCTTTTTTCTCATCCAGTGCTTTCTGAATAGCTTCTCTGCAAAACTCAGGAGGGTCGTCTTGTGCCTTTACTTCTTCCTTCATTTTTTCGGTGACACGAAAATTAAGATTTTGTGTTAGCGGTTCTTCTCTATCAGACTTAAGTGGTTTTAAATTTTCTGGATTACCTTTAGGGTTAGGCATTGTTGAGAGATGTAAATATAGCTTGAACGATACGTGAACATATAGATAGAGTTTTATATCGGTGGTGTTCGCGTCTGTCAAAACAGTTCACCACCGATACCACTTTTACAAATGGGTAATTCTATTTTATGTTCACAAGGTCAGAACTCGAAATCAAAACCACTGCTGAGTTGAAAGACTTATGTAAGCGTTACGGATATATACCCAAGCCGCAGGCATCGAAATGAATGATCCTTGCCTTTTAGATGAACTCGTGGGAAAGTACTTTTTAGAAAATATCTAAAATCTATCGACTTACCGTAGTTAAATCAGCAACATCAACTTGCTGGTTGAACTATTGCCCACAGAGACATCAAATTAAAATCATGAGTCAAGTTTTAACAGAAGTCATAAGCTAATCGGCATTTAAGTTGCATAAAAGCAGGGCTGAAGCCCTTACTACAAGCGAATCATTCTGGAAAAATGAATGACGATTAGCTTATCAGCTAACCACGCTTACGTTGAAAATTTTGGTGACAAAGGCGACCTTACCATCCCGCCGGCTCGTCGATTTGCCATTCTCACCTGCATGGACGCTAGACTTGACCCAGCAAAATTTGCTGGATTGGCTGAAGGAGACGCCCATGTAATTCGCAATGCAGGTGGACGCGCTAGTGATGATGCAATTCGCTCCCTAATAATTTCCTACAAGTTACTTGGTACTCGTGAGTGGTTCGTGATTCACCACACAAATTGTGGTATGGAAACCTTCACAGACCAAGTTATCCGAAATTTACTGGCGAATAGTTTGAAAACCGCCAAAATAGACGAAACAGGTTGGCATGATGTTGGTTCTGGAGGAGGTTCAAGCGAAGCCGAGTTTATTGACTGGTTGACTATCACCGAACAGGCACAAAGCGTCTATGCAGACGTGAAACGGATTCGCTTTCATCCATTAGACATCTGGTGAAAATGAATGTAGAGACGTAGCACTGCTACGTCTCTACAAGGACTCTGGATAACGCATATTTAATTTCTGGAGATGTCTATTAGTACCGCCAGAAATTCCAATTTATGGCTACTTATCCCGGATTTCTCACCAATGCTCAAAGCCTGTGCTTGTGCAGGGGAGCAGGGGAGCAGGGGAGCAGGGGAGCAGAGGAGAGTTCAATGTGCCTTGTTCTTTCCCCTCCGCCCCTCCGCCCCTCTGCCCCTCTGCCCCTCTGCCCCTCTGCCCCTCTGCATTTCAAACTTGTGAGAAATGCGGGTTATACGATGTCAAAACTGGGAAATTGATTGAAATTCCAGAAGCTACACAAATTGGTCAGGCTAGTTAATATAAAAAGGCAGGGGGTAAGAGATAGTGGAAATTAAAAAGTAAAAATATTGATAAACTTCTTTGTTTCTTTTTACTTTTTACTTATCGATGGGTTTGACCCCTCACCCCAAAAACTTTGGTTTGGCGTTCCTTTCCCGCCCTGAAATAAATTTCGGGCTAAGAGCTACTGTCCGTTGAAACGGACTCCAATCAGGGAAATCAAGAGTAATAGATAATGATGGGTTAGACCCTCTATTAATTCGCCAACAGTCTCATATAATTTGCTACTACACTAGCATTGTCCGCCTGCGCGGACTAACACAAAATTAAGGTTTTTTTAACCCACGGAGGTGGGTTTTGTTTGTGTAGCCGCGATTTATAATCGCCGAGGCTAGTATTAATTTAGACTTTTCAAACAACCTCTTAGAGGCATTTACGACCCCATGTCAACTCGAAACTTTACTATCTCCCGCCACTTATTAGGCAACTTGTCTATCATTTCGCTGACTATTTTACTCGTGTATGGTGTATCTCGTGTGATACTTCCTGCTCCTGCCACTGATATCTCAACTGCTGCACCGCAGGGAAAACAAATAGCGGTTTTCGCTGGAGGATGCTACTGGGGAATGGAAGCAGTTTTTGAGCATCTCAAGGGAGTTTCTGATGTCGTTTCTGGCTTTTCTGGGGGCGATGCAAGAACCGCAGACTACGCGATTGTCAGTGCTGGATTAACCAATCACGCTGAATCAGTGAAAATCACCTACGATCCATCACAAATATCATATAGCCAGCTTCTAAAAGTCTACTTTTTGGTAGCCCATGACCCAACACAGTTGAATCGACAAGGCCCCGACTCAGGTAAGCAATATCGTTCGGCGATCTTTTTTGCTAACAATGAGCAGAAACAGGCTGCACAAGAATATATCGCTCAACTCAACAAATCGCAAGTCTTCGATAAGCCTATAGTGACGGAATTAGCTTCTTTGAAAGGTTTTTATCAAGCTGCGGCATACCATCAAAATTATATAGCACGTCATCCAAGCGATCGCTATGTGGTAGTGAATGACTTGCCGAAGCTGGCTAAACTTAAAGCAAAGTTCCCTGATATGTATAACAAGTAAAAATCTGCTAAAGTTTCAGTTACCCTGAATAGGGTGTATTTAAATCTGTAACAAATATTTATGCCTCCTCGTTGGCCTCGCAAACCCGATCGCAAAGACCCTGATTACCGCAAGATCGATGACCGGATGAATTTTGCCGTGCATGTGGCGATCGCTGCTACTATTAATTCTGGGTTATGGTTTTTCCATATCTTGAAAGCCACTACCTGGGAGTGGCTGCCATGGTTGACTGCAAGTTGGACAGTAATAGTTTTGGTGCATCTAATTTATATTAGTGCGATCGCTAATTACAGCGAAACTCCACCTAAATCCACCTGAAGACGGACTGCTGATGCTAGGGCGATTGTAACCTGTGGTAGTGGAATCAGCCTGTTAATTGAGCAATAATCTAAAAAAGCCTGAGATTTCGCACTCTTTCTGAATGTAGGGTTATTTTTTTTATGGCAAAGACTAACACCACAGAATTACTGGAAGTCCTAGCAGCTGAAATTGGCGAAAATGTCTACATAGACATTGCCAAATGGCATCTTTATTTATCTAATGCCAAGCTGCATACGCTTGTTGCTGAACAGTTGTATCCCTTAATCACTTCCAACACAGTAAGTGAAGACCAAGTTATAAAAGTCTTGAAATCAATTACGGTAAAAATTGGTGGCGGTAGAAGTGAACTTCCTTTAATCGATTTACTACCGCTGCAATGCCAGGTTACTTTAGTAGATATTTTGGAAAAATATCAACGCGAAATGTAATCGCTAAAACCAAGATTATTTGAATTAAACAATTTTCTCAGTCAGCATTCCCTGATTAAATTTGAGGTGCTGAATTGAGGATTAGTTTACAGCGTCAGTTTTATCAATGTAAAAACCATAGATATACATAGATAAATCTGGTGTAACTCATTTATATATCAATACAGTTCAGATAGAGCAACAAAACCCTGATGTAGAGACGCGATAAATCGTGTCTTCTCTAGACCAATTATCTACACCAATAACCCTTAACCCAAGCGTATTGATTTATATGTGTCTAGTAAAAAAAAATTTCCTTTAACAATTAAGGAATCTCAACCTCCTAATCAGTTGAGATATGAGTGAGTTTATCTGAGGCTCACTCTCAACTTTCATGCAAACTTATTGAGGCAATCTCTATGCTTTTACAAATCAAAAATTCTGGTGAATTGGTAAAAATTCTGGAAATTCAAGAATTGCTTGACCCGAATAATGATGTCGTCCACGGACGAGAACAACAAGGTGAAGAAGAACAGCCACCTGATACTTTTAAAAAAGAAAATCTTGTTTTTCCTTCTGGTGAAGTTCTCCCACGCTGTTGGTTAGATGCCGATTATAGACACAACAACGGTTAATGATGTGAACTACCCACACTGACTTGGAGCTTGCCTTGTACAGTGTCGGCTTCTGTAATCATGGGGGAGTGCCCAAACTTAGACTTTCGCCCAAGTTTGGGACTTACCACCCCTCCTACAGCAGAGACGGTGTCGCCCCTTCAGTATCTCCTGTATCCCTAGTGGTTAGAGCTTTTGGGAAAACTTTTTGGTTTACTGATAACTAATCTTCCAGTGATTTGGCTGGAACTTCCACAGCAGTTACATCAATTGTGCCTTCTGGTGTGAAGCGCTGAAAATGACTATCTTGTACTAACAGTGACTCCCCACAGTTAGGACATTGCAACTGACTGTTATTTAAACCTGTAAATTCATATTCACAGACGGGACACTGATCGGCAACCAAGTTGCGTTGCAGCCACCAACGAAAGCCAAAAAAAGCCACAATAGGTGCCAACAACAGCAACCCGAAAATAATTAGCAATGAATTGACCAACCAACCCAAGCCCACTGATGCTAGCAACCAAACAACTGCCAGCAGGGTGAGCCAAGGGCGGAGATTTAAAAGATTCAATTGAAATGACTTAAAGCTCATTTTTTAAATTTCGTCCTGCTCTCCTTCTAGGATAGCGATTTTAGTCGTTTGTCATTAGTCATTACTGATAATAGAAGTATTTTTTGCAAGTGCTGTTGGAAGGCGTCTATGCCAAACAGAGCGATCGCCTGTTCTCTTAGCCACTCTCCATCACATCGCTGGTCATCACCTTGCAGCATTTCTATACAAGCCGCTGCTACAGCATCAGGACTGCGGTGTGGTACTCGCCATCCTAGTTTACCATCCTGTAAGGGGTCAGCGGAACCATCGTCGTCACCGGATAATACAGGTACTCCACAAGCCATTGCTTCTAGATAAACAATGCCAAAGCCTTCTTGTGAAGGCATAATATAGGCATCAGCAAGGCGGTAATGTTCCATTAATTCTTCTGTGGCAACGAAACCAGCAAGTACAACGTGATCGCTCACACCTAAGTCTTTTGCTAGCTGTGCTAGTCGTGGTTGGTCATCACCGCGACCAATTACTAAATATTTCACTTCTGGGAAAATTTGAGCGATTTGTGGTAGTGCCCGAATCGTGACATCTACACCCTTGTAAATATCCCCTGACCATAACCGCGCTACTGTCATTAACACTTTAGCACCAGTTAAGCCATATTTCTGGATTAATTCTGGCTGCTTGGAACCAGGAGTAAATTTGTCCCCATCAATTGCACAAGGCATCATTTGTACTGTTTTCGGGTTTAGACTATTAGCAACACAAGCGCGATCGCGGCTATAGCGACTAATCGTCCAAATTCCAACTGCTGATGTCAGGGCGCGGCGTTCTTGATTTTTCAGCGGTTCCCAGACTTCTTTACCGTAAGTGAGTACGGTATAAGGAATCCCCAACGGCTGGCAAAGAGTTTGTACTAATACTGCTAAGTTGATATGACCGCAGAAAACTTGCTGCGGACGGCTTTGCAATAGACACTTCAGTAAAGCTGCTGTCATTTGCAATCTCCCCAAATAGGGGGACTGGTTTTTAAAGTAATGAAATTTTAAGTTCTCGTCTTCAAACGGATTTAAGCTATCACGACTATCTCGCAGCAAAAAGACTTCTGCCTTATAGGCTTGGCTCAATCCCAAATAGGCGCGAAAAATATCTTTTATATATGATTGGATACCACCTTCGTGGGCAAAAATTTCTAAGAACACGAAGACATGGTTAGTTTTTTTGTTAATTTTATCGCCTAACTTGAGGTTTTCTGTCACTGTAGTGATCTGCATGTTAGGTTATTTACACTCGCGGCGAGGGCGCGATGCCTGCGGCAAGGACTTCATCCAACGCACCACTTTGTAATCGTTCTAAATCTGTTTTGACCATTTTTTCTAAAAGTTCCTCAAAGCTGACTTGGGGTTCCCAGCCAAGGTTTCTTTTAGCTTTACTGGGGTTAGCTACTAGTTGAAAATGCTCATCTTGTCGCAACAAACTAGTATTTAATACTATATGCTGTGTCCAATCCAATCCGACAGACTCAAAGGCTGTGGCAACTAAATCTCTAACACTGTGTAGTTTACCAGTGCCAATCACATATTCTTCTGGTTCATCAACTTGCAACATTAGCCACATTGCTTCTGCGTAATCTCCAGCAAATCCCCAATCGCGTTTGGCATCCAGATTACCCATTTCTAAAGTGTCAGTTAAACCCAATTTAATTGATGCAGCCGCTAGAGAAACTTTGCGTGTAACAAACTGAGGTGCGCGTAGAGGAGACTCGTGATTATATAAAATTCCGCTACAGGCAAATAGTCCATAGCGCTGTCTGTGATGCACCATCGTCCAGTGGGCGTGCATCTTAGCCGCAGCATAGGGATTTTTGGGACGAAAAGGGGTTTCTTCATCTTGAGGCGAGAGGAATACATCGCCAAACATTTCTGAACTGCTAGCTTGATAAAATCTAGTAGACAAACCAACCTTTCTTACTGCTTCCAAGAGTCTGGTAGCCGTACCAGTGATCAAATCCAAGGTTCCCAATGGATCGTTCCAGGAGTCGGGTACAAAACTAGGAGCCGCCAAATTGTAGATTTCTTGGGGACGTAGTTGTTCAACTGCGGTCAACAGTGCCGCACTATCGCGCAAATCAACTGTAAAAATTTCTACCTGATTTGCCAGTGTTCCCAGTTTTGTCAAATTAGGTTGTCGATGCGGAGGTACTAATCCGACAACTCGATAACCACGATTGAGGAGCAAATGGCTGAGATAGTAGCCATCTTGACCAGTAATTCCTGTAACTAGGGCTGTCTTAGTCACGTCGCTTCGCTCCGAATTCAAAATTCAAAATTCAAAATTAATGATCCCCATAAATAAATTTAGAGGCTTGTATCATGAGTCGTTTTCGGTCATTTGTTCCCTATTCTCTCTATCTCTTTAAGCACTAAATGGCATTTGTTGGAGAACAAAAATTAAGACTCTCAACACTGCTAACAAATCCTAACAAAGAAGCTAGTGTAACTCGAATGCTGTCTTTACTGTCTTCACTAAATTCTTTTTATACAAATATATCCCTTGGAATTTTACAAAAAGAAATAACTAAGCAATTTTACCTTTGTGCTTCTACAGAGTATTTGACGATGAGCAGGCAATTTCTACCATCTACACCACGTTCATATACAACACGGTCAGCCAACCGCCTCAGGAGAAACCATCCATACCCACCTACTTGTAGAGTACCTGGGGCTGGTTCTGCGATCGCATCAGGATCGAAAGGTTTTCCATAATCCCAAATTCTAATCTCTAGTCGATCAATCCACAGATAAACTTTAATCTCAATGGTTGTTTCCGGCGGTAAAGCATGATGAGCATGACGAACAGCGTTGGTGAAGCCTTCTGCTAATGCTAAATTGAGGCGATCAAGTTGGGTTTTTGACCAGCCAAGTTGAGATAAATGTTGCAGACAAAATTGCTCAAACCATTCTTGCACCTGGTTTAAGAGCCTGAGTTCGCTCTTAACCATCAGATGCTCTTGCTGCACTATGCTAAACATTAACTGTGACTTGAATGTAAGTAAACCCAAGCTGTTAGTTATTAAATTTTGCGGATAGCGCAAAATTACTCGGGCATAAAAAAATCTAAATTTATATATTATATTTACCAAAATACAAAACATGAAAGATTTTGGCATTCTGAGGGTTGTAACTAGCAACTTATGTTAAGTAAATTCTTGTTGAAAAAGGGAATGGGGATTAGGGACTGGGGACTGGGAAAATTGTTCGGGGATTCAGACCACTACCCAAGTTTTCTTCGCGCAGCGTTCGCACGAGAAAAAAACTCTTCCTAGTCCCCAGTCCCCAGTCCCGGAGCGCCATTCCTAAGAGACTTGCTGCGCCGAAGTCGAGGAATCCTGGCGCGACTTGTTAAAATTGACGCCTGTTGATTGTTTTCAAAAGCACATCTGCATCTGCTATTGAAACTCACAGGCGTCAAAGCACTTTGAGCTGACTAATTTAGAATAGTCCCAAGGTCAAAGATTTATCCAATGGCAAAGCAGCACCAATACCCAGCCATAGGGTGACAAGGGTACCAAAGAGGAATACTGTGGTTGCAACTGGACGGCGGAAGGGATTTTGGAACTTATTCACGTTCTCAATAAAGGGAACGAGGATTAGCCCTACTGGTACGGAACCCATTGCTAACACTCCTAAAAGCTTGTTAGGAAGCGATCGCAAAATCTGGAAGACTGGATACAAGTACCACTCTGGCAAAATTTCCAATGGTGTAGCGAAAGGATTTGCTGGTTCACCGGTCATTGCAGGATCTAGCACAGCTAGAGCCACAATTGCAGCAAAGGAACCCATGATCACGATTGGAAAGACGTAAAGTAGGTCATTAGGCCAAGCGGGTTCACCATAATAGTTGTGACCCATGCCTTTGGCGAGTTTAGCTCTTAACTGAGGATCGCTCAGGTCAGGTTTTTTTTGTGTTGCCATTTTGAAATTTGCTCTCCTGCTTAAGTTAAATTAAAGCATTTGTGAAAGCTATCAGCTACTAGGCAACCAGCAGGCGGCGAACAGCGTTTGTCTATCTACAGTCAGCCACTTGGAGGTTTTCTACAGCTTTCGGCTCCAGATACAAGTATTTGTTTTTTAGAACTTATGTGCCATTAATTTCTTGTGTTTCATAAGTTTAAAACAAACAACTTCATCTGAAAACTGACAAATGTTGCCTTTCGCCAATAGCTGAGATTACAAAGGCCCAGAAATGCCTTGCTTGCGGATCATCAAGAAGTGAAACAGCATGAAGACTGCAATCAACCAAGGCAGTACAAAGGTGTGGGCGCTGTAGTAACGGGTTAGTGTTGCTTGACCAACACTAGAACCGCCGCGTAGCAAGTCGGAGATCAGAACACCAACCACGGGAATTGCTTCTGGTACACCGCTAACGATTTTCACAGCCCAATAGCCAACTTGATCCCAAGGTAAGGAATAGCCGGTGACTCCGAAGGAAACGGTAATTACAGCCAGGATCACACCACTTACCCAAGTCAATTCGCGGGGCTTTTTAAAACCACCTGTGAGATAAACCCGGAAGACGTGCAAAATCATCATCAATACCATCATGCTGGCAGACCAGCGATGGATGGAGCGAATTAGCCAACCGAAGTTTACTTCAGTCATGATGTACTGTACTGAGGAGAAAGCTTCGGTGACTGTTGGTCTGTAGTAGAATGTCATGGCAAATCCAGTGGCAAACTGGATGAGAAAGCAAACCAGGGTAATTCCACCCAGACAGTAAAAGATATTGACGTGGGGAGGGACGTACTTGCTAGTGACATCTTCGGCGAGTGCCTGAATCTCCAGGCGTTCCTCAAACCAGTCGTAAACGTTGGCCATACAATCTCAAGTTCCTAAAAGTCGGTTGCGGTTGATAAATCCCGAAGTTCTGAATCGGCAGAAGCCTTTGTTCAGACTTCTCTCCCAATTAGCAATTTTGGGATTTTCGTAAAGGGGAGTTTTTTGTTTGCTTTTCAGCTTTTGGTGTGCTAAGAGACTTCAGAAACTTTACACTCTGTAAAGATGGAATATATTGCGATCTCTTTACGCCCCTACACACAAAATGGTGGACACAAAGTAGATTTTATCCTTTGGTGAGTGGATACGATGCATCAGTTGACTGAACAACTTGATGAGAAAAATGCACCACTTCTATAAAAAAAGTAACATAATCGAGAGATAGATTTCATCAACAACAGGGGAAGTGGGCATTTCTAGGCAATTTGGGTTGAGGTGGAATTGATAATGGGGTTCATGAATAAACAAGTCTTTCGGGTTGGATTTTCATTGTTCATGGCGTTTTGCTTGGCGTTGGGTACGCTTACTCAGCCGGCGATAGCTTTGACGACGGAACAAAAGCTGGTTTCGGAAGTTTGGCGAATTGTTAATCGCACTTATCTAGATGAGACATTTAATCATCAAAACTGGGCAACTGTGCAGCAAAAGGTTCTGGAGAAGCCACTAGCAGACTCAAATGCCAGTTATGAGGCAATTGGGAAGATGCTCAAGAGCCTCGACGATCCTTTTACCCGCTTTTTAGATCCAGAACAGTACCGCAGCTTGCAGGTCAATACTTCTGGGGAACTGACTGGGGTGGGATTGCAAATTGCCTTGAATCCTGAGACTGGGAATTTGGAAGTAGTAGCTCCCATCGCCGGTTCACCAGCAGATAAAGCAGGGATTCGACCACGCGATCGCATTCTCAAAATTGAGGGCGTTTCTACAAAAAATCTTACCCTTGATGAAGCTGCTACCAGAATGCGCGGGCCGAGTGGTAGCCTTGTGACTCTCCTGATCGAACGGGATGGAGAGCCAGAAACGGAAATTAGACTAACGCGCGATCGCATTGCTCTAAACCCTGTGGTTTCAGAATTGCGTGTTTCTGCTGAGGGTACACCCATTGGCTACCTACGTCTTACACAATTTAATGCCAACGCTTCCACAGAATTGGCACACGCTATTTCTGGTCTAGAAAAAAAAGGCGCTGCTGCCTACATTCTAGATTTACGAAATAATCCTGGAGGGTTATTGCAATCAGGAATTGAAATTGCCCGTCTGTGGTTAGACTCCGGCACTATCGTTTACACTGTTAACCGACAAGGCATTCAGGGAAGTTTTGAAGCCCTTGGGCCAGCCCTGACGAAAGATCCTCTGGTGATTTTGGTGAATCAAGGAACTGCTAGTGCCAGTGAGATTCTCGCCGGCGCACTCCAAGATAATGATCGCGCCCAGTTGGTAGGCGAAACCACTTTTGGCAAGGGCTTAATTCAATCTTTATTTGAATTATCAGATGGTTCGGGCTTGGCAGTCACAATTGCTAAGTATGAAACTCCCCAACATCGGGATATTAACAAACTAGGTATTAAGCCAGATAAGGTTATTTCCCAACCAGCCATTAACCGCGAACAGATTGGTACCGAAGCGGATCTGCAATATCAAGCAGCAGTGGAACTTTTGGTTAAAAACTCGGTGGTGGCGGGAAAGGCTTAAAGGAGAGACGCCCGCTATCGCTAACGGAACTCAGCACTCTTCATGCAACTGTCACAAGCAATGGCGCGGTGTAGCCGCGCCGCGCACCAAACAACTAGGTGATAAACATGGGAACATTCGGACGTTTTAGTTGCTGAACTAAATAATTTGATAGCAATCCATGCTTAATTTGATAAATTGTTTGACCTGTTTTATAAGCTAAATCTTTGAGCCTAAGCCAGACTAAAATAGGGCAGGCTGTGATCGCCTCCTGTCAGCCCTACGATCTCCAATCTCCCTATTATGAATTTGATTGGCTACCTGGTGGCGGTGGATATCCTGAAGGGACGATAATTGGAGATATTGCTCGGGTTGCTTGTAACAATTAACTTGAAGCGCTGTAGTCTGAACCTTTCGATTTTCATAAATCAAATAGGATTGCTAAATATCAAAAATTCAGTGTTCCTGAGTCATTTTATATTGCGGTAGTCTAGACTCCAAGCTTGATCATAGGCATTTGTGAGAGGTTAAGGTCAGATACAATTTGTCAATAAGCAATAGTACTTAAAATATTGCTGAAATCGGGGTTAGAAACAGAATTTTTGATTGGGCGATGCCTAGGTTGGGCTTTGCCTACGCGTCATCTTGATACGCATCATTTATTCTTAACCCATAATTTCAGTACAACAGTTAACTTCATACCTCGGCTCTTTCCAAATTTTAAGCATAATTTCTAATTGACAAAAGTAAGATTATCTTAACCTCTCACCGATGGATCATAGGTCTGATAAGTTTTCACTGATTGAAACTATTTATCTCTAGCACTGCAAAACACTAATAAACTGTTATAACCCTAAGGATGTAAAATTTTTGTTAACTTCAACGAGCATCTACCGTTTCATTTCATCCTTACAAGGTAATCAGCATGACAGCAACAACACCAAAAGCATCTTCAGCGCTTCCCGATTTTTGTGAAGGGATTCAATATTTTGGTGAAGCGTTACCAGATTTTGAAACTTATGGTGCAACACCTGCTATTGAGTCGGGCAAAATAGCGATCGCATCTCCCACAGAACCAAATGCTGTATATCAAACTTTACTGGCTGCCGATGCTTTACGCTACCTGACTTTACAAGTTACTGCTAGTAAGGCTTCTGGGCATCCCGGCGGATTCGCCAGCCAAGCAGAGGCTTACGCATCTCTTGTCATGCTGGGATACAAGAACATTATTACTGAAGTCGGACACCACGCCCCTGGATTTTATAGTGCCATGTTCTTGGATCGTTCGCTAGAGGACATGGGAATTTTTACAGTCCAGCAATTGCGCGATCGCTTCCGAGAAAAGCACGGACTTTTAGGGCATCTTTCTGGTTACATCCCCGGTATTCTCGCACCTGCGGGGCCTTTGGGACAAGGACAACACTTTGCAATGGCGGCTGCACTGTTACACAAAGATAAGTTATTCCCCTTTACAGTTGGGGATGGTGGATTGGGTGAGCCTTATATTGTCAGTGCGATCGCACATTTCCATACAGCTTATCCTGCTGTCACCAACTTTTTACCGATATTGGTGTGGAACGGTTACAGCCAAGAACATCACAGCATGGTTTCCCTAAAAACCAATGCACAGATGCAGGCATATTGGCAAGGTAACGGTTTTGATGAAGTGGTGTTAGTGGATGCCAAAGACTTTGACGATCAAAACCAGCTAGGGGATTACGTTGATAGTACCGCCTTTTCCTTTGAGAAACGCCTAGCATTTACGCAAGCAGTACTTTCCGGTGTGGATAAAGCAGCGCGATCGTCCCTTGGTGGTAAACTTACCGTCTTTATTATTAAACAACTCAAAGGTGCAGGAGTCCACGCGCGGGGGGCAAAATCTCACAACCTCTATCCTAAAGATACGCTAGATGCACCGCATATTATCAGTGCATTACAAACCCGTGCTTTGTCTGCGGAAGCTTGGCAATTAGTCAGAACAAATGCCGAACGCGCCGGTGGTGGCCCAGCAGCAAAAACTGTGGTGACAGAATTTGAATTACCATTACCAGATTTAGGCGAATTACCTTTAGAAGAATATGCAGTTGGTGGTGAACCCAAAGTTTCTACAACCGCGATGGGACGATTGGTAGGAATAGTGGGAAATAAAGATCAGAACTTCCTTGTCACCAACGCCGATGGCAACGAAGCATCAGGAATTGCCAACATCAACCAAGCATTAAAGATTATCCACCCTACAACCGACGATTTATATTATCAAGCACCAAATGGACAAGTTTATGAACCATTAAGTGAAGATGCTTGTGCTGGTTTAGCTGCGGGTTTAGCATTAATGGGTGCGAGAACTTTGTGGTGCTCTTACGAATCTTTTGCCATCAACGGATTACCAATTTGGCAAACTGTCACCCAAGCAATGGCAGAATTGCGCCGTCCCACACCCTCGACTATTACTTTATTCACAGCAGGCGCATTAGAGCAAGGGCGCAACGGTTGGACTCACCAACGTCCCGAAATTGAAGCTTACTTTGCTTCGTTGATGCGAAATGGAAATGTTTTCCCATTATTTCCGCCTGATGCTAATAGTATTCAAGCCTGTTATGACTGGGCGTTGAAAACTAAGAATAAGGGAATTGTGATTACAGCTAGTAAGTCGCCATTGCCAATTCGCACCACTTTAGAACAAACTCGTCAAGGGTTACGAGATGGTGCGGTGCTATTACATGAAGTCGCTGGTGATAAGCAAGTTGTATTTGCTGTAATTGGCGATTTAACATTAATACCAGTATTTGAGGCTGCTGCTTTCTTAGAAACTGAAGGTATTGGCGTGAAGATAGTTACTGTCATCAATCCTCGGCAATTGTACCGTAGCCATGATACTGCTTGGGATACTTGTTCTGAACCCGAAGGCGGTTTCTTGGATGATGCGAAATTTGCCGAATTATTTGATGGTGATGCGTTAATTGCGGTGACAGGTGGTGCGGCGGGGATGCTAGAACCAATTCTGTTGCGGAGTACAGCGAAGCGTGATACTTTTGCGTGGAAACGTGGCGAAACTACAGCCAGTGCTGGTGAGTTGATGGCGTTTAATGGATTGACTGCTGAAGCGTTGACGAAACGTGCGATTGGGTTAGTGCATTAGGATTAAGGTTTGACACTCCCCGCGCTGAAGCGACGGGGATTCTTGAATCTAAGACATGACTTGCTCATGCAGGATTACTCTGGGTCACGAGTACCTTTGAGTTTTAGTCTTCCAATGCCCTTTTTATCACTGAAAGTTATGGATTTACGATTATCTGAAAGCTTCCATCCTGATGTCTTGTATTCAACAGAACGACAATCTTTCTGGAATTGAGATACCCTGTCTTGGAAAATCGCTCTACTTGGGGAGACCCCAAGACCGCGTTTTCCGCCTTTAAACCTGGAATACCCTTTTTGCAGTTGTCATAAAACCACTCTTGTGGGAAAAGGAAAAGGGGAAAGGATGTATTCAAAACCTTTCCCCTTGAGTCGAACCCTATAGACATCTCCAGAAATTAAATATGCGTTATCCAGAGTCCTTGTAGAGACGTAGCAGTGCTACGTCTCTACATTCATTTTCACCAGATGTCTAATTGAGAGGTGACTCACCTACCCATTACTTTTATTACCTACTAGGAAGCTTCAAACCTCGACGCTCAAGGATTTGCCGCACCTCTGGACTGGGGTTGTAGTTATAGCCGTAGGAGGAGTTCTCTGTGTCATCCATAATTTGAGGTGTGAGCAATACGATCACCTCATTGCGCTGGTTGGATCTACTTGTCTTTCTAAACAGCGCACCAATCAGGGGAAGATCACCCAAAATAGGAAGCTTGGAGATAGTTGATCGGTCTTGGTCTTGAATGATGCCTGAAAGAATGAGCGTTTGACCATCTCGTAAGCGAATTAAGCCAGAAGTAAGGGAGCGTTCAGACACTAAAATAATACTTCCATTTCCTGTATCTTGTGAGGCTGAAGGAGCGCTGACAGTAGGAGCAACCGATAGAGAAACGAAACCATTATCGTCAATCCGATCAATTTTCACATTCAAGGTTAAGCCAACTTTTTGTTTTTGAATTGTTTTTTCTGTCCTAGAACCACCAGAAGTATCCGTTGTTTGGATGGTTATGTTTCCTACAACTTCCTGGGTCAGATTGACAAGTGCTTGCTGACCTTCTTGCACAATTAAGGTTGGGTCAGTCAAAATCTTCGCATTGCCGTTTGTCACTTGAGCTTGCAGGCTAGTGAGAAGCCGCTTGGGGAACTGGTAAAGAGAAGAGAGAGCAGATGTTACAGTACCAGCAGTGCCTTGAGTTACAGTTGTAGTCCCATCTGCATTTATAGTTAGAATGTTATTCGTTGCCGGGGTAATGCTTGTGAAACCTGGTTGTAATGCGTTGGACGACGCTGGCGAAATTGGTTGAAATGTTGTCGCATTTGTGTTGGGTGTTGTAACAACGCCCCCTGGCGGAACTGAAACTCCATTTATCGTTCGTGTAGTTGCAGATTGGTTAACGATTGTAGTACCTGGACCAGCACCTTGTATCGTAGACTGGGTGGTACTTACAAAAGGCGTTCCTGTAATTGGATTCGTAATAGTAGGTGTCTCAGTCACACTGTTTGCTACTTCAGCACTAGTAGCTGGTCTGGAACCGCCAAAATTTAGAGATGCGGCACCACCATCACTAGTGAAGTAGTTGTTCCCAAGCCCAAAAGAAAAGCTAGTGTTGTAGTCCTGGGTGTTATTGAGATTAACATCGATAATCTTGACGTTAACTACCACTTGACGACGGCGGATATCAAGCTGAGTTAGTTGAGTCATCGCCATCTCAACTAGTCGGGGAGGGCCAATCAAGGTCAAAGAATTAGTGCGCTCATCTCCTAATGCCTGTAAACCTCTAAGTAATGGGCTAGAGTCTGTATAATTAACGCGTTGAGTTTCAACTCTGTTTTCCGTGGTCGTCTGAGTTTGGGTGACGGGAGCAGCTGCATTCCCAACAGCCACAGCACTAACACTGGTAACTTGTCGTTCTCGGCTGATGGCACTTTCTGCTCCCAAGGCAACTAAAAAGTTGACGGCAACTCCTACTGTTACCTGATTGAGTCGCAGGTTACGCATAACCACGTCACGGGTAGAATTGGGTAGTTTAGGCCCAACAAAAATTGTGCGATTACTGCGATTAGCCTCTAAACCACTCAGACGCAAGACATAATTAAACACATCTTGCACTGGCTCATTTTCTATATCTAGGGAGATTGTTTGAGAGGTTGGTGCTGCTGCTGCACCACCTTGATCACCTCCGATATAAGCCAAGTTCAAATTAGCAGCACGGGCAAGCAATGACAAAACCTCACGCACTGGTGCATCTCGCAACACTAGGCGAGGAACGCGTTCCTGACTTCCCAAGTCAATAGTGGTAGGAGAAGCATCGGTAGCAGAAATAGCAATATCTCCCACTGGTGGGGCGACGGCTCTGGGTAAGAAAGGTGGAGCCTGACTCAGAGGTTGACCTGGCCCAGCAGCTTGTGCAGGTTGTCCGTCAATGGTGACTTGAGGGTTGGGAACGAGAACACCTGGCTTTTGACCAGGTTGGGCTGGAGTCGTAACAGGCGGTGCTGTGGATGTTGGTGCTGTTGGCGTAGGTGCTGATGCTATATTGCCTGCCGACGGACTAAAGCTGAGTGTAATTCCATTTGGCGATCGCACCACAGGTTGACTGTTAGGCGTGTTATTGCTACCAGTTACCGTTACCCGGATGCTATTGGCATCAAGCTGACTAACCTCAACAGACGCAATTCCTGGTGCTGGGCTATCTTGACGAAAACTATTACCT
This sequence comes from Nostoc sp., assembly GCF_036917155.1. Lineage (GTDB taxonomy): Bacteria > Cyanobacteriota > Cyanobacteriia > Cyanobacteriales > Nostocaceae > Nostoc. The sequence continues at coordinate 58,448 of NZ_JBALDZ010000089.1, read as the reverse complement.
TGTGGTAATCGTAATTGAGTATTGATAACATCTGCAACTAAAGCCTTGCCTCTTTTTGTAGTGAAAACTTGGGGGCGCGACCCTGAAGAAGTTTTCAAAGCAACGCTAATTCCACCATCAACGGGATTTAGCTGGACATCAGTCACTTGACTAATTTGTGCCCAAACTGGTTGAGCTGCCAAAAAGACGAAAGCGGCAGTACCTAAAATAAAATTATTACCGTGAAGCTGTTTCACAGTTCATTCCTCACCTGATAAAACCTTGTTTACAAACAATTATGAGAAGTTGGGACTTAGGAGTGAATAGTTATGAGTTAGGAGTGAATAGTTAGGAATGATAATTCGTAATTCATAATTCTTAACTCCTAACTCCTAACTCCTAACTCCTAACTTCTCATTCTTAACTACTTTTTCGGGGCAGCTTTAGCCGCCGCTGCTATTTCTTCTGGAGTAAGTGGCATCAATACCTGTAGCTGGAATGATGTATTAATCGCTGCTGGGCCTATTGGCTTTGGCGTTTTATCTAATGGAGATATTGCTTCAGCTGGAGCCAAAGTTGATTGATAATCTTTAACTATTAACAAAGGCTGTAACCGCTCAATGTTACGAATTATCGATTGTGTTTGTTCATAAGTTCCTGTAATTTGGGCATTGATATTGCTGCGTTTTAGCTTGTTGTCAACCTGTAGTCCTAGACTTCCATCAGCAACAGTTTCTGGTTTTTGGGAAACTGGCACGAATTTATCTAGTTTGGCTCTTACCGTACTAATAGAGTTTGGAGTATTGCCAGACTCAATTAAGCGGTTCAAATCCAACAACAATGTATCTAAGCTTTTTTCGTTAGCAAATAAACCTAAAACCTGAACTTTTTGCTGCTTTGCCTGCGCTAGTTCGTCTTTAACTTTATCAATCTGTTTGATATTGGCTTTTTTTTGCTCAATTTGCCCTTGTAGTTCTGAGGTTTTGGCCTGCTGCTGCTGATAATTTTCCCAAGCTGGCATCAGCAGGCTTACCAATATATAGCCTGCTATCCCTAAACCAATTACCCCCACCAAAATCCCAATAATTTTTGGTGTAAAAGCAATACCAAAGACCACGGGGGATGCTGGCGTTGCCTGCTCGAATTCCCCACCTTGTTCGCCAAAATTTAAATCATCACTCAGCGTCATTTTAGAATGACTCCTGTTTGTTGCATACTACGAATTCGAGTCACTAACCCCACTGTGCCTTTTTTTTCCAACTCCTGGATTAATTCTGAAGCTGGAACATCGCTCATAGTCGATTGGATAGTGTATTTAACTACTTGGGGTGGCTTAATTACTACACCATTAGGAGGTTTACCCACATCTGGTTTTAAGGGAGCATCTACTAACGTTGCTGTCAGAATTCTACTTTCTGTGGGCTTCAAGAACCGAGATTGTTGTAAACTCAATAAGAAATCATTGACATCGTTAAAAGAACGAGCCAATCCGGTAATTTCTAATCCCCCAGCGGGATTGTTTGCTGGCTCTCCTTTTGCAGCCGGAATCGGCGGAAGTTGCTTGATGTTCTCGATTTGCACTGTCGTTGGGATGCGATCGCGCAAATCTTGCAGCATTGCCGACCAAGGACGAATCTGGTCAAATACAGTGACTAAAGCTTGAGTCTCCTCTTTAACTGACTTCGTTTCGGCTTTGATTTTGTTAAGATTTCCGATTTCTGTATCTAACTTTTTGCTTTGCTGATCTAGTTGTGCTATTGTCCCCTCTAATTCCACAATCTTTCCTTGCAATAACCACCAACTAACTCCCAGTAAAGCTGGAAGACCTACACCTACTGCAACTCCTACATACACTAGTGTCAAATCCCCCGTAGGAAACTTGAAGGCTATTCCTCCCTTCCCCTCAGGCTTTTTCTGGTATGCTGGGCGGTCTTTAAGAAAATTAACATCTAGGCTGTACATTTTGTTACACCTCCCGCATTCCTAGACCGAGTACGATCGCTAAACCAGAGCGTTGTACCTGTGGATATTTCTCAGTGTCAACTTCCAAAGACAAAGCCCCGATTGGATCTATTTGGGTGGTTGGCAAGCTCAGTCGTTGAGTAAAAAATTCATCTAGCTGTTGCAATCCACCTCCTGGTCCAGCTAATAAAATCTGCGCTACTTCCAAATTTTCACTTTGATTGAGGTAAAAATCGATGGAACGGCGCAGTTCATCCGTTAGTTCTCCCAAGACTCTCAATATGGCAGCCATGCCAGGATCGATTTCAGTAACGCCAGTTTTCCCGCCGTCTAGGGAAGTTTGGGGAATGACCATTCCGTGTAACAGTTCCATATCTCGTGATGTGGGTAAGCTCATTGCCCTTGCTAAGGCAGTTTGCATTTGATAAGTCCCGATTGGGACTGTGCGCGAAAATTGCGGCACTCCGTTAACGATGATGGCGATTTCTGTACTATCGAACTCGATATCAACGAGTACTGCTGCTTCTTGCGGCCCAAATTGTCGCAGTTGTTCGCGAATAGTCCGAATTAGAGCAAAACTGTTAATTTCTAAAACATCAATTTGTAATCCTGCCTGCTCGAATGTACTTATATAGGTATCCGTGATCTCCTTACGGGTGGCAACTAGGAGTACGTGTACTTTTTCAATGCCATCTTCATCTACAAAGTACCCAAGTTTCTGATAATCTACATCAGCCTCTTCCCGAGGATAGGGTAAATACAAACCTGCTTCATGGTTCAGCACCATTTCTCGCAGTTCTTTATCATCTAACTCTGCTGGCACTGGTATGATCCGAACGATAGAATCTCGTCCTGGGACACCAGTAGCAACGCGAGAAGTTTTGATTTTGCTCTCAGCTAGCGCCTGCTGGATTAATTGCGCCATTGCAGGAGGGTCGGTAATTTGACCATCGGTAACTATGCCTTCTGGAACTGCTACCGATATAAAAGTTTCTAGTTTCAAGCCTTGACCCTGCTTGCGTAGCTGAACTACATTTACCCGTTCGGGAGCAAGTTCAATGCCGACCCCTTTTTTCGATTTGCCAAACAGACTAGTGAAACTTTTTACCACAGTTGTGCCCGCTGGACTACTAAATTGAAAATTTAAATTTATTGTGATAGGGACGCTATATATTACGTCTCTACAGGTAATTTATTTAGCCTATAATCTCAACAATTCTGTCTAAGCTTTTCACACTGATCAAGCGTAAAAATACTGGGAAAATGATTCAATTGCGAAAATTTAAACAACTTGTTGCTTTGGTACTGCTTGGCTTATTAACCACTTGGATTGTAAGTTGCAGCACAGGTAATGTTAGTAAAAGTACAAAACAAGCTACTTCAGGAGTGGCAACTGTTGAGTTTTGGACAATGCAACTCCAACCTCAATTTACCGACTACTTCAAAAGCTTAATTGCAAATTTTGAATCGCAAAATCCAGGTATAAAGGTTAACTGGGTTGATATACCTTGGGCAGCAATGGAGAACAAAATATTAACAGCTGTCTCCGCAAAAACGCCACCTGATGTAGTTAACCTCAATCCGGGTTTTGCTTCCCAACTTGCTGGACGAAATGCCTGGTTAGATTTAGATGCGAAAGTCCCAAATGATGTACGTTCCTCCTATCTGCCGAATATCTGGAAAGTAAGCACGCTGAATGGCAAGAGTTTTGGGATTCCCTGGTATCTCACCACACGGTTAACCATTTATAACACTGATTTATTAAAACAGGCAGGTATCAATAAAGTACCTGCAACATACGGAGAATTAGCACAAGCAGCCCAACAAATTAAAGATAAGACAGGGAAATATGCCTTTTTTGTGACTTTTGTACCGCAAGATTCCGGTGAAGTGCTGGAATCTTTCGTGCAAATGGGAGTTAATCTCATAGATGCTGATGGGAAAGCGGCGTTTAATTCAGCACAAGGGAAAGCAGCGTTTCAATATTGGGTAGACTTGTATAAAAAAGGGTTGCTTCCTAAAGAGGTTTTAACCCAAGGACATCGCCATGCGATCGATTTATACCAATCCGGTGAGACTGTCCTTCTAGCTTCTGGGCCAGAGTTTCTGAAAACGATCGCAAATAATGCCCCAAAGATTGCCCAAGTTACGGGAGTAGCACCTCAACTTACTGGTGACACAGGTAAGAAAAATGTCGCGGTAATGAACATAGTTATTCCCCGCGATACTAAACAGCCAGACGGCGCTGTGAAGTTTGCTTTATTTGTCACCAATGACGAAAATCAGTTAGCCTTTGCTAAAGCTGCAAATGTCCTACCTTCTACAATCAAAGCATTGTCTGATAGTTACTTTAAAGATATTCCAGCTAATGCTTCAATCATAGAAAAAGCGCGAGTTCTGACTGCTAAAGAACTACAACATGCAGAAACATTAACCCCTACTTTGAAGGATTTTAACAAACTACAAAAGGCAATTTATGAGAACTTGCAAGCAGCAATGTTAGGCGAGAAGACTGTAGATAAAGCTGTAGAAGATGCAGCGCAAGAGTGGAATCAGAGATGAAGAGTGCTGAGTTCCGTTAGCGATAGCGGGGCGTTTAGCCCGTGCTGAGTGCTGAGATGAAAGACCGCGCCACAAGAGGCGGGGTATCAATCTCCAAACGAATTGTTGATTCCGCTTGACTTCGGGCGGGGCTTTTACATAGTGCAAAAATACTGAGTATTCAATATTCTTTACTCAGCACTCAGTACTGAGTATGGTAAATTGGGGATTGGGGATTAATTATTTCTCCCCTATCTCCCTCATCTCCCTAATCCCTTTACTTACCCATACCTAATTGTTGAGCTTTTTGGTAAACTTTACCCTCCGTTAATAGGGAAGGCGCAATCACAACTTCGACTTGCTGCATTTCTTTAATATTTTTCGCTCCTAAGGTTCCCATGCTCGTCTTTAAGGCTCCTACAAGGTTGTGAGTGCCATCATCTAGTCCTGCTGGACCAAGGAGTATTTGCTCTAGGCTACCAGTGCTGCCAACGCGAATGCGGGTGCCACGGGGCAAGACAGGGCTGGGAGTTGCCATACCCCAATGATACCCCCGTCCTGGGGCTTCTGTGGCTCTGGCAAAGGGGGAACCAATCATCACACCATCGGCACCACAGGCGATGCATTTGCAAATGTCGCCACCAGTGATTAAACCGCCATCAGCAATAATGGGGATATAGTTACCAGTTTCGTTGTAGTAATCATCTCGTGCTGCGGCACAATCAGCGATCGCAGTTGCTTGTGGCACACCCACACCTAACACCCCACGAGAAGTACAAGCTGCACCTGGTCCAATTCCCACTAGTACCCCAGCCGCCCCAGCTTTCAACAAATTCAAGGTAACTTCGTAAGTTACGCAATTCCCCAACACCACAGGGATGGGCATGGAACGGCAAAATTCTGCTAAATCAAGTGGTACTAAAGACTCTGGTGATAGATGTGCAGTAGAAACGACTGTAGCTTGGACAAAAAATAAATCGGCCCCAGCTTTTGCCACCGCCTCACCGTATTTACTTGCACCGGCTGGAGTTGCACTTACCGCTGCAATGGCACCTTGTTGTTTAATTTCCTGAATACGTTGTTCAATTAATTCCGGCTTTATTGGTTCGGCATAGAGTTCTTGCATCAAGGCAACAAATTCATCTTTCCCTACAGAGGTAATTCGATCTAATATTGGCTCTGGGTCAGCATAGCGAGTTTGAATCCCCTCTAAATTGAGGACACCTAATGCTCCTAACTGTGACAAACGTACAGCCATACGAACATCTACTACACCATCCATTGCACTGGCAATTATCGGGATTTCTCGCTCAATATTGCCAATACGCCACTTAGTATCTGCCAAACTAGGGTCTAGTGTTCTGTTACCAGGGGCTAGAGCAATTTCATCTATTCCGTAAGCTCTGCGAGCTGTTTTTCCCCGCCCAAGTTGAATTTCCACGCTTTAAATTTTCTCAAATCTGTTTAAGCTAGGGTATCAAATTGTGGGGGAAGTTGGAGTGTTTTTTTCCTGAACTACACTAGACATTTCCGAACTGTCTAAGCTGCGGCTCAAAACTTTGGTGGATGCAAAATACACACCAAGGAAGCAAATGAGGAAAAGTTGTTTATTTGTTTGACTAAGTTGATGCTAATAATCTTGACATTATAGCAATCCTATCTGAATTTGTGAAAATTCGTGGTTTCGAGATCCCCGACTTCTTTAAAGAAGTCGGGGATCTAATTTTTCACGAATGATTTAGTAATGCTATATGTTCTGTTTCTTTGCTTGTCTTTACTTAGGTCAAGATCATCCAAATTTCCCTAAATGCCACCAAATTGGAATATTTTGCATCGTTTTAAAGCAATAAATCTTGAGATTCAGAAGATTTTCAAATCCAAAATCCAAAATCCGAAATTGATTTGATTTACCGTTTATTTTTAGCGGCATCCACGCCAGTGTAACCAGTTGCTAACCAAAGTATTGCTCTCGCCCCATCGCGAACAGATTTTTCGATAGATTCAGGAGGTTTTTCTGAAGGAACTGGCACCGGTTTTAAATAAATACCCCGACTACCCAAAATAATTTCGCCGATGACACAGGCCCGGCGCATGTGGAAGTCTGAAGTAATCAAATAAACACTCTTGATGCCACGACGTTGCAAATCATCCACCAACGTAGTAAAATTAGTAACTGTATCTACTGCTTCGTAATCCAAGTGTAAACGTTTAGGATCGACACCAGCTTTGGTAAACACTCGTTGGGTGAATGTACGTGGACTACCGCCTGTAATCCAAATTGGTATATTTGGATGCTCGCGAACGAATTTTGCTGTAAACTTCTCTCGCTCTAAATGCTTCGTTGAACCACCCAACACTACAACTGCTTGCGGCTGTACAAATTGGTTTTGTACTTCTTTGTATCCCCACCAGATGATTAGCGGTAGGGCAAAAGCCGTAAAACGAAAAGATTTACCTGTAAAAATTAGCTTATTCAAGGCTCAATAACTTTATTTACTCAATCCAAAATTTCTCTGACTAGAAGAAAAAAACAATTGCTAGTAGAGTAGCAAACTTCCAAAGGATCTGTCCAAATTTATATTTGGTTGATTTTTGTGTTGCAGCGCGATTAAGCGTGCTTGAAGTTTTTCCTCTAATTGATGGATTATCCTAACCTGTCTCGGACGATTCATCAAAGGGTTGTAACCACTTTATAAATCGTGCGTAAAACCCCGTCCCAATACTGCTCGGATAAGCAGGGGAAGCAGGGGAAGCAGGGGAGGCAAAACTCAACGCCAGCCTCCATTTCTCCCCTGGCTATTGAACAGCTTGCCTCAATCAAGAAATTCCAAAACCTACGCAGTATTGAACCCCGTCCCCTTGTGGGCGGGGAAGTATTCAAAGACGTTACTCGTCGTCAACTCCAACAAAAAGGCACTCGTAGCGCTAAACGTCGAATGAACGCGATGTCTGGACGCAATCGCCTGAATAAAACGGGACTGGTGCGACTTGAACGCACGACCTGACGCTTAGGAGGCGTCCGCTCTATCCAACTGAGCTACAACCCCAACTGCGAAGCATATATAATTGTAGCAGTAGTTTTAGCGAGATTGCCAACAATTATCCCAAGAGCCGCCGCCTACTTCTAAACCACACAGAAGACTTTCTGCTTTGAGAATTATTTTAGATTTTCTCCCATTTAGTTCTCGTAATTCTAAATTTAGTTTTCCTTGCATGGTGTCTCGGCAACAGTATTTTAAACCTTCCGCTGTGGGCGCACGTAGAGGTTTACCAGATAGATGAGTGGTTCCTGTCAATTCAATTTCGTAATTGGAGTTACTGGCTTTCATTTGCCATCTACCCCAAGGCTGAATTTCCCAATTTACTTGGGAATTCCAGGGAACGAATTCATAAAACTTGCCTTGATAGTGCAAGCCAATCATCGCTACAGATTCCATCCACCACAGCACGCCCCGCCGTCCACCGCCAGCAGTTAATGCTAAATCGGGTTCGCCTTCAAAGCAATTGCAATTTATCCAAAACCATTTTTGCGGAAAAGCACCACCCCAATTTTTCTCGCCGTAGGCTGGGGCGTTGGTGAATTCATAGATTTTACCATTCCAGTCAATTTTTCCGCTGGCTAGACCGTGAGCCATCAAAATTTGCCATCCTGGTTCAAAAATCTGCAAGAATGACAGCCAGCCTGCGGTTGATTGCTGAATGCTATTTTGATTGCCCCAACCGTATACTGGTTGAATTTCATACTGCCAACGGCAATAATTATTGGTGGCGCGATCGCGAATTATTCCCTGATTCAAGGTGGCTGTAGCTTGATAGCCTTCTTGAACATGATGCTCAAACTCCGCTGGTAGCAGGTATAGGGGAGAAACTTGCAAATCTGTTTTACCCCAATGACCTAAACCCAGGACATCTCGACTACCCCAAAATTTCTTCACATCAGGGAAAGTACGACATAAATATTCATCATTCGGGCCGAGGATTTGGGCTGCACCACCACTGTAAGGTTTACCGCCGATGGGGTCTTCAATGGAGTACATAAAGGCGAATGTTTGTCCAATTTCCGGTAGCGTCACGCGGTAATACCAGCCTTCAAAGAAGCGGCGACTAGTGTCATCCCAGTGATAACCAGAATGGGGGGTTTGGAGAGAATTTACGGGAATAGTTAACATAGATATAGTTGCCGATTTTTTCAGTATGCGCGATTGCTTCGATATCAATGATGCTTATGAAATTCTTGGGCTAGAACCCGGTGCTTCTCAAGCACAGGTGAAGCGAAATTACCGTAAACTGGTAAAAATTTGGCATCCCGATCGCTTTGTTGACCAAAAGCAAAAGCAGGAAGCTGAAGAAAAAATTAAATCAATCAATGCAGCTTACAACAAGCTCAAATCTGAAAGTCCATCTGAGCCTCCCATTCCTGAAAATCCCTCTTCATCTTCGCCTAAAAATCCCCCAAAAATATCTGTCAATCGTTGGGATGCAGAAACTTTCTATACTTTAGGGGTAGAGAATGCTACTAGAGGAAGATATGAAGATGCGATCGCAGATTTTACCCACGCAATTCGTCTCAATCCTCACTATGTTGAAGCATATAAGTATCGGGGGCTAGTTTGTTCTCAACTGGGATACGAATATAGAGCCGCTTCAGATTTAAATAAAGCTGCACAAATAGAAGAAGAGTTAAGAAATCCGGGTGCTGGGCGTGTATCGCGATCGCCTAGATATGTATCAAAACCTAGACCTTTGGTAGAAAGATTTTGTGAGAGGATAAAAAGTTTACTGCGGCTAAATCGGCGTTGGAGATAAGAATCACTATCAATACGGTTCGGTTAAGGTTTTTTGATGAAAATTCTAGATCACAAAGACGCGATAAATCGCCGTCAAGACAAGGAACTGATTATTGTAGAGACGGCGATTTATCGCGTCTACATACTCTCACTGGTCATACAAAATGGGTAAGATGCCTAGAACTTTACACGCTGGGCAACCATTCAGATTGGGTTAACTCTGTCGCTTTCAGTCCTGATGGCAAAACCCTTGTTAGTGGTAGTCGAGATATGACAATCAAGCTTTGGCGATGCGACATTTAACGACAAATTAAAAACTTAGATGAATGATTTCAGTAAATTAATAGATTGTTTTATCAAACCATCATCTGACAGCTTAATAGCATTCATCTTTGGGATACTCTTTCTTTAGATTAAATATTAACTTACTGGAGATAGAGCCACTTGTTTGATCGCAGAAGTTATTCTGATAATTACCAACAATTGAGTAGTAAATAAAACTCAAATTTTATCAGCAACATACATTTTTTAACTCATAAAAAGCTTTAGTTTGTCAATATCGTACTGAGGAGTGAAATCAACAGCTATGTCTATTCCCAATGAACGCGAAAGCAAAAACAGTGAAGTCAGACAAGAATCTTACACTGATATTAATGGTAATACTCACACTGACTTGACGCGAACCACTGAAACAGTCAAGAACAGCGTAGCTAACCCCAATTCTTACACTAATGGTTACGTACAAGGTCGAAATACTGAGCGTAGATACCAAGCTGATTTAGCCGAGCGTGACAATAACAATGCTAGTGGTGGTTTGTTGTTGGGTATTATCGTTACTTCCCTGCTGGGTTTGGTTGTAGGTGGGGTCTGGTACTTCAACCAGCAGAATGACGCGGCGGTTAACGATACTGCGCCGGTCGTGGCTCCTGTGCCGAGTAATAGTAGTGCATCTCCTCAACCACAAACGACGATAATCGAAAGAACTAGGGAAATACCTGTTGCTGTCCCTGTTCCACAACAGCAGGCTGTGCCTCAACCTGCACCTCGCCAACCGGATATCAACATTACTGTTCCACCCCAACAGCCTGCGGCAGAAAAAGCACCTTCTGTAACTCAGCCAACCCCGAAAGCAGCACAAAGTCCGGCGACGAGTCCAACTACTAATACTCCGACTTCACAGAACGATAGTTCAGGTACGAAAAGTGATAGCTCTAAAACCACTCCACCTCAAGGAGTAGACCAATCAAACAGTACATCTAATAGTGGTTCTTCTACCGCAGGTGATGCGACTACAAGTAGTTCTGGTCAATAATGGCTTCTCTGAACTTTCAGCCCACTTGATAATGTTGGTATTCATGCCAATACATAACAAGTGGGATAATTCTTAAGCAATATTTCGGAATTATTGCGATAAATTAATGGTAATCAAGTTTAGTAAAGGTGTGTTGTAGCTAAACAAACACAATGCTAGATTAAGACCAAGGTACAAACAGGTTAAAAGTTAAATAAAACTTCCAAGTTAGAGCCTGTGCCTCCTGCTCTAATGTTATCGCGTAGGCATGGCCCGTCGTAGACATCGCTCCGAAGTTGTGGCATCCATTAAATGTATTTTGCCTTAAGTTCAATGAGTTGTTTTGGAGGTTTTAAAACGCACTGCCAGAAAATGCCTGCCTAGTTGGAATGTTAGGATGTGCAATTCTGAGTATAGCGATTGCGAATACTGTCCACCAAATTTTAAATTATTTACTCCTGAATTCTCTAATCTTCAAGAAACCGCCCCAAGCTGCTGACATTTATCCATCGTAGCTTTAGGCGGTTTCTGCTTTGAGTGTTATGCATTCAAATTGCACTCTGACCAGCAAAGGCTGTCCTTTGTCATTAGTAATTTATTTAGACCAATGACCAATGACCAATGACTAATCACTAATTAAGGTAATTACAGTCACTTCTGGCGGACAAAATAAACGTCCTGGGCGGTAAGTTCCTAAACCACGATTGACATATAGTTGATTTTCTTCTACCTTGTGAAACCCTTGCGCCCACTCCCAATATCGCACTACTTTAGAACAGTCTCCCAGAAAAAATGTTATCCAACGCCGCAATTTTTTGGGAATTTGTTTGAGTAGCTTTTTGTAATAAAATACTAGAGGGCCAATACCCGGAATTACGATGTGACCACCGTGGGTATGACCAGATAGTTGCAAATCTACGCGCCATTGTTGCAATATCTTGGCTGTATCTGGGTTATGGGATAAAACGATGCGCGGTGTAACAGAATCTAGTTGATTCATGACTGGTGCGGGGTAAAATTCCTGTGACCAATAATCAGCCAGTCCGACGAATGGTAATTCTTTTCCTAGTGGATAGGCAATTTCATTCCAAAGCACATGCACCCCAATGCTAGTTAATGCCTGTGTAACTTCTACTTGAGAGTGGCTGTAATAGATATCGTGGTTCCCAAGTACGGCGTAGATACCACAGCGACTTTGCAAATGCTTGAGTCGAAGCACCAGTTGGTGAATTGGTGCGGGATCGTCAGTTACGTAGTCACCAGTTAATAAAATTAAATCTGGTTCAGCTTCGTTAGTAACTGCGATCGCTTTTTCTAACATATCTTCCGACAGTCGCAAACCATCATAGTGAAAATCTGACAACTGCACTAACGTTGTACCTTGTAAAGATGCAGGAAGTTTTGCAATCTTAACCGTTATTTTATCTACTCTTAAATGTCCCGTAAACAACCAATGCATAAGCCAACCGATACTCCTCATACCAGCGCTTACAGCTTACCAAAAATAAAAATGTAACTTGATAAAATGCAATAATTTATGTCATCTACTCCAGATACAATTGATTCATTGATTCAAAGTTATGCGATCAAACTAAGCATTATAGCGGTTCTCATTCACATGAGGTACACCCGTAGGGGCAATACCCTGCGGAAAGCTGCTTTGCGTCTACATGAATTGCCCCTACACCTTGCGATATAATTTTGTACCGCGTTTGAGTGGGAACCGCAATATTAGCCCAGAATACCTGCTGTGATTGCGTTCTTTTATTTTTAATTTTGAATTACCTACCCACCTTCTAGGGTGATTATAGTAACTTCTGGGCGGCAAAATAAGCGTCCTGGGAGGTAAGTTCCCAAACCACGATTGACATATAGCTGATTTTTTCCTAGCCGATGGAAACCCTGCGCCCATTCCCAATGGTCAACTACAGAAACATTGACTTCCAAAAATGGCATTAGACGCCGGATTTTTCTGGGTATTTTTTTTGCAAGCTTTTCGTAAAGCAACGCCGCAGGGCCAATTCCAGGAATCACGATTTGACCGCCGTGCGTATGACCAGATAATTGTAAATCGACTCGCCATGCTTGTAATATCTCCGCCGTATCTGGGTTGTGGGATAAAACGATGCAGGGTGTGTCGGGGTTTAGTTGGTTCATAACTGGTGCAGGGTGAAATTCCCGTGACCAACTATCCGCCAGTCCAACGAGTGGCAATTCTTTTCCTAGTGGATAGGCAATTTCGTTCCAAAGGACGTGAATACCAATGCTAGTGAGGGCTTTTGTAACTTCTGCTTTGGCGTGTTTGTGATATATATCGTGATTGCCAAGAATAGCATAGATACCATTGCGACTTTGCAGATGTTTGAGTCGAAGTATCAGTTGATGAATCGGTGTCGGATCGTCAGTTACGTAGTCACCAGTTAATAAAATTAAATCTGGTTCAGCTTCGTTAGTAACTGCGATCGCTTTTTCTAGCATATCCTCCGACAGCCGCAAACCATCGTAGTGAAAATCTGACAATTGCACTACCTTCTTACCCTGTAACGATGCAGGCAACCCTGCAATGTTAACCGTCAATTCCTCTGTACTCAACGGCCCAGATAACAACCAGTGCATAAGACGTTCAATAAACTTCAATCATAGCGCTTACAGCTTAACTAAACATTGTCGGTTTGTGTGCAGCGACCAATGCAACTTATTGAAAATTTTATGAAAGCTGTAGATTTTATAGTATTTATACTTATTCAAATTAAAAACAAATTTACTACTAAATTTTTTTGTAAAAAAATACTAAATTAATATGAAAGTTAGTGTGCGTAGGCATAGCCCATTGTAAGGGAGCATCTCACCTTTGCAAATATACCAGGCGATTAGAAATCGCGGCTACACAAACCTTCGCCCTTGGCGTTCCCGTTCGCGTAGCGTCTCTGAAGGAGAAGGGTAGGCCGCCTACGCGGACTCAAAGAATTTGCAACCCACTTCTCGTAGCGTTCCGTTGGCGCAGCCTCTCGTAGAGAAGGAAAGGTGGGTAAAGTCTCTTATAGCCGCGAATTCCATTTGCTAGGGCAGACGTGTTTTTACAAAAGTGAGATGCTCCCCATCAACTCTACGAGAAAGCAAGCTATGCGTAACGTGTGGCAGAGAATATATCGCTTTCCAAATTTATGTATAATTTGGGATGCGATGTCTAACAACAAGCTCGAAAGCAGAGTGTCTTCGACTTTGCGCTATGGGTCTATGCACGTGCAATTTACTACTGTAAACGCCAAACTTGTTTCAGTTTCTCAATTAGTTGTTCTTGCCGTTTATTGATAACTTCCTAGGGTGACGGTGTGGAGAGGGAGAAAAACAAAAAATAACGCCTACCTATAATTAGGGTGGCGCTATTTTTTTAATTTAATTCACAGTTAAAAATAGTTAAATGAATTTGCTAAATCTTCATTGCTCATTGTCCGCAATTTTATTTTTATACAGCACTGCGGTTGGTTAACAAGTTCCACAAGAAAACTGCGACAATTGCACCAAGAACTGCTACTGCGACACCTGGAATGCTAAAAGTAGGTGCTGCTAGAGCTAAGGTTCCCGTACTAAAGAATACACCTAAACTGCCGCCAACAAAAGCACCGATGATTCCTAACAATATGGTTCCGAGAATTCCGCCGCCTTGATGACCAGGGTAGATAGCTTTTGCGATCGCACCAGCAATTAGACCTAAAACAATCCAAGCAAGAATATTCATTGTTATTAGTTGGGTAAACGTTTTTGACTTACAAATACATATTAACTATTTTCATTTTTTACTCAATCTATCATCAGAATTAATTATGAATATCCATAAGGAATAGTTTAATTGCTACTGAGTTTTTGATACATAGCTCAATTGAGGTAAATAGTCAATTAAAAAAAAGCTCCTAGTAGGTCTTTAACTAGGGGCTTATCAAACTATTGCTTGGTAATTGCAGTATAGGCATTTTTAATTAGCTCTCTCCTCTACTAGAAGAATTAAGCTGAGTTTTAGAGACTGTCTCTAAAGTAATGTAAAGGAAGCGAGATAGGCAATTGAGACGACGGACAACTTCATGTCTAGCTTTTAATTTTGATTGCTTATCCCATTATTACTGCTAATGACTCGATGGCTGACAAATGGGAACAGTCTGCGGTAAGACCAATGCATACTTAGAAAAACCAGACTTACCAAGGTTAGCAGCATGACACCCAGAATCGTTGTATATGACTTACTATGCCACCAAAATCTATTTGCACTTAGTTGCATAAGCTTCCACAGACTGGCTATATCCACGCTTTCGGAATCGTGAATGGTGATTGGTAAGGATGCTGCTGTGCTTTGTTGTGCAATTGTCATTTTAATTACTCCTTTAGACCCAAATTCTGAGGTATTTAACTTTAAATACGGCAAGTCGATAGATTTACTGTTATTTGTATCTAATATCTCATAGCTTGATGCAAGAAGCAAGTTTTAAGGGGATTGGGCATTAGTATTGAAAATTAGGTATTTACTACAGTAGTACCATTTTGAATTTTAGATTTTGGATTGGGAATCGCTTTCTGTGTCTGGGTTTTGTGAAACCATCTGTCGCAATCATTTTTCAAATTGGTATAAAAACTATTTTCTAGTCCCCAATCCCCATTACCCCTTATCCCCAGAGGGGGCCCCACCTTCCCCAGTCCCCAATCCCTAGTCAAAATGCCTAATCAAATTTGGTTATCACAGTTGCAAAAACACAGAGCGATCGCAGTCATCCGCGCCCCTAAAATCGAAATGGGAGAGCAAATGGCAATGGCTGTAGCATCTGGGGGAATGCAGCTAATTGAAATTACCTGGAATAGCGATCGCGCTGGGGAATTAATCAGTCAACTACGTTCGGAATTACCAACCTGTATCATTGGCACTGGTACACTATTCAATGTGCAGCAGCTACAAGATGCGATCGCATCTGGGGCGCAGTTCCTCTTCACACCCCACGTTGATCCGGCAATGATTCAAGCAGCACAAGAAAAAAATGTGCCTATTATACCAGGAGCGTTAACTCCTACAGAAATTGTTACCGCCTGGAGTCAGGGCGCTAGTTGTGTAAAAGTGTTTCCCGTGCAAGCAGTAGGAGGTGCTGATTATATCAAAAGTTTGCAAGGGCCACTAGGTCAGATCCCCTTAATTCCGACTGGCGGCGTGACTCTCGAAAATGCCAAAGAATTTTTGCAAGCCGGAGCGATCGCTGTCGGTTTGAGTGGTGAATTATTTCCCAAAAAGCTTGTTACAGCAGGAAATTGGCAAGCGATCGCAACTCAGGCAAAAAACCTCATGCAACAGTTAGGTTAACTTAGAATCAAATCATCAAAAGTTCACGTCTATTAAAGTAATAGATAGGGAAATAAAAGTGAAACCTGATAAGTTTCTCAAGACCCCATGATTTGAGTGTGAGTGTATCTAAAATGAAAAGACTAATTTATTCTGACTGGGTGCGTCGCTTACAAATACTCCTCACTGGTACAGCACTATCCTTAAGTGTTTTTACTACTACTGGAACGAGTGAAGTTTGGGCGAATTCCAAAGATCAAGTGATTGCACAAACAATCCAGACATTACAACAATCGGATCAGCGCTGGATTCAAATTAATCTTTCTAAGCAACGATTAATAGCTTGGGAAGGTGACAAAGTAGTTTATGGAAGTGCTATTTCTTCTGGCAAAAAATCTACTCCTACTCTTGTTGGTACTTTTAAGATTCAATCCAAGTTTAAAACTACGCGGATGCAGGGAGAAGACTATAATGTTCCCAACGTTCCTTATGCGATGTTTTATCAGGGTAATTACGCTATTCACGGAGCTTACTGGCATAAGAGATTTGGCACTCCAGTGAGCCACGGCTGTGTGAATATCTCACCTAAACATGCAAAATGGCTATTCGAGTGGGCATCGGTAGGGACACCAATAGTCATTCAAAAATAGTAGGTGAAGTAGCCAGAATGCAATTTAGGTAAAATCATAAATAATAAAAAATCAAGACAATTAAGTGATTCCCAGCAAGATTTTATGCTGGGAATCTTCGGAGTCGGAATTACTGAACTTGAAATAAAATGCAGAAGAGGGCATTAAAAGATTTGCCCAAAAAATAAGCGTAAATCCTGACAATTCCTCTGTGAAATTACAAATGCAAAGATGAATTAGGGAAAATTTTGCATTTAGGCATTTAAATGACAGATTTTTTGTATTGAGCTTGTCTTGAGAAGCATTAGGGATCTAACTTTTCACGTTGTATAGAAAAGCCCACAATAAACCTAACCCTAACCCCCTTTGCGACATGGGAAGGGTGCAAGTTCAAAGTCTCTCTCCTTCTAGACTACTGGCGTGGCAAGGCTAAAATGTTGCAAAAAAATTGTCGGTTGGGGAGCCACTGCGTTGCGCGGGTTAAGAGCGTTGTAGCAAGTGGCGTTGGAGGCTTTGCCAAAGCCAACATCCTGATATGTGTTGGGTTGCGCTCCGCTCCACCCAACCTACGTCTAATGCACTATTTTTTTGCTTGCCACGCCACTACGGTGTATACACAAGTCGAATTACCCCTCTTATAAAGGGGGAAAACAGGAAATCTAGTTCCCTCCCCTTAGAAAGGGGAGGGTTAGGGTGGGGTAAAACTGACGCAAAAACTCAGTGAATAAACTATTTCAGACTTATATGTACACCATAGCCTTCTAGGAGAGAGATTTAGAGAGGTTTTCCAGATAACGTGAAAAGTCAGATTAGCGGATGAATTGCGTAAATCCTCCACAGAAAGCGAGTAGTCACTCTGGAAATTTGCAGTGTTCCAGAAAATTACTTCACTTCATGATTTTTGCGTAGTTTAGAAGATGAGACATAATGCTAACTTGGATTCGTAGTGGTGGGATTCGTTCTTCTGGAACTTTTTTTACAGGCGTGGCGCTGATAGTGGTGACTTTATTCTCTTGGTCATCACCGTTAACAGGTATACCAAACTCGACTACAGCAACAGCTACGTCAGTCGATCAAAACAGCACTAATAATATTAACCGCTGGATTGAAATTGACTTGTCAGAGCAACGTTTACGTGCATGGGAAGGTAATAGACTTGTTCATTCATACCGCATTTCTGGAGGTAAGCGATCAACTCCTACACCCATAGGTAGATTTCGGATTAATTCTAAGTATCGTACTCACCGGATGCGAGGCAGGGACTATAATATTCCTGATGTTCCTTACACAATGTATTTCTACAGAGGGTATGCCATCCACGGCGCTTACTGGCATAAGCGTTTTGGAACTCCAGTCAGCCACGGTTGCGTAAATTTACCTGTTAAGCAAGCTCGCGATCTTTACAACTGGGCTTCAATGGGAACTTTAGTAGTGGTGCGGAAATAATTGCTAATTCGTAATCAATATCTGCAATTTTTCCTTTGATGTATAGACGGGTGCATTCACGGAGTTAAGCACCTGTCTATACATATTGCTAGACTAAAAACAATAGACATCTCCAGAAATTAAATATGCGTTACCCAGAATCCTTGTAGAGACGTAGCAGTGCTACGTCTCTACATTCATTTTCACCAGATGTCTAATCTTCAAGGGATTCAGGAGCTATGAGCGGCATAATAACTCGAACTCTCACATTGGAAGAGTTTCTGAAGCGTAGCCCATCATAGACATCGCCTAATTCTCAAACAAACTAGTATCAACGTGAAAAAAGTTCCCTAATACCTTAGCCATCTCCTGGGTAATTTCTTGTTTTCCACTCATAACTTGAGAAACAACCTCTCTTGAACCGAGAATTGCTACTAACTCAGCTTCCTTAACACTCTGAGCATCGATTAGATGCAGGAACATTGAGTGTGCTGTTGATTCTCCCATTGAATAATGCTCATCCTCATACTTTTCTATCAGAGCGATCAACAGGTCTAATAATGCCGACTCTTCCAAAGTTCGCTTAACTCGATGAGACAGTTCCTCCGCTAGTGTAAGAGCTTGCTCGTTTTCCTCATCTGTTTTAATAACCTTGGGTTGATATTTAGCAAGCAAACTAGCATAAGTTTCACGGTTAAAAGTAAGGGTCATTTTTCCACTTATCCTGATCGTATTCTGCGTGCGTCAAAATGTATTTAAGATAAATTATTTGGTCACTGTAAACCAAGTCAACTATCAAACGATATTTGTTGCCTTTGATATTAAAAACAGTGAAATTCCCAACGGCTTCTGCTTGAGGATAAACTGCTTGTACTTCAGCAAGATTATTCCATGTACTTTTATTGGCAGCCTTGTACCAGTTTTTAAGTGCATCACAGGAATCAGCATAATTTTGGCAAAATTCGCGCAGCTTTTTACGACTGATGATGTGCATTATATCTAGCTTAACTGTGCCACAAGTTGATTCTCCAAAAGTGTGTCATTCGTTAACAAGTCTTCAACGGTGATTCGCAAAAAGCGTTGTTCATCAACTTGAAAGAGAATTTTGATGCGATCGCTTCCAGGATATCCGGCTGGTGTCAGTTGGGCAATTGTCCTCGCACCTTCTTGATCGTTGAGGGGTTTGACGCTGGTTTCATTACCATCCAGACGACGAGTAATTAAGCGATCGCCATCAAAATAAACTTCAGTACTACCTGTATCTGCTCCCAATTCTCCCATAATTAATTCAATACTAGGCTGATTTTCCACAGAAGCGCCTAAGACTAATTCCACAGGCTGGCTCATAGGGTATGCCTGTCCAGCTTTAATTAAAGAATGCCATTTGTGACGCTGATTGCGGCGATCCCAGTAGCGGATACCATAACTGTGATACAGAAAATCTTTGATTTGTATCCCTTGAGCTAACTGTAATGCACCTTGAGCGATCGCTTCAAAGGGACGTTCGCAACGGATTTTTTCTGGCTCAAAATACTGTTTGATCCATGTCTGCACTGCTGGCAATTGCACTGTTCCGCCGACTAACAACACTGCATTAATATCTGGAAGTTCTATCCCTTGCCGTCTTGCTTGCTGCAACAGTGTCGCCATCGACTCATCAAGTAACTCAAAAAAGGCGTGTTCTTTGAGGATATTTTCAAAAGTATCGCGGTTTAGTTCTAGTTCATAACTTTCAAATGTCTCATCATCAAAATAAACTTCACTAGCTTGGTTTTGGGTTGATAGTTGAATTTTTACCCGTTCTGCCAATCTTGTTGTCAAAGGACTTACCGCCAGTTCTTGGGTTTTGGCAAAGTAATCTACTAACCAGTTATCAATATCAGTACCACCCAGATTTTGCCCAGCTTTCGCTAATACACGGGCAGTTTTAACTTTTTGTTTTGAATCTTCAGCCAGAGACTTATTACCCCACTTGAGGATAAATCCTAGCGGTTTGGTGGTTGCTTGGACACCTCGATCCAACCGCACAAGGGACAAATCTAAAGTACCACCGCCAAAGTCAATCACTAAAAGAATTTCTTGATCTGCCAAGCCATAACCCAAGGCGGCGGCTGTGGGTTCATCCAGCATTCGCACCTGTTCGACGGGGAGAGCTTGACAAACTTTTCCCAACCAGTGACGATAAGCTTCAAAACTGTCTACGGGTACGGTTAACACGAGAGAATCTAAGCCACCTTCTAGGGGTGCTAGTTGTTCAATTACTTTGGTGAGAAACCATTGCCCTACTTGTTCAAAGGTGACAATTTGCCCATCTAGTTCGGGTAAGAAACCTTGAATATCTGCACCAATACCGCGTTTGAAGCTGCGGAAAAATCGCGTTTCGCCTTTGAGGTCAAAACCGCGATCGCGTACTTGTTGCCCGACTAAGACTTGATTTTGGGCTGCGTCTTCAACATAAACTAAGCTGGGAATGAGTGGCGGATTGAGACTTTGTTTCATTGATAAGCCTGGTAGAGTCAGGGTTTCTGGCTGTTGGGTTACGGGGTTCCAACGAGCAATGACTGTGTTGCTAGTACCAAAATCGATTGCGATCGCCATATTTTATATTTATTCTCTCGCACGAAGATGCCAAAGCTGCTTTCTTTGTGATTATTCTCTATAAGCTACCAAGAATGCAAATGCGCCCATAGGCTTGCCACCTCAGTTGGTGTTATATAATGCTTGTTGGGTAGACGAGTTGGGGGTGGCAGCCTCATTTACTCTTGCTGGTAGTGTCCGGTGTACGCGACTTTATTATGGACAGTCTACTACGCCAAGATCCTTATTACTCCGTCAGATGACCCGCCACTCTTAAGTTATTGCTAATAATTAGCAATACAAAATTATGTCTGCTTTTTTTTCGAGAAGAAGTCAGAACAAACGCATTGACAAAAGGAAAACCCCATTTTCATATACCTACAGGATATTTTGAATGGACTCACTTGTATTCATTAAACGGTGCCGATTAAATTGGATTCATTTGAAAGAGGAGTCCCTTACGCAGTGCGTCTTTTTGTCGTTGGCGAAAATCGGTTACATCGTTCTACGCAAAATGTTTTGTTAATTGAGAAGTCTCATGAAAATCCTTCCTAATGCACACTCTTACATATCGAGGAAAGCGACAGCACTCATTCTTAAAATTTACATTCCAGTATTATTGCAATTAACCAAAATCCCTATTAGGGATTGAAACTTGTAGGCTCACACTTCTTCTGGCATAATCACAGAAATTAATTGATTCCGATTCTTCCTATAAATCCTAAAATCACTATCAAATGTGAGCAATTCACGAGTAGGATACAGTTCTGCCATCCTCACCAAACAGGCATCCGCTAACGACATCGGTACAGACTGATAACGCAGCATCAACTCATAAACCGCCCCAGCTTCTTCACTCAAGCTCAACGGGAGATGAATAATTCCCTTTTGTACAAAAGAAATTACTGCTGCTTCTCCTCCATAAACATTCTGTAAGAGAAAACAAGCCTCTGTAACTACCGCTTCACAAGTTAACAAAGGTGGTTCAATCTGGACAAACTGATTTGTCACCCATTTATGAAACTGCTCTCTCCGATTGATTAAAGCTACTAATGGGCCTGTATCTAGCAGTACCGCTTGCTTCATTCTGTTAATGGTCTTTTAAGGTACTCCTTGTTTGTCGAGAGATCCCCAGGCCCAGAATCCACGCAGCCAACTAAGTCTCCTGCTGCTTCTAAAGCAGACATTGGCGTGCCATCATGGTGCAAAAACTCCACTGTTGGTGATTTCAATTGCAGAAATTCTACAAAGTGAAGTACTTGCTGCTGCTGTTCTCTTGATAAGGTAAGAACCTTTTGGGCAATAATTTGCTCTAGACCAATTGCTCTCGTCACCAGTCTTTCCTCCAGTCCCATCACTTCAAGTCTAAATCCAACTGCCTCAGTCACACAGAAACCAGCAGAACGTTAAAAATTTTGAGATCACTAGCTTTTGTCAATAAAACAACGTAAGTGACCAAAAAGCTGATTATTTCGTTCACTAATCCAGGCGATTAACCCAGACTTATGAATAAGACACATGGCAAACCTACTTACCGAAAATATGGGTTTAAAGCCTCGCCCTTCAAGGGCGACTTTGTTTAATTTAGGAAAAAATTGAGTTTTTTTGCTCATATTTTTGGTACGATATTAATATGAAAACATTAAAATTTAAGCTATATCAACACAAAAAAAATAGACACCTTAAGCGCCTGATTAATGCGGCTGGGGTAATCTACAATCATTGCATTGCTCTACACAAACGCTACTACAGAATGTGGGGCAAGCACTTGAGTTGTGCAAAACTTCAGTCGCACATTGCTAAATTGAGAAAACGTAATTCATTCTGGCAATCGGTAGGTTCTCAAGCAGTACAAGATATCTGCCAACGCATCGAGAAAGCCTATAAACTATTTTTTAAACATCATAAAAAAGGAGTTAAACCACCGGGATTTAAGAAAGTTAAAAAATACAAATCATTCACCCTCAAACAAGCTGGTTATAAGTTTTTGGAAGGTAACAAAGTAAGAATTGGGAATCGAATATATCAATTTTGGAAATCCAGAGAGATAGAGGGAACAGTCAAAACCTTAACCATTAAACGTACACCCTTGGGTGAGTTGTTTATGGTAGTAGTGGTTGATAATTGTGTTGAACCGGAAGCCAAATTCACGACTGGTAAGATAGCGGGGTTTGACTTTGGTTTGAAAACATTCCTCACTTGCTCCGATGGTACTAAAATTGAGTCACCCCAATTTTTTAAGCAGTCACTCAACGCCATCAAAATAGCCAGCAGACAGCATTCCAAAAAGTTGAAAGGCGACGCTCCTAACGTCTCTAACGCTTCGCTATCATCTAACAGAGAACGAGCCAGAAAGAATTTAGTACGCAGATACGAGAATATTTCTCATCGTCGGCGTGATTGGTTTTGGAAGTTAGCACATGAGTTAACAAATAGGTTTGATGTGCTATGTTTTGAAACGCTAAACCTCAAAGGAATGCAGCGTCTTTGGGGTAGAAAAATATCAGACTTGGCTTTCGGTGAGTTTCTACAAATCCTAGTATGGATTGCCAAAAAGAAGAATAAATTGGTTGTTTTCATCGACCAATGGTATCCCAGTACTAAGACTTGCTCTCGTTGTGGACACGTTTTAGAAAGTCTTGATTTGTCTGTTAGAGAATGGCGTTGTTCCGGTTGTCAGTCAATTAATGGCAGAGATGAAAACGCCGCACTCAATATTCAAATGGTTGGGGCATCAACCATCGGGTTAGGTGATGTCAGACAGGCTATGCCTGCAATTGCTGTTTGAGCCTAGAATCCCTACGCCTTTAGGCTGGGGAGTATGTCAAATAGATTATATTGTTAAACTTCCTGAGCGATCGCTGGAGGAGTTTTGTCGCTGGGTGTATCGCTTCATGGGCAATGCTCAGTTCATCTCTCCTCAACATCTGGCTGAACAACACCAGAAATTTGCTCGTGCATTAATAGATCGGTATTCTTCCAAAGCCACATAAATCAGGATAATTGACCGCGTACAGAAACCTAATCTAACCAAAACTCCGGGTTGGTGATAATTCATACTCAATCTTCATTCCGCAACTGCCATACTGCACCGAAAGCAGCCCCAGCCCCAGCTAACAATCCGGTACTCATCCCTTGGATAGTTTTTTGGAATGGATCTTGGGTTAGGCACTCACTTGTAACCTTACTGTCTTCCAAGCAGAGACTACTTTCTGCCCAACCAGCAGTACCTCCTAAAATTACACCAGTGATACTACAAGAGACAATTAGCAGCAAAAGGCGTTGTGTTTTTCTAGCCATAGATAGATGTTTAACTCAATTTTGTATTTTAGACTTTAAATTCATCCAACATGTGAATACACTTAGTCTAGATAAGAAATTTTAGATTTTTCCATACTTGAGCAACTGCTTAATCGGACTACTTCAGCAAAATTCCAAATCTGAAATTTGGTCAAGGGTTGGAAATAGTAGTTCACTCTCAACTACTTTACACATCTGGGCAGCAAATGTCAGCTGGTTTATGCCGCTTAATTGGATAAATCCAGGTTAATAAATATTGCTGCTCTTTGAACTCTAGATGACTAAAGCTTATTTTCACAGGTAGATTCCGACCATCTTGAGTTCGGTGAAACGATTGTGCGTTGCGGTGAAAATCCTTG
Organism: Nostoc sp.; assembly: GCF_036917155.1. Lineage (GTDB taxonomy): Bacteria > Cyanobacteriota > Cyanobacteriia > Cyanobacteriales > Nostocaceae > Nostoc. The sequence continues at coordinate 34,281 of NZ_JBALDZ010000089.1, read as the reverse complement.
TAGAGACGTAAAATTTTACGTCTCTACATCCAAATTCATACCTCGATTCAGCAACGCCGAAAAATCAAATGCAAGGTGCTTTTGTAAGCACCTTGCAAACCATACCTAGAGAGATAGAAGAAGGTTAATCAAGATTAAACGACCACAAAATTGTTTTTGGTTAGCGACAATCCAGCTGATAGTTGTGCAAATTTTACTTGAGCAAATCCACCTGCACTACCATCCTGGTCAAAGAACAATGCACCTGTAATATTGTCATAGATAAATCGTTGATTGCTTGTTGTTGCAGATGTTCCCAGTGTAAATTGACTTGTCTGAAGTGAACCTATTGATAACCCACCACCAAAACCAGTAGCAGATACCTGAATCAATTCATTACTGGCGTTGAAGTCATAAATACTGTCTATACCTTCATGGTAACTATTAAAGGCAAAGGTATCAATCCCATCTCCTCCATAGAGGGTGTCATTACCGTTGCCACCTGTGAGGATATCATTGCCTGTATCACCAATGAGTGTATCATTACCAGCACCACCAATCAGGGTATCATTACCAGTGCCACCATTGAGTAGGTTATTGCCTGTCGAACCACTAGCATTCAAGTAATCATTACCAGCACCACCGTTGAGGGTGTTATTGCCTGACGAGCGAGAGTCGTATGTGATGGAGAGATCACGAAATTCGTGCGGATCATTGTCGGGAGTGTAGCTATAGTAGCCAGAGATGTCGAGAGTATCATTGCCATCGCCACCATTGAGCAGGTTATTGCCTGCTGAACCGCTAGCACTCAATTTATCGTCACCAGTGCCGCCGTTGAGGGTGTTATTGCCTGACGAGCGAGAATCGTCATTAAAGTAGCTATTTCCTTGGTAGTAGCCAGAAATGGAGAGAATATCATTGCCATCATCTCCATTGAGCAGGTTATTACCTGTTGAACCGCTAGCACTCAAATAATCATTACCAGCGCCCCCGCTGAGGGTGTTCTTGCCTGAAGAGCGGAGATCCTCGCCATCTGGGTAGCTAAGGTATTGGTGGCCAGAGACGGAAAGAGTATCATTGCCATCGCCCCCAATGAGCAGATTATTCCCTGTTGAACTGTTAGCACTTAAGTTATCGTCACCAGTTCCACCGTTGAGAGTATTATTTCCCGCACCACCAATGAGAGTATCATTTCCCGCACCACCCCTCAAAAGGTCGTTGCCACTCTTGCCATCGATTTTGTCATTTCCCCCCTGACCATTGATAACATCATCTGAATTGTCTAAACCTACAATGTTATTGTTGAGGTCATTGAAGAAAGTCACCGTGTTCTTGGTGCCCAAACTAGTATTAGTGGAGTTGGCATCGAGGACATCAAAGCTGTCGGTGATGGTAGTTTGCCCATTAAACAGGATATTACCAATAGCTGGTGTTGTACCAGAAGCTTTCAGATTATCTAAGTTTTCTAGTTTGAAGTTTTTTAGGATAACTTTGGCACCAGCCACCCCTTCAAAGGTAATTTCCAGATTGCTGCCATTCTGGGTAAGCAGCAGATTTCGGGCATTCAAGCCAGCACCAATGAATTTGATGGTATCCACTTCAGCAATGACTGCTGCTGTCGGGTTTACTCCTTTACCTATGCCACCAAAATCAGTGATGGTATCAGTACCGTCACCCAAGTTGTAAACAAATTGATCCCTGCCACCACCACCAGTCAGGATGTCATTACCCTTCTTAGCTGTGATGATATCGTTGCCTGCTTGACCTTGAATTGTGTCTGCGTCGTTGGTTCCATTGATATTTGCCATAACCTTATATCTCACTAAATCAATTTTTTCAGTAATTTTTAAGTTCTCAGCACTAACTCAGTGCTATTTTGAAGCACAATAATTCGCTGATAATTGACGCTTTCGGAATACTTTTATGTCACCTTTTAGGGACAATAATTTTTCTCGAAAATCCACTCTGTTTACCAGCTTGCAAGTAGCACTTATATAAGTATCAAAGTCTTACACGCTGCACAAATTCATGAACTTATGGATGAACAGGAATAGGTCGTTTCAGGATTTTTATAACTATTCTTGATAGAATAGTGCAGCCCAAACCAAGCATTGCTGAAAAGCGTCGGCAAATCAAGCTGAAATGCCTGAAACTCACACGACACCTTGAAAAAGCGCTAGTCCTACTGTCTTGAAATCAGGGAACAATTAACTCTTGACAGGGGAAGGGATTTTTATACCCTTGCTGTGGGCTATTGCCCGTGGGTGTCTAATTTAAAAATAGGGAACATCTAAATAGCCTGATACTAACTAAATACTGAATATTTATTTAGATGTCTATAGCTAAAGAACTATCTTTGCATAATCTTCACATTATATACCGAGAAATGTATTTACTAATAGTGTGTTCTTCACATTTTTAAAGTTTATGGTCAAGAATTTACAGACAGCAGCAGTCACAAAGAAGTTTAAGGGGCAATACTGCTCGGATAAGCAGGGGAGGCAGGGGAAGTAGGGGAAGCAAAACTCAACGCCAGCCTCCATTTCTCCCCCGGCTATTGAACAGCTTGCCTCAACCAAGAAATTCCAAAACCTACGCAGTATTGGTTTAAGGGGAGATTTTCAAGGCAGCAAACTTTGGGGATGCTGGAAGGGTTGATCAAAAAATACATACTTTTCTTTTTGAACACTGCGATGCCTGCGGTGATCACAGAGCTTTGTTGTTGGCGTAGCCTCTCGTAGAAAAGTGCAGGATACAGCAAGAATAGCTACATATTACCAAAATCCCGAACGCAGACATGATCTGACTTACCAAAAAAACTTGCAACCCATCCGCACCTATGCCGAAAATTAAGGAACTAGACTCAATAGACATCTGGTGAAAATGAATGTAGAGACGTAGCACTGCTACGTCTCTACAAGGACTCTGGATAACGCATCTTTAATTTCTGGAGATGTCTAATATCTACTCTTTGCTCAACGACAAAGTTTTGTAAGTATGCAGACATGAAATATCACCGCGCGACAAACTCATTGTCGCGATCGCTTCCCTGGGGATTCAAGCTAGAGATTTTGTGAGAAGATGACCATCCAAAACCAGGCTAAGTTGCCCATTGGCAAGAATGCTAGTTCCTTGGATATAAGCAGCAACTGGAATCGCTTTCCCCAGAGGATGGATCGCAGCGGATTGCTTGCCGATGATGCAATCTACTTCTAAAGCACATCGTTTGTCTAAGTAACGAAATACTAATAAAGGCTTATCCTGCTTGAAAGCATTTAGTGTATCTGTGCTGTAAGTAGTGACTGAGATGGGAAGCTGGTTAGGACAAGTCAGCACATCAGTCAATAAGTGGATAGGGACGAGCATTTCTGTTGTTAGATCCTCATGATCGCAACCAAGCAAGCCACTGGATCTGCCAGAAGACTGCAAAAATAACATACGTCCCGCTTGAGTTTGGATAATTTGTTCGGACTGGGATAGATAAATCTGCTCTACAGAATCGGCAATAAATGCATAGACTCTGGAGTTAGCTTGACAGACGATAAGTTGAGCAATTTTTTGATCGAGGGGAATTTGGAGCGAGAAGGCTGTACCATGTCCAGCTTTAGACTTCAATACTATTCTTCCCTGAATAGCTGTTAATTGCTTGCAAACTTCAGTTAATTCTACTCCTAACTCTAAGGCAGCACGATCGCATAAAACAGATGAAACCTCTGGTTCAAGTACCAGTTCTTGTAAGATATCCCCTGGTTTTCTCAGGGCGAGTCCTTGGGCTAAGGCTTGTTGATAGATTTGAGATAAGTTAAGTCCTGCGCCATCATCACAGCCATCAAGAATCAGTTGATTTCCCTGCTGGTAAACTTGAATTTCAATAATACCGTTGCTATTTTTACCTAGCTGTTGGCGTGTTTGGCGAGACTCAATACTTTGCTCTAGTAAATAGCAACTTATATGCAATAGGAGAGCATGGAGGCGATCGCCAAATACCCGATCGACTTGGATATCGCTAATTTGTAAATGTAGTCTAGCAGACTTATCTTGTAGAGCTTGTAACTGAGACCAAAGCCGATGCAAGGGTTCTAAGGCTACTTTTAAAGGAATAGTTGTAACTGTTTTGACTAAATTGGAAGAATGGTTAAGCAACTTTTCCTGCTGCATGAGTTCTTGTTTGAGTTGATGATGATTGTTATTCAGCGAATGAACAGTTGATGCCACCTGAGAGGCTTCAGCCAAAACAGATTGCAGAGTACTGTATAATTGCTGAGAGCGAGAAGCAGCTAGAGGAGAAAGGGTATCTGAAATTGCTGCTAAACGTCCTGACCATTCCTGTAGATTATCCAGCAGGTGTTGTAATCGTTTAACTTGTCGGAGCAACCGCCCGATCGTATGTTGTTGTTGTTCTTCCTGACAGGCTTGCTGATTATATGTAGTTAATAATGTTGCAACTAGCACCTTTAGTTGTTCGAGATGTTGAATATTGATGGGTGTGGCAGTTGGAATACTTGTTGCAACAATGGTAGAAATGGATTCTTGCAAAGAGAGTGGATGGTGATGAGGAAAAGATTTAACTAGGGATGCAACAGAAGTTTCAGTAGACAGGGAAAAATCCCCCAACCAAGGATGAAAATCTTCTTCCCCATACTCCTTCGGGTTTGCTAGTTCCCCTACATTGATGGGAAGCTGCTCGGTATCTACGTGAACAAGGCTGCCAGACTGGGGGCTAGTTTCATCTATTAGTTCCCTGTCAAGACTTTCCTTGTCTTTAACCATAACTTGCTCTGGTAGAGATGCAGAAGATTCTACCTTAGCCAAGCGATCGCCAAACTGAATAACTGGTTGATATTCCTGCGGTTGCTCTATCGATGTCTCAAGGTTTGTTTCCTGGGGGATAACGCTTTGTTGGCGATCGCCAAACTCTGCTTGTAGATGAGCAACAATGGCAGACATCCGCTCCAGAATTTCTACTTCTTCAATTTGCGAGGCTGTTAAAAATGCCATCAATAGCATCTGTAGGCAATCTAATCCTTCTGACAACAGGGAGGCGATTGGGGCGTTGACAGTTGCTCGATACTGATGTAAAAGCTGAAAAATCTCTTCTAGTGCAGCCGCAACTATGGCAATGGCATCTAACTTGGCTGCTATGGCAATCGAATGCAGAGAGCGAGCAGCTTCCATGAGAGCCAAAGCTGTACCAGGGTTACTGTCTTTTGTATAGTTAGGCAACTCCTGCTCCAAGAACAGTAACAGATCGATCGCTTCTTCTAGAAAGCGATCATCGTTCTGCGGTTGGGGGACAAAATCGGTACTCATGAACAACTCCTGCATTTCTATGGCTTCGATATTGTTTGGAGGCTACAAGCAGCGATGTCGGCGATCGCTCTGAATTGCTCCTGGATTTGCGCGATTGACTCCAGCCCCGCGCTGATTTGTCCATCGCACGGTTCGATCGCAGAAGCAACGTCTGCTGCTGCCACCTGGAGTTCATGGAACCATTCCTCTATATTTAGGGTGCTATCGCGGGCTTGACGGGCGAGAATTTCCACCTGTTCGGCAGCAGCTAGCAAACCTCGTTCCTGATCGCTAGCTTTTGTGGCTTCGATGGCTGTATTCAGGGACAAAACCTGAATTTTGGTACTCAAGCCTTCCACAAGGCGAACAAAGCCAGAAGCTTGCTGGCAAAATTCACCAAGGTATTGCAGCTGTTTATTAGTAATAGCAACAGTATCTTGAATAGACATTAAATGCTCGCCGGCAAGCTCGGCGATTCTTGCTCCTGCTTGTACAGCCTGGCTCACCTGCTGAAATGGCACTAGTAACTCAGAGCGATCGCCGGATTCAGCCTTTTGGGGAGGCGATGACAGCTGTTGAGCAGGTGGAGCTACTATTTCAGCCCAACGCAAGTTAATTGTCAACATCATTCCTACTTGTTGTAGCAAACTGCGCTCTGCTTCCTGCCATTGTCGGGGTTGAAGGCAATGATGAATAACTAATAAACCCCAAGGCTGTTGTTTGACAATCAAGGGCAAGCAGAGGCTAGCTTGCACCTGAAAGCGTTGCCAAAATTGCTGTTGGCGGGGAGTTAATTCTAATACTTCAGTTAGGTTGCCCTGCGAGTTTTGTCCGTCGCCAACATCGGGTTTATTAACAAACAAATTTATCGGTAGGGATTGGTTGAGTAAGGATGTCCAATCCGCTTGTATCGCTTCAGCGATCACTCGAGAGCGATTATCTTCCTCAAAACGATAAATCAAAACGCGATCGGCGTTGAGAACATCTCGCAGGGCAGTGACTGTAACCTCCAAAAGTGCAGTTTGACCTTTTGCCTGCTGCATTTGCCGATCGATGGCCGCAAGTTGTTCTCGCTGGAGCTGAAAAGCCCCTCGAACATTTTCATCATTGTCACTGGGCGAATCCTTAGCCAAAGCTTGGATAAAAGCTTCGATTTGACTCACCTTCTGCTGCAATTGAGCGACCTTTGGCCCCTTAGCAGATTGAAAGACTGCTTTGATTAGAGCCACATTAGCCAAAATTTCTTCTATCTGGATTTCATTTTCAACAGGCTGGGTTTCAGAATTAGGATCTAAAGTTGCGATCGTCACAGAAAACTCCTTGGCAGCATCAAGTCAAATAAAAAAGCAGGGGAGCAGGGAGCAAGGGAGCAGGGGGAAAAATCACGCCACTTGCGGGTGTTAGCGGAGCGGAACGAAGTTCGGTTTGTACCTTTAGTTCCCCCTGCCCCCCTCCCCCTGCCCCCTGCCTCTTATCAGTGGGTTTGCCATTGCAATGTCTGGGCGATGGCTCTGGTGTCTAAAATCCAGCGATCGCCTGGCAGAATACCTCGAACAAAATTTAGCAGTTTGTTTGGGGAAAAGTCGGTTGGTGCCGATTGTGCTTGCTGTAAATCCTGCCACTCTACATCGTAGACATGAGCCACCAAAAACCCGATTACCTGATTTTGCAGTTCGAGAACCAGAACCATTGGCTTTTCTGGTCGTGACTGCCGCTTCAAAAGCGGCGCATAACCAAGCAAATGTTCCAAATCAACCAGCCGCAGCATCTGTCCTTGCCAATTATAGAAACCTAAAATCCAACTTGGTAAGGCCGGGGCTGGGGAAATTTCTTGGCTAGCGAGATGAATAATGTCCTGTAATGAGTGGAATGGTAGCAATCCACTTCCTTGATTCCCCAAGGGAAAACGGAGAAATCTTTGCCGTTGTTCGCCTGATGTCAGCCCAGGAGCCAAGGTTGGGGTTGTTCCCGGCAACCCCAACTTATCAGCCAATATCTGGCTCATGCCTAGAAGAAGTACTTTGAGTGGTTCTTCGTTTGGTGCTACAGACAAAACAGCCATGTGACTAACAAAGTTTAACTCCGCCACTTGCTGATAAGACCACGGCACCGGACGCACAGCTTCTAAAGGAATATCGATTAAGGCAGGGGGCTTGTCCACAGGAATGCCACAAATTTCCCCAGTCCGGGTTTGAGTCAGAAGTAAGAAGCGCCCTGAAGTGTCAACCGTAGAGAGAACTTGATGCGCTTGTTGGGCTTGTACTTGCGGAATGAACTTCTGGCGTAAGTCCACAATTGTGATCGTTTGCGCTCCCAAATCAACCATCCCGATACCACTTTCAACCGTACTGCTAATAGGGGGACAAGCCATCACCTTGAGAACTGCACCAACTGGCAGGGCAAATAAATAGTCTGCGATCGCAAAAACAACGACTCGTAATGAGTCGCGCTCGCTCACAGCGCCAGATAATCGCTTAAACGGAAAGGGAGTGTTAAGCATAAGTCGGTCGGTGTTGAAAACTGTGGTTAGGGGGCAGGGGGGCAGGGGAGCAGGGGAGCAGGGGAGAAAGAATATTAACGCTTCATTAGCCAAGGTGAGGGGTCAGTAATCATATTTACCAAACCACCTAAGATCCGATTGTAGATTCCATATAATTCTCTGCCTAATTCAACATCCAAATAATTGCACTTAACAGCAAATTCAATCCATGTTTGTGTTTCTGTTGCCTCTGCTTCAGAGTCATTGAGTTTAGCCACAAAAGCTGCTTCATATCTACGCTTTCTCCAAGCTTCAGCTAGATTTGCACAAACAGAACGTGACGATCTACGAATCTGATCAGTTAATGAATACCGCTCCTCGACAGGAAACTTTTTAGAGAGTTCAAAGATTTTCATGGCTGCATCAAATGCCATTTGATAAACTTTCAAGTCTTGATGATTTTTAATTGGTTCTTTTTCCATCTCCATCTCCATCTCCATCTACTCCTCTGCTCCTCTGCTCCTCTGCTCCTCTGCTCCCCTGCTCCCCTGCCCCTGCCCCCTGCCCCCTGCCCCTGCCCCCCTGCCTTATCTCAGGTATGAACCAGTTCAGCGATCGTGGCGAGGAAATTCTGTTCTGAATAGGGTTTGGTCATGTAAGCTTTCGCTCCTAGAGCTAAAGCTAATTGGCGGTGCTTCTGTCCGCTACGGGTAGTTAGCATCACTACAGGAATCCCGGACAAACGCTCGTCTTGGCGACGGTGTTCTAAAAACTCAAATCCATTCATACGTGGCATTTCAATGTCACAAATCACTAAATCAACATCACCGTGTTGCAGCATTTGCGCGATCGCCTCTCGACCATCGCCTGCTTGCAACACTTGATAATCAGCTTTCTGGAGCGTCTGCACCAAACTTTGCCTTTGTACAACCGAATCTTCCACCACTAACACCATCAGTCGGTTAGGTTGAGCAACGGCTGTATTGACTTCCATCGGCTGTTGCTGGGGTTGCGTTATCGTTAGCTCGGATTGCTGCCCCTCTAGAGTCAGAACAGGCTCAGGCGCGGGCAATAGTTTAGTTGCAAGACTTGATGCCGGGGAAGTCGGCATCATATCTGTCTCCCAAGTTTGCCGAACTAACTCCAACGGGTCAACGATTAGGGTAAGACTACCATTTCCCAACACGCTGTAGCCTTGGATGTAACTAGGTAAAGTCAGGACTCTGCCGAGGGATTTAATTACTAATTCCTGCTCGACTAAAATCTGATCGACTTGCAAACATAAGTATTGATGCTCTGTTTCCAACAGCAGCAGAGGTTCGACGGTGTTCCGTTGTTTGACTGGAAAAGGACTGAGGTTTAAATTGTGGTCTTGGGTGAATAAAGGATATTTGTAATCCAGCAAATTGGCAAGCGGGCGGATGGGAACTAGTTGCAGACTTTGCCCTTCTCCCCACTGCCAGAATTTTTGGCTGCCTTGCCCGTGTAAAGATTGCTGGACTTGAATCTGCTCTGGCTGCGGTAATAAAACCTGGCTAATTCCTTCAGACAGCAAGCCATAAGTAATACCTTGAGATTGACAAACGAGCAAGCGTGCTGTTGTTAAGCTCAGAGGCAATTGTAGGATGAAGGTGGTTCCCTGCCCTGAAAGCGATCGCACTACAATCGAACCTTGTAAAGCTTGCAATTGAGTGCGAACGACATCTAAGCCGATACCACGGCCAGATAACTCACCAATCTGGTTGGCGGTAGAAAAGCCTGGTTCAAATAATAAGTCTGCCAGTTGGTCTTCTGAGGCGTAGGCGGCTTGTTCGGGAGTCAGCAGGTGTTTTTCTATCGCTCGCTGACGAATGGCTTCCCAGTTTAAGCCTCGACCATCATCCCGTACCTCAATAGTAGTGCGGTTGCCTTGATGATAGGCTTGAATTGTAATTGTTCCGGTTTCTGTTTTACCCTGCTGCCGACGGTTTTCTACCGGTTCAATGCCGTGATCGAAGGCATTACGAATCATGTGCAGCAAGGGATCGTACAACTGCTCAGAAATGGCTTTATCCACCAGTACCTTCGTACCGCCAAGCTTGAGTTCAACAGGCTTATGATAAGTTGCTACCATCTGTTGCAGGAGGCGGGGTAATCGATTCAACACTGTTGCCAATGGAACCATTCTGGCTTGCAGCAAATCTTCCTGCGCTCCTGAAAGCAGTTGCTTGCGCTTTCCGAGACTGAAGCGAGATTGCTGAACTAAGCCATTAACAGCCTCAATCTGTTCTCCTAATTGCACCATATCTTCTGTAAGATTTTGCAGGAGAATGTGCAACTCGCTATAGTTATCCATTTCTAAGGCATCAAAATTAGATTGTGCCTCGGTAGCAGAGATAATTGAGCGTGGAGATACATGTATATGTCGCTGCTTGCGTTCGGGAAGCAGCAGATGTCGATCCGACCAAGTAAAAACTTTACTAAGTTGTTGTTGACAGTACAAAAACTGTAGTAGAGTGTCTTGGGCTGCTTTCTGGATGTGGTTAGATTGCAGGTTTTGTTGGTTTTCGCTGATTAGCAATTCCCCAATTGTATGGCTGAGGCGATCGAGCTGTTCTATCGCGACTCGGATAGTGGGAAGTGATGTCGATGACTGAGCCTGGAGGCTTGGCGCTGGTGGTGGAGAGGCTGGCCGATCTGAGTCTGAGTATCGGCAGGATGTCTCTGGATCTCCGATCCAGATTGACTGTAAAATCCGATCTATGGCAGAGGGGACTACTACCGAATCCTGAGAAATAGGTGCCAGTACCTCCGGTGCTTTCGGTACGGAGTTATCAGTCCGCTTCGGGAAAAACGACCAAATTGATTCCGCTTCGCTGGCACTGAGGAGAGGGGATGGCTTATTCTCAGTTGTAGTCGTTTGTGTTGGTTGGGCAGCTATCGAAACTGACTGCCTTTGCGGTTCTTGGACAGGAGTAGTTAGTCCTGCCCATTCTCGCAATTGTGGAGATATCTCTCCCCCTTGAGTGCGATCGCCTGCAAGTACTGCTACTTGAGACGCTTTAAAATTTTCTAAAGCCACCTGAGCGATTTGCAATATTTTGTCTGGATGTGCTTTGAGCGCGTTTAGGGTCGCCTGAGCAATTTCTTCCAATCCCGATAAGCCATAGGATGCTGCTAGTTCGACAAAAAATTCTGCTTGGGAGTTGAGTGTTGTTTGAATTTGTTGCGGATCTTGGCTTTGGATGTCAGCTTCCATCTGTTGCAAATCCTGGAGTACACTCCCGGAAAAGATTGACTCTACCACATCAAAGCCAAGTTCTTCCGAACTAGGAAGCAGAGCCTCACGACCAAAAAAGTCGCCTAGTTTATGTTGGAGTTGGGCGAAGATTGAGGCAGTTCGATCGAGTATTTCTGCCTCATTGCAGGATAAGCCCATCAAAGCTGCACTCAATGGAGTTCGCAGGCACTCATAAGCATCTAGAAGCAAAGCACCCAATTCTGGATCGATTTCCAGTTCTGGAGCGTATAACGCTTGGAATACATCTTCCAAATGATGGGCAATTGTCTGAATAGTTTCTTGCCCAACACTGGCAGCACTCCCTTTGATAGTATGGGCGCTTCGCATCAAGGCATGAACTTTTTCTATTGTTTTTTCATCAAGTAGACCGATCAGATTCTGCTCAATGGTTTGCAACAACTCTGCCGCTTCCGCAAGAAAAGCCTGCTCTTGATTACTGGGATCGGGGTTCATAACAGTTTTGCGAGATTAGTCAAACAATTTTGGATTGACCCCGACGACAAGGGTGCGGGGCTTGATAGCGCCGACGGCAAGCGAGTCAGACGCTCGCTCCTGCGTCGCTAACGCTGCGCTATCGAGCGTCACGAGCGTCGGATTTTAAATTTGGGATTTTGGATTTGTTGCGCTTGACTTCGGGCGGGGCATAAACCGAAATAATCTAAAATCTAAAATCTAAAATCTAAAATTCTTAGTCAACTTTGAACTGGCTAACGCTGGTTTCCAGTTGTTGTGAAGTCATCCGTAATTCCTCAAAAGACTCGGAAATGTGCATGGCACTTTCTGAAGTCTTACGGGCGATCGCCGAAACATCCATCATCGCCTCTGTCAATATGTGAGATTGCTGACTTTGATGGGAAACTGCTTGGGTAATTCCTTGTACCAGTCCACCAATTTCGTTGGTAGCTGCCACGATCGCACTGAGGGAATGACGAGTCTCATCGATCAAGTTCGAGCCTTGGACAACTTGGCTAATCCCCACTTCCATTGCTTCGGTAACTTCGTTGGTACCAGCTTGAATTTCTTGCACGAGGCGCTCAATTTCTGTGGTGGCACTAGCCGACTGATAAGCCAGAGAACGAACTTCATCTGCAACCACCGCAAAGCCTTTGCCATACTCTCCGGCACGGGTAGCCTCGATGGCAGCATTGAGTGCCAGCAAATTAGTTTGAGTGGCAAAGTTTTCAATCAGACTCACTACTTTCGAGATTTTCTGAGAAGCTTCACCGAGGCGTTTAATCTTCTTCGCTGTTTCCGACACGGTTTCCCGAATCTCCAAAATGCCCTCTACGGTTTTTTCCATTAGGGTATCACCAGCTTGGACGGTGTTATTAGCTCTTTGAACCGCCTGTCCGACTTTTTGGGCATCAGCAGCAACTATCTGGGTGGAAGTTACCATCATTTGTAATTGTTCCAGAGCGTGTTCGAGCCGTTCTGCCTGCTGTTGAGCTTGGTCAGATAGTTTCACTACTGAGATCGTGTTATTGCTGGAAGTTTCACTCACCCTGCCAGCAGCAATCTGCACTTGTCGCACTAAATCTCGCAAACTTTGGATCGTAGTGTTGTAACCATCGGCGATCGTCCCAATTTCATCTTCAGATAGGGGCGCTCGAACGGTAAGATCGCCTCTGAAGGATGGTTCCAAAGCCATGAGAACGCGGATAGCTCCTTGTTGCAGTTTTTCTCGGGCGGTGCGTTCGCGCTCTGCTGCTTCTGCTAGTTGCTGCTCTTGAATACGCACCTGTGTTAGGTAGTCTGCAAGATTCAGGGCAATACCAATCTGGACGCTGGCTTGGTTGAGAACATCTTCCTCGGATTGCTCCCACTGGCGCGGTGCGCTATTTTGATAAACTCCCATCAGTCCCCATAGCCGATTTTCTTGAAAAATCGGAGAAATCATGTAGGCTTTAGTTCCCCACATCTCTAACAATTGGATGTGACATTCGTCATGACCGACAGTATATATATTGTCAACCAGCAAACTTTCTTTACGGGCATAACGCCCTCCTTGGTTGTACTGGAGATAGGTATCTCTAACTCTGGCAAGGCTAGTTCCCACCAACTTAGGCCAATCCCCAGTCACAGACTCAACTACAAATTCTCCAGACCAATCAGGCTCAAAACGGTAAATTCCAACTCGATCTGCTTTGAGTAGCTGACGAAGTTCGTGGGTGGCAAACTGGACAAATTCCAGAACATTACCATGACTTTGGGCCATTTCTGTTAACCGACTTGGCAGGCGATAGGAAAATCGGGCGTTTGCTACTTCCCGTTCTGCCAGTTTGATCAGTTCCTCATTCTTACTTAAAGTTTGTTGTAAGTATTGCGATTGCTGGACAGCAACCCCAAACTGCGTGCCGATTTTCGTTACCAAGTTGACTTCATTCTCTTGCCATTGCCGCGGCCCGCTATTCTGATATGCTCCTAACAAACCCCAGAGCTTATTCCCAGCAATAATCGGGGTGATGATATAGGCTCTCATCTGGAATTGCTCGAGAATTTTCAAGTGGCACTGGGCATGACCAGAAGTGTAAATGTCATTTATAACAAAGGTCTCGTTGTGGCGATAGCGTCCACCTTGGGTTTGTTGGAGGTGTTCGTCTTCCCATACAGTCTTGATATCGGGGCCAACCAAAGCCACCCATTCACGACTTACGGATTCGGCAATAAACTCCCCACCCCAATCTGGATTGAAGCGATACACGGCTAGACGATCGCATTCCAAATGCGATCGCAATTCTGGTAAGGCATTGCGGAAAATCGTATCTAGCTCTTGAACTTGGCGAATTTTTTCTGCCAGCCGTGTCAATGCTCGTTGCCCTTCTGTGGTTCGCTCTAACTCTGCATTCTTCTTCTTAAGCTGTTCGATATACTCAACCTGTTGCAAGCCTATACCCATTTGCACAGCTATTTTTCTCAACAGTTGCACATCCTTGGATTTCCACTGCCGAGGGCCAGTATTTTGGTATGCTCCCAAAAAGCCCCAGAGTTTGTTTCCAGTGAAGATAGGAGCGATCGCGTAAGCTTTGGCCTGGATTTTTTCTAATATCTCTAGGTAGCACTGAACGTGACCGACAGTGTAGATATCATTGACAACAAAGGTTTCATGATTACGATACCGTCCGCCCTGAGTTTCTTGTAAGTGCTCGTCCATCCAAATCGTTTTGATGTCGGAACCAGCTAAAGACAGCCATTGATCTTTTACGGATTCGGCAACAAACTCTACACTCCAGTCGGGATGAAAGCGAAATACTGCTAGGCGATCGCACTGTAGTTGTTTGCGTAAACTTGGCAGCACATTCAGGAAAATTGTATCTGCCTCTTGAGCTTGGCGAATTTTTTCCACCATTCCTGTCAGCACCTGTTCCTCTTCTGCTGCTCGCGCCAACTCTGCATTTTTCGTTTTCAGTTGTTCGATGTACTCGGCTTGCTGCACGCTTAACCCCAACTGAATGCCCAATTTGGTCAGCAGTCGCACCTCCTCGGAATTCCACTGGCGCGGCCCGCTATTTTGGTAAGCTCCTAATAAACCCCAAAGTTTGTTTCCAGCAAAAATCGGGGCGATGGTATAAGCTTTAACTTGGAACTGCTCTAACAGGTCGATGTGGCACTGGGCATGACCAACAGTATAGATGTCATTGACGACAAAAGTTTCATTGTTGCGATAGCGCCCGCCTTGGGTTTGCTGTAGGTGTTCGTCTTCCCACACAGTCTTGATATCGGGGCCAACCAGAGGCACCCAGTCACTTCCTACAGATTCAGCCATAAATTCACCACTCCAGTCAGAGTTGAAGCGATATATTGCTAGGCGATCGCATTTCAACAACTGCCGCAATTCTGCCAAGGTAGTGCGGTAAATTGTTTCTGGCTGTTGGGAATGACGCATTCTATCCGTCATTCGGGCGATGGCGTTTTCTACTTCAGCTACTTGTGTCATTTCGATATTTTTTAACCGTAGCTGTTCGATATATTCAGCTTGCTGGAGGGCAATACTCAAAGGTTCGCCGATCTGCAACAAAGCACCGATCTCTTCCTCAGTCCATTTCCGAACATCAGAATTCTGATAGGCTGCTAACAAACCCCAAAGATTACCAGCGCGGAAGATGGGAACATTAATGTATGCTTTGGCTTGGAACTTCTCTAATGTTTCTAAATAACAAGGTGAAAAACCAGCAGCAGAAATATCGTTGACTTTACGAAAGCGCGTTCCTTTGGTGTACAGTCCACCCTGGGTTTCCTTCAGATAAGTATCGGCATCAGGTTTAATAGGGGAGCCATAGTCCTTAACATGACAACGCTCTGAAGATATCAGACCTGTTTTTAAAATGCTGTCTTGTTCCTGCATCTCCAACAGTGACGGCCAACCAGTAGCCACAGATTCAGCGATCACTTCTCCACTCCAGTCTGGATAAACTTGATAAACGACAACGCGATCGCATTTTAAAAATCGCCGCAACTCTTGGGTGGTAATCCGGAAAAGGGTGCGAAGATCCATTGCTTGCCCGATCTTTTCAATGATGCCGAAAACAGTACGTTCTCGTTCAATCAGTTTGGCTGACTCCTCAGAGCGGTGATCGAGTTGTTGCTGATATTGCAACTGTTGAATAGCAATACTAGACAGAGATGCAACCTGCACCATTAGTCGCACTTCACTATCTTTCCACTGACGAGGCTGAGAATTTTGATAGGCAGCGAGCAAGCCCCACAACTTTTCTCCCTGGAAGATGGCAACAATAATGTATGCTTTGGCTTGATAGGTTTCTAAAACTTTGATATAGCAGTCAGAAAAACCAGCACTGTAAATATCATTAGTGACTCGATAAATCTGTCCGCGATGGAAAGTTTTGCCTTGGGTGTGATGAATGTAGCTATCTGCACTGGGCAATCGCCCTGTTGTCCCAGCCAATCCCCCTTCGTCTGCAAGGTTCCTCACACTGCAATAGTTAACGTTCTTGACAATCGCTGGGTTGTTTCGCTGTTCTTCTAATAGAGAAACCCACTCAGATCCAACAGATTCAGCGATAAATTCCCCACTCCAATCTGGCTGGAAACGATAAATTGCCACGCGATCGCATTTTAGTGACTGTCGCACTTCTTGGATGGCAACGCGAAAGATGGTATCCAAATCTTTGGACTGGAGAATTTTATTCGCTACACCGACCAGGATTTGGTCTTTTTCCACTTCTTGTTGCAATGTAGCCTGAATCACGGCAACTTGCAGTTGCACTTCTAATTCCTGCTCGATCAATTTTAGTAACCGAATTTCAGCATTTTGCCACTGGCGAGCAGCAGTGCATTGCTGCACTACCAACAAACCCCAAACCTCATCTTTTACTAAGATCGGCAAACTCACACAAGCTCTTACCTGAAACCGATCCACGAGCTGCTTTTGGTAAGGGGACAAGCTAGCAGTGTAGGTATCCGCGATCGCGACTAATTTTTCTTGTTGATAAAGCTTGGCAGAACCTAACCCAAAAGTGACGGCGGGTAGTTTTTCCTTCAGCATTGGGGTAAAACCATCCCTCATCGCCTCCGCAACAACTATCCCCAGCGTCGGATTCGTAAACTCATACAGCACCACGCGATCGGCTTGCAGTGAGCTTTGTACCTCTATGACAGCAGTAGCGAGCAAGGTATCTAGATCGGAAAATTGGCGGATTTTGCTGGCGATCGCCTGTACTTGCTCTACTTCTAATCCATCTCCTCCGTCTTGATATGGCAACACACTTACCAGTTCTTTTAAGTTGCGGATTCTCTCTCGCAATGGCCCTGTTTCCACCCAATCAGCTTGATCCAGTTCAGTTCGCAATTCTTCTAGAGTGGAGGCGATTTGCTGTTTTGCTGGTACATCAACGGTATGCCCATTATCGGTTTCCTTATAACCGTTGCTGGAATTTGACTGAGGTTGGCTCGGTCTAAGATTGTGTTGCGCTACCATAATCTTTCTTGCTATGTAAGGTTGTCGGAGTTAATAAGTAGAATGCAGAGCGTAGGCTAATTACCAAAAAAGGCAAAAGTAAAAAGTTAAAAGGCAAAAGAAAGAAAAAGAAAAATGGTCAAGAGCCGCCGAAATTTATTTATGGGGATTATCTTTTTACTTTTTACTTTTCTAGAACGGCTTCAGCGTCCATAAGCCCTTGTGCATCCGCCCTTGGCGTTGTATAGGAAGCTCTGAACTTTAAAGAGGCTGAAGGGCTTGAATCACAACCTGGGTGTCAAGTAACATCAAAGGGCTACCTTGAGAATCCACAAAGTAACCCTGCAAGAACGAGCCTAGTCGGGCAGGTAACATCGATGTCGAAATCGCTAACCGCTCTTGGGGATCGTGAACTTCAATGGTATTGACTTGCTCTACCAACAGCCCGACGGTTTGATTTTGGACTTGAACAAGCATCGCCATGCCAGAGTTACGCACACCTTCTCGCCGACACCAGTGTGTTGCTCCCAACAAAGCTGCTAAATCAAGAATCCAGATCGCTTCTCCCCGCCAATTCATTATGCCTAACAAGAATTCTGCTACCTGCGGTACTGGCAAAATCTCGGTCAGCGCAACCTGAATTACTCCCCGCAAATCAGCTAATGGGAGTAACCCATTTACCTTTCCATTCAACGGAAATCTTAAAAACCTCTGGTTGTTTCCTTGAGAAGAGTTTTCAAGTCGAAATTGACTATTCATGGGTAGCTCTCTAAAGCTATCATTGCCCTGTAGCATTGCCCTAGTTTCCTTTAGCGAATAAATTTATTAACAGTCTGGAGCAAGGTATTTTCATCTACAGGTTTGACTAAATAGCCATCGGCACCACTCATAGTGCCCCAAGTTTTATCAACATCTGTATTTTTAGTTGAGCAAATCACTACCGGAATTGCTTTTGTTGTCGGATCGGCTTTCAACTTACGGCAGAACTCAAATCCACTTTGACCTGGCAAAATTAAATCCAGTAAGATCAAGTCAGGTTTTTGTTGTTTCAACCTGAGTTGAGCCTCTTCACCACTGCGAACTTCATAAACTGAATATCCTCCTTGCTCCAGGTAACGTGTCATCTTTTCGGATTCTGTGAGACTATCTTCAACTAAAAGAACTTTTTTCATTTTTATTTCCTAACTATTTAATTGAGAATTTGAAAAATGATTGCGACAAATGAATTAACACCAACCCAGATGTAGAAAGCAATTTCCAATCCAAAATCTGTTTTGAAAATGGGTGTAGGGTAACCACTGGCATGACTACCGCTTTAACCTAAACGCTTAAATACTTGTGAAGCACATTGAGTACTTTCTCTGGTTCTACGGGTTTACCCAAAAAGTCAGTTGCTCCTACTAATTTTGCTCGCATCCGATCTACTATTCCATCTTTCCCCGTTAAGATGACAACCGGCACATTTTTGAGACTTGGAGTTTTACGGATTTGAGAACAAATTTCATAGCCATTCACTTTTGGCATCAACAGATCCAAAAAAATGAAGTCAGGCTTGCTTTTAATTAGGTTTAAAACTGCCGTCAAGGACTCTTGAATGCCAACAAAGCGATAACCTTGATGAGTGAGAATTTCCTCCAAACTGCGACAGATCGTCGGACTATCATCCACACAGGCTACTAAAGGTCTTGAGACATCAATAATTGCTTTGCTAGTCGCTGGGGGGGCAAATTGTAAAACAGTGTTCTCTTCTCTCTTCAGTGAAGAATTGGAATTATTAACTGCACTGGACGGACTGACAATTTCTTTACTAGTCGCTGGGAGAGCAACTTTTTTGAAATTGGGTCCAACTTGTATAACAGTATCCTCTTCTGTCTTTAGTGAAAAATTGGAATTATTAACTGCACTGGACGGGTTGCCAGTTTCTTGACTCATCCCAACCTTCCTGAGTCTTGGGGTAGGTGAAAAAGCGATCGCCCCTGCTTTTACCAATGGCATCAATAACCGAGTCAAAGCTAAGACATCCCGACCGCTTTTTTGCCCTAGACCTCGTAAAGTTTTTGTGCCATCAACTAGAGAAATAATCTGTTTAGAGGATGCTTGTCCTTGGAGTAGCTCAATTTGTTGAATGATCGGAAATAAATTGGGCGAGCAACTAGCCAGTCCTGCATCTCGCCATTCTTGCCAGGCAAGTGTCGCCTGTTTCAAGATTTCCTCAGTTGGTATTATAGCTAGGAGAACCCCAGGAACTTCACCAACAACGGTAGTATGTGACAACTGCCCTGCTGAATTGTCGGCATTTCTTTTGGCTTCAATGTACTGCATTATATCAAACAGGACTTCAGCTATTGAGCTTGTAATCAGGTTAACAAGTAGTTGTTGTTCGATTAATTTTTGTTCTCGCAACTTACCAAGAATGCAATACTCGCGATAATTTTCCTGGGGAGAGACAAGCTGTTCCAACTGTGTCACATCCAGATGAGAACAGTACCGCAACAAGTGTCTTCGCCATCGCTCATCGGCATTAGAACCGCCAGCCTGCCAAATTAATCGTCCTAACCGAAAATATAGCGTCCAAGTCGGCCCATCCCTTGCTTCAAGATTCAGCCTGCCTGTGAATAATTTAGTTTGAAGTTGGTTGATCAATTGATTCACAATGGATCGCACCTCCTTATATCTCTTGACTTTTGCATTTACATTAGAATTCTTCAAACAATCCAGCTTACTAACTTCATTGTGCGATTGCCAATAGCACAGTTCAAAACCTTGATTGAGCTACCCCAGCTTGTTATATGCCTTTCCAATCCGGATATTTTTAAAGTTAAAAGCCGGAAGCTTGAACAAAGATTTAAGCTCTTTTTCTAATTATTAATAGGTTAACTTCTTGCCATGTTACATCTACTAAGCATATTGCTTGTATAGATGTAGTTGCAATACAGACCTGAAAAAGATGGAAATCTTGAATACTACAAAGCATAGACCAGCTTTAATGCTTATCGATTTTGGACTATGCTGCTTAAGGCGACAGACACAAGCGATCGCCCAACAGCTAGTCTGCAAATACAAAAAATGAGCTTGAATTAAGTCAATAAATTGCTTGTTGCCGAATAAAGTATTGGCGATCGCGTTGTTCTAGTACGCCTTGCTTGATCAAGGAGCGCAGGACATCTATCGTTTGCACCCGGCTTAAGCCTATCACCTCTTCAATTTCTATCAGAGTAGCTCCTTCAGCTTGCTGAATGTATTGCTGCACTTTAGATTTAGCAGTATCCGCATTCAAGGCAGGCACTTTCTTAGTCATGGTATTGACGGAAGGACGAAAACCAGTGGCTTTAATTACAGAACGGGAGATTGAGCGTTTTGGAACTGTTACAACTAATTTCTCTTGTTTAGCAGGAGTCGGGGAAACAGCTTGTTTATGACTGTAATCGTCCCAAACACTGTTATGTAAGATTGCCCGGAAATTTTGCAAGTTTTGGAATAATGCCTGAGCCTTTGCTGACCGCTGTTGGCGGTATTCTTGCTGGCGTTGCCAGACATCTATTTTTATTTGCAATATTTCCAATTGCCGCTCTACAATCTCTTGCTGAAATTGCTGTTGTTGTAACTTTCTGTTGTTGTCAAGGCTGGTAACAAAACTGCTCAACTCTTGATGAAGCAGATCTGCTTGCAGCCGAAATTCTTGTTGAGTTAGCTGTTTCCACTGGTTAACTTTTTGACGGCGTTCAGCAGTTATTTGCAATCGCTGCGATCGCTCTTGTTCCCATAAATTCTTGAGAGCCATCAGATGAAATCTCCTATTTTTTTAACTAGAAATATTAAATAGGAGCCATGAAGACTCCCTTTTTCTAATGTGGTGTTAAACAGCAGATGGAACAGCAGCCTGAGATGTTAAACCAACTGCCTCGGCATATCTTAAGTAAGTTTCAACTGAAGCAATCACAATCCGAGCTTCTATTGATAGCAGTTCAATACCAACTAAAGAAACACGTACCCAAGCATCAATTACAATTCCTTTGTCCAAAATGCGGTCAATAACTTCAGCCAGACTTGAAGATGAGTTAACTTTTTCAACAGCCATTTTCTTTTCCTCTCACAACTCTAATTATTGATTTCATCTTGCTCTGATTGAGCAGTAGGTAAAACTTACACTATGTGTTTTATTCTTCCTGGGTTTAGTGTTCCCAAAAATCTGAGATAAATATAATAAAATAAAAAAATATTAAAAAGTTAACAATATTTTTTCTAAAAAAATTAAACAAAAAATCAGATCGTCTTTATTTTTTCTGAGAAAATTTTAAATATTATTTTTTATGAATTTATATGAGAGTATTTTTGAGAAAATGATATGGTGGCAGAGGTTCGCTCAGTGCTAATTGCCAGTGCGAGCATTGTACCTGCCAAAGGGAAAACAGCTGCGTACTGAGCGTTGAATCGTTGCGCTGTGCCAAAAAGTGGATTTGCTGCATATCTGGCTGTCGAGTTTCACAGATAACATTTGTATATGTTTTGAGAATTAACTGGTTCAAGAGTTCCCACTGTTCGCATTGTTGTGTCTGAAATACTTGCTGTGTTTGGTAGCGTTGTTTTTTAGCTAATAAATATGCTTTTCCCTTAGCATCAATAGTCTCAGAATCGTCAAGCAAATAACAGGGTGTCCCTTTTAAAGTGTACTCAACTTTGTCTGCTAGCTGAGTTAGGGCTTCTAGATATTGCTCTTGCTGCTTTTCTAGATGATTTAGCAGTTTTTCTACAGAGGTAAAACCCCTCCCAAAGCGTAGGGGAAGAAGGGGAGTTTGTTGAAAAAGTTCTCGAATCACGCGATCGTGGTTTAATACAGCTTGAAGTAAACGCTCATCCGTTGCCTGTATTGCCTCCAGTGAGATTTCCGGCTCTACGATCGCGGCTAAACCAGAAGAGTAAAAGAGTTCAATATTCCTTTCCATCCCTAAGGGTAGAACAAGCGGTGATGCGGTCGGGACTAGAAGAGCATAAACGTATATTGACATAAGTAATTAAGTCTGGACAAATAAAGTTAACTAACTAATAATTCCCTTTTGTTCTACCAAAGTTAGGAAGTCCTCCGGGACGCTTCTTTTGACATCAAAGGTGTTTTCGGAGGATAACTAGCTTCCGCTCTGAACTTCTGTGTTTTTTCAAGCTAGAGACTATTAGTCTGTCTCATAAAATTTGAGGGATAAGAGAACGAACCGCATTCGCGTTAGCGTCTCCCCTTGGGAGAAGGACGCAAAGAGCGCAAAGGAAGAAAAGTTAAGAATGAGTTCAGCCATCAGAATTAATGCGATAGGCCACTATTGAGATTGATGCTGATTAGCAAGCATTTGGTATGTAACTTGGAAATCATCATTTGTAATCTGAATCAAGCTGGAGTCAGTCAATCCTTGGGCGCGGTATCGACGAATTGCGCTTAAAGCAGCTTGATTGCTCAATAAAGCCAAGTCTGCTCCATTCCAACCCTCGGTAACTGTCGCCCAGGTTTCTAAATCGACATCAACCAGGGGACGATCTAGATTGTGAACTCCTAAAATCGCTAATCGGCTGGCTCGATCTGGTAGATCGATTTTTATTTGTAAGTCCAATCTTCCGGCTCTGAGTAAGGCAGGATCGAGCGTTTCTGGACGATTGGTTGCTCCTACTAACAGTACTTTCGGGCATTCATGCAACCCATCCAGTTCGGTGAGCAGTTGACCGACAACGCGATCGCTAACTCCAGAATCACCACTGAATCGTCCCCGTGCTGGTGCCAGGGTATCAATTTCATCTATAAACACAACGCAAGGAGCTGCTTGCCGAGCTTTGCGAAAGAGTTCTCTGATTGCCTGTTCTGCGGCACCTACCCATCGGCTGAGTAATTCCGGGCCATTGACAGCAATAAAGTTGGCTCTAGCCTGAGAAGCGATCGCTTTTGCCAGTAATGTTTTTCCCGTTCCCGGCGGACCCCACAATAGAATCCCACGGGGAGGCTTGGCTTTGGTTTGCTCGTATAGTTCGGGATAGAGGAGTGCGCCTTCAACAGATTCTTGAAGTTTTTGTTTCACATCATCCAAACCACCAATGTCATCCCAACTTACACTAGGTACTTCAATTGCTACAGTCCTGAGAACTGAGGGTTTTATCTCCTTAATTGCTTCGAGAAAATCCTGCTGTATGATAGTCATGTTCTCAGGAACGGGACTGTTGAGGGAGGGGACTTGACGACGAAGGGCAATGTAGGCTGCTTTTTGACAAAGAGCTTTGATATCGGCACCGACAAAACCGACAGCCAAATCGGCGATCGCTCCTAAATTAACTGAAGTCTCCAAGGGCATGGCACTTGTCAAAATCGTCAGAATTTCCAATCGTCCATTGCGATCGGGAACTTGAAAATGAACTTCGCGATCAAAGCGTCCCGGACGACGAAGCGCCGGATCGAGATCATCGGGACGATTTGTTGCCGCTAATACAATTACGCCCTCGGTTTTGGCAAACCCATCCATTAACCCAAGCAACTGCGCCACTAGTCTTTTTTCAACTTCACCTTCCACTTGGCTGCGATCTGGGGCAAGGCTATCAATTTCGTCAATAAATATCAAGCAGGGAGCAGAACGAGTTGCTTTCTCAAAAATACTTCGCAAACGAGCTTCTGCTTCCCCGTAATACTTGCTCATCACCTCTGGGCCATTGATGGCAATGTAGTTTAACTCTAACTCTTCTGCCAAAACACGGGCTGTTAAAGTTTTTCCTGTACCAGGCGGGCCAACGAGCAAAACCCCACGCGGAGGCTCTAACCCTAATTTCACCAATAAATCTGGACGTTTAAGTGGAATTTCAACTAACTCTCTGATTTCTTGGAGAACATCAGCCAAGCCGCCGACATCTTGCCAAGAAGTTTTTGAGTTCGTCCGAACTGATGGGGGGGTGACATCAGCATCATCCATTGGTGTAGCTGCATCGGTGGAATTGGATCTGACTCGGCTGGAACTCCTTGTTCTGGGAATATTGCCTTGTCGGGGAATACTACTGAGATGATGAGATCGAATTTGAATAGAAGTTTTTAACTCCCCTTTCTCTACTTTTTCTTCTAAAGCTTTGGCAATTTCTAATAGGTGTTCAAATCCTTTAAATATGTCGTCCATTGATTTTACTTAAATAAAAGGCAGAGAAAAATTTTATTTTCATAGGACTTACGCAAAATAATGAAAAAACGAACCGCATTCGCGTTAGCGTCTTCCCTTGGGATAGGACGCAAAGGACGCAGAGAAATAAGAGTTTTAGAGAGTTATTGCGTAAGTTCTGTTCCCAAAAATTAAAAGTTTCAATATTTTTTGATTTTTAATTTTTATTGCTGTTCAACAGAGAGAAGAATTAATCAGTTGGAAGTGGTTAATCGAAGACGAGCAAAGTTATACGGGGCAGTGAAATTGTTGTAGCGAATTCGCAAACGGTCTTCAAATTGACGATCGAGTGCTTCAACGTGTTCGCTAAATTGTGATTCTGCTTCCCAAGGAATTAGGTAGGCTGAATTGTAGATCATTGTGTCCATTTGGGGAGTATTTTCTACCACCTCGATCGCAATGGAGTTGAGCGTGCCTTGAAATACATTGATGATGCCTTGCTTGCGATCGTTCATTCCCTGTTCGATGACTTGCCCTATTTGGATTACCCGCTCCATACTCAGGGGTTGACCCACTAGTTTATCCCTTTCGGTTTTGAGATTTGGGTGTTCTGCCAATAGTCCCTGAATTTCTGCCTCGGTATCCCAAAAAACTTTGACACTAACTTCTCGGCAACCCGATAACTTCGCAAGCAATTGCGTCAATGCTTCTTGATGAGGACGAATTAATTGCTGTGAAACCGTCTCCCAGCTTGAAACCAAAAGTCCAAATTGCACGGGCAGTAAATAGCGATCGCCTCCTTCCATGATCTCCTCAAGGACTTTCTCATGACTTAGCAGGTTACGACGGCTGGCCAAATAACGCTCTTGTTGTGCTTCCGAGTAGATGACTGCAAAATCATCCAAAATTTTAATTTGTACAGGTTGCCGATCTAAGCCCTCTAAATTTAAATTTTGTGGAGCAGGCAAGGTCAAAATTCCATAAATGTAAAAGCCATAACTCATAGAAACTCCTGGTAAGCGGGAAACTCAGTCCCTTTAGGGCTGAGAGGTAAGCGACTCAAGCGGTTTTAACCGCAGTCAGAATTAATTGCACTGGATGAGTTATCATATAAAGATGACTCAACCTATATCTGTCAAATGCAAGCTTATAGTACTCCCTGACTTTCGAGGCGAGATTGACCGCACGATGGAGGGGTTTGCCGATGCTTGCAATCAGATTTTGGAAGTAGCCAAGCGCGAAAATTGCTGGAATACTACCAAGCTTCACCACTTGGTTTACAAGCCTGTGCGTGAGACAACGGGATTGAAAGCTAATCATGTTTGTCAAGCTATCCGTCGAGTTATTGGTAATGCTAAAGCAGTTAAACAAATCCACAAATTTAGACCCACCTCTATCAGCTTGGATGTTCGCACCTTTATCTATAAGGAAGAAACCCAATCTGTAGGAGTGACTTTGATGTGTGGGCGAGTTGAATTTAAGCTGTCCATTGGTGGTTATCAGATTGCATTGCTGAGGGGTCAGACTCCAACCAGTGCAACGCTGAATAAAACAAAACTTGGCGACTACAATATCAACTTTGTTGTCGATATCCCAACTCAACCTACTGGCAAGACTCCCAAAGTAATTGGAGTTGATCTTGGTAGAAGAGATATCGCCACTACTTCTACAGGTGACTCGTGGAGTGGTAAACAGATTCAATCGGTTCGTGACCGTTATACCAAGGTCAGAGCTAATATTCAATCCAAACGCACTCGGTCGTCTAGGCGACTTTTGAGAAGGCTTTCTGGGAGAGAGCGGAGGTTTCAAGAATGGTTGAATCACAATATTTCTAAGCAGCTTGTTCAAAAATCTCAGATCCTGTTTGCGAGTTTGGCTTTTGAAGATTTGACCAATATTAGACAATCTCTCAATACCAAGCCTCGAAGTAAAATAGAACGTCGTAGAACTAATAATTGGGCGTTTTATCAACTGCGTTTGTTTGTTGGGTACAAAGCAAATATTGCTGGGGTGAGAGTGATATTTGTTCCACCTGCTTACACGAGTCAAACTTGTTCTCGATGCGGACATATTCACCCTGTTAAGGGCAAATCTTACCGCAACGGAAAAGTTTTTAAATGTGGGCATTGTGGATTTGAGCATGATGCTGATATAAACGCGGCTAAAAATATCGCTGCTTTGGGGTTGTCTGTAAGCCAGCCTGAAAGTCCGGGGTTGACCTGCCAATTGCAAGGACAAATGTCAATGTGAAGGCATGTTCGATCTGGGCTAAAGCTCAGTGTCTTTAGACCTGAGTTGCTTACAAGAATGTCTTACCAAGAAGAATTTAGATAAAAAAGTTATAGGGGTTTAGAAGTGAGTACTAGTCTTAACTTGGCATGAACTAAGCTTAACTGAGCCAGTCCTAAGTCCAAGTCACCTTCAACCACAACACCCGTATTTAATAGGCGATCGAGAAGTTCTAAAATAGAAGGTTGACTAGAGGTTTCACCGGGGTAATATCCTCCAGATTGGGGAAGTAAAGTTCCCATTTCACCCAAGTTAATATTTAGATCGGCTGGGTCAATATCAAATATCTCGCAAAGTTTAACAACCTGTTGTTCAAGCTGTTGCAGGCTTTCGGCAGCTCGATCTAGCTCATAGTCGTTGAGGGTGCCAGCATCCATTCGCCGAATCACCTGAGCTTCCATGAGTTGGCGTATCAGCTCAACAACCGTCAGTAACAATGGTGCTAAACCGGAATCGGAACCTTTTGATTTACTAATCGCCTGCATTCTGATGATTATTAGGATTGAGGACTTTGAGCGATCGCAGTTCTGTTTCTAGACTGGCAACACGCTCTTGAAGTTGTTGATTAGTTGCTAATAAGGTGCGAGTTTGACTATTAAGATAGGGGTCGCTCTCCCACCAGTTAATTCCAATCTCTTTGGCTTTATCAACAGAAGAAATCAACAAACGAATCCGGATGTTGAGCAGTTCTGTAGAGCCTACGGAAATAGAAATATCTCCTGCGATCACAATGCCTTTATCCAGAACCCGTTCTAGAATATCTGCCAAGCTAGAACCCTGAGTTGCTGTGATCACTCCTCGGTTAGTATTAGTACTCATTTGTTTATTAAATGGCCAGAATCAAAAGCAACTGTTTGTGATACCTTCGGCGACTCGGCATTGCCCTGCATTTGGACTAATACTCCCTGCTCCCTGAGAGACTTGAGTGCAGCGACAATTTGACTGCGATCGATCCCTAATTCTACTGCCAATTCAGAGAAGCGCCTTCCTGGAGAATTACACAGGTAGTTGTAGACTTCATGCTCGTAAGGTACTCGCTGTTCCAATACAATCTGATTTTGGTTGTTTGGTATTATCTCTGACGACTGAGATTGAGTATTTATACGATGATACAATTCACTTAAAACCTCTTCCAGTAGCCGAGTTGCTTCCGTGAGAGGTTGATTCGTGCGAGAAAGCAGGATATCGGCACAAATATCTTGGAAGCAAGGATCTCCAGGGTTTACGGAAATTTCGTGTTCGTGGCAGATTTTGGCAATCATCAGACAGGAACGTAATCCACCGCCCTGTCCAGAGCCAGATCGACTCCAAAACGTCCGTACTAAGCGGACAATTTCTTCTGCTTTCTCAGAATCTATGCCTGTTTTATGAACTACAATTTCCTGCTGAGTCAGTTCATCAGGTGTAGGCATATCGATGGTAATCACACGATCTATCAAAGCATCCTGAGTTGCATGAACTCCACAATACTCTTGAGGGTTTGATGTTAAAATTGCCCGAAACTGAGGATGAACCCGGATATACTCGGCTCGATGTTGGTTTGTTGGTAATACTAACAACCTCTCCTCAAGTACGGAGAGTAAAACGTTATTTACTTCCGGGTGCGATCGATTGAATTCGTCATAAACCAGCGTAAATCCTTCTTTACAAGCTAGGGTTAATCGTGCATCAACCCAATGTTGTCGGAGTTCATCCTCAACTTTGACAACGCTGTGGATGAAGTTATCAACAACCTTTTTACGGGTATAACCTAATTGATTACCAATCAAGTCTGAGGTTTTAAACTCATCATCTCCAAATAAGAGGATAATCGGCTGGTTGAGCAAATCAGCTAGATGCATTGCCAGAGTAGTTTTTCCGACTCCGGCTGAACCACGTAAATGTATTGAAAACCCTGACTGTAGATAGCGCAAAGCACGTTGAGCGATGCGTTGAACAGCAGGTGTATTGACAAATCGCTGGGGAGATGCATTTAATACTGTTGTCAAACTCTAAGTACCTCCTAAAATAGGAATGTCATGCAAAAGTATTTTTTTTACATTGCAAATATAAAATACAGATGTCCATCAGCCTTAACTGGACTCAAATCCAACGGATTTTGGCATCAACACAAGACTAGTAATGTTTAATATTTATGTCATCAGCATGATTACGGTCTTGAGAGGATACCTTTAATAAGTCCACACAAGTGTAAAGCAATATGGTTCTGCGCTTCTTACTATTACCGATTACTGGCCCATTAATGGGGGTAACGTGGCTTGGGGAAAAAATTTTAGAACAGGCGAGTACTGAAATTGATGATAAAGAAAATCTCAGCAAGCAGCTTCTTGGACTCCAACTTGCTTTTGATATGGGAGAAATTCCTGAAGAAGAGTTTGAAATTCAGGAAGA
The DNA here is from genome assembly GCF_036917155.1 of Nostoc sp. Lineage (GTDB taxonomy): Bacteria > Cyanobacteriota > Cyanobacteriia > Cyanobacteriales > Nostocaceae > Nostoc. Next base: position 5,548 of record NZ_JBALDZ010000089.1, on the reverse strand, counting down.
AGCTCTTTTATTAGCAATTCTGGAAGCAGAACAGGAGGAACGCAATCAAACACAAGAGTAGTGAATCTTTCCTCTGGAGTTTAGACTTAGGTGATTTCTAGGAAAGAATTTACCAATAGAGGTAGAATGTACCCTTGATGCAAAACAAACAGGAGCAAGCATTGGATACGTTAGCCATAGCAGGCGCAGCCAAATCATTAACAGCATCGCAAGGTTACAAATAAGTAATCGGACAGAAATATTTACCAAGCCCCTTCGGGGCGGGAACAGGGAACTCTTAACAGGGAACAGAAAAAAAATTAGCCCCGAATACAGGGTTTAAAGCCCCTAAATTTATTTATGAAAAGAGATAAAAATATTTGAAACGAGATGGCGTCAGCCACGATGTTTCAATGTGTCCTTGTACAAATCCCCTGATTTTAATTATGGGGATTTCCCTGTTGCCTGTTGCCCGTTCCCTGTTCCCTTTTAAACATTAGGTTTTAGGCTACATAAGGGTTTCAGGTCGAAATTTGTGTAATTAATTTTGTCTTACTACTGATTAAGGTCAATAGTATTTGAGATGCGCTTCCCCTGGTTGGGGATTAGGAACTAGGAATTACGAATAATTACTGACTCTTGACCTTTGACTATTAACAATGTAATCTATGTAGTGTTTTAATTTTAGAGAAAACTAACTGTTTATATGCGATTCAATAGACTTTTCATCGCATCTTCTCTGTTAATTAATAGTCTTTTTATACCGAATGCTGCCATTGCTCAAAATCGCGGTACTCCGGGTAAATTTGACTTTTATGTACTGACACTCTCTTGGTCGCCAGATTATTGTGCAACAAATGGCAGCCGTGACCAGCAGCAGTGTGGTTCTGGAAGGAAACTTGGTTTTGTATTACATGGTTTGTGGCCGCAGTACCAAAATGGTTATCCTGCTAATTGTTCCACGCAAAAATTACCGTCGGAAGTAAAGCGACAGTTTCCCAATTTGTATCCTAGTAATAAACTTTACGATCATGAATGGGAAAAACATGGTACCTGTTCAGGGAAAACTCCTGCGGAATACTTGGGATTGAGTAAAAAGTTAAAAGATGCGATCGCTATTCCCGCAGCTTATAATCGTCCTACAAAACCCTTGCGTACCACAATTACAAATTTTAAAAATTCATTTGTGAGTGCTAATAATATTACTGCTGATGGTATAGCACCTTTTTGTTCTGGTTCAGGAAGATTTTTGCAAGAAGTATTCTTTTGTTATTCCAAAAACGGTGAACCTGGTATTTGTAGCGCCGAGATTTTGAAGCGATCGCAAAAAAGTTGTGGTCAGCCAGATTTCTTACTGAGAAACGTTAGATAAGAATGGGGGATGGGGCATACAAGTAAAAAGAACCAAGTAAAAAGTAAAAAGAAAGATAAATTCAATATTTCTTTTAACTTTTAACTTTTAACTTGTTTCTCTCCCCCTACCTCCCCTGCTTCCCCTGCTCTCTTTCCCCCTGCTCCCTCATCTCCCCACAACTATAATATATTTAAATTTCCTTAACTTATTCTTTACCGTTACTTAGTTATTTCTTAATCTATCTGTCCTAATCTTCAAGTGTAATTAGAACCCATTCTTATTTCGAGATAGTAGACCCAATCAGAGAATCTGTTCAGAGAAAGGTTGTATTTATAACCATAAATTTTTGAGTAGATCGCACAATTGCAATGATCCCAGGTTTTTTTCATAGTTTTAATAGTTTTTTTGTAACACAACTTGTTTTGGTCAGACTGCATTCTTGTCTTTTATTAGGAGTGCTAAGTGGAATATTTATTTCTGGCTTTGGCGCTGGGTCTAGCACTCGGCTTTGAATTTGTCAATGGTTTTCATGATACTGCCAATGCAGTTGCTACAGTCATCTACACTAACACGCTGAAGCCAAACATCGCCGTCGTTTGGTCAGGTTGTTGGAACCTAATTGGTGTGCTGACATCGACAGGAGCCGTTGCTTTTGGCATTATTGCCTTGCTTCCCGTTGAGTTGGTAATTAATGTTGGTTCAAGTGCAGGCTTCGCAATGGTCTTTGCACTTTTGATTTCGGCGATCATGTGGAACTTGGGAACTTGGTACTTAGGCTTACCTGCATCCAGTTCACACACACTGATTGGCTCAATCATGGGTGTTGGTTTAGCAAATTCAATGTTAACTTCGGGTCATGTCTTTGGCGAGGGCGTGAATTGGTCAAAGGTGCAGGAAGTTTTTACATCTCTGTTGGTTTCGCCAATTGTGGGATTCACCTGTGCTGCACTGCTGTTAATCCTGGCGAAGAGACTGATCAATCGACCAGAGTTGTACCGTGCGCCAGATGGGAGTAAACCACCGCCACCTTGGATACGTGCTTTGTTAATCTTGACGTGTACTGGTGTGAGCTTCGCCCACGGTTCAAATGATGGTCAAAAAGGTATGGGTTTGATCATGCTGATCTTGGTGGGTATCATACCAGGTATGTTTGCACTGAATATGGATACTGATACAGCTGCGATCGCTCAGTTGTCTGCGACATCCAACTCTGTGATTACAGTGCTGCAACCACAAGCAGCTGGGACATTCTCAAACGGCCAAAATATCACAGATGAGCTTTCCAACTTCCTCAAACCAACTGGCGAAGCCAGCGACAAAACATTCGTAGCCCTTGCTGCCGAGAGTCGTGTAATTGGAGATAAGCTTACTGGTAAGACTAGTTTCAAGCAGCTTTCCAAAGATGAACTTGGCTCATTAAGAACCGATATGTATCTAGTAGCTGGAACAATTGGGAAGCTGGACAAGCAGAAAAAATTAACCAATCCCAAACAAGAAGAGCTGCTTACCAGCTATAAGAGCCAGTTGGATAAAGTAACCAAATTCATTCCTAATTGGGTGAAATTTGCCGTTGCTATTGCCCTGGGTCTTGGCACAATGATTGGTTGGAAGCGCATCGTAGTGACAGTGGGTGAAAAAATTGGTAAAGACCACCTTACCTACGCTCAAGGAGCTTCCGCCGAGTTAGTAGCGATGACAACTATAGGTGCTGCCGATTACTTCGGTCTACCAGTCAGCACCACTCACGTACTGTCATCTGGTATAGCGGGTACAATGGCGGCGAACCATTCTGGCTTGCAAATAGACACCCTGAGAAATTTGCTGCTAGCCTGGGTACTGACCCTACCAGTTTGCGTACTGCTGGGTTCTGCTACATACGCGGGTGGCTTGTACATAGTCTTGAATATTCTGGGTTTAAAGTAGGATAATCGGGCATGGGGCATGGGGCATGGGGCATGGGGCATGGGGTATGGGGCATTTGTTATTAATTCTTCTCCCCCCTGCTCCCTTATCTCCCTTATCTCCCTCATCCCCAACTCCCCAATCCCCAATCCCTAAGCTATCGTCACATCTGGCGACAAGTAAACATCTTGAATGGTATGAAATAGCTTCACACCTTCCTCAAAAGGACGTTGGAAGGTTTTTCGCCCAGAAATTAATCCTGAACCACCAGCGCGTTTGTTAATTACAGCGGTGCGTACTGCTTCGGCGAAGTCATTTTTACCAGTCGCACCACCAGAATTAATTAACCCCACACGCCCAGAGTAGCAATTCAGTACTTGGTAACGAGTTAAATCAATTGGGTGGTCGGTTGTCAATTCTGTGTAAACCCGCTCATCGGTTTTGCCATAACTCTTACCAGTAGCTTTGGCAACTGCACCATAACCATTGTTATTTTCAGGTAACTTTTGTTTGATGATGTCGGCTTCAATCGTTACACCCAAATGATTCGCTTGTCCAGTGAGGTCAGCCGCCAGGTGGTAATCTTTATCTTGTTTAAAGGCGTTATTACGCAGATAGCACCAGAGAATAGTCACTAAACCGAGTTCATGGGCCCGTTTAAAAGCTTGGCTGATTTCGTGAATTTGTCTGGTAGACTGGTCTGAACCAAAGTAAATCGTCGCACCTACGGCAGCTGCCCCTAAATTCCAAGCTTGTTCCACATCAGCAAACAACACCTGGTCAAATTGATTGGGGAAAGTCAGTAATTCGTTGTGATTGATTTTGACAATAAAGGGAATTTTGTGGGCATATTTGCGCGAAACTATACCTAATGTCCCCAAAGTGGTAGCAACAGCATTGCAACCTGCGGCGATCGCTAGCTTGACAATATTTTCGGGGTCAAAGTAAATCGGATTGGGCGCAAAAGACGCACCGGCTGAGTGTTCAATCCCTTGGTCTACTGGTAGAATAGACAAATAACCTGTGTTTGCCAGACGACCAGTAGAATAAAGTAACTGGAGATTACGCAATACTTGAGGATTGCGATCGCTGTTGAGCCAGATTCGATCTACAAAATCTGGCCCCGGCAAATGTAGTAAATCACGAGAAATTTTTGCTTTGTAGGTAAACAGGTCTTCAGCCTCTTTACCTAGCAATGACTCAATAGAATTAGGCTCTTTGAGCGTTGTAGTCATAGCGTTTTCCTCAAAATTTGAGCAAATGACCTTACTTTTAAGATAGCATTTTTAATACTGCTAACTTAGTTGTATGGTAATTAATTATGTGTATTCTTTTTGAATATATAGCAATCTTCTTTTATAAATGAAAATCAAAAGGCAGAGATTTATCACTTATTTTAAGAAGTCAGGAATCTTGTTGTGAGTAAAAAATTGCTGAAACAATATCAAGAGATAGGAAGTATTGCTCACTGAGCTAAGTAGCAGGAGCAAATCTCATTTACTTACCGCAAGTTAATGCAACTATGTCCTGAAGAAAAAGTAGATGAATATATTTTAATCGTCAAAGCAGATAAGCATTTAGAGAGGAGTAGCACTGATACCGCACACAAAAATATCTACACAGGTTTCGATATAATCCTCACAGCTATAGCTACCTTGATTGAATTTTACACTGCGGCATAGCATTCCAGCTAACAGCATTCCTGTAAACATATCCACTGCCGGAAATGGATCGAGGTCTGCTCTGACAGTGCCTCGTTTTTGACTCGATTGCAGGTAAGCTACCAGTTTTTCCCCTAAAGGCTTGGCAGCTTCTTGAATGACTTGTTTGGCTGCCTCTGGATGACGTTTGGCTTCTCCAATGAAGGTACGAATTAAGTCCTCCTGTGCCTCTAACATAGTATTGTAAAGATAAGCATACTGTCTTAAATCAACTTTTAGATCCTGCGTCCATGCTTCTGGGTGTGCAAGGGCTTCTGTCTGGAGTGCCAAAGCATTTTTCATTACTGCTCCCAAAAGTTGTTCTTTGCTAGCAAAATGGCGAAATAAAGTCACCTCATTCACACCAGCAACACGAGCTATTTCACGGGTAGTTGCTCCTTGAACACCTAAACTGGCAAATACCTGCAAGGCAGCTTCTATCAAACGTGTACGGGTGAGAGTTGATGAACGGATGATTTTATTCATTTATGCCGGCAAGTACTTACTTAAATGATATGTTATTTAAAAGGGAACAGGGAACGGGCAACAGGCAACAGGGAAATCCCCATAATTAAAATCAGGGGATTTGTACAAGGACACATTGAAACATCGT
>NZ_JBALDZ010000088.1:0-775 GCF_036917155.1 Nostoc sp. | reverse complement strand
TATTGAATCTCAAGACAGACCGGAAGATGGCAATTCGTCACCGACCAACATTACTGATTGAACGCAGTTCAATCAGTAATGTTGGTCACTTCCTCATTGCCCAAAAATTCATCTCATCGCTCCCCTGAGCACAGGGTGAGCGAGAGGCTTCTTTTTGTTTAAGCTAACGGCTTTTGCTATCAGTATATTTTTACTCTAGCACTAAGTTTTCCATAAATTAAGAGACGGTAGATTTACCGTCTCTTAATTTTGCTAGGAGTTTAAATAAATTAGTTTTTACAGACTTGCCAAAACACCAATAATACCGTGTCCCGTGAATACTTCTAATGCTATTAGAGAGACGAAACCAATCATTGCTAAACGGCCATTGAGCAGTTCTGCATAGGTGGTGAACCCACTGCGATCGCCTTGCTCATCTATATAAACCTTTGGCTCGATCGCAAAGTTGTTCAATTTGCCTTGGTCATCAATTATAGCAGTGTTTGTACGCATGGTTTTTTCCCTGTCTTCTCTTTATGTAAATAACTGTAACAAAGTTATTAATTTTTGTAAAGTATCTTAATCTGATCGATTAGAAGTCCAAGCCAGAGAAGAGCATGTCCTAAGTCGCCAATAACATTGACAAACCTACACTTCTATTGACAAGCATCTACAGCTTTAATTAGCTCATCAACAAAATCTCTAAGCCGCTCTTGCCAGTCAGGAACGGCTTTTAGCTTATCCTTAACCCCTGGTAACACCTTAAAACATACAGGGTCTTTATCGAAGGGGTGAT
>NZ_JBALDZ010000087.1:0-18665 GCF_036917155.1 Nostoc sp. | reverse complement strand
CACGATGTTTCAATGTGTCCTTGTACAAATCCCCTGATTTTAATTATGGGGATTTCCCTGTTGCCTGTTGCCCGTTCCCTGTTCCCTTTTAAATCCCCCTTTACTTGAAGAATTCATCTATCTTGAGAAAGATTTTTAACTTAACTTCTAAATACATCTTTGACATATTAATGACACAACATTGACATAGATATAAATAAAACCTTAAAAAAAGAAGAACTGTTAGTTAATGAATTAATCTACTTAAATTCATCACAATTAAGTCAAAAAAAACTGGCTTAATTGTAAAGAGTTAAGTAAAAGGAAAAGATTGATGAACAAGATTATTGCAGGAATAGTGGCAATACCACTGTTGCTAGCCTCGATGCCAAAACAGGCATCAGCACTCTCAGTAGTCAACCCAGGTGTTCAAAAACCACTTGTGGGAACATTACTTGCGAGGCGTTCCCAGCGTCGTCGGTGGGTAGGTGGACATTGGGTAATCAGAAATCACCACCGCGTATGGGTTAAGGGTCATTATCAGTATTACTAACCATGAACTAAGCGTGAGATTTAGGTATTTGTAGCTAAATCTCAAAATACTCCTAGTAATTTCTAGGAGTTAACATGTCAACCCTTTCAATGCGTTCATTTGTACTATATTTTTGGACTCTCTATTAATCCTTGCGCTAGAGTCCTGACGAGATTTTCTGGCACAAAATGCACGAATCTTAGACACCATATTTTGATGATCTTTGATGTTGTGATCGCCTTTAATGACATCAATAGCCTCAAGCCCTAATTTGACACTCTATACAGTGTAAAGGTTTCAGGCTTTGATTTAATAGTTCATTTGTTCGCATTGAAAGGGCTGGAGTTAACATGCCTACTTATTGGGGAAAGTGTTTTATGCCTTTAACCTTTAATTAATATGCACCCCAATCAGAAAAAGCGCATTTTGGGGTTGGTAAACCAGTCGGGCGATCGCAGTTTTTCAAATTAACTTTGATCTCTCACTACAGGTGAACAGCAGAAAAATGGTTGCAGACTCACAGTGATATTAAATTTTATACAACATTAAAGAATTGGAATAATCTGAATGTCTACATTTACCGTCACTAATACCAACAATAGTGGTGCAGGTTCACTGCGGCAGGCAGTCCTAAATGCCAAGCTTGATAATCTCGTAGGTAAATTCATTAACAAAGGTTCAGTCGTGAGAGTTTAAAACGATATTCTTTTTCTCAATTCATAATTTCATAATTATCTTGAATCTGCCTCTTTCGCTCTTTTTATTCATCCAATATTGACAGGACTGGTTCATATTTTTGCTACAGAATCCTTACTAGATGATTACTACCAAGCTGATTAAACAGTTTGGTGGCAATCCCTAGAATGGATACATTCTTTTAGCTCACATTCCACAATTATACGCTGGGCATCAGGAAAACTTCATTGTGGGTGATGACGTAGCAACTTTACTATCAATACTTTTTTGCTGCTGGTAGATTCCTTTTTCAGCTTATCTGCTTTACATACTAATTAGACAATTAGGGAACCCAACGCTTACATGAGACAAGCGGTTGCGCCCCATCCTTAGTAAATAATCTGGTAAAGAAAATGGCGAAAGAAATAGAGCGGAAATATTTAGTGAGAGGAGATAGCTGGAGAGGATTAGCTGAAGGTCGTATATATCGTCAAGGATATATTGCCACACAAGACAAAGCGACGGTACGTATACGTATAGTCGGGGACAAAAGTTATTTAACAATTAAAGGCCCCAATATTAAATATTCAAGATTAGAGTTTGAGTATCCTATTCCTGTTGAAGATGCTCAAGAAATGCTTGAGACATTGTGTGAACGTCCCTTTATCGAAAAAATCAGATATAAAATAGAGTCGGGTGGTTTAATTTGGGAAATAGATGAGTTTGATGGTGTTAATAAAGGACTAATATTAGCAGAAGTTGAACTCAGTGATGAAAACCAACAAATTGAACTACCAACCTGGATTGGAGAAGAAGTTTCTGATGACTCCAGATATTTCAACAGCAATTTAGTAAAATACCCTTTTTCACAATGGTAATGGTTGAAATATTAGGAACATAGGTTTGCTACTACCCAAACGAAGGTAAAGCCTTTCTATAGGGTATAGTCCGCAGAGATGGTCTAATAGATAGAAGTGAAAAAGTATGTAGAGACGTAGTAATGCTACGTCTCTACAAAGGTTCAAGATAATGCAATATTTAATTTCTTCAGATAACTTACTATTTAAACTACGGTTTTGATTGGTGAAAATAACAAGACTCAGATCCCCGACTTCTCTAAGAAGTCGGGGATCTCGTTATTGACGAATAATTTAGGATTGCTTGCTATATATCGATCTTTGAATGTATGAAGTTAGTTAAACTACGGCAAAAATATCGATTTATGAGTGTTTGTATATATTAAAAGGGAACAGGGAACGGGCAACAGGGAACAGGGAAATCCCCATAATTAAAATTAGGGGATTTGTACAAGGACGTATTTTTTCTTGCGCTACGCGTCCCCTTAAAAAATGTTTTTATTTCTTTCATAAATAAATTTAGGGGCTTGTACCCTAAATCTTCGGGGCTAATTCTTGCACTGTTCCCTGTTCCCTCTTCCCTGTTCCCGCCCCGAAGGGGCTTGGTCAAAGCCCAGTAAAATCATCGGTTTTTGAGGGTATTTACTAATAAAAATTAGCTCAAAATAACTAGCTAAATTTAAATTTAAATATCCGTTTTTTATTCCTGGACAACTTGAAAACGCGTGCTAGAATTACAGCAAAACTGCCTAATAAATAGTCGGTAAACTTAATTCACTTACTAACTTTAGAGACTGTAATGAGTGGTTTACTCAGGCTTATTTATGGGTATTTGAAGTCAGACTGAAATTATTGAGTCTTAGATAATAAACATTGAGGTAAAAATATAAATCATGAAGTACGTTACTAGTTTTTTTAGTACTCTATTTTTTGTTAGCACTGGACTATATTTACTACCTCATTCGATAGCCGATGCAGTTACCTTAAGCAATGGTACGTTGGCGCAGCCCGCCGTAGGCATCGCCTTTACCGAACCACCACGTTTAGTGAGTGCCAGCACTCCATACGGCACTACAAGTTTTCCGAACACGACGTACTATTTCACTCTGGAAGTGCCAGCAACAGCTGGGGAACCCTTGCAGCAGGTTACTTTCAACCAGATTCAGGGGACTGAAGATATTAAATTCAATCAGAAAGATACTTTTGCCTTTGAAGGCACACGCAATCAACAAGGTTCAAAGTTGGCACTCAAAACTGTAAAAGGTAACGACAAACAGCAGACTATCACAGTAACCTTTGATACTCCCATAGCACCAGGTAAGACGGTTACTATTGGTCTGCAAACTTACGAAAATCCTTTTGATGATGGTGTCTATTTATTTGGCGTTAAGGCTTTTCCCTCTGGTGAGAAAACTGTTGGCCAATTTCTTGGCATTGGACGCTTTCAATTTTATGGTCCCATGACTACAGAGAATTAATTTGATTATGGATTGGGTATTAGGAAAACGCTTTCCTAATACCTAATACTTAGTTCTTTTTGTCTGACCTATTCGACGGAAAATCTGTTATTTTAAGCATTGGGGACAAGTATAATTCTTGTCCTTTCTTTTTTTGAGAAGTTTTCGCCACAAACTGAACTCTCTTAAGGAGTAATGTCAATAAATTTTAATAAACTCTTGTTTTTTAGCACAATCTATGCAAATCTCATAACTGTATGATACGGTACATTAGTCGATTTACAGTAGATTAACAGTAAATTAGGTGGGTTATCCGATAAACTCAAAATTTAGTGCCAAGTAAACTTTTGGCGTCCATTACAAGGGTTCTTGAAAGCTATGTCTGAGCCACGCTACGGGATCTGGATTCCCGTTTACGGCAACTGCGGCGTAATGAACCATCCTCTTGAACCTCGTGATGCCAGTTATTCACGAGCTAAGGATCTCCTCCAGTTGGCTGAACGGTGCGGGTTTACTACAACTTTGATCGCAGAACACATCATTAATCCCAGAAATCAACAATTAGATCAACTGGAAACTTGGACAGCAGCAGCAGCCCTTGCCGAAGCCACAAATTCTATCGAAATTATTGCCGCTGTAAAGCCTTTACTTTTTCATCCAGCAATCTTAGCGAAGATGGCATTAGGCATTGATGCGATAAGTGGTGGGCGTTTTGCGATCAACTTAGTAAGTGCCTGGTTTAAGCCAGAAATGGAGAAATCAGGCATATCTTTTCTTCCCCACGATGAGCGTTACCGCTATTCCGACGAGTGGATCAAAGTAGTCAAGGCACTGTGGAGTGGAGAAAGAGTTAACTTTCAAGGACATTATTTTCAGATTAGTGACCTCAGTTTCAATCCTCCTCCCGTAGCCAATCCTCATCCACGTGTGTATGTGGGAGGTGAGTCAGAACCAGCGCAGGCATTAGCGGCAAAAGAGGCAGATGTATTTTTTCTCAATGGTCGTCCTATAGAAGTGATCCGAGAAACCATTGCTCAGGTTGCAAAACAGCCGCGCGATCGCTCCAAACCACTGGGCTTTGCGATGTCCGCATTTGTGATTGCTCGATCCACAGATGAAGAAGCTCAAGAAGAATATCACAACTTGCGGGCAATGGTAGTAGCACAAGACGATCGCTCAGAGCTGCTCAAAGGAGTCGATTCCGAAGTCGTAATGTTCAAGAACTTAGCCAAGTACCCTGGCGTAGGAAGTAACGGTGGCACCGCAGCTGGCTTAGTTGGTAGCTATGACACCGTTGCTAGTCGCATTGCCGAATTTAATAGAGTGGGAATTGGCACATTTATGCTGCAATTTCAGCCGTTCACGACTGAGATGAGGCATTTTTTCGAGGAGGTAATGCCACGAGTGCGATCGTTGGAACTGGTGCCCCCTTTTTAAGAGGGTTGGGGGATCTCAAACCACGGTAATACGACGTGCCATAATGCATCTCTGCTACGAGGTTAATAGTACTGTTTTATACCAAGTGTTTTTGATTTTCATGGGAAAATATCGCAAATTAATTGCGTAGGCGTAGCCCATCGTAGACATCGCACCTCGAAAACATTAGTTAATTTCACTTATATCATGTTTTATTTTAAGTATTAAATAAATTTATAAGTTAATTACAACAATTGCTGCAATGATTTAAGCCTTTCTTATATATGGAATAGCATTTGTTGCAAAGTATTAAACAATTGCTACAACAGCTTATACATTTGTAAGAAAGACTTAAGCCTTTCTTATACATGGAATAGCATTTGCTGCAACAGCTTATACATTTGCAAGAAAGACTTAAGCCTTTCTTATACATCAAGTAATATTAGCTGCAAAGGTTTAAATTTTCACAGCCTCAAGCGTAGGAGCGATCGCTCTTGCTTGTTGTCTGAGATAGATAATATCTCTTGCATAAATCAAAAATAAGAACCCCAAAGAGACAAAGCTATGCTTTGGCTCCGCTCCCCTTAGCCTACGGTGTACACACAAGTCTAGAAACCCCAGCTGAAACTTGGTTTCGTTGCCCTAATCTCTAAATTCTGGAGAGAAGTGGAGTTTCAAGTTCCCAAAAATTTGGGTATTTATGGGGCTAAAACAGTTGGAAGCTATACGGGTAGTACTTGTGTATACATGGTAGCCTTAGCAAGGGGAAGGGTTGCGGGTGGGATAAAGCGTATGTGAGACAAGCGTTTGAGCTTCGGTTGACATATTAATGTATAACTAAATTAATAAGTGTTATTTGACAATTCATTGTGTGAAATATTTAGCTAGCTTTTAAATGTGAAAAATAACAAATCAAGTTTAGCTTGTCTTAATAAAACTATTTAGAGTTATGGATTGGCTTGACAATATTATATTTATTCAATAGGAGTAAATTTTCATGATGAATCTTCTTAAATTAAATAAAGTTGACTTTTTGGTTTTAATTTCTGTTGTTATAATTGGCTTAATACATTTACCTTTTCCATTTTCAGGAGATCAAGCACTATTTACAACAGGTGCTTTAGAGATGCAACAAGGAAAGGTACTCTATCGAGATTTTTGGGATTTAAAGCAACCTGGAATTTATTACTTTTATTTTTTAGCAGGAACTTTATTTGGGTTTAATGAGATTGGTATCCATATCTTTGAACTTATCTATATGGTGCTTTTCTCTATCATATTGCAACTGACTCTAAAAACCTATTTTCGGCATCAGATAATAGCAAGTCTAGTACCTTTGTTAACGGTTGGTGTTTACTATATTTCTTCATATCATCGGCAATTTACTCAAGTAGAAGGACTAGTTGGGTTTCCTTTATTTTTATGTCTTTGGCTGACTTATGAATCTTTTAGTCATGAAGGAGAACAAAGATTTATTAAACTTTTAATATCTGGTTTTATGGGTGGGATTGTCCTGATACTTAAATTAATATTTTTGCCAATCTTGCTTTGCTTTTGGCTAACTATCCTACTGCATTCTGTATTGATAAAACATCAAAACTTTCAAAAAATATTTATTGAGATTTTCTTGCCAATTTCTATCGGAGTTATCTTACCACTTCTAGTTGTTTTCAGCTACTTTGCCGAAGTTAATAGTTTATCGATTGTATATAAGACATTTTTTGTATATCCTGGTCAAGTGGTTGCTAATGGTAAATTTAATATATCTAAGTTACTTTTTGGAACAGCATGGTTCTTAAAGAACTTTATCACTTTGGTTTTAATAGCTACTGTTGCAGTAAATGTATCCTTGCGTAAGGATAGGAATTTATTGACTTTGCTACTTGTTGTTTGGTTTGTTTTGGGGCTGATTGTTATTGTTTTACAAACTAGGTCACTTTGGAGCTACCATTATTTACTATTATTTGTACCTACAGGTATTTTAGCAACGAAAGGGTTAGATATATTATGGCAGCCTTTAAAAGAATTGAGTTCACCACTAATTAAGATTCTGGTGTCATTTTTGTTTTTATTACCTTTATTATTAAATTTTCAATTCAAGAGTTTTGCTTTAGTGAAGAATAATTTTGCTTTGACTAAAGATACACAATTTAAATATCAGACTGTATTTAGAGAAGACTATACATTGCTGCGTTCAGAAGTTGATTTTCTTTCTCAACCAGGAAATTTACCTGGTAAGATTTTTGTTGCTGGCGACCCGTCTATTTACTACTTATCTGGTCGTACTCAAGCAACATCCCTAAATGCCTGGTCACTTGAATTTTTTCTATCTGAGCAATGGCCACAACTTCTACAGGAGTTAGATTTATCCAAGCCTCCTTATATATTTCTTAGTGATAACTATCAGCCTCTCATTAAACAAGAGTTTCCCAAGATTCTAGAATTGATTGATAAAAGATATCATATATTATCCAAAAGTAATGATGGTGTTTGGTATATTTTGAACTGAGAAAACTGGAACCATAATACCGCTATAGCGGTTCTCGTTCACGTGAGGTAAGTAAGTCGGTGAGAAAAATTCAATGTATATGAAGAAATATAAATTAGCTGTAGGGTGTGTTATGCCTTATAGCAACGCACCTGAGATTGTTGACGGTGCGTTGCGCTTTGCGACAACACACCCTACATTAAAATTCCTTAACATAGCTGGAAATATTAGCACCAGGTAATTCCTGAACGTAGCCAATATACCAATCATCTATCTTTTCAAATACAGCAGTAAAAGAATTTTCCATTGTTGGATGCTTCATAATTTATCCCTATTTACTAAACCGTCACACCCTCTAACTCCTCATCTGTCAACTCATATAATTGGCGCAATTTCTCTAACTTATCACTATCAGCTTCCCAGAAACCTCGCCCATGCGCCTCTAACATTCGGCCTAAAATATTGCGAAAAGCTTCAGGATTTGCCTTGCGTAATTTATCCGCCATCTCTGCATCTAATGCATAAGTATCAGCCGCTTGATCGTATACCCAATCATCTGTAAAATCGGCAGTACCACCCCAACCAATCAACGCCGTCATCCGTTGGGAAATTTCAAAAGCACCACCAGAACCTTGATTTGCCATCGCTTGTGCCCATTTGGGATTTACCAACTTAGTGCGATACTCCATTCGCAGCAAATCATCTAAATTGCGGGGTGTGGTATCTTTCGAGAAACTTTCTACAAAGCTGGTTGTAACCTTCTTACCGCCTTGTTTTTCTGCTGCCTTTTTCAAACCGCCCGTATTGGCGTAATATTCTTGAATATCAGTTAAACCATATTCTACCGAATCGATTTCTTGAACAATGCGATCGCTAGTTTTTAACAACGTATTCAAAACTTCCGGTCTAGCTTGACCTTTATCTTCTCTCCCGTAGCTGAATACATTGCGACTTTGCCAAGTATTCCCCAACTCCTCACCAGATTCCCAATTACCATCAACCACCCGATCATTCACTAAAGAACCAAAATCACCCGCCGGATTAGAAAACAATCTCGCCGATGCATTTTCTACACCTTGGGCTTTCAAAGCCAAAGCGTGTCTTCTAACAAAATTCTGATCTTCCGATTCATCAGCATCAGCCGCCCGTTGAAATAAATCATCCAACAATTCGATAATATTGACAAAACTATCCCGGAAAATCCCAGACAAATTACCCAACACATCAATCCGGGGATGTCCAACCTCAGCCAACGGCTTCAACTCATAACGAACAACTCTACCAGTTCCTTCCTTAACAGGTTCAGCCCCCACCAACTCCAAAAGAATCCCCAAAGATTCACCCTTAGTTTTAATCGCATCCAATCCCCAAAGCATCACCGCCACCGTTTCAGGATATTTCCCATATTCATCCAAATGCTGGGCGATAATTTTTTGACCAATTTCCCGTCCCCGTTGGTATGCAGCAGGTGAAGGCATCCGATAAGGATCTAAAGCATGAATATTCCTCCCCGTAGGCAAAACCCCAGCCCCATCCCTTAACAAATCCCCCCCAGGCGCAGGCGGAATATACTCCCCATTCAACCCCCTTAACAAATTCGTCAACTCATCCGTAGACTGCATCAACAAATCCCTTATTAACCTTTCCTCCTCCTCTCTTCCTTCTCTGCGAGACGCTGCGCGAACGCGTCCTTTGCGCCTTTGCGGTTCGTTTTCTTCCTCTTCCCCCCCAAAATAAGCCTCCAAATAAGAAGCCAATTCCTCTTCATTCGGCGCTTCCCCCAAAGTATGCAACCCAGAAGAAAACAACCGATTTTCTAAAACCTGCAAATATCCATACAACTCCACCAAATAATCATCAAAAGCATGACCGCTAAACATTCGCACATTCTCTGGAGTAAACGCAATCCCCAACCTCTTCGCATCCGCAAACGGACAATCTGCATCCAACCCAGAATCCACAATTTTTTTACAAATCCCTTCCTTCAAAACATAATTCTTTTGTGGATCTTCGCGATACTCCGAAATCAAATCCCGCAACGACACCAATTCCTTATACAAACCTGCACGTCCATAAGGCGGCACATTATGAGAAATTAACACACCATAACCGCGACGTTTTGCCAACATCGATTCAGACGGATTATTCGCCGCATATATATATAGATTAGGCAAATTTCCTAACAGAATATCCGACCAAGAATAACCCGTATTACCCAACGGTGAACCAGGCAACCATTCCACAGTTCCGTGCATTCCAAAATGAACTAAAGCATCAGCTTCAAACTCATTTTGTAACCATTTATAATAAGCTACATATTGCGGATGAGGCGTTAAATCTCGTTCAAACATTAAACGCATCGGGTCGCCTTGTATTCCCAAAGGTGGCTGTACACCTATCCACACATTTCCTAATTGCACACCACCAATTTGGAATTCATCACTGTATGTTTTAATACCAGTCCCCGTGAGAGATTTCCATTGTTTTTCGATGCGAGATGTTTGCAGATATCCCAGCCATTTTTCTAGAGTACGAACATTGACACTACTTGTAGGATGGGCAAGATGCCCGCCATCGTCTACGGGCAGGCGAGACGACTGCCCCACAAGAGGATTAGCTTCATCTGCTTCTTTCACCCAGCGAATCAATTCTTCCCCATCTTCTGGTAAATCCCCCACGCTATAACCTTGTTCTTTAAGTGCGTGGAGAAACTTCAGCAAACTACGTGGCACATTTAATAATGCAGCTGTGCCTACAGCACCATAACCAGGCGGAAACCCATATAAAATAATTGCAATTTTGCGTTCCGAAGCAGGTTTTTGCCGCAAAGTCACCCAACTTTTTACCCTACCAATTAATCGCTGCACCCTTTCAGGAACCAGATAAATATTTTCGCCCACCAATCCACCAAGGGGAACGGTATCAATAGCGCCATCTAATTCTGGTAAGGCGTACAACACCACACTTTGCAATCCGCCGATACCTTGGCGCGTCCACGAGGAAATATCTTGAATTAATAGTGGTGCAGCAACAATATAAGGTACATTCTTGGCAGTGAGGATGCGCTTTGCGACTTCTATTTGACGGCCTGCTTCCATTGAACCAGCGGGGCCACCCACCAGAGGAAAGCCAATTGTAGAGACGATCGCATCTACTTTTACTGCTTCACTAGAAAGTGAGGGAGTTTCTACATTACCTAGTTGTCGTTGCTGAATTTCATAGTCGGTTGTGATTAAATCTCGTACCGCCACGTGTCCTTCTACGCCGTTGATGAAGATGGGTAAAGGAGTTAAGCCGGCTTTTTCAAAACTGCGAATTAGCTGGAGAATATAGGGTTGTTTGGTGATGACGTGTTTTCGGTAGAGGAGAATTCCGATAACTGGGGAGGCGTCATTTGGGGAGAAGACGCGATGAATCGCGTCTCTACAATGGGTTTTATACCATTCTAAATACTTGCGGGGCGATTCAAAAAACCCTGGGTAATCGGGATGGAGTAATCCGATGTTGGGGGTTTCGACTAGTGGGGGAATGTCGCCGACTTTTAAATCCAAGTATTTTTCTGCTAGTGTCCAGAATAATGAAGCGACGTTTTCTGAACCGCCAGCATTCCAATAGCCATAGATAATTAACCAGTTGCGTAAGTCTTGGACTTTTTGTACTGGCACGTATTTCAGTAGTTTGGGGCCAATTTTTAAGAAGCTGATGTAACCAGCGAGTTTGTCTTCTTCTGGTCCATTGCTAAATTTGTCGAGGATGAATTTAACGGGTTTGGGCATTCCTTTGGGTTTGTCGCCAATCGCAAAGTCACCCAATTTGGTTAAACTCATCAATTCTAAGGCTGACTCAAAGACTAGACGGATGGGAATTTGGGAAATGCGATCGCGCAACCACACAACCTGGTCATAATCAAATAGTAGGCTACCGAAAAACACATCAGCGTCATGCAGTGCTGCTTCTACCTCGGTACGAATGCTGGTAAGATCGCGATCGCTAAATACCCGAATATCCAACTGTGGACAGCGAGAGTTAGCCAAAAAAGCTGCTTTTCTATACAAGTCCGCGTTGAACGATTCAAACCCAGCAATCAAGACGATGCGTTTCATGCCTGTAAGCTACGAAATATTTCTTTACTTAAATTTTAGATGCAATCTCTATATTTTGTGCGTCAGTTACCTGCAAACTGCTGTAAGTTCAAAAATCAAATCGGATGCAATAGTATCGAGGAAATAGAGTTATGTTGAAGATTTTTGCTGACCGTGGTGGCACATTCACAGATATTGTTGCTGTTACCAATAATCAAGCAATTATAGATAGACTATTAAAATATCCTGAGCGTTTTTTAATTGTGACTCTGCCCAATCAGCAATGGATTATAGTCTATAAACTACTTTCAGAAAATCCCGAACAATATCAAGATGCAGCCATTCAAGGTATTCGGGATATTATCGGTATTCCTAATAACAAACCTATTCCAACTGAAGCGGTAGAAGTTGTCAAGATGGGGACAACAGTAGCGACAAATGCCCTATTAGAAAGGAAAGGCAATCGCGTCGTTCTTCTCATCACCAAAGGCTTTAAAGATGCGCTAAGAATTGGCTACCAAAACCGTCCTAACATCTTTGCCCGTCATATCGTTTTACCAACAATGCTTTATGAACAGGTAATTGAAATAGATGAAAGGTATGATGCTAATGGCAATGAATTAATACCCATAAATATTGAACAAGTCAAAGGTGACTTAGAAGCAGTTTACCATACAGGAATTCGGAGTTGTGCTATTGTTTTTATGCACAGCGATCGCTATCCCGAACACGAAAAACAAATAGCCCAACTTGCCTTAAAAATCGGCTTTACTCAAATATCTGTATCTCATCAAGTTAGTCCCTTAATGAAGTTGGTTAGCCGAGGGGATACAACAGTAGTCGATGCTTATTTAACTCCTATTCTGCGTCGTTATGTCAACCAAGTAGCGAGTCAGTTACCTGGAGTCAAATTAATGTTCATGAAATCTGACGGCGGTTTAGTTACAGCCGAGCAATTTCAAGGAAAACATAGTATTTTAAGTGGCCCGGCTGGCGGTATTGTTGGCGCAGTGCAAACTAGTAAAAGGGCAAATTTCGAGTTAGTTATTACCTTTGATATGGGAGGAACAAGTACAGATGTTGCCCACTTTCAAGGAGAGTATGAACGACAACTAGATTCAGAAATAGCTGGGGCGCGGATGCGAGTTCCTGTATTAGCAATTAATACCATTGCTGCTGGAGGTGGTTCAGTTCTCTTTTTTGATGGTTCTAGTTATCGTGTTAGCCCTAAATCTGCCGGTTCAAATCCTGGGCCTGCTTGTTATCGACGTGGCGGGCCATTAGCGGTTACTGATGCCAATGTGATGTTAGGTAAAATTCACCCACAATATTTTCCCTCGGTTTTTGGCATTGATGGCAATTTACCTTTAGATAAAGATACTGTAATTCAGCAATTTACCCAATTAGCCCAAGACATTCGAGCCGCTACATTAAATCATTGTACTCCCGAAGCAGTAGCCGCTGGATTTATTGCGATCGCAGTGGAAAATATGGCGAATGCAATTAAAAAAATTAGTCTGCAACGCGGTTATGATGTTACCCAATATGTGATTTGTTGTTTTGGTGGTGCTGGTGGGCAAGTTGCTTGTTTAATTGCCGATACCTTGGGAATGAAAAAAATATTTCTACATCCTTATGCTGGCGTTCTCTCTGCTTACGGAATGGGATTAGCTGATGTGCGGGCAATTAGAGAAGGAGGAGTTGAACAACCTTTAAATCAAGCATTAATTCCTCAGTTACAGCAGTTAATGGCATATTTAGAAACTCAAGCTAGAAGTGAAATAGATGAGGCACTGAGTCAAGTAGAAGTAATCCGAAAAGCTAATTTAAAATATGAGGGTACTAACTCTACATTGACAGTTAATTTTGCCGATGATGTGGTAGTGATGCGACAAGAATTTGAGACTGAACATCAATCTCGTTATGGTTTTATTCAATTAGAGAAAAACTTAATTGTCGAATCAGCTTCAGTGGAAGTAATTCAGAAAATGGATACTCCTGAAGAACCTTTAATAATTCGTATTCGCCCTTTGGATGAAGATCCCGTATCTGTTGAGACAGTCAGGATGTTTACTGCTGATAGATGGTATGATACTCCTGTTTATCGACGGGAAGATTTGCAACCGGAAGATATTATTAATGGCCCTGCGATCGTTGTGGAAAAAATTAGCACAATTGTAGTTGAGCCTAACTGGCAAGGGAGATTAACTACAAAAAATCATCTAATTTTAGACCTTAAAAGGGAACAGGGAACGGGCAACAGGCAACAGGGAAATCCCCATAATTAAAATCAGGGGATTTGTACAAGGACACATTGAAACATCGTGGCTGACGCCATCTCGTTTCAAATATTTTTATCTCTTTTCATAAATAAATTTAGGGGCTTTAAACCCTGTATTCGGGGCTAATTTTTTTTCTGTTCCCTGTTAAGAGTTCCCTGTTCCCGCCCCGAAGGGGCTTGGTAAATATTAATTAATTCATCAGTGTTAGTCTGTATTTACAAGATAATCAATAAGCTAAACCACATCTAGTTTGCATATCTAAAATTTATATAACTCTTGTGGGATGGGCATCTTGCCCGCCCTAATGATGCAAGTTAAATGTGTAATAGCTTATCAGCTACCTTGTAGTAAACCTAAATAGAAGTTAAATTTCACCATAGAAGTCAAAAATGTATACAACATCTAAATCCGATCCCATCCGCTTAGAAATATTCAAAAATCTCTATCAATTTATCGCCGAACAAATGGGAATTGTGTTGCAAAATACAGCCACATCAGTGAATATCAAAGAAAGGCTAGATTTCTCCTGCGCTATTTTTGACTCATCGGGATTACTAGTAGCAAATGCCCCACATATTCCTGTACATTTAGGCTCAATGAGTGAAAGTGTCCGCAGTTTAATTAACGATAAAGGCGACATCCTAAAACCAGGAAACGTCTATCTATCTAATAACCCCTATAACGGCGGAACACATCTGCCTGATGTAACTGCAATTACCCCTGTATTTTTAGAAAGTAGTGAAAATAATCCATCCCCAATGCCCATCTTTTTCGTTGCTTCTCGCGGACACCAAGCAGATATTGGTGGAATTACTCCCGGTTCAATGCCTCCCCACAGCACCACAGTAGAAGAAGAAGGAATTCTTTTTGATAATTTTCTCTTGGTTGAAGAGGGAAATTTTCGAGAAACCGTAGTCAGACAGCACTTCTCAAATCATACTTATCCTGCTCGTAAACCTGACCAAAATCTAGCCGATTTTAAAGCCCAAATTGCTGCAAATGAACGGGGAGTTCAAGAACTTTCTAAAATGGTTGCACAATACGGAATTGATACTGTTCAAGCTTATATGACATTTGTGCAAGCTAATGCTGAGGAGTCTGTGAGACGTGCGATCGCAGTTCTCAAGGATGGCTCATTTACTTATAAAATGGATAATGGGGCACAAATTCAAGTTAAAGTAACGATTCACCCAGAAAACCGTAGTGCTACCATCGATTTTACTGGCACTTCTCTACAACTAAATAGTAATTTTAATGCTCCTAAAGCTGTAACTCAGGCGGCAGTCTTATACGTCTTCCGTACTTTAGTTGATGATAATATTCCTCTCAATGCCGGGTGTCTTAATCCTCTAGAAATTATTATCCCGGTTGGCTGTATGCTCAACCCAACCTATCCAGCCGCAGTAGTCGCAGGTAATGTCGAAACTTCTCAAACTATTGTGGATGCTTTATATGGTGCTTTGGGTGTTATGGCTGCTTCTCAAGGAACGATGAATAATTTTACTTTTGGTAATGAGCAATATCAATATTATGAAACTATCTGTGGCGGTTCGGGCGCGGGGATTGATTTTGATGGCACTGATGGTGTCCATTCTCACATGACAAACTCTCGTTTGACCGATCCAGAAGTTTTAGAAACCTGTTATCCTGTACTTTTAGAAAGCTTTAGTCTTCGTTCCGATAGCGGTGGTAAAGGAAAATATTCGGGTGGTAATGGAGTTGTCCGCCGCATTCGATTTCTAGAACCGATGACAGCTAATATTCTCTCTAGTCATCGGGTTGTTCCTACCTTTGGATTAAATGGTGGGGAAGCAGGAAAAGTAGGACGGAATTGGATACAACGTCAGAATGAAATTGAAGAGAATTTAGATAGCACAGCAACAGTAGAGATGAAAACTGGAGATGTTTTTGTAATAGAAACTCCTGGCGGTGGTGGATTTGGTAAAGTCTCTTAGTTAAAAAGTTTAGCTAATCACCATGATTATTATCGAGTACAACATACTTGCTATTTTCTTCCCGTAATCGGGCATCTTGCTCATTGTAAAAGAACGACAGAAAAACAAAACGCCGGCCACTGGTGACAGGAGTAGCTTCATGCAATAAAGAGCAAGAAAAAATTACTGCTTCTCCTGCATTGGGACTATAAAGCTGGAGTCCATACTCTGGAAATCGTAGTTCTCCACCTTCGTAATCGCCAGTATTGAGATTCAGTGACATAGCAAATCGTCGGTGTACCGTACCTTTGGTAGTATTATCACGATGACGATTAAAGAAGCCTTTATCAGTTGCTTCGTAGCAGGATACCAAGTAGCGTTCAAAGCGAGTGATGCTAAACTGAAACGCCTTCTCTATTTCTGGCTTAACCCGTCGCATCATCATTTCACTGATTTGCTTTAATAGTTGAGGATCAGAAATTAAATAGTCTCGGCGTTTTTTAAATTCATAGTCATAGACTCCGACTGTTTTGCCATCGATTTGTCGCATGAAGCCAGAATCTTCACCACCATCTGCTTCGTATAAATCAATTAAATGTTGGCAAAAGCTTTGATTTAGCACATTGGGTATAAATAAAATAGGTGCTTGTCTCGCTGCTGGAATATTTTGTGGGATTCCGGGTAAGCTTTTGATAAACTCAAATACTTGTTCGCAAAGTTGAGTAGTATTTAAGATTGGCAAAACCTTGATAACTCGTAAATTTTCATCCAAAATAAAAATTGTTGGTCTATATTGCAGTTCGTTGTTTGCCTGCCCAATTGGTTGACAAATACCGTATTGGAAACTGACTTTCCGTTCAAAATCCCAAAGAAATTTGAAATAAGTTTTATTCTGTATTAAATCTGCTAGGAAAGTATCATTTGGGTCTATGCTCACACCGAAAAACGGTACTTGATATGTAGCTAACTGCTGTTGCTGATTAGAAAAGTCATCAATAATCTTCCGAATATAGTTATTCTTAGAACTTCCGAAAAAAAACAAAATGCTACGGTATCCGCCAACCGTATTAAAGTGAAAGTTTGGATTTGAGGTTGAGGGAAGAATGAACCAGGGAATCGGGTCGCCAACAGTAAGAGGTATCATAAGATATCAAATTCTATTTATAGCAACATTAAGTCTGGTAGATATTTTAATTGAAAAAATTACATCAGCCGGTTAAATAGTAATAATCTGTAAAGTTGGAATTTACGAATTGGGCAGAATATCAAATTTAGATATTTAGTAGTATTTGAGATTTTCAAAACAGGGTTTTAGAAAGTAATCTAAAATCCAAAATCTAAAATCCAAAATTGCTATAAGCTGGCTTCAACTTCCCCAGAAAATTGAGCATAGCTGAAACCACAGCATCCGGCGACTCAATCAAGAAGCCATGACCACCACGTTCGATGACTACAAGTTCAGCATTGGGAATAGCTTGAGCAAGTTGCTGGGAAAACTTGAGCGGGGTGAGAATATCTTGTTTACCAACCAAAACTAAGGTAGGACAATGAATTTGTTGGAGGCGGTCTGTTGTGTCACTGTTAAGGATGGCTTGGCTGTGATAATAAAGTGAATGAGTTGTCGGTGGGAAAGGATATCTGATCGCAAATTCAATCAGACCTTCGATCATGTCAGGAATTGAGTAGAAAGCATCTGTAAATATCCAGGGCAATATGACTTTTTCATAAAGTTTTAGGTCTACATGACTAGGAAGTTCGCCCCAAGTCTCGATGATGCTGTTGAATAAGGCATCACCCTTTGCCAAAGATGAAAGTAGCATCAGACTTTTTACCTTTTCAGGGTGTGCTAATACTAGTTCTTGGGCTATCTGACTACCCATTGAATGACCTGCTAAATGCACCTGATTAATCCCGATACAATCGAGTAAGGCTGCAACATCACCAGCCATCTGCTTCAGACTATAGGGGCTTTCGGGAGCAGAACTTCTCCCCATACCTCGGTTATCCAAGCGAATGACTTGATACTGCGAAACCAGCGATGGCATAATCAGCGACCAATAAGCATGATCGCAAAGAAAGCCAGCTATTAATAGCAAAGGCTCACCTGTCCCCTTAATGTCGTAGAACAAATCAATCCCGTTAATCTGAACCTTGGGCATAGTAAATAATTCGGCTAAACCTTATTTTAAGCAGGAATAGACAAGGCTCAACTCCTACGTCTTGAATTTCTCATCCACCGGAATTTGATAGCCGTTGGCGAGGCGATTGGTCATATTGGCTGTGGCCGCGATCGCCATTAGTTCCCCGAACATAGTATCATTCATACCCTTGGCACGTGCTGCCGCTGTGTGCGAGGCGATGCAGTACTCACAGCCATTGGTCGCACTCACGGCGATATAAATTAGTTCGCGCATCAGTGGATCAATTTCACCAGGGCTAACCATCACTTCCTTTAACGCTTGCCACGTTCGTTGCAGGGTAGGCGGATGGTTGGCTATGGCTTTCCAAAAGTTATTGATATAGTCATTCTGACGTGTAATGCGGATGTCATCATACACTGCACGTACTTCGTCGCTGGCTTCTTCGTATTCGATCAGCTTAGTCATGTTTTGATTCCATATAGTTTCCCCAGCGAGTGGGAACCCCTAGATTGTAATACTGAGTTGCAATTAAAGGTAGTAACTTGAGTCTTTGAGGCTGAAACTTTTAGCCCAAGCGCAACCCAACAAAATCAAGGATTATTGGTGTTGGGTTTGGTTCCTCAACTTAACCTACCCCTAGATTTATGAAAAACTCCATGCCACTTGCGGGATGGAGTTTCCCGTCTCTTTCAATAAATCCCTATATTTCTAAACTCTTTTTCTCTACGTAACCCAAGTTGCGTGTTAGGCGACTCTGGGTGCGAAGCACCCGGAGAGTCATGCGATCGCACAAAAACTCTTCGGTTACGTCAGATCATAACC
>NZ_JBALDZ010000086.1:0-11658 GCF_036917155.1 Nostoc sp. | reverse complement strand
AAAACGTCCTGCTGTTCCCATGTTTATCATGTAGTTGTTTGGCGCGCGGCGCGGTGTAACCGCGCCATTGCTTGTGACAGTTGCGTAAGTCCTGCGCAATATCCATCCTCATAGCGGTGCTGGTTTAGAAACCGCGCTGAATTCCCCTTGGGATTTAGTGAAAGTGGGAAATATTCTGTTTATTGCAATGGCTGGGCCGCATCAAATTTGGCAAATGGATTTGGAAACCGGCATCATCAAAACTTATGCTGGTACTGGTGCAGAAGCTTGTATTGATGGTTCACTTACCGAATCTGCCTTTGCTCAACCTAGCGGTATTACTAATAATGGGCAAGAATTATATATTGCTGACAGCGAAGTTAGTTCAATTCGTGGTGTGGGAATTGTAGAACCGTACCAAGTGCGAACTGTTTGCGGTAGTGGGGGTTTATTTGGTTTCGGCGATGTAGATGGACAAGGTGAAGATGTCCGTTTACAACACTGTTTAGGAGTGGAATACGCTGAGAATTTTCTGTGGGTGGCAGATACCTATAATCATAAAATTAAATTAGTTAATCCCAGCACAGGGAATTGTCAAACAGTTTTGGGAGATGGTATTAGCGGCTTAAAAGATGGGAAGGGTAAGAACACTCGGTTTTTTGAACCTTCGGGATTGAGTGTTATGGATTCATATCTATATATTAGTGATACCAATAACCATGCTATTCGTTGCGTAAATTTGAATACTTTTGAGGTGAAAACGCTGGAATTTCCTGGTTTATGTACGCCAGATGTTTGTATTCCACCGAATTTATAGAATGATAAATCATGCAAAGATGCAAAATAAAGCTATGTGTCTGGGCGTAATTTTGCAAACACCCAGAGCCTCAGATCCCCGACTTCTTCAAGAAGTCGGGGATCTTTTTGTTCGTAACTTATTTAGGAATGTTGTTGAGCGATCGCTTGATAGATGCTCAGATTATTCTTTTGCAAGTTATTTGAGTATTTTCACTAACTTGATCTAAACAAAATTGCAGAATAAGCTAGAAGTAAGCTTAAATTATCAAGCCATTATTTCTCCACTCTGAATTGATTACACTGATATGAAGAATAAATTCATTACTCTAGACTGTGATGATGTTGTACTTTTGGAGAAAGACACTTTTAAGGTCAGCAGATTAAAGGAATTAGTTCAGGAACAGATTTACAGCAAGTGGGAACGTCATAGTGCTTCTTATTTATACTCCATTCAAAATGCTAACACTCAAATTTCTGAATTTTTCAAGCAACTATCTGTTAGTCAAGAAACTATCAAAATAGATGAAGTTAAATTAAATTTGGTTATAGATTGCCAGATACTTAAAATTAGCGGTAGAGGCTGGCAAAAAGGCAAACTAAAAATTAAAATATATATATCAAATGTCACTACAGATAAATATAGATTATATCTTGAATTTTATCCTGATGAACCTGCTAAACCTGAATCACCTTTAGATGATATTCGTAAAATGATAGAAGTAACATAAATATTATCCTCTGCATCAAGAAACGCGAATAATGCTAAGAAGCAAAAAAAAATGGGCTGCGCTCGTACTGATTGACTCGATTCTAAGAGACAATTTATAAAGTAAGTCTTAAGTAGGCTGTGTTACAGCTTTAGCCTCTGGATATGAAATTTTTAAGAATAATATTGTAGAGCGATCGCTTGTATGCAGTTAGTAATTTTTGATATTGATGGTACACTGACCAATACCTCCAAAATTGATGAAAATTGTTTTGTACGTGCTTTTACCAAGCCCCTTCGGGGCGGGAACAGGGAACTCTTAACAGGGAACAGAAAAAAAATTAGCCCCGAATACAGGGTTTAAAGCCCCTAAATTTATTTATGAAAAGAGATAAAAATATTTGAAACGAGATGGCGTCAGCCACGATGTTTCAATGTGTCCTTGTACAAATCCCCTGATTTTAATTATGGGGATTTCCCTGTTGCCTGTTGCCCGTTCCCTGTTCCCTTTTCCCTTGGAATTTGGTATTTTTGGTATAAATACAAACTGGGCTGAATACGCATACACCACGGATTCTGGAATTACCCAGCAAATTTTCCAAGAAAAATTAGAACGTCTTCCTTCAAATGAAGAGTTAGTCAGACTCAAAGCACGTTTTGTTAGTCTACTTCAGGAAGCGTTTATCAACAACCAAGATTTATTCAGCGAAATTTCTGGTTCTGCAAATGTATTAGCTAAATTACAGTTAGACCCTGATTGGTGCGTTGCGATGTCTGACGACAAGCCGCTTCGCGTCTACGCAACTGGTGGATGGCGTGAATCTGCTAAACTAAAACTTAAAAAAGCTAATATAGAAATAGAAAGCATTCCGTTGGCTTCAGCTAATGATGCACTTTCGCGAGAAGATATTATTAAGACAACTATTATCAAAGCAGAGAATGCTGATCAAGTTGAAAAATTTCAGAAAGTTGTTTTTGTCGGTGATGGTGTTTGGGACGTAAAAGCAGCCTATAAGTTGAATATTGCCTTTATTGGAATAGGTGATAATAAATTAACAAATGTCGGCGCTACCCAAGTAATTAAAGACTTTACAAATTTAGAAGATTTCCCGAAAATATTACAATCCGCAGAAATTCCTAGATTTACTATGAATACTATCCTCCATATTACCAAACGCCAACAATGGGAACAAGCAAAAAATCTCGGTAAATATCGCGCTGATTCGTTAGAGAGTGAGGGTTTTATACATTGCTCAAAATCAACGCAGATACTCAAAGTTGCAAAGAGATTTTTTGATAATCAAAAAGAATTAGTGCTACTTTTTATTGATTCTGATCAAGTACAAGCTGAAATTCGCTATGAACCTGCTGAAATAGGCGAATTATTTCCTCATATTTATGGTGAGTTAAATATTGATGCTGTGTATCAAGTGATTGATTTTGAAGCTGGGGAAGATAGTTTATTTGAGTTGCCGCAAGAAGTTATAGATTTAGAATAACGTAGACTCTTCGGCTTATGGCAGGCTACCGCAGAGGCGCAGAGGACACGGAGGAGGAGAGACGGAAAGAATTTAAGCCAATACGGTTCAGTTAAGGCTTTACTCTTTGTCAAAGTGATTTTTTTCTGAACGTAGACGCGGAGCGGCTTGCCGCAGGCTACCGCAAAGGATGCAAAGTACGCAAAGAAAGAGAAGGAAGACAAGCTTAATTGAACTGTATTGGAATTTAAGCGTTCGCTTTTTAGCTAGGGCATTTGCTATATCGAATTTGGGAAAATTCCCTTTTCGCTCATGTCAAATTTGAGTAAAAATTAAATTATTTAACAACTAACATCAGATGGTTACTCTTCAACTCAGACAAATTCGAGTTCCACCAGGGCAAAGAATAATACTGGAAGATGTGAGTTGGCAAGTATTTGAAGCAATTCTCAACGAGTTAGGAGAGCATCGCGGGAGTCGAGTAGCATACAGCCAAGGAACGTTAGAAATTATGGCTCCATTACCAGAACATGAGCGATCTAAGGTAATTATCGGAGACTTGGTGAAAGCTTTGCGAGATGAACTCGATCTCAATTGGGAGTCTTTAGGTTCAACCACCTTTAAGCGAAAAGAGATAAGTGCAGGTATTGAACCCGATGATTGCTTTTATATTCAAAACTATAAGCTAATGATTGGGAAAGATAGGATCGACCTAACTGTTGATCCTCCTCCTGATTTGGCAATTGAAATTGATGTCACCTCTAAAACCCAAATTAGTGCCTACGAAGCTTTGAAAGTGCCTGAAATCTGGCGATATGAAAGCAAAAAACTAGAAATTAGCTTACTGCAAGGTGAGCAATATGTGAAGTCTCTCATCAGCCCCACATTTCCTACTTTTTCTATCACAGAACTCATTCCCCAGTTTGTGCAAATGGCGCGAACTACAGGAATGAGTTCAGCACTTAGAGCGTTTCGACAATCGGTAAGGAATAAGAATTAAATAACATACAATTTATGTCCCTGGTTTACCTCACCCTCAATCCCTCTCCGATATATTAGACATCTCCGAAAAAGAATGTAGAGACGTAGCAGTGCTACGTCTCTACAAGGGTTATGGGTAACGCATATTTAATTTCTGGAGATGTCTATTGGAGAGGGAAGCTAGAAACAGGATGAAGTTTTGCATCTTATTTAATCCACCTTCCTAAGAGAACAAATACAAGACAGTCAAGGCGAATAGAATTGAATACAGTTCAGAATGAGCAACAAAACACTTGTAGAGACGGCGATTTATCGCGTCTCGAAAACCCAAAATTGTTGCCAGTAGCCCTTAACCCAAACGTATTGGAATAGAATTCGCGGTTACACAAACTCTCATCCGTAAGGTAAAATGAAGGTTTTGCCTGTCTAAACGCAGTTTATAACTGCCCTTTTAAAGCATTTCCGCGCTTTACTTAAAGAAGGGGAATTAATGTAGAGCAATTGTGACCGAATTTAATTTACAAATCCAAGAAAATAGCGATGGCTGCACCAACGCCAAGGGCGAACGCTTGTCTTCTGTTATGGAGGATGCAGCACCTAGGCTACTTCCCTCCAGTAATACGATACACTGCGTCAACACCAAAGGCGATCGCCTCGACCGTTTCCTTTCTCAAGAATTACCAGACTTATCCCGTTCCCGCATCCAACAGTTAATCGAACAGGGTAACGTCCAACTTAACGAGCAAGTTTGCACATCTAAGAAGATCAATGTCAAGTTAGGCGATCGCATCACTCTGGAAATACCAGAAGTCCAACCCCTAGAATTGCTTGCAGAAGATATCCCCTTAGATATCCTCTACGAAGACGACCAATTACTTATTCTCAACAAACCCGCAGGCTTAGTTGTCCATCCTGCACCCGGTCATCCAGATGGCACTTTGGTCAATGCTTTATTGGCACACTGTCCCAATTTACCAGGAATTGGCGGAGTCCAACGTCCGGGAATCGTCCATCGATTGGATAAGGATACAACGGGAGCGATCGCGATCGCTAAAACAGATATTGCCCATCGTCATCTACAAGCGCAACTCAAAGCTAAAACTGCACGGCGAGAATACTTGGGTGTAGTTTATGGTGCGCCAAAAACTGAAAGTGGCACCATAGACCTACCAATTGGTCGCCATCCCCAAGACCGCAAGAAAATGGCGATTATACCCGTTGAACAAGGCGGACGAGTCGCCGTCACTCACTGGCAAGTACTAGAACGCCTTGGTAACTTCACCTTAATTCACTTTCAATTAGAAACTGGACGCACCCATCAAATTCGCGTCCACAGTGGCAAAATGGGACATCCAATTGTCGGCGACCGAGTTTATAGTTCTGGTCATTCAGTGGGGGTAAATTTGCCCGGTCAAGCACTCCACGCTTGGCGACTCAAATTGCAGCATCCCCTATCTGGGGAGTTGATTGAAGTGACAGCGACTCCTCCCGCCCACTTTACAAAACTTTTGGAGATGCTCAAAAGACGAACTACACTTTAAGCCCATCCACGCCTGAAAGTAGAACCATTTCACATATCATTAGGCATAAAAAAACCATACCCCATGCCAATGCCAATTAACAACTAGCGTGCATCAGACATGGGATAGAGTCTGTTTCACTAGTTATATCTAAATGAAACTCCTACATAACCCAAGACTTATGCACGCTATAAAATAATCAATCAAATGGATGTACTAGCCAGCCACCGACCAAAAATTGTTATTTAATTCCTGCCAGTTGCCGATAAGGTACAGACTTTTCGATATCGATGTTGAATGACGAGATCCGTTGTGGCCCATTGCCAGTTGCATTGACACTTTGTGCCATGCTCAGGAATAGAGCTGGATCGCCAGCCTTGGGTTTTTGCTCTTGTGGAAGGAATCTGCGTACTTCTACCTGCCAAATGATTTGGGGGAAACCCAGTTTGGTACGGTGGTAGTCTTCGTATCGCGGAGATTTGATGTTGAATGGCAACTCACCCGCAGATTGAGATGGCAGTATCCGACGGCGGTGATAGGGCACTGTGGAGTATCCAAAATTGCTCAGGTACTCTTCAGTGTTGAGTACTTCATCAACCAAGCCGACAATACCTTTGGTCGCAACTACAATTGACCAAGCGATTTTTTCCCGCTCGTTGTATGGGTCGCGTCCTAGAACCCGCTGGATTACTTGCTCAACAAAACGATAATTATTGTTGAGGTCGTAGAAGCTTCTCTTAAAGGTATTAGAAAGCAACAACCCACGAATAAAGTCCCGCACTGTAATTTGTCCATTACGGAGTTGAGACTCTAAATATGTTTCGCGATCGGCAGCAAAGGCATGAAAGAAAATTTGACGATATGCGGCTTCAATCAGATCACCTAAATCTGACGGAGACAGAATATTGTCTGTATTAAAAATTCTGGGCTGTTCATCACCAGGTACTTCATACGCAGCTACACGCTGGTTTTGACTTGAAGGTTCATATTCTAACAGAGGAATTGGCACTCTAAAGCCTCCATGTTCTTAATTAAAGTTAACAACTTTTAATCACATATTAAGGGAGTAGTTGGATCAGAACCTCAGAATTCTGATAAAATTTCACGAAACTTAACTAAGAGTGATTTTCAGGATTCGGATGAAATAATGATTAGTCTGCTAGACTCAACCATAGCTAATCAATAAAGGGAATGGGGTTTCCAGCTTAAATAACTACGTGAATCACTAAACAAACTTATTCACATAATTTAGATTAGGAGATTCAGTTTCACCTTTTTGAACTAGAGCAATAATTTTTAACATTTAGCAAAAGAAATTAATGGGGAATTGGGTATGGGGCATTGGGCATACAAGTAAAAAGTAAAAAGAAAGATAAATTCAATATTTCTTTTAACTTTTAACTTGTTTCTCTCCCCTGCCTCCTGCCCCCCTCAGCGACCTATCCAAAATTCCAGGGGATCTATGGTTGATTTACAGTAAGGCCAGCTACGCAAAGTTGCTTCCATTCCTGCCTCCCAGTAGGGTGGTTCCAATCCCAATCCTAAACATAAATGAGATAGGATACTAGCAAACTGCTCATTGTGACCAAAGTCTCCTAGATGGGCATGGGCGTATTCATGGACGACTACACCAAACCAGTCTTTAGGTGCAACTCGACCGACATCTACCAAAATAGTGATTGGGTTTGTGAGAATGTTGCATAGCCCGTCTATCCCAAAGGATTGAGCTATGGGTACTGCAAAAATTTGGATGTGGCGACGCTCTTGGGGATGAAAGCACTCATGACAAAACCCTAAATAGGTGTTGATCTGAGCGTTTACGGCATTAATATTATCGCCGATCCAAGTACAAATGGGGATGCGATCGCGCAAGTTATCAAACACATCCACCATACCTGGTTCTAGGGCAAGTCTCTGTACTAGATGCAGATAATCTCGCCCACGAGTAAAAGCATCACTCTGCTTGAGATAATTCACCACCCCAAAACTGAATAAAATTGTCTTTTTTCCAGAACATCCGTCCCAAGTTTTTCTGTTACTTCTTCTGTGCTGGAAACCTCAACAGCAGCATCAATGCGTGTTTCAGTACAAAACGATGCCGTGCTAAAGCCACCAAACCGTTTGACTGTACTGGTTCGCATTCGCATATTTGGGCTGGCAAACCAGAATCGCTCAATGGAACTCATTGTTTCGTATTCGGTTGTCAATACTAGTCCATCTTCATCATCCATGTGAAAAAGACCGACTACAGGCACGATTTCGGCGTAACCTCTTTCGCGGAGTAATTTTCCTTGTCTGGGGTTATCGCCGTCAGGCACAATCGCAAATATGGTTTTTCCCTGATGATTCTCCTCACCTTCTCGATCCCAAGCCATTGTGCCTAGCCAACGCACACGCGAACCACCTACTGAAAGGCTGGGGTCAATTTCATGATACTGGCACAATTCTATGATTTCGGGATGGTTGGCATCGAGAGTTTCTACCTGTATATCCGATTCTCCCGTCTCTGAGCGCTTGAACGCTAGATGATGAGTTGCACGTTGCGATCGCCACTTACCAGCACTTAGCTGAAAAAATTCCATTGCGTCTATCAATCTTCTGACTCCTACTTATAACTCCTGCGGACGATGTTTACCTTGTTTTTTCTTTTTAGAGTAGTTGCTATGTAAACATTCTAAACATTACAGCCATTAGCGGGTCAGCTTCAATAAATTTCCTACCAGGGGAGAGGAGATGTGTTGTTATGTAATTGTAAATTTTTATAAGCATGATTTGTTATGACTTGACAACGTAGACATTTTAATATCTCGGTGCTAGAATATTGGAAAGCAATTTCTACGACAGCTTACGCCTTCAAACTAGCGGTAATAAAAAATACCCTTCGATCCAGTCAATCCGAGGAGTGAATGATGGACTTCCCAATCGAACTAACTTTAGAACAACAGTTTCGCTTACAAAATTTGAAAGACCAGGTAAAAAGTTTGAGTCAAGAAGAGGCTCAGGATTTTTTGCTAGAAGTTTTACGGCAGATGATGGTAAAAGATAATTTGGTCAAACATCTCCTAAAACAAGCTTGACCAAGTAAAAAATAAGATTTTTTCTTTAAGACTTACGCAGTGGCAGAGTTCCATTGAAATGCGTAAGTCTTAATTTTTTGGGGATTGGGAATTGGGGACTGGGAATTGGGGACTGGGGACTGGGGACTGGGAATTGGGGACTGGGGACTGGGAATTGGGGATTAGGGATTAGGGACTGGGGATTAGGGATTAGGGACTGGGGATTGGGGATTGGGGACTGGGAATTAGGGATTAGGGACTGGGGACTGGGGACTGGGGACTGGGAATTGGGGATTGGGAACAAGAAGCAGAGAGGGGGGAGAAACGCTTCCTGTAACTTTCCCCCCTAGTCCCCAGTCCCCAATTCCCAAATTAAATATTACAGATTATTACTTTGTCTCTCATAGTAAAGACTAGGGTACTGTTGATCCCCTATGTTTTTGTTTGGCTACTCACAGTTAATCTGATCGAGAACAAGCCAAAAATAATATCCGCCATTTGTGAATATTAAGGAGAACTCATGGTTCTTGATGCTTTTTCCAGAGCTGTAATTACAGCTGATGCCAAAACCGCTCCTATCGGTGGTGCTGACTTGGCAGCCCTGAAGTCTTTCATTGCTGAAGGCAACAAGCGCCTTGATGCAGTGAATGCGATCGCCAGCAATGCTAGCTGTGCGGTTTCTGATGCGATCGCTGGGATTGCTTGTGAAAACACTGGCTTGCTTCAAGCTGGTGGTAACTTGTACCCCACTCGTCGGACTGCTGCTTGTTTACGTGATGCTGAAATCATTCTGCGCTACGTAACTTATGCACTATTGGCTGGTGATTCTTCTGTATTAGACGATCGCGCTTTGAACGGTTTGAAAGAAACCTACACAGCTTTGGGCGTACCTACCACCTCTTCTGTGCGTGCTGTTCAAATTCTAAAGGCGATTAGCGTCGCTCACATCACCAACACCAACACAGAAGCTAACGCTGGTAAAAAGTTCCGCAAACTGGACACTCCTCAAGGCGACTGCTCTGCTCTAGCTGCTGAAGCTGCTAGCTACTTCGATCGCGTTATTTCTGCTCTGAGCTAATTGCTAATCGCTAACGGCTAAAGCCTATTAGTCAAGCCAACTGAAATCACAACTCGATCAAATCTAATCTGGAGTATAAAAAGCAATGAAATCAGTTATCACTACGGTTATTGGAGCTGCTGATGCAGCAGGTCGTTTCCCAACTAGCTCTGATCTAGAATCAGTTCAAGGTAGCATTCAACGTGCTAGTGCTCGTCTAGAAGCTGCTGAAAAGCTAGCTGCTGGTATCGATAACGTAGCTAAGGAAGCTTATGATGCTGCCTTCAAGAAATATCCTTACTTGACCCAAGAAGGTGAAGCTGGCGCTACCCAAGTCAAGAAAGACAAGTGCCTCCGCGACATCAAGCACTACCTGCGCTTGATCAACTACAGCTTAGTTGTGGGTGGTACTGGTCCTCTGGATGAGTGGGGTATTGCAGGCGCTCGTGAAGTTTATCGCTCTTTGGGTCTGCCCACAGCTCCTTATGTTACCGCGTTGACTTACACTCGCGATCGCGCTTGCTCTCCTCGTGACTTGTCTCCTCAAGCTTTGGGTGAGTTCCGCGCTCTCCTGGACTATGTGATCAACTCCCTGTCATAGTAACAAGGGTTGAATAGACGAGCGATCGTCATACTCTAAAACTTAGGGACTCTCAGTCTGTTGCTTTGCCTGTATCTGGTTGAGTGACTGACCAAGAGTCCCTCAGTTGTTAGTAATTCGTAATGACGCTCAAGGTCTCGCTAACGCTGCGCTAACGTAATTCATGATTGAACTTGGGGGATTTAGACAGGAAAATTTGATTTTATGACAATAGATTCTTTATTTGAACAGTTGAAACACCCCAACCCCAATCTGCGAGAACGAGCCATGTGGGAACTGGCTGATGTCCGTGATGAAAATACCATTCCTCGGCTCATGGGTATTTTGGATGAGGAAGATGTCACTTATCGTCGAGCGGCGGTAAAGGCACTGGGCGCTATTGGTACGGACGCTGTACCGCTACTGGTAGAGTCATTAATAAATAGCGATAATGCGACCATTCGGGGTAGCTGTGCTAAGGCCCTGGCACAAGTTGCTGCTAACCATCCCGATGTTCCTTTTCCGGCTGAGGGCTTACAGGGATTGAAAACAGCGCTCAATGACCAAAATCCTGTTGTTTATATTGCATCAGTGATGGCGCTGGGTGAAATTGGTTCTCCTGCCTTTGAGATTTTGACTGAAGCTCTGAAAACAATAGATAATG
Organism: Nostoc sp.; assembly: GCF_036917155.1. Classification (GTDB taxonomy): domain Bacteria; phylum Cyanobacteriota; class Cyanobacteriia; order Cyanobacteriales; family Nostocaceae; genus Nostoc. The sequence continues at coordinate 839 of NZ_JBALDZ010000086.1, read as the reverse complement.
TGGCGGTGGCTGTAGCGATCGTCAACGCACTTGGTTCAATGGGTGATATCCGAGGGGTGGAAGTGTTGACAGGATTGACAAATGATGAATCTATTGATCCGTATGTTAAAGAGTCAGCCGTGAGTGCTTTGTCCCGATTAGATCAGTTGATTAAGTATAAAAGAGGGTAGCGATCGCTCTTAAATACAACTACTTTTATCAATCCCAATAGAACGAATACATTAGACATCTCCAGAAATTAAATATGCGTTATCCAGAATCCTTGTAGAGACGTAGCAGTGCTACGTCTCTACATTCATTTTCACCAGATGTCTATTAAGTAGGTGGGCGTAAATAAAGTTAACTGGTGGGGGTCGTCATTTGTCATTGTTCATTGGTAAGGGTTTTAGCCATATTTACTTTTCGTAACATAGTTTGGTTTATTCCCGCCTACCTACTTAGAGGATGTTTGAAAAGTCTAATTTATTACTTCACCGAGCGACTGGAAGTCGCGGCTACACGAACCAAACCCACCTCCGTGGGTTAAAAACTTTGATTTTATCTTAGTCCACGCAGGTGGACTAAGTTTTGTGTAAGTAAGTCGGCACAATAAAACCAAACTGTGTGAAGAAAAGTGAATAAGGCTCAAACCCTCTTTCCCCCTGCTCCCTGCCCCCTGCCCCCTGCCTTATTCCAACAATAATTATTTACACCGACCTACTTAGTAGCGAATTCTATTCGCCTAATACTTTTCAAACATCCTATTAACCCAAGTTGCGGGTTATCGACTGATCTGTGCTTGTTACCACTCAATTGATGCGATCGCGTGCATCGGTACGTTGGCGCGTAGCGCCAACGTA
>NZ_JBALDZ010000085.1:0-4932 GCF_036917155.1 Nostoc sp. | reverse complement strand
GATGGCGAGGCAACTTTACTATCACTAATTTTTTACCGATGGTAGGTGTAATATCAGCTTACCTGCTTTGTATACCAATTAGATAGCTAGGGAGTAGAGTTGATACTTCAGTTTCTCTACCATATAATTTATCAGGGATGATGAAGCGATCGCAAACATCCCGTTGTCCAATTTCAAAATTTCCAATCTTACCATCAACTTGTAGCTGATGTAAACATTTTTCCAAATCAAACTTCAATCCCAATGCACTCTGATATCTATCTTCAGCATTCTTCGCCATCAATTTCATCACGATATCACAGAGAACTTGAGGAATCTCTTCCCTGTTAAGAGTCCCCTGTCCCCTATCCCCTAAAAGTGGTGGAAGTTTGGCAATATGACAATGCACCAACTCCATTGGCTCGTTTGATTTAAATGGTAAAACTCCAGTAAGTAACTCGTAGAATGTCACACCTAAAGAATAGAAATCTGTGCGGTAATCAATCCCCCGATTCATTCTTCCTGTTTGTTCTGGAGAAATATAAGCGAGTGTACCTTCTAATACATTGGGATTAATTAGTGTCTGCGTTTCCCGTGGTAGTAAGGAGGCGATACTAAAGTCGATTAATTTAACTTGTTTGGTTTCTGGATTAATGAGAATATTGGCGGGTTTAATATCTTTATGAATAATTCGCTCGCGGTAAAGTACATCTAAGGTGTTGCATAGTGCGATCACTATTTCTAAAAACTCCTGTAAAGATTGTCCCCCTTCCCTGACTCCCCATTCTTTCAGAGAAATCCCCCCAAAGTCTTCCATCACCAACGCATAACCATTTTGGTAGGATTCCAGGCTATAGGTTTGGATGATTAAAGGTGAGTTGAGATTTTTGGCAATGGTGTACTGATTGCGAAACTGTAACAATTCGCTGAAACTCGGATAAGGATTTTTCAGCAGTTTAATCACCACTGGTAACGAGTCAGTCTCTCGATACCCTCGATAAACTAGGGTTCTCGAACCATTGTAGAGTAAATCATAGATGCGATATCCGGGAATATTGACTAAAGTGCTAACCATGCTGCTAAATCCTGAAGATTTCCAGATTTAGTATTCCCAGATATCTGAAGTTGTTTACCAAAAATCGCCAAAAACTATACCGGAATTTCAATGATAAATTCAGTACCTAGACCTAAAACCGAGTTAAAACTCAATTTTCCGCCGTGAGTTGATTCAACAATTTGCCGAGCGATCGCTAACCCCAACCCCGTCCCTTTACCAACAGCTTTTGTAGTAAATAAATGGTCAAATATTTTTGATTTGACTGATTCATTCATCCCCTTACCATTATCAGTAATTGTAATTTTAACTAGATTATTTTCGACTGAAGTTGTAATTCTAATGCAGTTAGGATGAGTTTTAATTTCCTCAAAAATACGTCCGGTGTTAGATTCATCCAAGGCATCAATAGCATTCGCTAAAAGATTCATAAATACCTGATTTAATTGACCAGGAAAACATTCTACTTGAGGTAAATTACCATAGTTGGTAACAACTTCGATGGCGGGACGTTGTTCATTTGCTTTCAGACGATGTTTGAGAATAAGAATCGTGCTATCAATGCCTTGGTGGATGTTAAAGGGTACTTTATAGTCTTGATCGGCACGAGAGAAAGTTCTCAAACTGGTGCTAATGTTTTTTAGCCGATCGCACGCCATAGACATAGAATCAATCATCTTGGGCAAATCTTCTAAGCTATAATCTAAGTCGATTTCTTCGGCGTGGTCAAGGATTTCTTCACTTTTGTTGGGTAAACTTGATTGATATAGTCCGAGATGTTCAACAATATCAGTAAACGTAGGTTTAGCAAGTTTTAGACTGGCAGCAATAAAACCAAGGGGATTATTCATTTCATGAGCTACACCAGCAACTAAATTACCCAATGCTGACATTTTTTCACTTTGAATCATTTGTAGTTGGGTTTGCTGCAAGTCTACTAGGGCTTGTTCTAACTGTTGAGACTTCTGGATGATGGCGGCTTCGGCTTTTTTGCGATCGCTAATATCTAGCGTCACCCCATCCCAAACCACAGAACCATCAGCTTGTTTTTCTGGTTGAGAGGCCATTTGCACCCATTTCACTTTCCCAAAAGGTGTAATAATCCGTAGTTCCTCTCTAAAGGGTGTGAGATTTGTGGCTGAATTGATAGCTGCTTGCGTGAAAGCTTCCCGATCGTCTGGATGTTCCATTTCTCGAAAGTTGGTGACTCCATTCATAAAGTCTTCTGGTGGTACTTCGTAGATAGCCGCACAACCAGAACTAACATAGGGCATGGAAGCTTTGCCATCCGTATCTATCCGGAACTGGTAAATTGTCCCCGGCAGATTATCAGCTAGTTTCTGGAATCGAGCTTTACTGGCTTTTAACTCTATCAAGGTTTGTTGAGACTCTTGATACAGTCGGGCATTTTCCAAAGAAATTGCGGCTTGAGCGCAAAGTAAATTGAGCAATTCGACGCGATCGCTCGTGAACACCCCCGTTACTAAATTATTTTCTAGATATAAAATGCCCAGCAACTTTCCTTGATGCAAAATTGGGCTACACAAGATACTCTGAGGCTGCTGACGCATGATATACGGATCATTGGCTAAAATCGGATCAGCCGTTGCATCAACCAGCACAGTAGTCTGTCTGTTGTTCTTCACTTTATAAATCAGTTTCAGGGGAATATCCTGACTGTCCTCAATGGGAAGGTACTGCAACACGACTGGCTCCGCACCCTCAATAATTGACCCTTTAATCAACAGGCGTTCGTCTCGCAACAGCATGAACACGCATTTATCAGCCCCCGCGTTTTCGATGAGGATTCTCAGCAACGATGAAAGCAGTTTTTCCAGTTCGATTTCGCCTGAGATAGCTTGGGAAGCTTTGAGAATAGCTTTTAAATCGAGGGAATCAGAGACGCTGGAGGAAGAACTAGTGGAGGTGACTGTTCCGAATGCGAAGACGGTTTCGTTAACCGAGAAAGCAGTGCGATTTTGTTGGAGAATAGAAGCCAGAAGTTGCGGATAGCGTCTTTCCAAGTCAGCAACCTTGGCTTTCGCACCCCAACGAGCATAACCATAGTAGGCTTCAATCATGTAGTCGCTAGCAATGCGGTGTCTGCCCCAGTCGAGGTAGAATTTAGCTGCGAGTTCGTTGGCTAAGGCTTCTTCTTGAATATATTCGTTGGCTTTAGCTCCAGATATAGCCAAGTCGTATAGCTCACTGGCTTCTACTTTGTGTCCTAACACTCGAAATTTTTCGGCTTCTACTAAATCAACCTTATGCTGGTGATTCATCGGGGCATGGTGCGCCCAATGATCTCGTAACTGAGTTTGGTTTTGTGCCACCCGATCTAATGCTGTTGATACCTCGCCTGACGGTTGATTCAATAGTGCCAGAGCAATCAAAGAATCATAGAGATAGAATGCAGGTTCGCTGACCATTCCGGCAGCAACCATTAAATAGTTTCGCGCCTCAAATACATAGTTGTTAGCTTGTTCAACTTCCCCAAACACAAAGCAAAGAGCGAGCTTATATAAATAGAACGTATACAACCCAAATAGGTTATTCTTAGACCGCAGTAGGGGCAGGAATTCGGTCTCTTGGATGGCTGACCCAGACAAAATGGTAGGATGCTCCGCCAAACCCAGTAAATTTAAAATAGATTGCCAATAGATCCGGCAATAATTGGCTGGTGTTGATTGGTTCATTTGCACCAAACCATTGTGGAATGTCCGCGTATCCTGCTCCAAGGTGGCAAGGGGCTGACCGCACCAAAAAGAATTGAGACAAAAGCTGTGGGCACTAATTCCGACGCATTCTAGGTTTCCGACTTCTAAGGCAGTTGCGTAGCTCTCCCTCAAGAGTGGTAACGTTTCTTTGATGTGAGATTTGCGATGTAATATAAAACTACCTCGCAACATTAATACTTTAGGTTTAGTTGTTTTAGCATCGAGTTTTAAGACGACATTCAATGCCAACTGATTAAACTTTTCTGCTAAATTCACATCTTGGAATAGTTTACCGACAAGGATGCTATAGGAAGCATAGTTATAAGCTGAACCGGATATGTTTCCATGTTGAATGGATAGTTTTACTGATAGGCAAGTCAGTAATGGGAACAAGGGAGAACCCGATGCGAAAGTTACTCCCAGGAGACTAGTAGCAATCTGGATCGTGGCAATTTTGTTCGCATCTATCATCACCGGGAGGTGAACAAAATCTGCAATTTCCCTATCTCCAACCAATTCGCTAATCTCTTGGATTGCCTGTTGAATATCTGTCACTTTGGGTGATTCAGGAAATGTTACACCCAGTTGTTGCAGGAGTTGTGTGCCGATCGCAATGGCTTGGGTCAGTTGATTCTGGGAGGAATTTGCGAGAATTTTAATGTTGTAAATATTGACCTTTTCCAGTAAAGAGCGTGCCCGATCGATGACCGTCTCAATCAACTGTTCCATCGCCTCAAAGTCACCGCACAGTATTGCCAATTCCGCCGCCTCGTCATGGAATGATAAAGTCATTTCATATTGTTGTTGCCAAGCCGTTTCCCCCAGCAAGGATAATCCCACTGCGGCATATTCACGAGCCGCTTGATAGGCGGTGGCACTTTTGGCTTTGCGACAGGCGATGAGGTTAAGTTCTGCTAATTCTTCTCGTTCTGTTTTTTGCGTAATTAAATCAGTTCCGTGATTTAATTGATTGACTATTTCAAAAATGCGGTCAACTCTAGCTGATGAGGAAATTTGTTGTAAAAGCAGTTGTCCGATTTGGTAATGAGTCGTTTGTTTTTGGTCATTGGGAATCAGAGAATAGGCAGCTTGTTGGACGCGATCGTGTAAGAATTTGTAACTTGCTAATTGCTCATTGCTAATAGCTATTTGTTGATTTCTATTAGCAATGGACAAATAGCT
>NZ_JBALDZ010000084.1:0-14400 GCF_036917155.1 Nostoc sp. | reverse complement strand
GGCGCAGGGGAATAGTAGTATCCCTGACCAACCTACGAATACGAAGCGATCGCGCTTGAGCCAGTCGTCGAGAACGTCAAACCACCCTCTACTGGGGGCACGTCCAACTGCGATGGTCATCGGACTAAAATCCTCTTTTTTTACTAAAATTGCAACGTTTCTAAGGCGGTACGGAGAGCTAGTCTAACCGACTGCCGTGAGGAATTAACGTTTTTTTGACAATCTCAACTGCTTTTAACCAACTGAGATTTAACACTTAGACTGGTCAGAATGGCTTACATTTTTATGCAAGCCCCATGCCTTTAGGTCGGGGTTCCTGACTATTTCTCAGGGTTATGACATTACACGTACCATCGGCTAGTAATCTAGCTTGTGGTAACTTAATGATTCTTAACTTATCACATTAGTCAGGGTTTTTGCCTGATACGCAGAAGCAAATGAGCTATGAAACACGAACCTTATAAATAATATGAATATCAGAATTTTTACAATTTGACACAACTTTTCTCAGAAATCTAAAAAAAATTAATGCAGATGGACGTATGTAGGTAACTTCTTCTCCAAGAGGTCAAAAAGAGGCAGGGAGGGTGGAGCAAGAGAGAAAGGCAGAGAAGAAAGAATTTTTATCAGCCATTGAGTGAAAAAATGGTACGAATACTATGACATACCCTAAAAAATTATATCGGTAGCATGGAACATAGACGGGCGTAGTTGAGTTTTTATCAACGATGTTTGGTAAAATGCAGGTGGTTACTTCGCCGCCGCGGTCGTTGATACACCTCTGGAAAACCTATGTGAAACGTTAGCCAAAGGGAAAAGAAGTTGGCATATCTTGACTAACTACAAATAACCTAAGTGGTTTGTTCCGTAGTGCAAGTAAGCTAGCATCATCCGGGACAGTAAAATTTGTAGAGTACAGGGTAAAAAATTGATAGTCTGCGGTAGGGTTTCCGGGGACTAAAAACATAGCTCTCAGTGCCTCCTAAGCAATAGCTAGATTGGCACAGACAGCTACCACTCTATGCAAAAGCATTTAGTGGGCGAGTATGTAACAGCGAGTATCTCACGGGCAATGGTAGTTCAATGACGACATCAACAACGATTAACAAAGGCGATCGCCTCCTGCATCAAAATGTTCTCGGTTCTCGTCGGTTCAGTAACTACTGGTGGGCAACTATCGTTATCTTGGGAGCAAGTGGCTTTCTCTTGGCTGGAATATCGAGTTATTTAAAAGTTAATTTACTTATAGTTTCCGATCCAACCCAATTAGTATTCGTCCCCCAAGGATTGGTAATGGGGTTATATGGTGCTGCTGGCTTGCTATTAGCCACATACCTGTGGCTAGTGATTTTATTGGACGTTGGAGGCGGTTACAACGAATTTAATCACGAAACTGGCGCAATCAAAATCTTCCGTTGGGGGTTTCCTGGCAAAAACCGCCGAATTGAAATTGATAGCCGCATAGAAGATGTACAATCTGTGATCATAGACGTAAAAGAAGGTCTTAATCCCCGTCGTGCCCTCTATCTACGCATTAAGGGCCGGCGAGATATACCCTTAACACGGGTTGGACAACCTTTATCTTTAACAGAGTTAGAAACAGAAGGCGCAAAGTTGGCCCGCTTTTTGGGAGTGTCGTTAGAAGGATTGTAAGGTAACAGGTTATAGGGTACAGGGTACAGATTATTCTCTATCACCTGTTACCTGTTACCTCTCCCCTAATCTTGTAAGGTAACAGGGTACAGATTATTCTCTATCACCTGTTACCTGTTACCTCTCCCCTAATCTTGTAAGGTAACAGGGTACAGATTATTCTCTATCACCTGTTACCTGTTACCTCTCCCCTAATCCCAATGCCCCTTAAAACGATAAGATACTCTGGTTAAATCGGTAACAGGCAATGCGGTTAAAAATTTCACAATTTTTGCTTTCTTTTGTGCTTATCAGTGCCTTGATGTTGGGAGGATGTTCAACACAGCAAGTCGCTTCTAATACGTCTTCTCCAAGCTCGACAGCTACCTCGAACACAAGGGAGGCAAGCACCAAGACAACTACTGAAGCAACTTCTGTATCTCAAACTAGTAGTGAGAGTATTCCTGGACTGGCAGATTTACCAAGGCTGGAAGGTAAGGCAACTGTGGTAATCACGGTTAAAGGCTCACCGATTACGATTGAAGTAGACGGCACTGATGCCCCCATCACAGCTGGCAATTTCGTAGATTTAGTGCAAAAGGGTGTGTACAACGGTTTAGCTTTCCATCGAGTTGTGCGCGAACCCCAACCGTTTGTAGTTCAAGGGGGCGATCCTCAAAGCAAAGATCCGAAAGTTCCAGCAGATAGCCTGGGAACTGGTAGTTATATTGACCCAAAAACGGGAAATGCTCGTTATATACCTTTAGAAGTTAAGCCAAAAGGCTCAGACACTCCGATTTACAACAAACCATTTGATGCTAGTGCCCAACCTGTCGTATTGTCCCATAAACAGGGTGCAGTAGCGATGGCGCGATCGCAATCACCAGACTCTGCTTCTGCCCAGTTTTACTTTGCTTTAGCAGATTTGGCGTTCTTAGATGGTAATTACGCCGTGTTTGGCAATGTCACTCAAGGCTTTGATGTCGTGAACAAAATTCAGCAAGGCGATCGCATTGACTCCGCTAAAGTCACCCAAGGTGCTGAAAATCTGAAAACACCAGGGAAGTGAGATGAGGGAGTAGGGGGAGCAAACAAACGATTATTTTCTTCCTCATCCCCCTCATCCCCCAAAATTGCGAATTGGTTAAGGTTTATATCACTGGTATTGGTTTAGTTTCCGCCTTGGGTGGAAGCTTAGAGGATAGTTGGCGAAATTTAATCGCAGGTAAATCTGGAATTCGGTTAAATCAACCATTTCCAGAACTTAGACTACTTCCTCTAGGTTTGATTGGTCAACAGCCATCTGAGTTGACAATGTTAACTCGGATGATTGTTGCTTCTGCTTTGCAAGATTCTGGGTTAGTTACACCTTTAGCTGATTGTGCTGTAGTTATTGGATCGAGTCGCTCTTATCAAGCGTCTTGGGAAAAGTTGGCGCGGCAAATGCATCATGACGCAGAAAATTTTCCCGTATCCTCTTTTGGAAATTGGCTAGAGACATTACCTCATATAAATGCGATCGCAACTGCGCGACAAATCGGTGCATCAGGAATAGTTTTAGCACCAATGGCAGCTTGTGCAACTGGAATTTGGTCTATTGCCCAAGCAGCTATGCTTATACAAACTGGGCAATGTCAACAAGCGATCGCAGGCGCAGTGGAAGCACCGATTACACCCTTAACTTTAGCTGGGTTTCAGCAGATGGGTGCTTTGGCGAAAACTGGGGCTTATCCCTTTGATTTGCATCGGGAAGGCTTAGTGTTGGGTGAAGGCGCAGCTGTGTTTGTCTTAGAATCAGCAGAGTTTGCCAAGCAGCGTCAAGCAAAAGTGTATGGCGAAATTCTCGGTTTTGGCTTAACCAACGATGCATATCATAGTAATTCACCAGAACCGAAAGGGAAAAGTGCGATCGCAGCTATCAAACAATGTCTAGAACGTAGTTGTCTATCACCAAGCGATATCGATTACATTCATGCTCATGGCACAGCTACGCAGCTAAATGACCAAATGGAGAGTATGGTAATCCAGCGTATTTTTCCCCAAGGAGTGGCAGTTAGTTCCACCAAGGGAAGCACAGGTCATACATTAGGAGCATCTGGAGCTTTAGGTGTAGCTTTTTCTCTTATGGCATTAAAGCATCAAATATTACCGCCTTGTGTAGGCTCGAAACAGCCAGAGTTTGATTTAGCTATTGTTACAGCCGCACGCCTAAGTAAAATTCAGCAGGTATTATGTTTGAGTTTTGGCTTTGGGGGACAGAATGCCGCGATCGCCCTAGCTAAGTTGACCGAACAAGGCAAAAGTAAAAAGTAAAAAGGCACTCATAAAGAAAAAGAAAAATGGTAACAGAGCAACTAAATAAATGATGTTGTTGGTCAATTCATGATGGGTTAAACCCCTATCAATTCGCCAACAACATCATTTATTTACGGGGAGTATCTTTTTACTTTTTACTTTTTACTTCTTAACAATGCTGTGCCCCTACAGTAATTAAATAATTGTGATTTTACTTGCGGCTCTAGTAGCCTTTTCCCTAGCCTCTTGGACATTTACACCCTTCGCCAAAGCTACGCCCATTCGTCGATATGGATGAGCATTAGGTTTACCAAATAATTTAATATCTACATCTTTTTCTGACAAGGCATCGGCGACACCACTAAAAGCAATAGAATCAGATTTCTCTGAAGCTAAAATTACCGCACTAGCTGAGGCTCCTAGCTGTTCTATATGAGGAATTGGCAAGTCTAAAATAGCTCGCAGATGGAGTTCAAATTCATTGAGATTTTGTGATATTAATGTCACCATTCCCGTATCATGAGGTCTGGGAGAAAGTTCCGAAAAAATCACTTCTTCTTTGGTAATGAAAAACTCAACGCCAAAAATTCCGGTTCCTCCTAAAGCATCAGTAACTTTTATGGCTATTTCTTGAGCTTTTAATATCTTGTCTTCAGAAATTTCTGCGGGTTGCCACGATTCTTGATAATCTCCTCGTTCTTGGCGATGACCAATAGGAGAACAGAAAATTGTTGGTGCATTCCACTGTTTAATGGTCAGTAAAGTTATTTCGATTTCAAAGTTAATAAATTCTTCAACGATGACCTTTTGACTGTCACCTCTAGAATTAGCGATCGCATAATTCCAAGCTTTCTTAACCTCACTCCGATCCGGCACTACAGACTGACCTTTCCCAGAGGATGACATCACAGGTTTAACAACATTGGGAAAGCCAATTTTATCTGAAACTGCAATTAATTCTTCTAGAGTTGTTGCATAACCATATTTAGCCGTTCTGATGCCCAATTGTCGATGTGCCAGTTCCCGAATTCTATCGCGATTCATTGTATAGTTAGTAGCAGCGGCAGTTGGTATAACTGTAATGCCCCGCTGTTCAAATTCGAGCAGTTTTTGTGTTCTAATTGCTTCAATTTCTGGTATAATTATGTCTGGCTGATGTTTTGTCACTACAGCTTCTAAATCATCAGCACTGAGCATAGAAATAACTTCATAAGCATCAGCAACCTGCATCGCCGGAGCATTGGTGTAGCGGTCAACAGCAATCACATAATTACCAAGACGTTGAGCTGCGATCGCAAATTCTTTGCCTAGTTCTCCTGAACCCAGCAACATCAATTTTTGGGGTAACTTAATACTCATTAACTTATCCAGTCAATTTTAATTTAATCATCTTATAATTTTTTGTGTTTTCATTACCGTCTTCTCAAGGATTCGCTTTGCGCGTCGCTATCGAGCGTCAAGATTGCTGACCGGAGGCGGAGCGTCTCCGGCTCCGCTCCTGAATTCTGACTTCTGAATTCTTCTTCAATTTAGTTAAAAAATGATAACGAGCTATGCCCATCTGTTTAAGAACTTGTAGACGCTGCGGGGGACTTTGTTCTAAAAACTGAATGGCTTTGCGGCGTAAGTCTTGATTAGGGATATTTAACATAATTATTAAATTTTAACGATGTTAGATCCCCGACAACTTTCGCGAAGTCGGGGATCTAATTTAACGTCCTACCAACAATGCTTTCGTAGCAGATTCCCCTACCAATCTCACGCGCCTTGCCAACTGGAAGTTTAACAATGCTAGAACACTCAACTCAGCTAGGAATGCCATGAAAATTGTTGTCACCCCAGAGTATTCTATAGCTGCCCAAGGAAAAGTTGAAAATAACCAGACAGTAGGATATTTCGATGGGGAGATGTCGATAAATTGTAGAATCATCGGTGGTAGAAACATTGCTGTACTTAAAGTTCCAACTGCCCAGAAAGAACGCTTGGGAGTTTTTAGCAAAAGTATTAATTGGGCGATGGTAGCAGAAATCATCATTAAGCTGATAGACAAACCTATCGCTAAAAGTACTTTAAACCTGTCAATATCGTTACTCAGCCAAGTTTGGCCATCGTTTGCATCAAAAACAGATGTAAGTGAAATCCAAACTAGCCAGGGGATAGTAACAATTGTCAGATTAATAACGATCGCTACGAGTGCAGGGCTTTTTTCAGCCGAAATTAGATCCTGCCATAAGTTTTTGCGGCTAGAAACTCCCTGATATCGATATCTTGCCCAATCTTGTACATCTTGACGATGAGGGGAAAGAACGACAATTAAACTTAAAATCAAGAGGGAGTTGTACACTGCCAGCAAAACGAGATTTCCCGCAACCCGTTCATCCCATCTTTCATTATTTAGACTAATTTGAACGCTAAATCCCCACATCATCAACTGGCAAAATGCTACTAGAAGATAACTTTGTTCCTTGCTGATTATTGACGCTTGAGGATTACGGAAGCAACGTTTAAGAGCTTGGAAAATACCATAACTGCATAATCCAAAGTTCAGCAAATGGAAACCAACAACACTAACAACACTTGTCCCTAATGGTAAATAGAAAAACTGCAAGTTTGTCAGGGGAGAACCATCGGATAGATGAAACAAGTTAGGAAATAGATAATTTGTTACATCCCAGGGATTAAACAGTCTAAACCAAGCAGTTGAATTATTTAAAGTTCTGTTGTCAGACGATGCCACCACCATTGTTATAAACAAAAAAAGCAAAAGTAGACCACTACCTAGCCAAGGCTGAAAACCGCTAAAGGAACGGCTAAATAAACCAAATAGTAGTGCAGCACTGTAGAAGAAAATACAGCTAGCAGCAACGATTGCGTAGTAACTCAAAATGTAATTAAAGGCAATTTGGGCAGAAAGCCCAGCCCACAAATGTAAAGGAAGTGCTACTAAAATGAACAGATAAATTAAACTCGGAACTCCTAGCAACTTGCCAGTCAATATACTTGTTTCTGATTGGGGACTGAGACGGATGAAATTCAGTGTACCGCGAGTTTCTTCTTTGGCTAAATCGTTGATTAGCAAATAAGTTCCGGCAACTAATAGTGTAAATATAAAAATTACACTCAGCGTCAGGAATGTATGTTCCCAATGCTCTCGCCACCAATTATCATCGGCAAATTCCCGTAACTGATATGAAAAAAGTAACCATTGTAGTACTAAGGATACTGTAACTGCGATCGCTACATTAAAAAATTTCAGCCGTCCTTTCAGTTCCCGCAATAGTTGCGGATTCCAATCACCGATTCTGTCTATTAAATTGGGCATCATAGAAAAAAATCTCCAAAAATGGGGAGTGATATTTATTGACGTATCAAGATGCTTGTTTGTGACCTAATTTTAAGAAAATACTTTCTAAATCTTCTTGTATGCAGTGGAAATCAGTCAAAGGAATGCCTGCTTTGATGAGCGATCGCAACAACTCAGCACTATCTTCATCTTTGCCCGAAAAATTCACCCGCACACTGTTTTTTCCTGATATCACCTCCCACTCTTCTACCAAAGGATGATGTTTAAGTTCGCTCAAAAGTGTCTCTAGATTCCCCAGAGTTGATAACACAATTTGCTGATGAGCAAGACGCTGATAAAGTTGCTGTAGGGAAGTACTTTCTACTAAGAAGCCAAATTCCATGATTCCTACAGAAGTACAGAGTTCTGCTAAATCACTAAGAACGTGGGAAGAGATGATGACAGTCATCCCAGCTTCTTGCAAAGCCTTAATGATTTCGCGAAAGTGCATCCTAGCAATGGGGTCAAGCCCAGAAACAGGCTCATCTAGTAATAGTAAAATTGGTTCATGGATAATAGTTCGCGCTAAACTTAAGCGCTGTTTCATCCCTCGCGATAGAGTGGAAATCTGACTGTTACGTTTATTTCCAAGTTGGATTAGTTCTAAAACTTCATGTAAACGTTGAGTACGGCGTGGTTCTTGCAAATAATACAGACGCGCAAAATAATCTAGGTAATCCCAGACTGTCAAATCCTCATATAGTGGATAGTCATCGGGTAAGTAGCCTAGACGACGCTTGAGTTTGGGGTTACTCTTGTCACGGAGTAGGCGATCGCCATTAATATAAATCTCACCTGTAGTTGGTTCCTCAGCAGTCGCCAACATGCGGATGAGAGTTGTTTTACCCGCACCATTCGGGCCAATCAGTCCATATACTTCCCCCGCCTGAATCTCTAAATCAACATCATTGACAGCAACGTGTCGGTCAAATTGCTTAGTTAGTCCACGGGTACAAATTGCTAATTCTTTTACCATCGCTGCTGGGATGCGGCTTGTGATTAACACTTAACCTAGCCTTTTCTAAAGCATTTGTCAGGCTGGTTTCAGAAATTGAAACTGGCTTTCAGAAAATTGGGGCTACTGAATTCTGAATTCTGAATTCTTCTTCGGTAAATTTGTCATGATGGGAAAAATTACCCATCTACTATTAACTCAGCACACAAGATGACTGAAGCAACAGCAACTCGTCCCAACACCTACGTTCAGGAAACCGGGCCAACGATTCATTACCTAGTGGCAATGTCCCAACCAGAAACCCATCTTTTTGAGGTGACTTTACACCTGACGGATTATCCCTCACCGATTCTTGATTTAAAACTGCCAGTGTGGACACCCGGTTCCTACTTAGTTCGGGAATACGCCAAGAACTTACAGGATTTTGTGGCTTTTGCAGAGGATAAACCTTTATCTTGGCGAAAGATTAGTAAAAACCACTGGCAGGTAGACAAAACAGGTATTTCAGAATTAACTGTACGTTACCGCGTTTTTGCAAATGAGCTATCGGTACGGACAAATCACCTCGATACCACCCACGGTTATTTCAACGGTGCGGCACTATTTTTTAGAATACCAAGCTGGGATAAGCAACCCATTCGCGTTACTGTCGTACCACCACACCCAGAATGGCAGGTAACTACTGCCTTACCACCCATTGCTGAAGAAACAAATACTTTCTTGGCTGGCGATTTTGATACTCTGGTGGATACTCCCTTTGAGATTGGTAGCCACCAATTGTATAAATTTGAGGCTTTGGGAAAACCCCATAAATTGGCAATCTGGGGGCAAGGTAATTACCAAGTTCAGCAATTGATTGCTGATATCCAAAAAATTATTCAGGTAGAAGCGCAGATGTTTGGCGGTTTACCTTATGACAGATACGTGTTTCTGCTACATTTATTTAGCCAAGCTTTTGGTGGTTTGGAGCATAAAAATTCTTGCTCGTTAATTTACCAGCGTTTTGGGTTTCGTATTCAGGATAAGTACGATCGCTTTCTGCAATTAGTTGCACACGAGTTCTTTCACTTGTGGAATGTCAAGCGAATTCGCCCCAAAGCATTAGAGGTTTTTGATTACGACCAAGAAAATTACACACCATCATTGTGGTTTTGTGAAGGTACTACTAGTTACTATGACTTGTTAATTCCTTTACGGGCAGGAATTTATGATGCTAAATCGTATTTGAATCACTTGAGTAAGGAAATTACTAGATATGAAACAACACCAGGGCGTAAGGTACAACCCGTTTCCGAGTCGAGTTTTGATGCCTGGATAAAACTCTATCGTCCCGATGCCAATAGCGGTAATTCCCAAATTTCCTACTATTTAAAAGGAGAAATGATATCGTTATTGCTGGATTTACTGATTCGCTCGACTCACAACAATCAGCGTTCCCTCGATGACGTGATGCTGAAAATGTGGCAGCAATTTGGACAAGATGAAATTGGCTATACCCCACAAGAGTTGCAGGAAGTTATAGAATCTGTTGCCAGCATCGATTTGACTGATTTCTTTAAACGCTACATTGATGGCACTGACGATTTACCCTTACATGAGTATTTAGAACCCTTTGGCTTGCAGTTGGTAGCTGAACAGCAAGAAGAACCTTACTTGGGTGTGAGAATAAATACAGAGAATGGGCGAGAGATTATTAAGTTTGTAGAGACTGCTTCACCTGCACAAGTAGGTGAAATTGATGCAGGTGATGAGTTGTTAGCAATTGATGGAATTAAGCTAGCGGCGGGTGGCTTAAGCGATCGCCTGAAAGATTACCAACCAAGGGATACCATTCAAGTCGCAGTATTCCACCAAGACGAACTGCGTACCTATTCCATCACCCTCACGTCACCACGTCCAACTAAATATCAGCTAAAACCTGTTGAACATCCTAACTCCAGACAACAGCAAAACTTTGCTGGATGGCTTAAGACTGCGATCGCAACTATTTGATAAAGGGCATTGAGAATTGGGAATTGGGTATTGGGAATTGGATATTGAGGAAAGAATTCTTATAACTCCTAACTCCTAACTCCCCAATCCCCAGTCCCCAATCCTAAGCCGTCCTCACCGCCCCAGAGTAAATCAAACCCCGTTGCAGATCCAGCGTTATAATCGCCCCATCGCGAATCACCTGCGTTGCCTGCTTCACGCCGACAATCACTGGTACACCGAGACGCAAGCCAATTACTGCCGCGTGACTTGTGAGACTTTCATCTTCGGTAATAATCCCGGCAGCTTTCCGAATTGCCTCGACAAAATCGGCACTAGTGCGGGGTGCAACCAATATGTCTCCAGGATTAAAGTTACTCACATCCATGCCAGTACTAGCCACCCGTGCGCGACCACTTACTGAACCTTGTCCCAGTCCAATTCCGTGACCTAGTACCGCCGTCACCACTTCTACCTTAATCAAATCTGTAGAGCCAGAAATCCCCTGGAGTGTACCAGCAGTCATCACTACTAAGTCTCCCTGGGACAGTAACTTAAGTTCCTGAGCCACGTTAATCGCAGCTTGAAATGTCTGACCAGTGGAAGGCAATCCTAGCACCAACAGCGGTTTTACTCCCCACACCATCTGTAGCTGCCGCGCCACATTTACATGGGGTGTCACTGCCAAAATTGGTGTATGAGGACGAAACTTAGAGACATTGCGAGCTGTTGCCCCCGTTTGCGTTAGGGTCATGATTGCCGCTGCACCTAATTGTTCAGCAATTTGACCGACAGCTTGACTAATCGCATTGGGAATGGAGCGCCGAGCATCTCTGGAAGAACGTAAGTTTAAGTGTTGCGCTTCTTCCTGCTCCATACGTTCGGCAATTCGCGCCATCGTCGCCACTGCTTCTACAGGGAAGCTACCCACAGCAGTTTCGTTGGAGAGCATCACCGCGTCTGTGCCATCTAAAATCGCATTTGCCACATCCGATACTTCAGCGCGAGTAGGACGGGGATTGCTCACCATGCTATCTAACATCTGAGTAGCGGTAATGATGGGAATTCCCAAGCGATTTGCTGTCGCAATTAGCCGCTTTTGCAGTACGGGAACATCTTCCGCTGGCAATTCCACCCCTAAATCGCCTCTGGCAACCATGACGCCATCACACAAAGCCAGAACCGCCTCCATTTGTTCAATGGCCTCGTGCTTTTCAATTTTGGCAATTACTGGCACTTGCTTGCCTGTGCTGGAAATTAGTTCTTTAATTTCGATCATGTCCTGGGGATTGCGGACAAAGGAAAGTGCCACCCAATCGACACCCTGATCTAGACCAAACATCAGATCCTCTCGGTCTTTGTCGGTCATTGCCTTAATTGACAGGTAAACGCCAGGAAAGTTTACGCCTTTGTTGTTAGAAAGTTTACCAGGCACGGTGATGCGACAATGCAAATCACCTTTATCTCGGTTAATTTCCTCTACAACCATTTCTACTCGTCCATCATCGAGGAGGATTTTTGCCCCAACTGGGACTTCTTCGGCTAAATAATCGTAGGTGACACAGCTAATTTCTTGAGTACCTACCACCGGACGATTTGTCAAGGTGAAGCGATCGCCTTTTGCCAAAACTATAGACCCGTTGTCAAACTTTCCCAAGCGAATTTTTGGGCCCTGCAAGTCTTGGAGAATAGCCACGGGCTGATTTAATTCAAAAGCGGTTTGCCGAATTAAGCGAATACTACGCTGATGGTCGGCATGAGTTCCGTGGGAGAAGTTTAGCCGTAGCGTCGTGGCTCCCGCTTCAATAATCGCCTTGAGCATTTCAGGACTGCTAGTGGCGGGGCCAATAGTAGCGACAATTTTTGTCCGGCGCAGAGAATCTCTTAATTGCATAGGGGCTGAAGTTAGGGAGCTATCTGGGAAGTCATCGTAACTTAAGTGGCATCTCCTTTTCAGTCACTGCTATATCAATAGATAGATATAAGCAGTTAGAGAGGATTTATGGGAGAGTGGGGGCTGTGGGATATACTACATCAATTTTTGTATCCATCCTCCCCACGAAGGAGTTTATCCCATAAACTTTTTGCCGATTGTCATACCCCACTTATCAGTAAAGACTAGTCCTCGTCTGGAATCATAGCGTTATTCATCTGCCGATATGCAAAGCTGCGGATAAATCTTGCTATACAAAACTTTGTCAATCTTTATTATTCACTAATATTGATCGTATATTCATGAGAAGGAGTCAGAATTCAGAATTCAGAATACCCCATGCCTAAAGTCAGGGGTTTCAGTCATGGAAAGAATTTTTTCTTCTCCCAAGGGGAGACGCTAAGACCGAACACGCGCGTTTAAAATCGCTTGCTCTAAACCTTGATTCTCCATCCAGTCGCACAGAATCCAGAATGGATTCTGGCTCCTGAATTCTGAATTCTTCTTCGGTAATGTTTGATCGAGAAGGAGTCAATGTTAGAGATGATCGCATCGGAGGCACAAAAGCCACTGACAATCCCACCCAAGGAATTTTTAGCGCCTCCTGGTGATTTCAATCCCACGCAGCTGCTGTTTTCCGTAGCTGTGGTAATGTTGGTGTTATCCAATTTTGGTTACTGGCTTTGGGAATGGCCGCATTGGCTGTGCTTTAGCGTTAACACCATTGCCTTGCATTGTGCTGGGACGGTAATTCATGACGCTTGTCACCAATCTGCCCATCGTAACCGGGTGATGAATGCGGTTTTAGGGCATGGTAGCGCTTTGATGCTAGCTTTTGCTTTTCCAGTATTTACGCGGGTACATTTACAGCATCATCGTCATGTCAACCATCCCAAAGACGACCCAGATCATTATGTCTCTACGGGTGGGCCGCTATGGCTAATTGCAGTGCGGTTTTTGTACCATGAGGTATTTTTCTTTCAACGGCGATTGTGGCGTAAATATGAGCTATTAGAATGGTTCATCAGCCGTTTAATTATCGGCGCAATTGTTTATATATCAGTGCAATACCACTTTTTGGGTTATATTCTCAATTTTTGGTTTATACCGGCTTTTGTGGTGGGGATAGCACTGGGATTATTTTTTGATTATTTACCCCATCGTCCTTTTGCCGAGCGCGATCGCTGGAAAAATGCTCGCGTTTACCCTAACCCAGTTCTCAATATCCTAATTATGGGACAGAATTACCACTTAATTCATCATTTGTGGCCTTCTATTCCTTGGTATAATTACCAGCCTGCATACTATGTCATGAAGCCCCTGTTAGATGAAAAAGGATGTTATCAAACTTCAGGATTGTTGCAGAAAAAGGACTTTTTTGAGTTTGTTTATGACATCTTTTTAGGAATTCGGTTTCATCATCACAAAGAATAGAGTTGTTGCATGAAGCTCGCGTCAAAAATCTGCTATTTCAACAACCACACCCGGAGCGATTGTTGCTAAGACACTGCGAACACTGGGTATCAATGGAAGCAAATCAGGTAGGCGATTACTAGATGCTACTAGAACAACAACCGCAACTCCAGCCTGTTGCAAATTTTGCTGATATCGCAAGTTTTGGTCTGTTGTGAGGAGAATCGTGAAACTCTCCTGGATCATTAGTTGCAAAAGTTCACCATTCTTTTTTCCTGACCATCCCATTTCCACAACTGTGCGTACCTCATAATCAGTGAGTTCACGCCTTAAGGGTCGTGGAACACACTCATCAAGCAGAATTCGCATAGGCGGTCAGCATTTCCTTTGCTAATTCGAGAGCGGCGATCGCTTGCTCACGGCTGACACTAGGAAAATGATCTAAAAACTCATCCAGTGAGTCACCCGCTTCTAGATAATCAAGCAAGGTTTTTATCGGCACACGAGTACCAACAAAAACAGGAGTTCCCCCCAATATATCGGGGTCGCTATGAACAACACGCGATGTGGATGTCATATAGTTAGCATGTGTTCCACAGACTACCTTCTGATCCTAACTCTCGTCGTCTCAGAAATCTCAGCATATATTTTATTATCCTTTTGCGGAGCGCGATCGCTATATAAAAATAACCTCTGAAAGCGATCGCCTCGAAAGTTTCCCGAAAGTGCGATCGCTTACATTGGGTGACTGTAAATAATCACGTAAGTAGGTAGGCGAAAAAATTTATAACTATGTAACGAAAACTTCACCATAGGGATTAGAGTTAAATTTTACACGTTGCGTACTATAATTTCCTT
>NZ_JBALDZ010000083.1:0-3720 GCF_036917155.1 Nostoc sp. | reverse complement strand
TGCAAATCCTCCAAGCAAGCCGACTCGTAGAAGCAGAAAACCTCAGAAGGCAACTTCTTAGAATCCCCGCCATAAATGGCGGGGGTGGATGTCAATTTATGTCAGTAATGCACTTCCATCTTCGTCAGAAAAAGAGCGAAAAACCCCGAGAGAACATAACAAAAGAAGTAATTGGTTTATTAAATCCAGCATTCGGGAATACCTGTGTCGATTCTGAAGACCCCAAGAAATAAAGAAGAATTCAGGAGTCAGAATCAATTAAGTGACTGAATTAAGCTCCAGGTTGTCTTTTATAATCAGACAACCTGGAGCGGTGCTAATTGCTAATGTGGATTCAAGACTGGCGATAGCAGGCAAATTCCATTGAAAAAGTAGCCATACCAGAAGTAAGCGATCGCAATTCTGTAGAATACCCAAACATTCGCGCTAGCGGTACTTCCGCTCGAATCACCGTGTATCCCTGCATTGTCTCGGAACCCAACAACAAACCCCGACGAGAGGATAAGTCACCTTGAACCCTTCCCATAAAATCGTTGGGTGTTTCCACCTCTACAAGCATAATGGGTTCGAGGATGTAGGGTTTTGCTTTAGCGATCGCACCTTCAATTGCTTGATGGGATGCTGACCGGAAAGCCAATTCTGAAGAGTCAATTGGGTGATAAGAACCACCATCCAAAACGACTTTCACCCCAATTACCGGATAGCCTTGCAGCTTTCCTGATTGCATCGCCTCACGGAAACCCTTCTCACACGCCGGGATATATTCTTTGGGAATCGCACCCCCAACCACCCGATTTTCAAAGACAAACGGCTCTTCTGTGGGTTCAATCCACCCAGTAATATGGGCGTATTGACCAGGGCCGCCTGACTGTTTCTTGAATCGGTAGTCAAAGGTAGCTTGTTGTCCAATGGTTTCGCGGTACGCCACCGCAGGAGTACCAACGAAAACCTCGGCGTTATATTCCCGTTGGATGCGTTCGAGGTAAATTTCCAAATGGAGTTCGCCCATCCCAGAAATCAGAGTTGCTCCTGATTCGGGGTCAATGCTCAATCGGAAGGTGGGATCTTCCCTTTGAAAGCGATTGAGTGCCTTGGAAAGGCGATCGCTATCTTCCTGTTTCTTGGGCGTAATCGCCAGCGTAATTACTGGTTCCGGTACAAACATCTTCTCTAGAGATACCAGTGGTTCCCCAGAACAGAATGTATCACCAGAAGCGCAATCCACACCCAACAGAGCCACAATATCCCCAGCCACGGCAACTTTTAGCTCTTCTCGCTTATTGGCGTGCATTCTCACCAAGCGACCGATTTGCACTCGCTGTTCAGTCCGCGAGTTGTAGACGGTATCGCCGGGTTTGAGCGTCCCAGAGTAAATCCGGGTATAGGTCAACTGTCCAAAGGACTCGACGGTGAGTTTAAATGCCAATGCCACCAAGGAAGCATCGGGGTCAGGGGAGAGAGTGATTAGGGATTGGGTACTGGGTACTGGGGATTGGGAATTGCTTGTCCTAGTTCCCAGTCCCCAATCCCCAGTCCCTAGTCCCTTGACTTCCCTATCTACGGGAGATGGTAGATAGAGCGCAACTGCGTCTAATAAGTTTTGCACTCCTTTATTTTTGAATGCCGAACCCAACAGTACAGGCGTGAATTCGAGGCTCAAGGTTGCCTGTCGGATGGTTTGCCAAATTAATTCTTTGGGAATCTCCTCACCCGCCAGTAACATCTCAGTCATCGGTTCTGAGAACAGCGACAAAGTATCTAGCAGCTGATCGCGTGCCTGTTGCGCCTCATCCCTAAGAGGTTCGGGAATTGCCTTTTTCACCAAGTTTTCCCCGTTTTCGCCCTCAAAGTAGTCGGCGGTCATTTCCACCAGGTCAATCACTCCCTGGAATTGGTCTTCACTGCCGATAGGATACTGGAGCAATACCGCATTTAGTTGTAAGCGATCGCGTATTCCCTGTACTACACGCAATGGATCTGCCCCTGTCCGATCCATCTTATTGATGAACGCCAAACGCGGCACACGGTAGCGCTTCATTTGCCGATCCACTGTAATAGATTGGGACTGCACACCCGCCACAGCACACAGCACCATCACTGCCCCATCTAATACTCGTAGAGCGCGTTCTACTTCAATTGTGAAATCTACGTGTCCAGGTGTATCAATCAGATTAATTTGGGTATCATGCCATTGACAGGTAGTAGCAGCAGAAGTGATGGTTATACCATGCAGCTTTTCCTCTGGCATAAAATCCATCGTTGCACCCTTACCGCCTCCCCGCACTTCCTCAATAGCGTGGATTCTGCCTGTGTAGAAGAGAATTCGCTCTGACAGCGTAGTTTTACCAGAGTCGATGTGGGCAGAGATACCAATATTTCGGATGCGTGTTCGGGGAATCATAAAATTTCCTTTTGTTCAAGCGACAAACAGTCACCAACTGAGTAGTGATATATTTTGTATTATATATGTAGTATGCAAAAAAGAAAAGGCTAATAATACAGAAAAACCGTTGATGGTTGCCCTAGCTGACGTTTAAAATAGGTTTCAAGCGGAGGAAATAAAAGCTTGAAATTGATATTGGTAGCTCCCGACTCTTTGTTGTGTGCAGCCTTTCAACAGCATTTTAATTATTTACCCAATGTAGAAATAGTGAATGACTATTTCGAGTGGTTGCCAGATTTTGATTGTATGGTTAGCCCTGCTAACTCTTTCGGAATGATGGATGGTGGCATAGATGCGGCAATTATCCGTTTTTTCGGTCATTCCTTAATGGCAAGAGTCCAGCAGCGCATTCTTGAAGATTATTTGGGTGAACAGCCTGTAGGAACATCATTGATTGTGGAAACAGGTCATCACAAGCATCCTTTTTTGGCTCACACCCCTACGATGCGAGTTCCCATGATTATTACTGGGACAGATATTCCTTATATCGCGATGTGGGCTATGCTGTTAGCAGTTCGCCACCATAACCAACAGGCTAGGCAAAAAATTAACACCATTGCCTGTCCTGGATTGGGTACAGGAATAGGACGAGTGCCATATACTGAATCCCCAGGGAGTTTTACTGCTGACGAAAGAGAAAAGTGTGTATAAAATTGACTCGTCTTCAGTGGTACAGCCAGAATGTCTAATTTCACACTTCAACAAATCTTCGGTGATAACGCCGTACAAGATGGCGATTCAATCACGATCGCAAAAGCTGACTTAGCTCAAAACACTGGATTCACCGCCAGTGACGAAAACGATGGCGAATCTGTACTTACCGCCTTGATTGTTCAGGCTGAATCATTGGGGCTGAACACGGATAATAGAGACGGTGGGGAGGATTCTGACCCGAGAATCAGTCAGCAAGTAGCTGTATCAAGTTCATCGCCAGCATTGATTACCCGCGCTGACGTTGATGGAAACATCTTGTATTTCAAGCGCGATTCTTACACAATCGATCTTGATTTTCCACTCCCTGCAACGGTCAACCCGAACGACTATTAGACTAAGACATAATCTCGCAAATCAATTACTCAATAAAACGAATGCTCTTGTTGAGGGGCATTCGTTTTTTTATTGAACTTTTAGATAATTCTTGAGTGATTCAGCCCGCCGTATCCAGCCATCAAGAAATACTGTCTGGCTACCAACTCCCCAACGGCGATAATCAGCTTCTCGGATATCAAAATAATTGTGAAGGAGCAAATCTTCTTTATTTTGAGAGAGCCAATAGT
>NZ_JBALDZ010000082.1:0-20199 GCF_036917155.1 Nostoc sp. | reverse complement strand
CGATGGCGAGGCAACTTTACTATCACTAATTTTTTACCGATGGTAGGTGTAATATCAGCTTACCTGCTTTGTATACCAATTAGATAGCTAGGGCGTGCAGTAGCATTAAACTAGCTTGTGTTAACTTTGCTAAACCCAACGCTTCATCAAAAACCTGTTGCCCTACTTCTGAGCGATCTAATGCAACTAGAATCTTTTTAAACATCATAATAGACCTCCGATTTTATTGGTAATTGGTCTTTACTGTTTCGGGTTTACAGATGCTGCATTGTCAAGAAAGATCAATCCCTCAACTATGTTTAGCAACTTTTGAATTTCAAATTTCTTAAAAGTTTTCGCCTCATATTTATCTTTATAACAAAAGAATTTGAGGAACTTGTGAGGAAAGCAATTTATTTATCTTTGATTATCAAGTGCTAAAATTACTCCACAGTTATTTAGTTAATTAAGGAAATATCAACAAGGCTAGATACAATACGCTTGGGTTAGCGCCAAAAATCTTAAGTTGTGTTGGGTTGAGGAACGTAGACGCATACTCCTGCAAAGAAGCAAGCTACGCGGAGCGTCTGTCTGCGACACGCTGCGCGAACGTAGAGAAGCGGCTTCCCGCAGGGTAGCCCAACATTTTCATAGCTTTTAGGACTTACGCAAAAACCCTCTCAAACTCTCATTCCTCCGTGGCCTTTGCGTTCTCTGTGGTAGCGTGCGGCAAGCCGCTCCGCGTCTACGTTTTTCGTTACCTGTGCGTAAGTCCTAGCTTTGTTGGGTTGCGCTTTGCTTCACCCAACCTACAATTTTTCACAAAGCCAAGCGTATTGGGCTAGAACAGAGATGTATTGCCAATTGTTTGGAGGGCTGTCTGTGTCAAGACACTGGAAAAACTTATTATCTTCTCCAAGCGCTGGCTAAGGTTGCACATGGGGACATAGAACATGGTCTCATTTTCTCTGGAGCCAATGGTACACTGAGCGAATTACGTCCGTCACAGAATTGATGGCAGAATTAACCCAGCCTCAAAAACCAATACTCTCCAAGAGTAGCATTTTTCAAAGATTAAATACGATTTCTATATAATATATTCACTCTTTGAAGAATTAGTGAGAAACTTAAACAAATGGCTGTTTATGAGCAAATTGGCAAAAGCTATGATTTGACTCGTCGGGCTGATCCTGACATTGCTGCTCGATTAGCTGTTCACCTGCAAATCAAATCAAATTCCTCATATCTCGATGTGGGATGTGGCACCGGGAATTACACTCTAGCTTTAGCAGAATATGGTGGTATTTGGCACGGAATAGACCAGTCAAAGCAGATGATTGATGCTGCTGCGAATAAGAGTAATTTTGTAGCTTGGCAAGTTGCCGAAGCTGAGGCTTTACCTTATGCTAATGAGATTTTTTCAGGTGTGCTATGCACTCTAGCAGTACATCATTTTGCTGCACTAACTCCTGTTTTTCGGGAGATTTACCGTGTGTTGATGGGTGGTCATTTGGTATTGTTTACTGCCACACCAGAGCAAATGAGCCAATATTGGTTAGTCGAATATTTTCCAGAGGCTATATATAAATCTACCGAACAGATGCCAAGTTTAGAAAAGGTCAGAGTTGCTCTCGATGAGGCAGGTTTTAATTCAGTAGATATCAAACCTTATTCTATTTCAGAAAACTTACAAGACCTATTTTTATACAGTGGTAAATATCGTCCTGAAATATATTTAGATGAAAATGTCCGCTCTGGAATTTCGACGTTTGCTTTGCTAGCTTCTGCTGATGAAATCGCCGTCGGTTGTCAAAGGCTCGCAGCAGATATTAATACAGGACGCATCACCGAAATTGTCAATAAATATGAAAACAATCAGGGAGATTATTTGTTTGTAATTGCCGATAAAGTAGCAACTTGAGCTAATACATAAAAGTAGAGACGCAATCATTGCGTCTCTACAAACCATCTATTTCGCTTTCTTAGGTGTAATTCCTTCCATCCGCAAAAAGCAGGTTGTTAGGGGACTGATAGATAAAAAATATCCCTAACTTTCTTGTGTGATAGGTGTTCTTACGCTACAAGATGGATAATTTATTCCTTGGAAATCCCTAATTAGATTACTCCTGGCCCTCTACCCCGATTGTCACTATTTTCTGTTAACTTGCCTTCTTCGTCCTGATTAATTTCTCCAAGTTCTTCAATACGTTCTGCCCTATCTGCTGCTGCTTGTTGGCGTGCATCGCCCGGTTCTTCGTAGTATATTTCCGGTTCAACTGCATAATTGTTCAACAAACCTTCTTTGTCCACAGTATAGCCGTCAGTGGTGCGTATACTCTCTGGATCGGTTTGGTCATTGGTAGACACGTCCGCCTCCCCTTCTTCTGTGGGGAGCGTTTTGTACTTATTTCCTTCTCTTTCCATGCGAGCGGCTGTTTCCGCTGGGATGATACCGCGATCGTAAGTATCTACTTCAGCCCGATCGGATGAATCTATACCTTTATTAACTGCTTCATTAGGCATAATTTATGTCCTCGTTAAAGAATCTATTAAATAACTTCAATAACTAGATTAGGCTGTTTTCAATCTCAGAACTACTATCTTTAGAAGTGATTTAAAATTAAATATAATGTTATGTTCTCTATCTTTTGAGGTATCAAAAAAAATAATATAATAATATTAAGTCAAATTATAGCGATTATCATTTTATACTGTGTAAGGGCACACAAATGTATACCCTTACTTGACATACTACTGGTTCAATGGTGAGGAAATTTATTCGCCCACAAATTCATTTTTCAGGAATTGAATTTCAGCGGACAATTCTTGCCGAGTTGAAGCCTTCAGTAGATAACGGAAAATAAACCAAGTGGCGTAACCAATTCCAACTAACTCAAAGAGCGGTGATAGTAGTGGAATATCATTGATTGCATCCAGTAATGCTAGTACTACCTTGGCTGTAACAATCGCTGCCAAAATTAAAGCAGCAGTTATTAGAGGCTGCTTGTAATCTTGAAAAAAGCTACTTAAGTATTGGGGCAGTTGCTCCAAAAATTGAGTAGTTTGTCTGCTAATTTGTTGCCATTGAGATTCAGGTTCAGATGCTGGTGGTAACTTTGGTAAGTTTGCAGTATCAGTACCTTCAAGTGCTAGCGTACCTTGTGAGAATGGAGCATTGATAGATTCTCGTTGCTGTTGTTCGATTTCCATAGTTTTTATTTGGGGAAATTACAAGAGTTTGTATAACTGACTAATCGTAAATAAATAATAATTTTAGAATCGTCAGTTGTCAATTCTTAATGGTCAGTTATAAGTATAACTGACCATTAAGACTGAGCAAGAGTATTTAAATTTATTTATGCCTGCCTACTCAGTTTAGATGTGTTGTTATATCGTTTCTTTGTGAAGCTGAATATAACTCACCCCCCGACTATCGCCTTCCCCCCGATGCCTTGGGGGGACTACAGGGGGGTATTATTATGTGCATCTTCATACAGAAGAATTGATATTAGATGCCTTAGCTTTTTGGTGGGTTAACAATTGCTTTAACAACTACAATTTTGACGCCTTTAATTTGTTTAGCTAAAGTTTCAATTTTAGCCAATTCCTTCTGATTATTGACAGTTCCTCCAACAGTGATAGTTCCATCATCTGTGGCATTAACTGTTAGTTGACCCTTGGGTATATTAGCCTCTAACTTAGAGCGGACTTCACTTGCCAAAGTACCTTTAGCTCTTTTTGTATCACCACCAGTGACATTATTGCGCTGTTCACCGGCACGAATATCAGAATTAAGTTGTCTTCTGCGAACTTCACTTTCTGCATCTTTTTGAGAAGCTTCTGTAGTTTTTACGGTTGGTGTTTGGGGAGCTTCATTAGGATTATTAGGTGCAGATTCACTTGTTTTAGAAGCGTTATCACAAGCAGCAACACCAAAAAGTAAGAGGGTGCTAATTAAGAAAGGGGTTAGCTTTTGCATAGATTTAATTCGCAATCGAAAGGTGAAATTTGTTGATATTTACGGCAGAAAGGAGGAGCAAGTTCTTGCAGTCAGGAGCAAAATTTTCAAATTCTTGCTCCTGTAATTTTGTGGACTTGGTTTGAGTGATAAATACTTTGGGTTAAAGTGCTTCATCACGACGATCAACAATAACTACGGCAGGATCGTTTCTATGAAGTTCTGTTGAGTAATTAGTGCGATCGCTATTATGCGTTACTCGTTCAAAACCTGGGCGATGTTCACTAATCTCTGTGGCATCATAGATAGCAAATTCTTCAATACCTCGATGTTTGAGAATTGCTTCAGCTTGGTGGATTTCAGCTTCCGTACCATCGATAATTACTAAGTAGTCGCCTCTTTGGAAGCGATCGCTATATACTCTAGCTCTATCTTCAGGAATTCCCAAGCCAACGAGCGCACCAACAATACTCCCAGCGGCCGCACCGATGGCACCACCAGCCAATGTTGTTGCCAAAGCTGTTGCCACTGCACCACCTGCAAGCACGGGCCCGATTCCAGGAATCGCTAAAGTCCCCAAACCAACTAATAAGCCAGTCAAGCCACCGACTACTCCACCTGTTGCTGCTCCAGCTTTTGCACCATCGTCTGCTTTATTACCTGTACCAACACTTCTGTCTACATCTACGCCAGCGATCCCATGACCGTTTGTATCTTTGGCAATGATGGAGACTCTATTTAAAGAAAAACCCGCATCTCGTAATTCTGCAATTGCTACTTCTGCATCTCGACGATGTGAAAATACCCCGATGGCACGTTTCGCGACACCACTATAAGCTGGTGTAGGAGTAACATAATCAGTGCCTACATTTGCCACATCTGGGTTATCGAAAATGCCAAACTCTTCCACACCCCGCTGATGTAGAATTGCTTCTGCTCTCAGAATTTCTGCATCTGTACCATCGAGGATCACTAAATAGTGTCCTCGTCTCACGCGCTCGTCGTAAACTCTGGCTCGTTCTTCGGGAATTCCTAAACCAATTAATGCACCAAGCAAACTACCGGCAACTGCACCAATACCAGCACCAGCAAGAGTTGTAGCTAGAGTAGTTGCTGCGGCCCCAGCTAACATAATTGGCCCAATGCCAGGAATTGCCAAAGTACCAAGACCAACTAATAAGCCAGTTAATCCGCCCAAAGCACCGCCTGTGGCTGCTCCGACTTTAGCACCTTCATCAGATTTATCACCGACGCGATCGCGCACTTCAGCCCCAGCAATATCATCTCTGTCTCCATCTTGTGTAATGACAGAAACTCTATTCATGTCAAAGCCGACTTTTTTCAATTCATGTAGCGCATTCTCAACATCCCGGCGATGAGAAAATACACCTACACCACGTTTATGTACACCTACAACCATTATTTTTTCTCCTCAGCAACAATCAATTATTCACAAATTTATAGCTTGTAATATCTTTTATTAATACATGTTTGTATTTAGGTTTCATCAATCGCTTGGAATAATTTTTGTCTCTATCATTAGACATAGGTGCTTTTATCTAAATCGGTTAAATTGGTAAAAACTTCAAGTATAAAATATTATTTTTTCTATAAAAATTAGATACTAATTATTCTCCTTTTCAAATTTATAACTAAAATTAGTTACTGCCAGTTGTGACAACAATCAACTATTCTAGAAAGACACCACATTAACAATTCAAAATTAAAAATGACGCTCTCTACGAGACGCTAAAAGCGTAGCTTGCTTCCCTGTAAGGTTACGAGGACTCGCTCTAAGCGTACTCCTACGGAGAAGCAAGCTACGCGTAGCGTGTCGCAGACAAGCCATACCGAAGGCGTTGCCTCTCGTTCGCGCAGCGTCTCCGACAGGAGAAGGAGAAGAGAAGGCTTTACGCTGCGCTAAGAAAAAACTATTATCGTTCTGATTTAGATTGTGGTTGTAATAATACAGTAATATTTAGGCGATCGCATTTAAGCCCGCGTCAACTTGAGTAGTATGACCGCAGAACAAGGATTAATAATTTTTGATGCTGCAACTGCATCCTCGCAGATAAGTGCAAAACTGAATTATCGACCGCAAGCCGCCGATACCAGCATCGATGCCGATATTTATCTGTTTACCCAGTTGCGAAAACTCTCACTTGCACAACGGATAAAAATGTTCGTGGCTCATGAGCGTGGGATAAAAAAACTTTGCCTTGCAGGAATTAAATCACGACATCGCGGTGTTTCCCAGGAAGAAATTCGTTGTATATTTGCCCGTGCTGTGTTGGCAGAAAAATTTTCTCCAAACTTACAGTTAATTGATGTTGATGAAAATATGTGGATTCAAGATTCCATCTCGCTAGCAGGCGAACTCCATCAGCTTTTTGAGTCAATAAATATACCTTATTACGTTAGTGGAGGTGTTGCTAGTTCAATTCACGGGGAACCTCGCTCGACTCGCGATTTAGATTTGGTGATTTCAGTTCAACCCGACCAAATCGATTTGTTAGTGACGACACTGGAAACAGCGGGATACTATTGTCCAGAAGGAGCGGTTGAAGATTTGAAGCGAGGATACGAGCGAATGCTCAACATCACACATACCGAAACCATAGTTAATGCCGACCTTTACATCAGTGATGGTTCACCATTTGCAGTATCGCAGATGGCACGTCGCATATTGCCTGATTTAGATGGGATACCTCAATTTTGGGTGGCTTCGCCAGAAGATACGATTTTACAGAAGTTGTGGTGGGGGCAAAGTAGTCAATCTGAAAAACAGTGGCGTGATGTATTGGGGATACTCAAGTTGCAAGCACAAAGTTTAGACTATACGTACCTTATAGAGTGGGCGGAAAATTTAGGTTTGGTTGATACGTTGAGTCGGGCATTGACTGAGGCTGGTATTTGATATTATATCTAGTACAGCACGGCGTAAATAAACCACCCATTCAAAATAGCCAGAAAGCTTACAAAATAAGCATTCTTTCTTTTTACTTGTTTATATGCTGCTAAAGCTTCTTCATCGCGTCCTAAATCTGTAAGAGCAATGCCCTGATAGTACCAAATTTTTGAATCATCAGATTTAATTTCCAAAGCTTTTTTATAAGAATCAACTGCTTCTACATATCTTTGCAAAAAATAAAGGGAATAACCGCGTAAATACCAAGCATTAACGTAATCTGGTTGAATTTTAATTACTTGATCGTTGAATTTTAATTACTTGATCGTAGGAGGCGATCGCTTCATCATGTTTGTTTAAAGAATAAAGCGCGTAACCTCGCCAATACCAAGCATCAGGATTTTTCGGTTTATTTTTAATTAGTTTGTCATAGCAAGCGATCGCCTGCTCATATTGTCGCGATGAGACTAATTTATCACCTTGTTTTTGTAACTCTTGGTTTTTATCTCTAAATATCCATAAAACTAAAACTAATCCGATAACTAAATACCGCGAATTCTCTCTAAATATTGCATTAGCAAAAACAGTTAAATTTTCTGGGAGATGAAGATATTCGCTAATTGTATGAGTGAAATTCCATAAAAATTGATTAAAAGGTCTGGCAAACCATAACAAACCAATCAATATCCAAATTCCATATTTAGCAACCTTATTGATTTGCTGTTGAATTGGTTGTGGTAGCCACGGTTCGATAATTCCATAACCATCAAGACCAGGAATAGGTAATAAATTAATCAAAACGACATAGATATTTAGGGAAATTATATAAGTTAGGGCAGTAATCAAAGCAAATAAAACTGAATTTGGATTTTCGAGAGCTAAAGAATCCCAACCAAATTGAAAAGGCAGTGATAGCAGGTAAGCTAGAATCAAATTGGCAATTGGGCCAGCAGCCGAAACCGCACTTTTCCATTTGCGATCGCGTAATCGACTGTGATTAATATAAACTGCTCCCCCAGGTAGAGCAATACCGCCAATGAGGAGAAAAAATAACGGCATCATCAAACTCAAACTCGGTTCAGTATATTTGAGTGGGTTCAATGTCAAATACCCCTTATCTTTGACAGAAGTATCACCACCCCAATATGCTGCTATTGCATGACCAAACTCATGCAAACATAAAGATAATATCCAACCAAAACAGATAAAAACTACTACTAGCCACATATTCATGTTATGGATATCTCGTAAAAATACTGGTTAGTTTTTGATCGTATTGGCTTTCACAACAAATTATAGAGAAATCATCAGTGAGCGATCGCCTAAAATTTTGCCCACTGATGATTTATTCTCCCTCATAAATTGTCGCTGTCAGCAATTAAGGATAAAGACCCCTGTCAGTTAGTGCCTGAGCCACTCTACCAACTCCTAAAGTGTAAGCTGCTAACCTTAAAGAAATTTGGCGCACTTCCGACTGATGAATCACCTTACGGTACGCTTGTACCATCAAATGCTCCATTTCGCGGTTGACGCGCTCCTCATCCCAAAATACGTAAGAAAGACCCTGCACCCACTCTAAATAACTGACTACTACACCGCCAGCATTCGCCAAAATATCCGGTAGCACTGTCACACCCCGCGCCTCTAATGCCAAGTTAGCCTCAAGAGTAACCGGGCCGTTAGCTGCTTCTGCCACAATCTGTGCCTGTACCTGATTCACATTTTCTTCAGTGATTTGGTTCTCTAAAGCCGCTGGTATTAAGACATCGCAGGGTAAAGTTAATAAATCTGCATTGCTAATTGGTACAGATTGGGGGAAACCCGCAATACTCTTACGATTTTCAGCAACGTAGACTTTCAACGCTGGAATATCAAGACCAACTTCAGAAAATATTCCCCCAGCACCCGTTGAAACAGCGATAATTTTCGCGCCTGCTTCATATAATAATTCTGCTGCGGCACAGCCGACGTTACCAAAACCCTGAATAGCTACTCGTACTCCTACCAAGGATTTACCTTGATCTGCTAGTGCCTCACGCACGGTAATCATCACACCGCGTCCGGTTGCCATTTCTCTTCCCAGAGAACCACCAA
Organism: Nostoc sp.; assembly: GCF_036917155.1. Taxonomy (GTDB): domain Bacteria; phylum Cyanobacteriota; class Cyanobacteriia; order Cyanobacteriales; family Nostocaceae; genus Nostoc. The sequence goes on along the minus strand of NZ_JBALDZ010000082.1, from coordinate 11,260 downwards.
TCGAAAGGGGTTTCCCAGTTACAACTCCTGGTACAGCATGACCGATATTTACAGAGTAAGTATCCATCATCCAAGCCATCTCACGGGCAGAAGTACCCATATCTGGCGCAGGAATATCTACGGAAGGCCCAATATCTTTAATCAACTCGCTGATATAACGACGGCTGATTCGCTCTAATTCGCCAACACTGTAGCGTTTCGGATCTATAGCAATGCCACCCTTGCCACCACCGTAAGGAATACCTAGCAAGGCACATTTCCAGGTCATCAGCATTGCTAGAGCGGATACTTCACGCAATGTCACAGCCGGATGGAAACGAATTCCACCCTTGTATGGGCCTAAGACATCAGAGTGCTGTACCCGATGTCCAGCGAGAACTTGTATTTCCCCATCATCTAGTTTCACGGGTATGGAAACCGTAACAACCTTACGCGGGTGGCTGAGAATTTCCAACAAACCCTGATTTAAATTTAATTCTTTAGCTGCCGCTTCTAAGTAGCTACAGGCTTGGTCAAATGGGCATATATGCGCTGGGGAAGCAGGTTCCACCAACAACGAGGATTTTGAAATCATAAATTTTCTCCTAATCACGGTATCTTTGCGAACCGGATATCATCTGTACCTAAGCTTATCCCTTTTTTCTAAAAAAAAGGGATTTTTGTAGTTTTTGTTACAGTTTTATATTTTATATTCTGATATGGGAAAATTATTCAGAAATCACCATTAGTAGGGGCACAACATTGGTCATTGGTGTCAACTTAAGGAGCTAAAGCCCAAATTTGTTGGGTGTAAGCGTCAATCTATCGATGGCGCTTACGCCTGGTTTTGATTCACACCAATGATATCTGTGCGCCCCTACCAATATCTATTTTGAACTACTACCTCATAACACTATTAAGCGAATTAACCGCAGCAACCGGGTTCGTCTGATTCAGGTAATTGTAAACAAGCTGGGAAACTTGACGAATAAAGTCTCTCCCCCTGGTGTCTTTATAGGGACGGGTAACGAAGATGGAAGCTAAGTAACGCTTACCATTGGGCATAGTAATAAATCCCGCGTCGCCGATGAGAAAGCCGATATCTCCGGTTTTGTTGGCAATGACAGCACCTTTCCCCAAACCTGCGGGAAGCAGTGTGTGAATTGTAGTGTGGCGCAGAATATCTAAGGCTTGTTCTCGACTCTGGAAAGAAACTAGCTTGTTGTTCACAACCAAAGCTAGCACCCGCGCCATATCTTGAGAACTTGTGGTGTTGGTTCCTCTCAAGTCAGCTAAAAGATGACGAATTACTGTGTCTTTCAGTCCCCAACTACGGAAACGCTGATTTAGTTTCGTCGCTCCACCTAAGCGATCGATAATCATGTTGGTGGCGGTATTATCGCTAATGGTAATCATCTTAGTGATGGTTTCCAAAGCTGTGTACTTTTTACCAACTCGTTCATATTGCATACTTCCAGAACCATTAGTAACTAAGTCACGCCGCATGGTCAGGTTTTCCTGAAGGCTGACTTTACCAGCATCTAAATCTTGGAAAAAGGCGATGAGTATTGGCAGTTTGATTGTACTAGCAGCGGGGAAAACGCGATCGCCTCCAATATCCAAATAATCCCCAGTATCCAAATCTAGAAAAAACATTCCTGTTTTCAGAAAACTATAGCGACTCATCAAGGTTTTAATTTGAGGTTCCAGCGCTTTCATCGGTGAATGCATCGGAACCACGCCAGCAAAGAGAGTGCTATGATCATTCACTCTTGGAGAATTACTCGGAGTTATCTCTAGATATTGCGGCTGGGTTGCAGTTAGTTGTATTGGCTTGGGTAACTGCACAGACCAATGATTGGGGGATTCCTCTTGTAGTTTCACCTGTGCTAAATCAAAAGTGTAACCAGGTGCTAAAGTAACCACCATGCGGGTAGTTTCTGCGTTAAACTGCTCGATGCGAATATTTTGAATTACTGGCCCCACTCTTTGATTAGTCTGCGGATATCCTAATGTGACTCCAGGCAAATCAATTACCAAACGAGTCGGGTTGGTAAGTAGTTGTACCTTCGGTTGAACATTCTTATCTGTGGTGAAGTCCAGATGATTACGATTGCTATCAAAATGCCAATTTGCGATGGCTACGCCCGTCGCAGGCATCGCACCATTAGCTTTAACAGTGGAACCAAGCAGGAGCAAGCTTAAGAAGCTGGGTAGAAGCCAGCTAAATTTTACAATGTTTTCTTTGTGTGTGAGTAGCATCAGCGATCGCGTTGTGTGTGAGGAAGATTTTAAACGAACAAAAGCCGCCCACCATTAAAGCACAATTATAAAAATTTTTGTAAATTATGCGCTTATACGAAAAAGCATCTGTTACAACAAGTGTTTAATTTAATCAGTATATAAGCTTTACGTGATACTCTACGGTTACTAAAAATTCCAGATTATTAGGAAATAAAGATTTAATTCGACCGCAATTAGCTTTTTCATCATTTCCATACTTATGATCTCATGGTGGTAAATAAGTAATAACTATATCTGGACACAGCTAAGTATGTCTATGAGAGTTTCCCATATCCAGAAATTCAAATTATGGAAATTTTGGATAGTAGCCTGTACTATCAGTTTCACCATCAGCGGTTGTACGCCTGAAAAACGAGCGATGCTGCGAGTAACTGCTGAGAATTTTCGCGATCGGGCCGCTGATGCTATTACATCGGTGAAGAAAATTTACCAACTGAATAATTTACCTATAGATGACAATTTAGTTGTCGATCAATTACTAACTGATACCAGTATTGAGTTCGGAATTCCTACAGAAGTAAATAGCATTATCACCGGAGAAAGTCAGCAAAATTCCCAGTCATCAGATGTCGATCAAACACTCGATGCTTTGAAAGCAGAATATGATACAGCCGTTGAGGTATTTAACAAGCTGGAAACAATTGATTATGAAAGTAAAAGGATAGTTGCTCAAACTGCCCAGCCAGCAAGATGTTTAACAGTAAAAATGCTACTTTTAGCCAAAAGAATTCAGGAAAAACCACCAAGACCAATGGATTGGGAAAGGGTAATCATCAGTTCCAAGCTAAAGGATCTCGGCGAACGATATAGAAATTTAAGTACATCCTCACAAGCAGAAGCAGAAGAAATTAAGCGTCAAGTTATTGAAAAGATAGATGATTGGCGCAAGGTTAATGCTGCTGAACAACAAAGTTTAAATGAATCTATCTCTAAACTTTTGGTAGCAGCTGACACTGGTCGAAAACTCTCAGAACTTATTGATGACTATCCTAATCTTAATTTTGAAGTTATTGCTGCTAGAGTTACTCAGATTTTTGGGGTAGCTACTAGTTTCACTGGTAACGACTACAGTTTAACGCTCACAAAGATTAGCACTCTTGAAAGAGAAGTTAACAAAGATGAAGTTTTAAAAGAATTTATGAAAGAAGTATCTCTGAGAAACAGACAATTACAACCACCAAACTCTCAATTATGCCAATGATTTTTAGGGTACAACTAGTCATGAATCATGTTAAACATTTCTTTCTTCTCTTTGCGTCCAACTCTTACGAGACGCTGCGCGTTGGCAAAGCCTCTCGCAGAGAAGGCGTCCTTGGCGGTAGCCTGCGGCAAGCCGCTCCGCGTCTACGTTAAAAATTGGATTTGACAAAGAGTTTTAGCCTTAACCCAAGCGTATTGGAATATATAAAATATGACCACCAATAATATTTTAGATACTTTTGCAGAAATAATTTCTCAGCTTAAAGAAGTTCCTGGCAATCAAATTGACTTAGAACAACTCAATAAGACAGAAGAAAAATTACAAGATATTCTCTTCCAGCTTAATTTTGAACTTGTCAACGCCCAACGTCAAAAAAACTGGGAAAACGTCAACAAGTTTAAGTTAGCGGTTAGCGAATGCAAACTTACTCTCGATCGGGTAAGAGCAGCAATTATAAATGTTAGTATCATCGGCATCGAGCAAAAAAATCTGGCACAAATGCAGAAAATATTAGAGGAAATCGAGACTGCACGTAAAACTCAGGTAAACATAGATTTGGCTATCCGTTTACTAGGTTTTTTACGTAATCTGTTCCTTTAATCACAATCCTAAATCTACGGCAATGCGATGGGCACAAGCAAACCCAGAAAAAGCGACTGCATTCAACCCTTGACCGGGAAAGGTACTATCCCCTACACAATAAAGTCCTGAAATAGCTGTGCGATTAAAGGGCATACTCAATAACCCCCACAACTTACGCCGGGGAATTGGCCCATAAGTACCATCTTCACGACCCAAAAAGCGGCGATGGGTGCGCGGCGTCCCCACTTCTAAATAATCCAATCCGGCATCTAAACCGGGAAAAAGCTTCTCTAGGCGGTCAATAATTCCCCAAGCTACCTTTTCTTTCTTCGCTTCGTACTCACTCACAGAAAGTTCTTGCCAATCATCAATCCAATGAGGCGTGAAGGCATGAATGATGTGATATCCATTTGGTGCTAAATCTGGGTCAAGTAATGTGGGAATCGAAACAAATACTGTGCCTTCTGCATCTGTCATCTTTTCCCAATCTTCCAGCAAAATATGGTGACACTCTGTCCCCACTGGTAAAACTGACTCCTTTACGCCAATATGCAAACTCAAAAAGCTTGGAGATTTTTGGTAATTTTGTTGCCAGTTTTTCTCATTATCTGGCATTGCTTCTGGTGGTAATAATTGTGCAAATGTATCCCATCGTGTAGCATTAGAAACTATGCGTTTACCCCGATATACTTTACCATTCGCCAGTTGCACACCTACCGCTTTTCCTTGTTCTGTAAGAATTTTGGTGACTCTAGCTTGGTACTGAATCTGACCTCCAGCCTTCTCTAGACCATCTACTAGTTTTTGGGCAATTTGTCCGACTCCGCCTTTGGGATAGTTAACTCCGCCATAATGCCTGTCAGAAAAGACCATCCCAGCATTAATCATCGGTGTCATGTCTGATGGAACTACCGACCAGCAATAACATTCCATATCGATAAATTTCAATAATTGCGGGTCTTTGATGTAGCGCCGCGCCACATCCCCGGCATTTTGGGGCAGATACTTAGCTAAACTAAGACAGGCTAAAGGATGCTGGAAAAATACGCGCAGTAGATACCGAGGTTCTTCCAGCGACAGCAAGTCCATGCTGTTGAGACACTTGAATACTTTTTGGCATTCGTCATAAAAGCGACGAATCCCTTGTTCTTCGTGGCGAAAATGAGCAATAAGATTTTGCAAAAATTTTTCGTAAACCCGGTCAACCTTCAGGTCTAAACCTTGGGGTAGATGATAGTGAATCTGTACCGGATCTGCGATCGCTTCTTGGCTGACATTTACAGATGATAATGCACGGGTGAGTAAGTTGGTAGTACCGTTCTGTCCCAGTCCAAAAATCATTGACGCCCCAACATCGAATCGATAGCCTTGGCGCTCAAAATAACCAGCGCTACCACCTGGAATCAAATAACGTTCCAGTACCAGTACTTTCGCTCCCTTGGCTGCTAACTGAGTCGCTGTTACTAATCCGCCAATCCCAGACCCAATCACGATCGCGTCATAAGTCATAAGTCATTTGTCCTTTGTCCTTTGTACTGAGCGTATCGCTAAAGCGAAAGCTCCACTAACGCCTAACGTCTTGTAGAGAAATATTTGTCCTTTGTCTAGAGTCAATCAATATTTAATTTAACTAATGACCAATGACAAAGGACTAATCCCGGATTTCTCACCAATGCTCAAAGTCTGTGCTTGTGCAGGGGAGCAGGGCAGCAGGGGAGCAGGGGAGCAGAGGAGAGTTCAATGTGCCTTGTTCAATCCCCTCCGCCCCTCTGCCCCTCTGCCCCTCTGCATTTCAAACTTGTGAGAAATGCGGGTAATGACCAATGACTAATCAAAAAAAAGAGGGACGAGCCTGCTGCTGCTGGCTAATCCCGTCTGCCGATCCTTAAAAGAGAGGAGAACACTGTATAAGAATATAGCCTTGATTGAGAATTAATGTCAACTATTAATGAAAATTATTCTCAATAAAATTGAGCGCGTTAATTTTTAGCTGTCAGCCGGATGCAGGAAAGAGTATTATGGTGTTTCAGTTCTTATACAATAAAAAGGCGCCTATTTCTGGCTATGACGCTACAATTGCGCGTTTATGTTCCACCCCATCCCCTGATCAAACACTGGCTAGCAGTTGCCCGTGATGCCGGCACGCCTTCAGTATTGTTCCGCAGTGCGATGACTGAGTTGGGAAGATGGCTGACTTATGAAGCTGCGCGAGACTGGTTGCCGACCCAAGAAACGGCGGTGCAGAGTCCCTTAGATACCTGTCCCGCAACGGTAATTGATCCGCAAGTGCCGATGGCAGTAGTGCCGATTCTCCGGGCTGGCTTAGGATTACTAGAGGGAGCGCAGACTTTATTACCTCTAGCATCGATTTACCATCTTGGCTTGGCACGAGATGAAGAGACACTGCAACCTCATTGTTATCTGAACAAGTTACCAGAAAAATTTGACCCTCAAACGCGAGTATTAGTTACCGATCCAATGTTGGCAACAGGAGGATCAATCATGGCAGCAATGGCAGAATTGACACAACGGGGTGCTGATCCATCTCTGATACGGATTATTTGTGTAGTGGCAGCTCCACCCGCTTTACAAAAACTGAGTGAAGCTTATCCAGGTTTAATAATTTACACCGCTACTATTGACGAAAAACTAAATAGCAAAGGGTATATTATACCGGGATTGGGAGATGCAGGCGATCGCATCTTTGGGACTTAAGCTACTATGCAGCTAGGGCAGGGAAATAGCATAACTACTGTAAAAGTTGCAAGGTTTGTTTGTTGAAGGCGGTAAAGATATGAGTCAGCGAGATGGTTTTGGCAGTGGCTTTTTAGCAGGGGCCTTTGTTGGTGGGATATTTGGCGGTGTGATCGGGGCACTGATTGTTTCTCGACGCGAGCCAGAATTGTTAGCAGAAGAAGAAACAGAACTGACAGATAGCCAAGCCGAAGCTAAGAAAATAGCAGCAAAGCGGCGTCAGATGAAAGCCTCAGAAAGTGAGAGCAACGGCATAGAAACGGCCAGGCGATCGCTAGAAGATAAAATTGCCCAACTAAATGCCACAATTGACGAAGTACGAAATCAACTAGGGAACGTGAATAGTAGTTCACCCCAACCAAGCAATGACCGCTCCCTCACTAAAGACTCCTGAGTTTGTTCAGGCGTGGTGAAAGTGTCAAGTGTGATAAATGTGTGTAATCTGCAAACACCATGACATGGACTAAATTAAAATTAAAAGATAAGACCGCGTTTGACACTTAGTAGGAAACCAACAAATCCATGTACCTTCTGATTAACACTCTGGCCAGTTTCATCCAGATTTATACTGTTCTGCTAATTATTCGGGTTTTATTGACCTGGTTCCCCAATATCAACTGGTACAACCAACCATTTACCACTTTGAGCCAGATAACCGATCCTTATCTGAATCTGTTCCGCTCAATCATTCCCCCTTTGGGCGGTATAGACTTTTCAGCAATGTTAGCCATCATACTGCTTCAAATAGTAGGTGGTGGTCTGCAAGCCATCTGATAACACAGAATTTGCAGTTTGCTCCATGTTCAACTAATAAATTTTAGGTCTGGGCTAACCAGCTCAGACTTATGCAATTACAAGTCAAGGCTAATCATGGATGCGATAATTGAAAACTGACGCGATATTTCAAGAATTTCCTAGTATTTTATTACTTACGTACTTGACCGCTAAAGCCGGCAGCCTTAAACTGTTTCAGCTTCAACGGAGTAGGCTGATTCGCAGGTACAGAAATTCTCAATTCAAAATCGCTAATACCTGGTGGCACCTCGGTAATGGAGCCTAAGCGAGTACGGTTTTGCATCACTGAGTCATTATTGGCATCATAGATGCGTCCAAAAATATCTGCATCATAGACTGTTTTATTAGTGCTATTTTCTGCCTTGCCAATGACAATAAAACAATTGGCAGCTGTGCTACCACTACTGAGAACAGCCCCTTCTGCAAGTTCTGGTGGGCAATCTTTATAAGAGACATCAAATAGTTTAATCTGTGTCAGGGCTATAGCTGGGGGAATAATCACCCACGATAGAAAGGTGATAAGACAGGAAATAAAAATGACCGTGAGTGAGCGCAACCGCATAAAAGACCCCGTGACTTAATTTAATAATTATTTAACTTACAACCTCAGCTTACAACATAGCCCTACTCTCTATTCTCTACTTCCCTGATTGATTAGCAATTGCAAATACCTGCTCCACTATCAATTCACAATTAGGTGCTACATCTGATGCAATGGTCGCTTTACCCTTCAACACCGTATCCTCATACTGCCCCTCCACCCACTTGCAAATGGTAATTTGTTTTAACTCTGGATCAACAATCCAGTATTCGGTAATGCCTCTAGCTGCATATTCTGTGCGTTTGTAACGGTAATCGCGGCTGCGGTTCTCAGTTCCGGGACTAACGATTTCAATCACCAGCGCAGGTGGGGGCATATCGCGGGTAATTAGATTGCGGGGACTGCCAATCAAAGCCGCTTTCGACTCTTCCGTATGTACTACCAGATCCGGTAGCCGACAGGTTGCTCGCCGCCCACTAACTTCAACTTCAATGTCTTTGTAAGCTAGCAAGGCGATCGGAAAATGCTTTGCCGACTCGAGCAGCAGAAATTTGGCAATATCACAGTTTTCCTGGCTTTCAGTTGGCATCTCTACTAGCTCCCCATCCACTAATTCATAGCGGGTATCAGTGCGATCGTCATAAGCCAGAAATTCCTCAAAAGTCAGGAGTTTTGTGGGATGCTGAGTTTGAGTCATGGGAATTTTCCTAACTAAGTAGAAAATATCAAACCGATACCAAGAATTCAGGAGACAGAAGACAGAATAGAGTTTTTCTCCTTACTCCCCTGAATATTAAGCATCTTAAGTTTAATTATGTCCAGATTTAACGACAAAGGGATTGGAGACTTTAATTTAACTTTTGTAATAATTAGGGAAATAAGCCCTCAATTGCTATTAAATTATGACTCCAGATGAGATTGAAACAGCTATGCTTGCAGCCTTTAGTAGTTGTGATGCCGCAAGCTGTCCTCTCACTGACACGCAGAAGCAGATATTACTGCGACTGGTCGAGCAAATTCAGGGAAATTCTACCTCTGGGATGGCAAATATTGCTAATCCCTTAGATGAACTTACCCCAGAGGAGTTAGAAGCATTTTTACAATTTGTTAAGGATGAAGAACAACGCAACCGTACTTGGAAGGTGCAATTACTCAACGACTGGTTGCTGGAAAATGACTCTGGAAAGGTGCAATTCATTCGCCAACGCTATGGTTTACAGTGGTTGAATCGGGTTGAGGCATGTCATTTTGACAAGTATTCTTATTTTGAGGATGCACTAAAGTTAAGAGTAGGCGATCGCATTGAAGTTTCTAATGCACTATGGGAATGGGTGCAAGAGGATGGGCCTTGTCAGCGCGAATGGTTTCCCTGTATGGTGATTCAGGTTGAGGAAATTAGCGGTCGCGATGATTCCTCTACTAATTGCGTCGTCCGCTTCTTCAACGGCGCTGAGTATGAAATTCAAGGAATTTATGAATGGAATCGCTATAACTGGCGCTGGCCTCAGAAGGAGTGAGGAGTACTGAGTTTTTAATAAAATCATTGCTTGAACAACGCCCAAGCTAAAAATCTCTCAGTATAATACAACGCTAATTGATTACTCACACCATTGAAAACAGCATCAAAAGCGTGTTCCGCCCAAGGAATTTCTAGAAAAACCGCAGTATTTCCAGAGTTATGTAAACGTTCATACATCTGTCTGCCAAATCGCGCTTCAACTAAATGGTCGCGACTGCCGTAAATTAATAAAGTTGGCGGTAAAGGGTGCGTTAGGTAATTTATCGGTGAAGCAATTTCATACTGATTAGGCAATTCTTCTAAAGAACCACCAAGAAATGCTTTTAAAACAGCGCGGCTATTTATAGGATCGGGATTTGGCGGTGTTTTGTATCCTTCTGTTAAGTCAACAGGCCCATAATAATTTACCACAGCACGGATGGGTGGTGCATCTGTTTGATAAGCCGCTAGCATTGCTAGGTGCGCCCCCGCAGAACGTCCCAAAAGTACCATAGGTTCTGAATCAGCTTCATATTCAGCTGCATGTTTGCGAATAAAATTTAGGGCTGTACGCACATCATCTAACTGAGATGGAAACTGATATTGAGGTGCGTGTCGATAATCGATCGCAAATACTGTATATCCATGATTAGCAATATATTGATTAAACTCAGAATTGGCATGAGGATTTCCATATTGCCAAGCTCCACCATAAATTACTACCACTGCGGGATATTTCCCTACCTCTGAGGGTTGATAAACTTCCATTTTTAAAGGCATTCCCCCAGGTGAAGCAAAGAGAATATCTTTTTGATGGCGCGTTTTACCTAATGGAATACCCCGGAAGAAATTAATTAAGTCAAAGGGATGGGTTTGCATTTTAGCCCTGACTTGGGGTGGAATTTGCTCTAAATAATTTGCTCCTAGCCCTTGTTTCATGGCTTTAGTCATCTGTATTTGAGTTAGTGGAATATTCACTAGTAACCATCCACAAATTAGCAATCCAATCAAACTGAAAATGCAAACTAGGCGTTGTATTTGACGGCGACGAATATAGAATAAAGACAGTAATAAAAAGAGCAAATTTAATAAAAATAACCAAGGACTGATTTCTGGCGATCCTACTGCTAACGTGAGTAAAAACATATTTGGAGCAGGAAGAATAATCCAAGAACTAAGAATTAGACTGGCAAAACTGAGTAATAATGCCAGCCAGGATAAAAGTATTTTGGGTTTAGCAAACATAGATTAAAGTGCGGTAAAATAACTCCAAAAAAGTACAATTTAGCCGCTAATTATAAGACTAGCAATAGTTATACCGTTTCTTTGTGAAGCTGCATATATTTCAATACGCTTGGGTTAAGGGCTACTGGCAACAATTTTGGGGTTTCGAGACGCGATAAATCGCCGTCTCTACAAGTGTTTTGTTGCTCATTCTGAAGTGTATTGGCATATACCCCCTCGGTGTACACACAAGTCTGAAATAGCTGATGCCTAAATGCCTGTATTTAGTGACATACTCCCCGCGCCGCCACTTCGTGGACGGCGGGGGCTTCTCAGTGACTCCCGGCAACTAGAAAGGACATTTCCTGAGCTTTGAAGGACG
>NZ_JBALDZ010000081.1:0-4158 GCF_036917155.1 Nostoc sp. | reverse complement strand
ACGTTGGCGCGTAGCGCCAACGTACCGATGCACGCGATCGCATCAATTGAGTGGTAACAAGCACAGATCAGTCGATAACCCGCAACTTGGGTTACCTAATGTAATTGGCAACCGCTATATGGACAATATAAACACCAAAAGGCAACTTAAGGCTTAACTTTGAGAATCTTGCTTGCTTTGATTTGCTTGCTCAATGCGTTGCCTAATTGCTTCTTCTGCAATGCGAATATTTTCTTCTATTGGTGTACCATCTTCAGCTACCATTGGCCCGTACCATGTTGCTTCTGAATCAGGAGTGCGGCGGCCATACAAAACACGCAAAGGCTCTACATCTTCCCGATGTGCAAGTGCGTAAGCTATTAGTTCTTTGTTAGTCATTGCTTCAAAATTCGGTCGCATTTAAAAACCTCCAGTTTCCATTAGCGGGTACAATGATTTGGAGTTCTTCATTGACAAAAATAAATACAACTCCGGTTTGGTCATCAAAGCGAAATAGCTCAATACTCCGATAGGTGTTAGACAACATCTGACAGACACGTAGACAGGCTATAGCTTGTACGTATGTTGGGTAAATCGTCTGTTCCTCAATTGTGACATGGATAATAGTAAGCCTTTCTTTTGCGGTTTCTGCTGTGAATAGTAAATCAGCTTAGATTTACCCTTCCAACTGCTTTAACTTCTTCTGAGCAAATTCCCGCACTTGCTCATCTGGGTCATTCTTGGCGCGATCGCGCAACAGTGGTAAAGTCTGGTGATGCTGAGGAAATTGCTCAATGATTGCCTTAAGTACTGTTAGGCGAGGGTTGCTTTCAGCATCACTTTGATGAGATGTAAAAGGATCATCAAGGACGCATTTGTACAGAAACTCAAACATACCAGGCTCATCTTTCCAGCCTTGTGCTAACTCTTGCAGTGCTTCTTGTCTGATAAACCAGAATATATCTGATTGAGCATACGTTTTAAGGATATGTAAGGTGTCAGGATCATCCTTCCAATTTTTAGCCAATTCTTCCATTGCTGCAATTCGCACTAGCCATCCATTATCAGATTGAGCATCTTTGAGGATAGGTAAAGTGTCCGGGTCATCCTTCCAATTTTTAGCTAATTCTCTTGTTGCTATAGCTCGGACAGAAAAATCTTCATCGTTCCGAGCATTTGATTTAACGATACACAAGGTATCAGGGTCATCTTTCCAACTCTCAACTAATTCTTTTGTTGCTTGCCACCGAATATGCCAATTATTATCGGATTGAGCGCAGGCTTTTAGCCAAGGTAATGTATTGGTATTTTCTTTCCAGATTTTAGCGATTACTGAAACTGCTTGGCGAGAAATTGCACGATTTAGCCTATTACGTTCTTGTGGTGAGATTGAAGAATCTTCTTGATATATATCTACATATCTGATTAGGCATTTTAGATGATTGAGTAACTGTTCAGCAATTGTATCAATGATACTTCTATTTCTAACCTCTCCAAGGCACTCAGCTGCTAAAAATAAATTGATAAACTCTTCCTTTTCACCATCTTGTTCAATCAAATAATCAACAATTGTACCTACAAACTTTGGCTCAATCATTGCCTGACCAATAATTTCTGTAACCGACTTATAGCTGATAAATTTCTGGATGTCTGTGGTGTACTCTTTAATCTCAGTTTCAGCAAGTTTGCAACGAACCTTTAACTGCTGCTGCATGAGTTGTAAAAATTCCTTTAAAGCTTTACCAGCAGCAATTTCTATATCTTCCTTCTTAAGTTTCTGGAAAATCTTGCCAGGGATGCCTTTTAATAAATCTTTAGCCCAATCTTTAGCAGCATCCTTGGCTAAGTCTTCCAGAATGGGTTTAAAAATCAACCCGGCGGCCTGAGTTACACCCCACATAGCTAACCAGTTCAGCATAATACTCGCTTGTGTTGAGATTTTGATTACGAGTATATCCACTAGCTGGAGTAATGTTTCCAGATTTCAGGGTGATTGCAGAAATATCACAGGTATCTGGAAAACCTCTCCCTAAATCTCTCTTCTAAGATACAAGGTTGGGTGGAGGCTTTGCGTAACCCAACATCCTGATATATGTTGGGTTGCGCTCCGCTCCACCCAACCTACGTCTAATGAACTATTTTAAGCTTGCCACGTCAGTAGGGTGCGTTATGGACACGCCGAAATAACAAATAGACATCTCCAGAAATTAAATATGCCTTATCCAGAGTCCTTGTAGAGACGTAGCACTGCTACGTCTCTACATTCATTTTCGGAGATGTCTAATGAGTTCGCCGAAATAACAAATGCGATCAGACTACTAGTTCTTATCAGGGATATGTGTGCTTAATAACTGTACAAATTTTACCCGCTTCAATCAATTCCTTGACTCAGAACTCCGTTAGCAAGTTCTGAGTCAAGGAATATAACTAACGAAGTATTGTCAAAAACTGTACCCCTGAGTAAGCTTCTTTCAAAGGGACTTCCAAATAAAAAAATATTCAACTACTTCTTGTGGGGTGAGTGTAAGGTCTTGCCTGGCTTCGGCTAAGGGCAGGCTAGATCCAGGTATAGTTTATTTGTAAATCCCTAAGTCTCAAAAAATCGCTCAACCGAGAGTTATGTGTAATATACATCACTACCATAGTAGAAGGAAGTTCAAAAATGGGTGTGTTTTTCCTAAATCCAACACAGATGCTCGGACGTATACTATCCGCGTCGTTAGTTAGTTTTATCGCCTCACTTACTAGTTTGATATCCTTAGAAGTTTTTCCTACCGCAGCTTTTGGTCAACCCCCAGATGCATCTGTTGAAACCAAGCTGACAGTGCCTAATACGATGAGCTATACACCCTTTAATATTAGCCGTTACTTAAAAGTGCCGCCCAACTTCTCCGTTTCTGTTTATGCTCGCATTCCGCAAGCGCGCTTTATGGCAGTTGCTCCCAATGGCGATCTTTTAGTGTCGCAGCCCGGTTTGGGTAAAGTTGTAATTGTAAGGTCAAATGGCACTAATGACCCAATTATTTCTGACTTCATAACAGGTCTACGCAAACCGCACGACATTGTGTTTCATAAGATTGACAACACCACATACGTTTATATCTCTGAGACTAATCAAATTAACCGCTTCACCTACAACTATGGAGACATAACCGCGCAGAATCGCCAAGTTGTCGTAACTGGTTTACCAGACAGCAGCACAGCCGAACTCAGAGGTGCTTATGGTCACGAACTGAAAAATATCGCACTCGATGCCAATCATCAACTGTACGTGTCGATCGCTTCTACATGCAATGCTTGTACGCAAGATACCGTTAGTAACCCACTGCGCGGTGCTATTTACCAGTACAACGCAGATGGAAGCAATCAGCGGCTTTTTGCTCAAGGCTTACGCAATGCCGAAGGATTAGCATTCTTACCTGACACAAATGACCTTTGGGTAGTCGTTAATAATCGAGATAACATCGCCTATCCCTTCAACGATGGCAGTGGCAATTACGGAAAGATTATTCCGTCCTACGTAGACAACCACCCACCAGAGGAGTTTACGAAAGTCCGAGATGGCGGTAACTACGGTTGGCCATTTTGCAACCCCAATCCTGACACGCCAAATGGCCTCAACAATATGCCCTTTGACCGCGACTATCAGTTTAATGCTGATGGACATGTTAATTGCGATGCGATGGACAGGATTACCAAGGGTATCCAAGCTCATTCGGCTCCCTTGGGACTAACATTCTTGCAAAATACCAACTTTCCTAGTCTGTACTCAAATGGGGTAGTGACGGGACTGCATGGTTCATGGAATCGGCAGACAAAAACGGGCTACAAAATCGCTTACTTTCCGTGGAACACCACGACACAGACCCCAGGGGAGGAGATAGATTTAGTCAGTGGTTGGGTAGTTCCAGCAACACAAGAAACTTGGGGACGACCTGTGGATATGGTAGTCGATCCACAAGGTAATTTGTTAATTTCAGATGACTACAGCGGCACTATCTATAAGCTTTCCTACAATATCTCCTCCACGCCGTCACCACAGGTTAAGGTCTACAGAGATCCAAATTTTGGTGGAGTTTCCCAGTCTTTTCCGACAACTCCAGGAGTATACAAAGCTAACGAAGGTGACTTAAATATTGTTGGTAATGACACTATTAGTTCATTAAGTGTACCACCAAA
>NZ_JBALDZ010000080.1:0-27215 GCF_036917155.1 Nostoc sp. | reverse complement strand
TCGAAAAAGGTTAAACACAGAGGTACTGGAACAATAACCAATCCTCCTGTGTTTGTTGTTTCAAGCACTGCATAGCCTTAACTGAACCGTATTGATTTATGGACTGGTTCTATTAATGGTGTGAAGTTACAAGTCTGGGCAACTTGGCTTTTTTATGCCGTATTAGTTGACTTGGGAGATGCGGTAGCTGATGAATTAGCTTTGCCATTTGACCGCATTTCTTTGGAGATGATTTTTCGAGGTTTGTACCATTTCAGCGTTGCCTACGATAAAGGTAATGCCGATGACCCCATTAAATACTTCGCTGCCCCAGAGAATCAAGACTTAGGCGTGGTTAAATATCTCCGAAAGCCAGTCTCCAGGCTAGATTTATCCCCTTTTCCTGCACCCTCTTGACAAATGTGCAATTATCTTAACCTCTCACGGATGGGAGTAGTCAAAGCCAAGAAATACCCCGCCTCCAAGCTAGATTTGTCTCCTTGGACTACGCCCTCTTGAAAAAATGCAATTACCTTAATCTCTCACTGATGGGGGCGGATCTGGGAATACTAAATGCTAAGGTCTTAAAAATTCAAAAGAATTATGATTAGCAGTGTAGTTACCATTCCCGGCTATCAAGTCAGCGAAGAACTCTACAACGGTTCTAGAACCCTAGTTTATCGAGCAGTTCGAGAGACTGATCAACAGCCTGTGGTCATCAAGCTGCTAAAAAATCCTTATCCCAACTTCATTGAACTTTTGTCGTTTCGCAATCAGTACACCATAGCTAAAAATCTCAACTTACCTGGAATCATTCAAACCTACAGCTTGGAAACGTACCAGAATAGCTATGCATTGGTAATGGAAGACTTTGGGGGAATTTCCCTAAAGCAATGGGGAACTGTGCCAACTGCCATTGAATTTTTGCTTTTAGCGATCGCTTTGTGCAATATATTAGATATTCTCATTCGTCATCGGATTATTCACAAAGATATTAAACCTGCCAATATTCTGATTAATCCAGAAACTCGTGATATCAGACTCATTGACTTTAGTATTGCATCTCTGCTACCACGGGAAACCCAAACCCTGAAAAGTCCCAATGTGTTAGAGGGAACACTCGGCTATTTGTCACCGGAACAAACCGGACGAATGAATCGTGGCATAGACTACCGGACTGATTTCTATTCTGTAGGCGTAACTTTTTACGAGTTACTGACGGGACAATTACCGTTCCAATCAAACGATCCGATGGAGTTAGTACATTGCCATATTGCTAAACTTCCAGCTTTGGTGCATGAGATTAATCCCCAAATTACGCCGATACTCTCAGAAATTGTCAGCAAACTGATGGCGAAAAATGCCGAAGACCGCTATCAGAGTGCATTCGGGCTGAAATATGATTTAGAAACTTGTTTGCATCAACTCCAGCAAACGGGCAAAGTTGAAAGTTTCCCCATTGGGCAACGGGATGTTAGCGATCGCTTCATTATCCCTGAAAAACTCTATGGTCGGGAAGATGAGGTGAAAACTTTGCTAGCAGCATTTGACCGCGTTACAAATCATCAGACGGAACTGATGTTAGTCGCAGGGTTTTCTGGGATTGGTAAAACGGCGATTATTAACGAAGTCCATAAGCCGATTGTCGAACAGCGAGGCTACTTCATCAAAGGCAAGTTTGACCAATTTAATCGTAATATTCCTTTTTCTGCCTTTGTCCAGACGTTTCGAGATTTAATGGGGCAATTGAGCCGTGAAAATGATACTCAATTATCAGCTTGGAAAACCAAAATCTTAGCAGCGCTGGGTGATAATGGGCAAGTCATTATTGAGGTAATTCCAGAACTAGAACAAATTATTGGTCAACAACTACCTGCACCCAATTTGTCTGGAACTGCGGCACAGAATCGGTTTAATTTACTCTTTCAAAAGTTTATCCAAGTATTCACTACCAAAGAACATCCTCTAGTAATTTTTTTGGATGATTTGCAGTGGGCAGATTTAGCATCTTTGAAGTTAATGCAGTTGCTAATGGATGATTCAGATGGTGGGTATTTATTATTAATTGGAGCTTACCGCGATAATGAGGTTTCTGCTGCTCATCCTTTAATGTTGACACTAGAAGAGATTGCGAAATCTAAAGTTACAATTAATACAATTACACTAACGCCATTAAGTACAGCAAGTTTAAATCAATTAGTTGCCCATACCCTCAATTGTTCGCCAGAAATTGCTCAACCATTAACTCAACTGGTATATCAAAAAACCAAAGGTAATCCATTTTTTAGCACGCAATTTCTCAAAGCACTGCATGAAGATGGGCTGATCCAGTTTGATTTTGATGGGGGAAATTGGCAGTGTGACATTCCAAAAGTGAAAGCATTAGCTGTCACGGATGATGTTGTTGAATTTATGGCATTGCAGTTACAGAAGTTGCCAATAGCGACGCAAGATGTGTTGAAATTAGCAGCGTGTATTGGTAACGAATTTGACTTGGCAACCTTGGCGATGGCCAGAGGCGCAACCTCTACGAATATGTCCCAAACCTCAGAATCCGAAACCGCAACAGCCATCTGGAAAGCTTTACAAGAGGGGTTAATTTTACCTCAAACTGAAGTTTACAAATTTTATGTGGGTCAAGAAAGTCAAACAATTGTAGGGCAAAGTTCACAAGCAGTTACTTATAAGTTTTTACACGACCGTGTGCAACAAGCTGCTTATTTTTTAATTCCTGAAGATGAGAAACAAATTACTCACTTTAAACTGGGGCAGCTACTATTAAATAATATTTCTACGGACGAGCAACAAGAAAAGATTTTTCAGATTGTTAGTCAATTGAACATCGGGTTGGGGTTAATTACTCAACAGACTGAACGCAATCAACTAGCTGAGTTAAATCTGTTAGCTGGACGGAAAGCTAAAGCTTCCACTGCCTATACTGCTGCGGTTCAGTATTTAATGCTAGGAATAAAACTGCTAGCAGCAGATAGCTGGCAAAATCAGTATGCTCTGACGCTGGCGCTGTATGAGGAAGCCGCAGAAGCAGAATACTTAAATACTCACTTTGAACAATCTATCAGTTTAGCAGATTTGATATTGCAGCAAACCACGCATCTGTTAGACAGAATTAAGACCTATGAGCTAAAAGTGCAAATTTATATTGCTCAAGATCGGCAAGTTCAAGCTATTGAAACAGGGTTAAAAGCACTAGAGCAATTAAACATTTTGTTGATACTACCTGATGTAGAGCAGAAAAATTATTTAAAGCCACTACCAGACTTGACAAATTTAGCCAATATTCCAGAGATGATCGATCCTGAATCTCTGGCTGCACTCCGGTTGCTGATTAGCATTACTCCTCCTGTTCATCATGTCAAACCGGAGATGTTTCCGTCAGTGGCGCTGACAATGCTTCATCTTTGTCTTGAGCAGGGACATTCATCCTTGGCTGCTTTTGTCTATGGAATCTATGGCTTATTTCTGTGTGCTGTAATCAAAGATGTAGACACTGCTTATCACTCAGGTCAGATATCTCTAGAGCTATTAGAGCAATACCATGCCAAAGAACTTAGCTCCAAAATTTATATGCTCTTTGGTGCTTTTATCTGTGCTTGCAAGGAGCATGGTCGAAATACTATTCAATTGTTACGAGAAGGTATGCAGTGTGGTCTAGAGGTCGGAGACATCGAGTACGCTAGCTATTCGATGATGGCTGAGTGTAAGCATTTATTCCTGATTGGAGAACCTTTAAATTCTGTCGATCAAAGGCAAGCAAAATATATTGATTTACTTTTAAACTTCAAACAAAAGCATTGTCTTGATTATGCCCAAATTTGGAGGCAACTCACTTTAAACTTCCTCGGACAAACCTCTGACCAATTTCACCTGACTGGTACTGATTTTGATGAGAGGGAAATGCTACTGCATTTTCATAACACTCATAATCATCAGTCACTATTTGCCATATATGTAGCCAAAATAATTGTACTTTATACTTTTGAAAAGTATGAACAGGCTGTAACTAATGCAGAGCAAGCCACTGAGTTTGTAGATGGAGCCTTTGGTCCACTAATTGTTGCCGGACATAACTTTTACTACTCTTTGTCCTTACTTGCACGGTATTCGAGCTGCGATCGCGTACAACCCTTCTCCTCAAGGAGACGCTACGCGAACGGGCATGAAAACCGCGTAAGCGTCCGCTCTGCGGAAGCGCTGCTGCCTCCAGCAGATCGCAATCAACAGGAATGTTGCTTAAATCAAGTAGCTAACAACCAAAAACTCATGCGCTACTGGGCCGATCGTGCTGGAGCCAACTTCCAGCACAAATATGATTTAGTTGAAGCAGAAACAGCACGGGTGATGGGAGATCCACTCAAAGCAATGGAGTATTACGATCGCGCCATTGCATTAGCTAAAGAAAACGGCTACCTCAACGAAGAAGCACTTAGCAATGAGTTGGCAGCAAAATTCTACCTCAACTGGGGTAAAGAAAAGGTGGCTCAAGCTTACATCCAAGAAGCCTACTACTGCTACGCTCGTTGGGATGCCAAGGCTAAAATCGATGACTTAGAAACACGCTATCCGCAATTACTACAATCTATTCTGCAACAAAAGCAATTCACTCTCCAGCCCTTAGAAGCCCTCGCTATACCTGCCCGCACGATTCATCAACCGACGCAAACATCTAGCTCAAGCAGCACTTCTATCTCTGAAGCCTTGGATTTTGCCACCATCCTGAAAGCGTCTCAGAGCTTGTCTAGCGAGATTCAGTTAGACAAATTGCTCCAAGGCTTGCTCAATGCGATTATGACCAATGCTGGAGCCAGTAAATGTGTGCTGATGTTGATGCAGGAGAATGACTTGCGAGTAGAAGCGATCGCCCAACTAGGACAAGAACCCAGCATCGGGCCAGCACTGCCAATAGATCAAAGTTTTGATATTCCTGTCAGTCTGATTTACACTGTCAAACGCAGTCTACAATCCCTTGTCATCGCTGATGCCAGAATAGAGGCGTCTTTGGTGGCTGATTTCTATATCACAAAGCACCAGCCCAAAAGCCTACTGTGTAATCCCATCGTGCATCAGGGTAAACTGCTAGGAATTTTATATCTGGAAAATAACCTGGCTACGGAAGCATTTACACCAGATCGGTTGGAAATTGTCAAGCTCTTATCATCCCAAGCTGCCATTTCTATCGAAAATGCTAATCTCTACAACACTCTCGAACTGAAAGTTAGCGATCGCACTCAACAGCTTTCCCAAGCCCTAGAAGAACTCAAAACGACTCAAGATCAGCTCGTGGAATCCAAGAAAATGGCTGCTTTAGGTAGCTTGGTGGCAGGGGTTGCTCATGAAGTCAACACTCCTGTGGGTACTAGCATCACACTGGTATCGACCCTCATTGATAAAACTACTAGTCTCATCACCACAGTTGAGCAGGGGCAGCTGAAACGAGCAGATTTGACCAACTACCTGAACATTGCTAAAGAATGTGGAGACATTATTTTGACAAACCTTAATAGTGCCGCAGAGTTGGTGCAAAGTTTCAAACAGGTTGCTGTCGATCAAACCAACCTGGAGCAACGTACTATTAGGGTTAAACTTTATCTGGAAGAAACGCTTTTTAGTTTGGCACCAAATTTAAGAAAAACACTACATACGGTAACTATAACTGGCGATGATACTGTAACCATTAGTACTTATCCAGGTGCATTGGCACAAGTTGTCACCAATTTGGTGATGAACTCCCTCATGCACGCCTATCAGCCCGAAGAAGCTGGGGAAATGCACTTTCAGGTGTTACAGCAAGGCGATCTAGCCATCATTCAGTACCGTGATGATGGCTGTGGTGTTCCCAAAAAGCATCTTAGCCGCATTTTTGAACCCTTCTTCACGACAGCAAGGCATCGAGGTGGAACAGGACTAGGATTGCATATTGTCTACAATCTAGTCACCCAAAAATTGCGGGGAACGATTAATGTGCAAAGCGAAGTGGGGAAGGGAACTCTATTTATAGTAACCCTTCCACTTGAGCAACAGGTTACTCCATGAACGCCAGAATTAGGGATGATCGAATATGCCCAGCGAAAATCAAAGGGTTTCCAACTCAGAAACTGACGCTTTTTTTGTCTTTGTAGACAACGATGATACGTTTATCTTTGCAGATGACAATGGCAAACAAGCAACCAATGAAGTTGATAGGGGTTCCCAAGCGGTTCCAAACTCTCCATCAGCACCTGTAGCAGTTTGGAAAGTCTTGATCGTCGATGACGATGTATTAGTCCATCGAGCCACAATCCTGGCACTCGAAGATTGCACTTTTGAGAGTAAACCTCTGACGTTTCTCCATGCCCACTCTGGTACAGAAGCAAAGTATTTAATCCAGACACATCCAGATACGGCGTTAATTTTGCTGGATGTCGTTATGGAAACAGATGATGCTGGATTACAGTTGGTTCAATATATTCGCGCAGAATTACACAACCATCAAGTACGAATTATTCTACGTACAGGTCAGCCTGGAGAAGCACCGGAAGCCTCGGTGATTCTGGACTACGATATTAACGACTATCGGCTCAAAACAGAACTGACACGGCAAAAGCTGATTACAGTCGTGATTTCTTCCCTTCGTTCCTACGGTAATATCCTCAAAATAGAGAACCAAAATTCTGAACTAACCCTCGCCCTAGACCATCTTCAACAAACTCAAGCTCAACTAATTCAAGCAGAAAAAATGTCGTCTTTGGGGCAAATGGTTGCAGGAGTTGCTCACGAAATTAACAATCCCACAAACTTCATTTATGGCAACCTGTTTCATACAGAAACTTATATGCAGGGTCTGTTAAAACTCATCAAAACTTATCAAGAACATTATCCCACTCCAGTGCAGGCGATCCAAACTACAGCAGAGTCTATTGATTTACCCTTTTTGATGGAGGATTTACCTAAACTATTCGACTCAATGCAAGCTGGAGCTGAACGTATTAAACATATTGTTGAATCACTGCGTAACTTCTCCCGCTTAGATGAAGCGGAAATTAAACCAGTAGACATTCACTCTGGTATTGATAGTACACTGTTAATTTTACAGCACCGATTCCAAGCTAATGCTAACCGCCCAATGATCGCTGTGATTAAGGAATATGGTCAACTGCCTTTGGTTAACTGCTATGTCGGTGCCCTCAATCAGGTATTTATGAATATCTTGAGTAATGCAATTGATGCTTTGGAAATGGGGACTAGTAACTGGGGAATCACTTGTGAAACATTTTCCCTCCCGACAATTCGCATTCGCACTGAAATTCCGCATACTGATAGAGTGCAGATTCGCATTGCTGACAATGGTCTAGGCATGAGTGAATCAACACTTAAGAGAATATTTAATCCTTTTTTTACCACCAAGCCTGTGGGCAGTGGTACGGGTTTGGGATTATCGATTAGCTACTCGATTGTAGTGGAACAGCATGGAGGTCATTTAACTTGCTCTTCCGCACCAGGCAAAGGTACAGAGTTTGTCATCGATATTTTTATTTAAAGTTGAGTTCCCTGCATGGATTTTGGGGCAGTATCTTTCACTGTTGGCTATTTATTTTCATCATCAGACTGTAAACCCTGTAACCCACAGCGTACACCCGATAGCAACCCACAACATTGATTTGCCGAATGGCACTAAGAAAAGCCGAAACACTTATAGGTTAAGCGGTTTGCAATTGCTTGCGTAATTCATGCCGAGGTTTGGTCATTGACGACGTTGTTGAATGAGGGGAATGCAAATGATAAACTCAGCACCAACTCCTGGTTGCGAAATGCATTCTAAAGAACCGCCATGTCTTTCTGTGATAATTTGGTGACTAATAGCCAGCCCCATCCCCGTACCTCGTCCAACGGGCTTGGTCGTAAAAAAGGGATTAAATATTTGCTTGAAAGCATCTTCTGGTATTCCCAGTCCGTTGTCGGCAATGCGAATTGTGACTTGATTTGGCGCTAGTAATTGGGTACGAATATAAATTCGGGGATTATCCGTTAAATTGTGTTTTTTTGTTGCCCACCGACTTGTAACCAATGAATCTTCTAAAGCATCGATAGCATTCACTAAAATATTCAGAAATACTTGATTTAACTGCCCAGTATAACATTCAATCAAGGGAAGGTTGCCGTATTCTTTGAACAACTCAATTTTCGGGCGCTTGTCAGTAGCCTTGAGGCGGCTTTGGATGATCATTATCGTACTATCAATTCCCTGATGAATATCAACCTTTTTCATTTCCGCTTCATCTAAGCGTGAGAAAGTCCGCAATGATTGTACAATCTCTCGAATCCGCTCTGTTCCCATGATCATCGATTGGAATAATTTGGGTAAGTCTGACCTTAAGAAATCTAGTTCAATTAAATCTGCAAACTCATCAATTGCCTTGACTGATTGGGGATAATGTTTTTGGTAGATATCTAACAGTGAAAATAAATTTTGGGTGTATTCATGAGCCGGGTTCAGGTTGCCGTAAATAAAGCTAAGTGGGTTGTTGATTTCGTGTGCCACACCTGCAACTAGTTGACCCAAACTGGACATTTTTTCGCTTTGAATTAACTGAGTTTGGGTGTTTTGTAGTTTGTATAATGCTGTTTCTAGTTCTTGTGCTTGCTGTCGGAGGTCTGCTTCTGCTTGTTTACGTTCTGTGATATCTCGGAAATACCAAATTCTGCCGTAACAATCTCCAGTCGGCGAGCGCACTGCCGCAGAATAACGATCTAACGTCCGTCCATCCTTTAGCACAATTTCATCACGGCTGTTTTTCTCTGGATGCTGATACAGATATTCGACTTGAGCGAGAAATTCTGCTGGATTTTCTAGTAGGTCTAGGACACATTCTAGGAGTTGCCAGTCTGAACCAGTCTGGATTATTGCCGCAGGAATTTGCCATAAATAGGAGAAATGTTGATTGTATGATGCAATTTGACGATTTTCATCAATAATCAGAATGCCGTCGATTGAAGCTTCTTGTTGAGCTTGCAGCACAGCATTACTACGGCGCAGGGCAGCTTCTACCCGCTTTTGCTGTGTGAAATCACGAATAGTCCCAACTAAGAAATGATTACCTAGCTCATCTTCAAACAAACATTTTTTGGTCAGGCTTAAGTGTGTTACGCCATAGGAGTCTGTAAAAAATTCCTCATTTTCATCAGTTATGCCTGTAGTGAAAACCAGTTCATCTTTTTCCCAAAACACATCAGCTTCCGCTTTGGGAAAGAGATCATAGTCAGACTTGCCAATTAATTCTTCTTGGCTATGCCCGATGAAATTACAGAAGGCATCGTTAACTAGTATCCACTGATGTTGATGGTTTTTGACAAAAATTGGGTCAGATATACCGTTGATCATCCGCAGCAGAAAAGCCAGCGAGAAGTTTTGCTTGTCAAAGGAGTCATTGAGAGATTTGCAATCATTCATACGCTCAGTCGCATCTAAAATCAAGCTAAAACTTAAACTAATAGCTATGCGTGTGTCAGCCTTAGTGATATTTATTATTCCCAGAGTTTTTGCACATCATTTACAAAACGATTTTCAGTTGCAAGTTCGACAAACTAGTTGGTACTCAATACTGTCGGATTGCGGTGTAATGGTAAGAGCATTGCTGTATCAGGAAACTTGTCTAAAATTTGTTAAAAGCCCTGAGCGATCGCTAAAAGAGGTTCTCCCCAATTCTCCCGACGATGAACTGTTGCTAACAGAACCCGATATGATTCCCAGTCTAAACCTAGTAGTCTGGCAACCCAAAAATGTTATGTGGAGGCAGGCAGAGGAGCAGGGGTGCAGGAGTGCAGGGGTGCAGAGGAGAGTTCAATGTGCCAAGTTCAATCCCCTCTGCCCCTCTGCTCCTTTGCCTCTCTGCCCTTGGAGCTAGCCACGAT
Organism: Nostoc sp.; assembly: GCF_036917155.1. Lineage (GTDB taxonomy): Bacteria > Cyanobacteriota > Cyanobacteriia > Cyanobacteriales > Nostocaceae > Nostoc. The sequence continues at coordinate 17,330 of NZ_JBALDZ010000080.1, read as the reverse complement.
GCAAAGTTTCCTTGGCGTACTACTAGATATTCCCTTGCCTTTACAGAGGAACTTTCTTAACTGAACCACATTGAGCCAATTGCGTAGGCGCAGCCCGTCGTAGACATCGCTGTTGCATTGGTTAATATATAGTCAAAGCAATTCACGCATGACCAATTTCATGAAATGGTTAAGGGAATCCCGTTATCTTTGGGTTTTAAATTGAGAATAAATGGAACGGCTTTCAATACCCAATCGGACACGGGTGTATAATTAGCAGCTTCTTCTCCAAAGCTAATAGAAAGCATATCTGTATGAATAATACCTGGATTCAGGGGTATGGCTGCCATACCAGTTGGCAATTCTTGTGCCAAAGAACGAGTTAACAAAGTCGCAAGTCGCAAGTCACAAGTCGCAAGTGAAGAACTCTCAAACCCCCCAGCTTCTATCAAACCGCAAGTATGTTAGGCAGGGGAAACGCATCTAATTTGTTTTGACAAAATGTAACTTATATGAATGCAGAAAAAGGGAAGTATTGTTAGGTTGATATCAATGCAATAGATGTATACAAAGAAGATTTGATGTAAAATCGGTTCTGTAAGAATCAATAAAATGGGGTGAAGTGGTATTCTCAATTCATTTGAATGAGACAAAATTTAGAAATGAAGCTACCACCAAAAATCACAATTGCAGATCATTTTAAAGATTTAGAAGACAAGAGAGTTGAGCGCACCAAAAAGCATAAATTAATTGATATAGTTACCATTGCGATTTGTGCAGTGATTTGTGGAGCAGATAGTTGGGTATTGATGGAGGCTTATGGAAAAATCAAACAAGAATGGCTCAAAAAATTTTTAGAATTACCAAATGAAATTCCATCTCATGATACATTCGCCAGAGTATTTGCGATAATAGAACCCCAACAATTTCAGAATAGTTTTTTGAATTGGATAAAATCTATAAATAAAATTACAGAAGGGGAGGTGATAGCAATAGATGGTAAGACATTAAGGCATTCTTATGATAAAGGAAAAGAGAAAGGTGCTATTCACATGGTAAGTGCGTGGGCTACTAATAACAGATTAGTGTTAGGACAATGTAAGGTAGAAGAAAAATCAAATGAAATTACAGCGATACCGGAATTAATCAAAGTATTAGATCTAGCCGGGTGTTTAGTAACAATTGATGCGATGGGATGTCAAAAAGAGATAGTAAAATCAATTGTAGAAAAGTCAGGTGAATATATTATTGCACTAAAGAAGAATCAAAGTAAGTTACATAATCAGGTAGAAGAAATATTCAAAACAGCTATATCTAAAGGGTTTGAGGGATTTAAGCATAGTGAATTTCATACAAATGAAGACGAACATGGAAGAGAAGAAATTCGTCATTATTTAATGCTATCAGACATAGAAGACAAAATAGATCCAGACAAGAAATGGGTAAATCTTCAAAGTGTAGGAATGGTAGAATACATACGAAAAGTCAATGGTAAAACCAAGGTTGAAACCCGTTATTATATTAGCAGTTTAATAAATGATGCTAAATTATTAGGAGAGTCAGTTCGCAGTCATTGGGGTATAGAGAACTCATTACATTGGATTTTAGATGTAGCTTTTAGAGAAGATGATTGTCGAATAAGGAAAGATAATGCGCCACAAAATTTTGCAGTTCTGCGTCATATAGCAGTTAATGCTTTAGGAAAAGAAAAGAGCAAAAAATTGGGAATTAAAAGCAAACAGTTTTGTGCAGCATTAGATAACGACTATTTAAATATGATTTTAGAATGTATCTGATAAAAGTAAGAATGTAGCATTGCTTAAAATATAAATTTATTTATTTTCTTCAGATTTTATGATGAAAGCTTAGATTTTTATGTCTAAACAGCTCAACATTAGCATATAGAAACTAACAACATGGATTCATTCTATAAAATAAATAATTACTATAGATTTATTCAAATTTTAAGGCACTCACCAAAATTTTATACGCATTTGAATTAAATTAAAGATTCTCTTATATTCTCATTCATTAAGATGGTATTTTGTCAAGACAATTTAGATGCGTTTCCCCTGAACAACACCCCAAGCAGTTCGCGCAGTATCTCTCGATTAGAAATGAATTCTTCGCCATAAAGTTCATCATTTTCCAGAGTAGCAAGTATGTATTCTCTTACCTCTGGTGTCGGCAGTCTAAACTTTTCAAGTATTCTTTCTCTTGCAGTTTTTACAACAATTTTCGTAGCTGTACCTAAATTCCAATTATTTAACAGCAATCGCACTTCTCTATTTAGAGAAATACGCAACGTTGTGAAACGTCCCAAAAGTTCTAGATTACCCACTAAGGAGCCAAGTGCTGACCCACAATCTAACCCAGCCCCAATATTTCCACCAACTTTCTCCTCAGCTTCAACACCTTTTCGCAACCATTCTTCATCAAATAACAAACCCATTGGATTTACTGCATTTTCTTGGTTAAAGGTGCTTTGATTTTCACTCTTGTCCTGCTGGCTCATTTACTTACCTTTGCTATCTTATTCAGGAGAACAAAAAACTCCATACTCAAAGTTATCCACAGGCATACATGGTATCCGGCGCACCAACGGCTGCTGTTAAAATTCTCAACCGCTTGAGTGCTGTCCAGTGACACCAAGTTCACAGATCAACCATGCTACCGACTTTCCTCTGTTTCAATAACTTATACAAAAGATTATACTTTTTCATCTGGGCAATGGGATTATGAAAAAAAATGCCCAGGAAATATAATTTTTTAGATTAGTTTATGCCCTTCATAATTATTCCCTTCATCATTTGAGTGTGATTGTGGCTATGAACTTCATTTTTTCGAGAACACAATTAAGGAAATGAAGTTGATGAGTAAACAGAAAAAAACTCTCCTTTCTGATGGAGCAGATCCAAAACACACTATTGTATTTGAGCATGGATTGATGGTCGATATTCAGTGCCCTAAACAAAAGAAGAAGAAAAACTTGCAAAATAAAAAATAGAAAGCTTGGGAAATAAAATCCAGCATCAGTCATGAAAAGCTTGTAGGGGATAGGGTATAGCGAATCCCACACTTAAAAGCAGGCGTTCCGTGAGCGTCAGAGGCTGTCGATCCCATTTCAGAAAAAAGCCCAAAAACAGGGCTTTTTTTCATCCCTATTTTTTTTCGTCAACCCTGCCACTTCCTTTGTGACACCCATCCTGTATAGCTTTGAGTGCTTTCAAGTGACACCAAGTTCATAATTTAACCATGCCGCTTTTTGTGACATTCCTTTAATAGCAAGGGTTCTAGAGTTTTACCCAATCTTGCCGCTTTCTGTGACATCTATACACAGTAAGGCTTTTAGATGTCACGGCAGACCTTGCTGCTTTTTTATGCCGCTTTGTGATCCGATGCAACAGTAAAATATAGATGACGTTTTAACTAAAATTCAGGCGGATCAACCAAAAAAAACCTCATTTACGCTCGCTAAACTCTTGGTAATTCCCCGTTGTGTCTATATTTGAATATGGTATGAATTAATGCTCATCTCTGCTGATACCAAAATTCCTTTTCCACGCTCCCTAGTTTATGCTACCTATCGTGACAAACTAGTTGAACTAGTTCCCTATATGCCAAACGTGCGTCAGATCGCACTTTTATCACGTAAGGAAGCAGGCAGTAATATTTATACTGTCAATGAATGGCACGGTGGCAGTGAAATTCCAGCAGCAGCAAGAGTTCTGCTCAGTGAAGATATGCTTTCTTGGACAGAATATAATACCTGGAATCAGGCAGATTTGACAGTTGAATGGCGTATTGAAACTCACGCTTTTACAGAAGCAGTTAAGTGTTCTGGCAAAAATCGCTTTTTGCAAGATGCTAATAGTACAGTAATTGAAAGCCGTGGTGAACTAGTGATTGACGCGAAACAAATCAAGGGAGTACCATTCTTTCTCACAAGTAGAATTGCTCATCTCGTTGAAGATTTTTTGGGGAAGAATGTACAACCAAACCTCGTAGCCATGAGCGCGGGAGTACGCCAGTATCTAGAGCAGAATCCATTAGGTTGATATACTGCTTTTCAATCTAATGGCACACTTGGTCATTTGAAAGACTAGCGTTGGACGGGGAGTAAATCAAACCAATCACAATTACGTTTTGTGTCCGGGTCTAAATCCCCGTCACAAGACGCGCTGCTTGATAGAACCTATGCAACTTAAACCACTTAATTACAGTAAATGTATTAAAAAAGCTAACTACTTACTATGCGTTCGCTATACTTGCTAACTCTAGCCATCGACTCAATTCTTTTTGGTTAATGATGCGTAACTTAGAGAAAGGAATACGGCCAGGACTTACGCAACTGGCACAATGCGATCGCTAGTTTGTAGTACATAAGTATTAATTAAATCTGATTTTGAAAGCTTTGTCTTCGTAATAGAAGTCGCTGTCTTGGAAGGACTATTGAAATGAAATATTCATGAGAAAATAGGTAGAGGTTGTATTAGATAAATTTTGCTAACGGTAATGAGATTTACTAAGCTTAGTTACTGCCAATATTTATTAAGTAGTCAAATTAATTATACAATTACCAATTTGGCGGAGCATTTAGAGAGTATTAGTCATGAGGCAATTAACTATTATTTGAAAAGAGAAAAATTAACACCTCGTTTACTATGGGATAACGTGAAAGAAGTAGTTGAACCTGATGAGAATGGTTACATAATATTTGATGATAGCGTTTTAGATAAAAGGTATTCTGAAGAAATAGAAATAGTCAGAAGACAATATAGTGGTAATGAGCATGGAACTCTTGCATAAATATTTTGTGGTATGATTAGAGGTTATTCTAATTTCAGTTTTTGGTAAAAGTTTTAAATTGTTTCGAGCGAGTATTATCAGGCGATGGCAACGAGAACACCGCAGGCAACCCTAACTAAAAAAAAAGGCAGCAAACGTTGTTTCAGTTATTGATTAATTACTGAAATTATTTGATAAATTTAATTTTTTAATCTATTTATATGGCTAATTCGTGATTATAAATTCCTGCAATTAAATTAGACCTTAAGCCAAAACGTCGGTGACGATTTCGATATCTATCAGACAAAATTTTAAATATCTTTAGACGACGATTTACGTGTTCAACAGTAATTCTTAATCGATTGAGTTCTCGATTATATTTCTTCTGTTCTTTCGCCAACTTTTTTCCATGAATGGCTTTTTAATTGGTGTTTCAGTGAATTGATGAATTTTACTAATTCCTTGATAGCCTTTATCCGCTATTACCTTGACCAATTCTCCAAATTTTATCCCACTATTTTTAAATAGTCTAAAATCATGCATTTTCCCTAAACCATGCGCTAAACAGATGATTTGACTAGTTTTTTGGTAGATAACTACCTGCGTTTTTAAAGTATGTTTTCCTTGCTTACCGCTAAAAAATCTTTTTTGTCCAATATGAGGTCTTTCAATTGGACTTTCCGTGACATCCATCACTACCAAATCTTCTTCAGATGACATAATACACAATTATTTTTTACCAGGCAGACTAAATTTTCTTGACCTAATTAAAATATTTTCAATTTGATAAACCCTCCGGCAGACTGCGGATTCCGAAAGCCCCCAGTCGAATCCAATATGATAATAAGTGCGATACTCTCGCCAATATTGGATAACCATTAAAACTTGGTCTTCAATAATTAGTTTAGGAGGACGACCTGGTTTCTTTTTATTTTGCTCATCAGCTTTAACTAAACTAACCATTAACTGAAAGGTTTGACGACTTACTCCGGTGAGTCGTTTAAATTTTTTTGAAGTCAGTTGTTTGGCTCTCCAAAATTTCACTGCTTATTATTGTCCTAATCGTAAATAGTCAAACGTTTGATTATATCACAAAAGACTTTTGCAAGAGTTCTAGTATGTAAGAATTCTTCACATATCCGGCAAATTACTTGTGATATTTTCAGGTAAATGGAGTACATATATAAAACCCAAAACCTTGTAGAGACGTAAAATTTTACGTCTCTACGTGTATTCGATTAAAGCGCAATCTGCTGTATTGTTAACTTAGCTGATTCCGAAACTTGTTAACACTAATAGTTAATAGAACAATAGCAAAACCAAGTAATGCTAACACATTTAACCACAGCACATCTAAACCAACTCCTTTGAGTAAAATACCTCTAACAATAGTAATGTAATGACGAAGTGGATTAAATAAAGAGAGGAATTGAAATAAAGGAGGCATGGATTCAATAGGAGATATTGCCCCAGAAGTTTGAATCATTGGTAAATTTATAAAAAAAGATGTGAGTAATACTTGTTGTTGAGAACCGCAAATAGTTGCCAACATAATGCCCAAACTAATTCCCACAAATACATACATACTTGATAAAGCAAGAAAGAGCAGGAAACTTCCACGAAAGGGTAGGCTAAATACGACTGTTCCCAAGGTTAAAGCTAGTAGTACATCTCCCATGAGCAGGAATGCCAACGGGATAATTTTAGCTAATAAAATTTCCCAGTTGCTAGAGGGAGTCATTAACAATTGCTCTAAAGTTCCTGTATCTTTCTCGCGCACAACGGTTACTGCTGATACTAATGTACCGATTAATGTCAGGACTAAACCCATAACTCCTGGTACGAAAAACCAGCTACTAGTAAGTCCAGGATTGTAAAGAAAAACGACTTCGGTTGATACTGGCGGACTGACTTGACCCTGTACCAAACTGAAATTATATTGTTGGATAATCTGATTAACATAGTTAGCAGCAATTCCGGCTGTATTTGCATTCACTCCATCGATGAATACTTGAATTTCTGCTGATTTTTTGGCTAGTTGGCGCGGAAAATCTGGTGGAATTATTAGTCCTACATCTAATTTACCTTCTTCTACTTGGCGGCTTAAATCTTTTTCACTTGTTGGAACACTTTCTAAGTTAAAAGTGTGATTGGATGTCATTGCTGAAACTAGTTCCCGACTGGTGGAGATATTGGCATAGTCAATTACACCCAGTCGTAAATTATGGACATCCGGGTTAAGCGCGAATCCGTAAAGCAATAATTGTACTGTTGGTGGCACAATTAATAAAACAATCAATTGCCTGTTTCGCAGAATTTGATTAATTTCTTTACGAACTAATGACCACAATGGACTATCAAATAATTGCAAAATATATTTCATATATGATTAAGGCTGATAACTAACTACCAATGACCAATGACTAATGACCAATGACCAATGACCAATGACCAATGACTATTGACTAATTTGCATTCGACTTAAAAGCCGACGCGCTACGTTGAAAAATACAAATCCTAAAATTGCAAGCATGAGTAAGTCAAACCAAACGCCTGTCCATCCTGTACCACGCACAAAAGCATCACGGGTGATATCAATGTAATAACGGGCAGGAAATATGTTAGGCGTTAGTGAAAGGGGGAAAGGAATATTACTGAGGGGATAAATAAAACCAGACAGCAATAAAGATGTAATAAAACCGACAAGAGAAACAATTTGCACTGCGGAATTTTGATTATTAGTGCGTACACCTATAAGTAAACCAAAGGAAACACTATCTATTAAAAATAGTAGAGTTCCTATTAATAAAGTAATCGGGTTACTAATTACGCCGATCTGAAAAATTATTGACCCTAATCCCATGACTACTAAAGCTTCTGTAATCGCAATTAGTAGGTAAGCTAGTCCTTTTCCAAGTAAAAGTTCGGTTGCACTAATGCTAGAAGCATAAACTTGTAGAATTGTACCTTTTTCTTTTTCACGCACCATTGCGATCGCAGTTAGCAATGAGGGGAAAATCCACAATACTACACCATAAGTTCCTGGCACAATGTACAGCGACTCCAATCTACCAGGGTTAAACCACAAGCGGATTCGCGGTGTAATAATACTTTTATCTGGTAGTAATCCTTGGTCTTGCATGAAAAAATTAGTTACTCTTTGAATGCTACCTCTAATTACACGAGCGTTATTAACATCTGTGGCATCGATTAATACTTGCACCTTTGCATTTCTACCCGCTTGAATATCTCGGCTAAATTGGGGAGGAATAATTACTGCGGCTTTAGCAATACTCTTGTCAATTGCATCCCGTGCCGGATTACCACCTGACCATTGTTTAGGTACAAATTGATTGGTGGCATACAACCGCTCAATATAGCTGCTACTCAGGTTTGTACGGTCAAAATCTTGGACAATCAGAGGAATATCTTTACTTTCTAAACGAATCGCAAACCCAAAAATTAATAAAGTCAAAAATGGTAATAAAAATGCTAAACCTAAAGTTAAGCGATCGCGCCGAAATTGCGCTATCTCCTTCACACATTGGGAAAAAATTCTTTTCATTATTTATTCTCAGTTTTCATGTTCCTAATCCCCTACCGCACGTTCAACGATACCAATAAAAGCATCTTCCAAAGAGAAAGGAATGGGACGCAGAGATTCAATAGTCATGTGTGCGGATTTTAAAAGCTGAGTTATTTCGGGAATTTCTGCTTCCGGGTGATCAAGAACAACGTGTAAACTATCGGCAAAAATCGAGACACGCCACGAATCAAGATGTTGTTTAAGTATCTTGGAGGCGGCTTGATTTTGGTTCACAATAATCTCTATAAGTTGTCCTGGTTGAGAAGCTTTGATAGAACTAGGTGAACCTTCGGCGGCAATTTCTCCGGCTACCATAAAACTCATACGGTTACACTGTTCAGCTTCTTCTAAATAGTGCGTTGTCACCAAAATAGCTGTACCATTGCGAGCAAAGTCATTAATTAGCTTCCAAAACTGACGACGGGCTAAAGGATCTACCCCGGATGTCGGTTCATCGAGAAATAAAATATCTGGTTCGTGCATTACAGAAGCGCCAAAAGCTACTCGCTGCTTCCAACCACCGGGTAATTGTCCGGTAAGCATCTGTTCTTGTCCCTCTAAGCCACAGGTAGCAATTACCCAATCAATCTTTTCTCGCCTAAGTTTGCGGGGTACGCTGTAAATCCCGCTATAAAATTCTAGGTTTTGCAGAATTGTCAGATCGTCGTAAAGAGTGAATTTCTGGCTCATATAACCTATACGTCGCCGTAAGTCACGACTACGCAGATTTCCTGTTTCACCACCAAGGGAAATTTCCCCGCCACTAGCTGCTAGTAATCCACACAGCATTTTGATAGTAGTTGTTTTTCCGGCTCCATTTGCACCTAAAAGCCCGAATATTTCGCCATAGCGGACTTCGACATTAACGTTTTTGACTGCCTGGAAGTTACCAAATACACGGTTGAGATTGTGGGCGTAAATAGCGATTTGCTCAGAAGAATTTTGAGGTTTGAATTGTTGCCTATTTCCCCCACGAGAACGAGGAAAAGACAAAAACGCTGGTGCTGAACCTTGTTGTCGTAGACGGGTGACAAAGACGTTTTCTAAGGTGGGTTCGCCACGTTCAATACTGGGGTGAGGCTGTTGTAGTATTTGATTTACCTGGATTTCACCGAGAGTTACATCTTGAACGAGAACATCCAAGCGATCGCCAAATGTCTGGACATCGACTATATTTGTCTGCACATTCTGCAAGAGAAGTTTCTCGGCTATCTCTAGATTTGCTGTTCTGACTTCTAGGCGATGTAAGCCTAAATTGGCGCGTAATGCTGCCGGTGTACCAATTTCGTGAATCTGACCACTATACATCAGTGCGACGCGATCGCAGCGTTCAGCTTCATCTAGATAAGGTGTGGCGACAACAATGGTCATCCCATCGGCAGAAAGTTCTGCTAATACATCCCAAAATTCCCGTCGGGAAACTGGATCAACCCCTGTGGTAGGTTCATCTAATAACAGCACTTCCGGTTGGGAAACCAAGGCACAACACAGCGCCAGCTTTTGTTTCATCCCGCCGGAAAGTTGACCCGCCAAGCGATCGCCAAACTGTTCCAAACTCATTAATTTTAAGTATTTCTGGCGGCGTTCCCGCAATAAATCATCACTTACTTGGCGCAATCCCGCCGCATAACGCAAGTTTTCATCAATGCTGAGATCCAAATACAAGGAAAACTGTTGTGTGAGATATCCTGTCCTTAAACGTGCGTCTCTTGCCGGCTGACCAAATACTTGCACTTCTCCAGCCGTTGCTTCCATCACCCCGCCTAAGATGTGAAAGGTAGTAGTTTTACCAGCACCATCAGGGCCAATTAACCCAAACATCTCACCCTGATTGACAGTAAAATCAATTCCCCGGACAGCGATTAGTTGTCCATAATGTTTATCTAAATTACTAACTTTAATAGTAGTGGTTGAGTGACTAGATAATTGTGGTGGTTTAGGAGTTGATAATTTCATTTGCCGACCTCTTTACCCTGCAACGCAATCTCTGCATCTGCTGGCATTCCAATTTTGGCACAGGGCAAATCTGCACCAGAGTAGGGGTTTTCTGGGTTAAAGCAGCCAGAAGGGTTTTCTAACTGAATCCGCACCCCTACTACTTGTCTGACCCGATCTTTTTGGAAGTAGATATTCTCTGGGGTAAAAGAGGCTTGAGGATCAACAGAAATAACTTTGCCCATGAGGGGTTTTTCCGGCGCAGAATCAACAAAGATTTTGGTTGTTTGTCCTAAACGCACTTTCCCAATATCGCCTTCGGGAATAAAACCTCGCAAATATACTGTTTTGGGGTCAACTACTGTCAAAATCTTGGTTTGACTGCTAACTACAGTCCCGATCTCTGCACTACGGGCAGTTACTACCCCATCCAAAGGACTAACAACATTTAAATCTTTTTTCGAGTCTTCTATTTGGGTCAGGATTTGCTGTTTTGATGATAAGGCATCTTTGACTTTGGCCTGAGCAGATTTTACCTTTGCTTGGGCAGATTTTAGTTGAGCAAAGCTCTGATCTTTTTTTCTGTTTAACGCTTCTATTTGGGCATTGCGAATACCAGGATTGAAACTTGTAGTTTTCGCTTGGGTTAATGCCCCGACAACAGCGCGTAATTGTTCTTGTCCAGCATTTACTGCTGCTCTTCGTGCTTCTAGGGTGGCTACTGCTGTGTCAAAGGTGGTTTGTGCTTGGTCAAATTGTTGTTGATTAATAGCCCCGTCTTTGACCAGTTTGGCATAGCGATCGCGATTCATTTCCGCTAATTTTACTTCTGCTAGTGCCTGCTTTGTCTGTGCCTGCGCTTGTAATAATTGTGCCTTGGCTGCCGCTACGTTAGATAGTGCCTGTTGAACTCGTCCTTGGGTATCTCCTTGGGATTGGTGAAAATTAAGTTTTGCTTCACTGATTTGGCTATCAATTTGTTCAATCCCACTTTCCACTTGAGTAGCATCGGAAATTGCTTGCTGTTCATCAGATTGAGCAGATGCAACCCTAGCTTCAGCACCCCGCAGTTGTTCTTGTAGCAGTTGGTCGTTGCTGTCATCCAACTTGATTAATTCTTGCCCCTTTTTTACTGCTGCCCCTTCCCGAACTGCAATTGAAACAATTCTTCCCGAACGCTTCACCCCAATCTCAGTTTCGTAACCCTCAATCCTTCCACTCACCTTCAGTACATTTGCTGCTCCTTGTTGTTGACTATGCCACAGGAAATAACTGATACCACTTGCTATAACCAGCAACCCTAATAACAAAATCGGTTTCTTCCGTTTCTGCTTAGATGGTGGCACTGGAACATTTATAATCCCTTCTGGAGATGTTGAGGCAGTCTGAGTCATGATACCACCCTATATTTTTATCATTAAATATTTACTGGAATTATCATACTAGACTGTATGGTATGATTCTCCCAGAGACAATAAATATGTAAAAAAATTTACGTCAAATATGCCCAAAACCTCTGGTTCCCAACCTGAAACTTTATCTCGTTTAAGAGCCATGACTCAAAAACAGGAGCAAATTTTACAAGGAGCCATGCAGGTATTCTTGAGAGATGGCTATGCTGGAACCAGTATGGATCGGGTAAGTGCGGAAGCTGGAGTATCCAAGCAGACAATATACAGTCACTTTCAAGATAAAGAAGGACTATTTAAGGCGTTGATCGAAAGGGTAACAATTGCTAGTTTCCAGGGGATTTTTTGTACAGAAGATTTGCATGGTGAGCCAACGATTTTATTGCGTGAAATTGCTGAAACCTATCTAACGAAAGTTGCCGAGAATCCTGAATACTTAGCACTATTCCGCTTGATTATTACCGAGTCGCAACGCTTTCCAGAATTAGCAAAATTATATACTCAAACAGTGATTCAACGTGGACGGCTATTACTAAGCCAGTATTTAGCTTCTCATCCAGAATTACGCATTAGTGACCCAGAAGCAACAGCACAAATCTTTTTTGGTTCGCTGGTATCCTATGTGATGGTGCAGGAAATGCTCTATGGCAAAGAAATGATGCCATTGTCACGCGATCGCATTTTAGATAGTTTAATGAGTTTCCTACTTGCCCACACAAACAAATGATGTCTTATGTCACAATACCTTCGCCAAAACAAGAGTATGAAGAGAGAGGGCACTTTGTAGTAGAGTTGTTGTCTTACCAAACGACAACTCTACTACAATTCGGCCATGTTCGACATCCTATCACTCTCACTCATTGACCAAACTCTTGACAGTAAGTATCCTCAAACTCTAGCACCACGCCGCAACGCTCATCAATTCTCTGGGTTCTGAGCATACTATGTAGATTCCATTGGGATTGTTGACCATTGACGGTTCACAGTTAAAATCCTAAACTACAAATCTTGTAGTACACTAGCACTAGTCTCATGATCTAAGTCCCTCACCATTTAGTAGAATGCTTTGGTAGCAATTCTTTATCCCCCATTAACGCAAAAATAATTGATAACTTTTTAACATTACTGTCTGTTTGCCCCATTTTCTCAATATTCACAATATGAATATCGACCGATTGCATTCATACCTCTGTACAAGTACTGGAAATATTGATTGTAGCGAAGCGACTTCACCTTGGATCGTCTAAGCACTCATTACCATTCATCCCGCAACCACTCCAACCCCATCCGCAACGCTGCCTCCGCCGTGTAATAAATCTTTTGTTCCCCGAATATCCCACCCGTGCGGCTGATGATACGGAATTCCCAGCAATGCCCTGGTGTGTAAAAAACCATTAGGATACTGCTGTTGACACAGAGTACCGTGTAAACTTTCACTTGGGACATTTACTGCTGTTGTGGGTGTGATGATGTATTTTAATTGTGTGGGATTTCTCACCCAATCAACCCCAAATGTCGATGGAATACTTCAACAGCATTCGCCACACCATCTTCATCCCGAATCTTCTCACCCAACTCTTGTGCTTTCTTTCGCATCACCTCATCGCCCAGTACTACTTCAATCGCTGCTGCTAAAGTTTTATCTGACAGTTTCTTGTACGGTATCGGCGCAGGGCTGACTCCCAACCGAGTTAGCTTTTCACCCCAAACTGGCTGATCTGCAAAAAAGGGTACAGTAATTGATGGTGTCCCCGCACGTAACACTGCTGCCGTTGTACTAGCTCCTCCGTGATGTACTACTGCTGGCACTTGAGGAAATAACCAATCATGCGGAACTTCCTTGATCACAAACACTCGTAGCGAATCTTTTATATTCACTGTTCTTCCAACGTCGCCCCAGCCTGACAATATAATCCCGCCTTGATGTGTTTTCTTTAAGGCTTCCACGATATAGTGTGTGAGATATTCTGGATTGGGCATTGTCATGCTCCCAAATCCAAAACACAAAGGTAATTGCTTTCGTCCCAAAAAATCCTCTAGTTCCAGAGGTGGCTCATATTCGGAGGCTTGGTCAATAAACCAAAAACCAGTTACATACACCCATGCAGGCCAGTCACGGGGTCTTGGGATGACGTGCGAACTAAATCCATACAGTACAGGGATTCGTGATACATTTGCCGGAGTCTTCTGTCTGAAGCGTCTGCCGAAATATGGTAGAGGCGGCAATTTCAAAGTTTCTGTTCTGAAGTGATTGAGCAGTTGACGATATCTTTGCCAGTGCAAAAACTCTACTAGTAAGTAGCTGCCATAATTTATCACTTTCTTTAGCGGGTTTTTAGTTATTTGAGCAAATCTCAAAAACCCAAACATCCCTGTGGGAGTCAACGGTAGAACTGATGCAAAAAAGCAGGGTACGCCTAATTTCTCTGCGATGTGATATCCAAAGGTAGCTAACGGCGTGTAAATAATTACCTCACTTCCCTGACACGCACTCCAAGCTGATTCCAACTGTTGAAGTAAAAGCTTATCTCCCTCTTCTTTTTTCAACTTTTCTCCCGCAATCAATCGCTGCCCTTGCTTGGATTGCAAAAACTCTTCCATATTGCCAGCGATCGGCGCAAACTTTAAATCGAACTTCTTCACAAATGGTTCAAAGTTCTCATGGGTTGCTACGGTTACTTCATGCCCCGCACGTTTCAAGCCAATAGCCAAGGCACAATAGGGTTGCAAGTCTCCCCTTGAACCTACTGTTAGAATCGTAATCTTCAGTTTTCGACTTGGTGCTATAGGTAGACTTTGGCTCAAATGCTTTTTCAAAAATGAAAACTCCAGTATCCAAAAATTGTACTAATTTCCTGTACCTATCTATCAAGACACTACAATTAAGACAAAGAACTTCATCAACCTTAAACAAGTGACATTTGGCAGTTTTATGATTAATGCTCTAGTTGAGGAATTCGTTGAAAAAAGTAACCACTTCCTCTTGCAGTGAGTATATATTCTGGATTTTCCAGATCATCTTCTAACTTCGAGCGCAAACGTGAGATATGCACATCCACCACACGAGTATCTGCATGTTGTTCTGCACTATAACCCCATACTTGCTGCAATATTTCTCCACGGGTAAAAGATTTGCCGGGATAGCTCATCAATAACTCTAGTAAGCTGTACTCTACACCCGTTAATGTAATCCGCTCACCTGCTTTGTAGACTTGTCGCTTATTGGTATCAATTTTGAGATTGTCTACAACCATTACTCCCAAATTAGAAATAGCAGCAGTAGTTGCTGTATCGTTTCTTCGTCGCAGCAACGAGCGAATTCTTGACTCTAATTCCTTGGGAGTATTGGTTTCGCCATATAGTCATCAGCCCCTAATTCCAGCCCAGTGATTCGATCTGCTACATCTCCCAAGGCTGTAAGCATGATAATTGGCACATCTGATTGTTTCCGTAATTCTTGACAGACACCGTAACCATCCAGCTTTGGCATCATCACATCCAGAACGATTAAGTCGGGAGTTTCTTTACGAAAGGCTGACAAAGCTTCTTCACCATCACTAGCTGTAACTACGCTGTAGCCAATCATCTCAAGACGCGTCTGTAAAATTCGACGGATGCTGGCTTCGTCATCAACTACTAGGATTGTGCCTTTATCACCTGATAAGTTTCTCAACGCTGTTCCTAATGAGCGAGAACTCTCAACCATCCATTATCTGCTTATTAGGAGTCAAAAACGCAATCACATTTTTGACCTACAGTCATGAGGAAAGAAGTGATCGCTTTAAGGCATCTGCCCGAAAAAGAGATTTATATCGAAAAAGATAAATTCTTACAATTTGGGACTCGTATTTTCCATCGTTTTGCAGTAGAGTGTTTATTCCGTGCAAATTATTTATACCTAACTTCTCCCAAATTTACTCATCCAAATTTTTGAGCCAATGCCTTCAAGGGAACAGCCAATGAAAACTTCTAATGATATAGATACCAAGAAGATCATCAAAAAATCCGACAAGCTTACCCTGAGACAGATGAAGTTAATCGAGGAGGCAGAAGACAAACTTATTGAAGCTAATACTGTCAATTCTCCAGCCCCTGTGGTTGAGGTTGAGGAGAAACCAGTAGCGATTTCAGAGCCTAGAGTTCCTGACTATATTCCGCTCCTTGACAACCCTCCAGTACAATCTGTGGGAAATTCCGGCTGGCAAGTGTCTGATGTCTGGCGAGATATTCGGGTGGATGATTTCTGTAGTTGATGGTAGCGAAAAGCAAGTGCCCAGCGTACCAGATCGCTGACAAAATCAAGTTCAAGTTTCATGTTCACTCTGATTAAGATATAGGTATTTGACCTCAAGGGTGTCGATACTCATGGTGCAAGACCAGATTTTGCTGAATGATTGGCATGTAATAGCCCGCTCGCAAGACTTCCAACCTGGAACAGTACAGCACAAGCGTTTATTAGGCTCAGATTTAGTACTCTGGCATAATGGCGACAAAGTTCTAGCTTGGCAAGACCTTTGCCCTCATCGTGGCGCTCGTCTTTCTTTGGGATATGTCAATAAACAGACCCAAGTTTTGTTCGTACCACGGTTTAGCCTTTAACAGCGAAGGTAAATGTATACTAGCTCCAGCTAATCCAGACCAATCGCCTCCCGCACGAGCTTGTGTTAAAACTTACCAACTTCTTGAGCGTTACGATTTGCTCTGGGTTTGTTTAGGAACACCAAAACAAGATATAGCTCCATTTTCTGAGTGGGACGATCCGGTTTATCGCAAAATTTTCTGTGGCCCCTACCACTATCACTCTAGCCCGCTGCGGACGCTGGAAAATTTTATCGATCCGGCACACTTCCCAATTATGCATTCGGGATTATTCGCCCACGCTAGTCGTCCTGAGTTGACGCATTATGAATTAGAGTCTCTTCCAGATCAGATTGGTTTCAAATGTGGTTTGTGGGAACTAGATTTTAGTTCGGCTAATCCGAAAGAAGCGCCAATGATTTTCAACACTTACCATTACCGTATCTTCCGTCCGCTAGTGGCATACTTTAAACTCGGGCCTGGAGAGCATCGTCTAAATGTCTTCTATACAATTACGCCAGTCGATGAAGATGAGTGCGTGGCCCAATATTGGTTAATGGTAAACAGCGCCCGTGAAATTCCAGTTGAAGTCTATCTAAATATTCAAAATCTTGTTGCTAGTCAAGATATTGCCATTGTCAATTCCCAGCAACCCCGACGCTTACCTTTAAATCTGCAAGCAGAAGTACATTTACCGAGCGATCGCTATTCTATTGCATACCGTCAGTGGCTCAAACAACAGGGTATTACTTTCGGCACCATTTAGAACTTTGTTATGCTTTGCTCCCCCGACATTGTTTGTATTGTGAGTTTGCTTCCTTAGTGAAATTTTTTCAACGTCATAATAAGTGGGGGTTCGCAGATCAAGTGAAATTGTGCCATTCTAGTCTGCGGCAAAATTTCACTAAGCCTGCGAATTTAAAGTATTATTTTATACTTAAACTACTGAGATGCGTGGAGAAAAGGTTTTTATCGTATTTAATATCGGATAAAAGATAAGGGAGGTGTTAAACAGCCTTAGTCCATTGATGATTTCACATCATGCTTCATACAAG
>NZ_JBALDZ010000079.1:0-262082 GCF_036917155.1 Nostoc sp. | reverse complement strand
GCTGATGAGGCTGATTTTCTTCATGCCCTCTAATCTACCATCTCTCTGTACTTATTTTTCCTGGTAGCCTAATTTCCACCGTGAACGGTTACCATACCCTACTTCTTCAAGAAGTCGGGTATCTCGTCACTGATGAATGATTTAGGATTGCTATATATACCCCTCTTCTTTAAAAGGGAACAGGGAACGGGCAACAGGGAACAGGGAAATCCCCATAATTAAAATTAGGGGATTTGTACAAGGACGTATTTTTTCTTGCGCTACGCGTCCCCTTAAAAAATGTTTTTATTTCTTTCATAAATAAATTTAGGGGCTTGTACCCTAAATCTTCGGGGCTAATTCTTGCACTGTTCCCTGTTCCCTCTTCCCTGTTCCCGCCCCGAAGGGGCTTGGTCACTCTCCGGGAGGGCGATCGCTAGAAGGCTGATGAGGCAATCAATACAAGCTATACTATTAGAAAAAAATGGGTCTTGTATTTGTTATTAGAAAAGAATCGCGCGACGCCGAATAGCCCGTCGTAGACATCGCTTGCTATACAAAAGCTCTAGAATCCAGAAATGGCAAATGTTTTCGGAGAGTGACAGAAGAGGGGTAAAGTATATTTCTACGAGAGAGTATGTTGGTCAACTCTAGTAGCTTTAAGAGAAATTATTTCAACTGTGCGGAATCCGAGTACCGCTAAGAGATTATTTTCGGGCAGTTTGACGGGAGCAGGTTGATCGCCGTGACCTGGAGCGGGAAGGGGATAGGCAGTCGCCGCAGCGGTGTGGAAGCGAATATTGCCTTCGCTGTGTTCAATCACTTGATGGATATGCCCCGTTAACACTGTAACCGATGCAAAACGAGATAGCAGTGAGAGCAACTTTGCCGAATCGGCAGTTGCCCATCCCCATTTGGGATAAAGGTCATATAGGGGAATATGGCTGAAAACAACTAGAGGTGTATCCTTTTTCTGCCCTGCCAAATCTTTTGCTAGCAAATCCAATTGCGCCTGACCCAGTTTGCCCGTCCCGGTTGCCCCAAAGTCCAGCACATTGGTCAAGGAGACAAAGTGTATTCCCGCTTGATCCCAAACTTGTAAGCCTTCTTTGACATCCTTTCGGTTAAAAGCTTCCTCGTAGGCTTTGCCGCGATCGCCAATTGTATCGTGTTCCCCTGGTAGAGTAAACAGTGGGACTTTCAATTGAGAAAGCAGTTGTTTGGCCTGATCAAATTCTTCTGGTTTAGACAAATGGGAGATGTCTCCGGTGTGAATGACAAAGGCGGGTGGAGTGGGTAAAGCATTGATTGCATTGATCGTTTTCTGGAGCGTATCGGTTACATGTTCATTTGCAGGTTTTTTGAAACCGATGTGTGTATCGCTAATTTGAACGAAGGAAAACGGTAAAGCCGTGGATGATTTTTGAGCATTTGGTTCTCCTACCTGACAGGCAGTCAATAAGCCATTTGTGCCAACAGTCCACACAATGCCGAGTCCTGTCCAGCCTACGTGTTCAATAAATTTTCTGCGTTGCATTGGTATTCCTCTGGTTAATTTTTCTCTTGTGTTACCGTCAACATCCCTTTCATAAAGGGATGAACTGAGCAAATATAGGGATAGATACCCGGTTTAGTAGCGGTGTAGTTCCAGGTTTGATTGGTATCTAGTGCTTTAGAGTTGAAAGTACCATCTGTCGCCGTAGCCGTGTGGGGTTCTTCATCGACATTGAGAAATTGAACAGTTTTACCAACAGCAAGCGCCAAATTCGCTGGCTCAAATTTGAAATTACGAATTTTGACTGTAGCATCGGCAGCTTGGTGGCTAGTTTGGGGTTGCTCTTTCATCACCATTGGTTGGCTAGTTGTTGCCTTATGGTTCGGACTACAGGATGACAACGACAACAGGATGACCAAGAAGGCACTGGCGATCGCTATGAAAAAATAAGAAATGTATTTCATCAGCGTCCTCCCATTCGCTTTGGTTGATGACGAAACAGTCCTGTCAGCGAGAGTCCGGTAGCCACTAAGCCAATCAGACCTAGCCCATTCAAAACTGGCACAATGGCATCGAGTTTGAAGATTTGGAAAGTGTGAACAGTGATTAAAAATGCAGCAAGCTCTTCTTGATGCAACCATTTGTCGGCGATGGCAACGAAGCAGCCAGTCACAGCAGTAAAGAGTAACGGCAAACAAAAGAGTGTGGCAATTAGCCGATGGTACTTGCGAAGTGTGTTTTTCATCGTTTGAGTATTCTTGTAAGGATGTTACTAGTACAAGAAGGCAAAAGTAAAAAGAAAGAATGCTTATTTTGTAAGCTTTCTGGCTATTTTAAATGGTTGGTTTATTTACGCCGTGTTGTACTAGAAGGCATCAACATTTGATCGGTAGAGGTAAAGCATTGGGTAATCAAGTGCTGGAAAGGACGCTAAAATGAATGCCCGAATGCTTTCCCATACATAGGATTTGAATCGCGGCGTTGTTTCACACCTGAGTCATGAGTGATTCAGCAACGCCAGTTTTTTAGTCTTCTGTAAATCCTTTCAGTTGCTCTTCAAGGTTATGGCGATAGCCTTGATCGTTTAGCGTTTGCTCAGGTAATCGATTCGTTTTGACAGCAGCTTGAATAATATCTTGAGCCGTAATTGATCCAGATGCGATCGCTGACATCAATGCACCATTGCTGGGAATGCCTTGGTCTTTTAAGTAGCCTTGATAGGCAAGAGTTGCCAGATTAAAAGGTCTGATCTGGTTTGCCCTATGTTGATTTGCTGCATAGAGATTGAGGCTGGTTAGTGCGGTTTGGGACTGCGCCGCAGCAGGTAAAATGGCAGCGCACAGAAGCAGTGTTGTTAACATCGTAGAAATAGAGCGTCGCATAGAATTACCTCTGGGATCGGTTATTTGACTACAGCAGTTTTACTGACCTTCAATGCTTGGATGCAGCACAAACTTTCAGGCAAATTGGTTGAATCCAAACTGCCAAAGGTGCAAAATCATGACAAGCTAAAGAAGAATTTTGCGGGTTGACGATATAAATTTCGTTGGGACATTGCAGTGCAATGCCCAGTTTTAAAAGCTGTAGGAGTGGGCAGGTAAGCAATTAGCGTGATTTCAGAAATTTAGTTGCAACTTATGCCTGAAAAGAATGCTAATTGGGTTACTTACTTGTCTCTACCTTTAAGACGATTGGGAATCAATTTTGGATTTAAATTCTTCAAATGCCCTCGCTGGCTGATGTTCACAGTTCGTTTGGTTTGGGGTGCGAGCTAATCTTAAGAAATCAAAACAAAATAACCCACTTCTACAAAATTTTGAGGCTACGCTCATCCAATTAGCTTCACCAATCGTTTTAAAGATGAAAGTAAGTTTGCTCTATACTCAAAAGAAGTTGTGAAATCAGGATTGGCACTCACGTTGCAAGATGCATTAGGCATTTTTGCTCCTAAATTAGCCTCGGTCTATTCACCTGAATCTATGGATCTAAGTTCTCCTGATCGCCGTTCATCAGAACCGTCATCCAAGAGTGATGCCGCACTCTTGGATGACTTGAAGGCACATCTTCCAGCGGCCTTAGGGTGTCTCTATGATCGCTATGGCAGCGTGGTGTATGGAGTGGCGCTGAAAGTGTTGCAAAGCCAGCCGGAAGCAGAAGACCTGACTCAGGAAATTTTTCTATCGCTATGGCAGCGCCCGGTTGACTCTGCTAAACACGGTCATTTGATGCGCTACCTGATTGTCATGACTCGATCGCGGGCGATTGACAAACGGAGATCGCACAGTCGCACCCTTAATTTGGTGCAACGTTGGGGACAGAACGTCACTGCTGCACCCCCCGCCCATACTCCGGTTGAGCAGGCTGTTTTCAATGAGCGATCGCAGCAAGTGCGGCAGGCATTGACCCAGCTTAACGATCGGCAACGGCAGGTGATCGAACTGGCGTATGATGCCGGACTAAGCCAATCAGAAATTGCCCAACAACTGCATAAACCCCTGGGAAGCGTCAAAAGCTGGACTCGCCAGGGACTCCTGAAACTGAAGCAACTTTTACGGGACTCAATTGACTAAGGTTATGACTGAACCTCTCACCCCTCAAGCAATCGAAACCTTAGCAGCAGGCTATGTAGTGGGCGACCTCGATCGCACTGAAGTCGCAGCTTTCGAGCAACTGCTGATCGAAAATCCGGCATTGGTGGTACAAGTGAATCAGTTGCGAGAGGTCTTAGACCAGGTGGCTCGTGACTTAAACAGCGTTGAACCCCCTCCCCATCTCCGGTCTGTCATCCTGGCAACAGCTACTACCACTCAACTGACCTCCCGACACAAACAGCCTCGGCTCTTCTGGTATACCGTCATGGGTAGTGTCGCGGCACTCCTGATTCTGTGTTTAGGAGTAGATAACTATCGCTTGCGACAAGATTTGGGCATGGCTCAAAACATCAATACCTTACTGCAACAGTCCCAGACGCAACTTTTCTCTCTCAAGGCTGTGAATGCGTCAAATACTGCTGCGGGTAGCTTTGTTGTGAATCTAGGACAACGGCAGGGAATTCTAGTCGTGCAAAATCTGGTGGCTCCACCCACAGGTAAGGTCTATCGACTTTGGGCGATCGCTGATGGCGAAAAAATTCCCTGTGGCACTGTGAAAATTAATCCCCAGGGAAAGGTGTTAGATAAATTCTGGATGCCTGCCGACTTTTATGACACAGGTATCTCTGGATTATTCGTGACGTTGGAATCCTCTGAAACTAGCCGTTATCCAACCGGAGCTATTGTGATGCAGACTAACTCATCGACCAAGATTTAATTCCATCTGGCAAAATTTTAGAATACCGACTCTTTAACTTTTTGTGACTTCTCAAGCTTGTTGGGATTTACCCAACGATTGACAAATTCATTGTTATGTTTATATACCTTAATTTGCACTTGCTTGGAACTTAACTTGACTATTTCGGCGGGAATTCTTTGAACATCGGTAGAATCTGCGCGAGGCTTGTAAAGCCAAATAACTTTTTGCCCAACTTCAAAGTAGTTAGGATTACTAGGCAAAGAAGGCTTACTTTCTGCCCAAGTGGGAAAAGCAACTACTAAGTTGATCAAAAGTACTAAGACCACTAGACTGATTTGGAAAAGTTTCATGATCATTGCACTTGTCTTAGGTTTGGTGGGGTAATCAATCTGCTGCTCTAGCATTTAAATATTATCCTGTTGATTATTTTTATTAATCGCAAACCAAGCTTGTATTTGTTCAAAGCTCAAATCTTGAGTTCAAATCTCTACTGATTTTAGGATAAAGCTACTTTATAAATAAAATCAAATATTCTTTTTTCTTGGAACGATAAATTAATTTTATGATAAAAGTTGTGATGTTCTGACTTAATCACAATCTCTATCTCAGGAATAATAGACGTAAAAGAACACTCTGTCGTAAAAAATGATTACATCTAGTACAACACGGCGTAAATAAACCACCCATTTAAAATAGCCAGAAAGCTTACAAAATAAGCATTCTTTCTTTTTACTTTTGCCTTCTTGTACTAGTGCTTTATAAACTTTGATCTATATGCCTCAGAGTATAAATTTACTTGCGGCGAAGCAACTTAATATTGGCAAACTAGTTCATGTCCGACGGCAAGAGTTCAATCTGTCTAAAGAAAGTTTTGTTACTGAGTTTGGTGTCATCTTTGCAACAATTAATCGTTGTAAAAATGGATATGTAACACCTTCTCTTTTAGCAATACTGCGAATTAGGAGCCTACTCAATGAGTCAGGTGAACATGGTCAAATTATTTAGCCAACATACTTGTGAGAATAGTTTTGTGAGTTCTGAATGATAATCCCCCTTGGTAACTGCGAATATTGATGATATAAAGGTGACAATAAAAATAGCCAAAACAGCAACTTGCCCCAAAAAGACTATTTCAATGCTTTGAAAAGTCACAACAGAGTTAGTATTTCACGCTGTATATACCCTTAAATATCCTCTAAAATGACTGTTTAGAAGCGTAAACGTCTGATTTCTAGAGGATTTTCCCAAAAGACGATCGCAAATGTAGCTTGTAACCAACGCATGACCAATCGAGAGGAATTAATGAAGAACGAGTCAACGTCAGCCAGAAACGCCGACGTAAATTTCCTTCTCGGCGGGGGTGAAATGGGTGCTAGGATGCGAGAACTGGATTGGTCAAAAACTTCCCTTGGCCCAACACAGCAGTGGCCGCAGAGTTTGAAGACTGCCGTGCGGATTATGCTGACTTCCCGTCAACCTATGTTTGTTTGGTGGGGCGAGGAACTGATTAATCTTTACAATGACGCCTACAAGGCTATTATTGGCGGCAAACATCCAGAAGCACTTGGGCAACCGGCTGCCTATGTGTGGCGGGAAATATGGGATCAGATCGGGCCTAGAGCCGAATCAGCGATGCTGAAGAACGAGGGCACTTACGACGAAGCGCTGCTGCTAATTATGGAGCGTAACGGCTACCCAGAGGAAACCTATTATACTTTTTCATATAGCCCAGTTCCGAATGACCAGGGCGATACAGGTGGGATTATCTGCGCTAACACAGACGACACGCAGCGAATTATCGGTGAGCGTCAGTTGGCACTTTTGCGCGAACTAGCGGCGAGGACAGTAGACGCGCGGACATTCGATGAAGCCTGTACGCTGAGTGCGAGTTGTTTGGAAAGCAACTCTTACGATCTCCCTTTTGCAATGATTTATCTGGTTGATCCAGATAAGCAGGAAGTTTTTTTAGCTGGAACGTGCTGCATCGATCAAAATCATCTAGCAGTTCCAGAAACAGTGGCTCTTGATGCTGATGGGGTTTGGCCCTTTGCAGAAGTGATCAAAACCCATCGGGCAAAACTGATTTCCAATTTGGAAGTGTCTTTTAGTAGTCTACCTTGTGGTGTTTGGCAGCGATCGCCCCATCAAGCGATCGCAGTACCCATTGCCCCATCCGGTCAAACGGGAAAAGCTGGTATACTAATTGCTGGTTTGAACCCCTTTAGGCTATTTGACGATAATTATCAAGGATTCATCGATTTAGTTGCGGCTCAAATTGCAGCCAGCATTGCTAACGCCCAAGCTTACGAAGAAGAACGCAAACGCGCTGAAGCCTTGGCAGAAATTGATCGCGCGAAAACCGTCTTTTTTAGTAACGTCAGCCACGAATTCCGTACCCCACTTACCCTGATGCTGGGGCCATTAGAAGAAACCTTAATTAATTGTGCCACTCTGCTTCCAGCCAAAGAACGAGAGCAGTTAGAAATGGTACAACGTAACGGACTCCGGCTACTGAAACTGGTCAACAGCTTGTTAGACTTCTCGCGCATAGAAGCCGGACGGGTTCAAGCCTCTTATGAACCCACCAATCTTGCCACCTTCACCGCAGAATTAGCTAGTGTATTTCGTTCAGCAGTAGAACGAGCAGGAATGCAATTATTAGTCAATTGTCCTTCCCTGCCAGCACAAGTATATATAGATCGGGAGATGTGGGAAAAGATTGTTCTTAACCTGCTCTCGAATGCCTTTAAGTTCACAATGACTGGAGAAATTGCCGTCAGTTTACAGTGGTCAAATGACCACATTGAGTTTGCAGTCAAAGACACAGGAATCGGCATCCCAGAAGAAGAAATCCCCCACCTTTTTGAACGATTCCACCGCGTTAAAGGGGCGCAAGGACGCACTTTTGAAGGATCGGGAATTGGATTATCACTGGTGCAAGAATTGGTGCAAATGCATGGTGGAAGAGTTAATGTTACCAGTGTTCTAGGCGCAGGTAGTTGCTTTACTGTGTCAATTCCCACAGGATATGCTCATTTGCCTCCAGACCGAATTAGTGCCCCAAGAACCTTGCCTTCAACCGCATTAGGTGCAACCCCATATTTAGAAGAAGCCATGCGTTGGCTACCGGAAGAGGGGACTGGGGAATGGGGACTAGGGACTGGGGAAAGGAAACTGGGAAAATGGGAAACTGGGCAAGAGTTTTCCCAATCCCCATTACCCCTTATCCCCAGAGGGGGCCCCACCTTCCCCAATCCCCATTACCCCTTATCCCCAGAGGGGGCCCCACCTTCCCCAATCCCCATTACCCCTTATCCCTTATCCCCAGAGGGGGCCCCACCTTCCCTAATCCCCCGAATTCTCCTCGCTGATGACAACGCAGATATGCGCGATTATGTCAAACGGCTATTAAGTCAGCAGTATGAGGTGGAATCAGTGTCGGACGGTTTAGCGGCTTTGGATTCTGTTCGTAGGTGTGTCCCAGACTTGATACTGACAGACGTGATGATGCCTGGATTAGATGGCTTTGGACTGCTGCAAGAATTAAGAGCCGATCCGCAGACGCAAAAAGTTCCAATCATCCTGTTGTCGGCACGGGCGGGGGAAGAGGCACGGGTAGAAGGGTTAGAAGCGGGAGCCGATGATTATCTGATTAAACCCTTCTCTGCCCGTGAATTGTTGGCGCGGGTAGAGGCAGCCCTAAAAATGGCTCGTCTCCGCCAGGAAGCAATGGAACGCGAACAAGGATTGCGAATTGAAGCTGAGGTGGCGAAAGCACACCTAGAGACTGTCCTAGCTGGCATCCAAGACCAGTTTTATGTATTGGATCGAGAGTGGCGTTATAGCTTTGTCAATGACCAGGTAGCAGCAGTTGTTGGTATCCAAAAGGAAGATTTGCTAGGTAGGATCTTTTGGGAAGTTTTTCCAGATGTGGTCAACAGCGAGTTTTATACTCAGATTCATCGAGCGAACGCACAACAAACTGTTGTTCAGTTTGAATACTTTTATCCTACTTGGCAGCGCTGGTTTGAGAATCGCGTCTACCCCTTTGCAGAAGGAGTAAGCATTTTTACTACAGAGATTAGCGATCGCAAACAGGCAGAGAAAGCCCTTCGGGAAAGCGAAGAAAAATTCCGCAACATGGCGGACAATGCCCCCTTCATGGTTTGGGTGACAGACAGCGATAGCCGTTGCACCTATCTCAGTCAAAGTTGGTACGACTTTACAGATCAAAACGAGGAAATTAGTCTGGGATTTGGCTGGTTAAATGCTGTACATCCAGATGACTACAATGACGCTAGAAATGTTTTTCTGGAAGCTAGTAGCAGTTATTCGGCTTTCCGTATGGAGTATCGCTTGCGACGCAAAGACGGCGAATATCGCTCCTGCATTGATGCCGCTAACCCGTGGTTTGGGGTGGACGGTGAGTTTAAAGGTTATATTGGCTCAGTAATTGATATTACAGAACGCAAAGTCGCAGAAGCCGAACGCGATCGCCTCCTGGAACTTGAGCAAGCTGCCAGAACTGAAGCCGAAAGAGCCAACCGGATTAAAGATGAGTTTCTAGCAGTGCTTTCCCATGAATTGCGATCGCCTCTCAATCCGATTCTTGGCTGGGCGAGACTTTTGCAGACTCGTGAGTTTGACGCCACAGCCAGGAAGAAAGCGATCGCAACCATTGAGCGGAATGCTAAATTACAAGCTCAACTAATTGAAGATTTGCTCGATGTTTCTCGGATCTTACAAGGCAAACTCAACCTAAAGATGTTTCCTGTCAATCTAGTGCTTGTGATTGAAGGGGGATTGGAAACAGTGCGTTTGGCAGCGGAAGCTAAAAATATTCAAATTCAGACAATGTTAGATACTTCTTTCGGACAAGTTTTGGGTGATTCTAGTCGTTTACAACAAGTTATCTGGAATCTCTTATCGAATGCCGTTAAATTCACTCCTGAAGGAGGAAAAATTGATATTCAACTGGAGCGCGTTGACACTCAAGCTCAGATTACCGTCAGCGACACAGGTAAAGGAATTAGCCCTGACTTTCTCCCTTATGTGTTTGAATATTTTCGTCAGGCTGATGGCACGACAACCCGAAAGTTTGGTGGCTTGGGGTTAGGGTTAGCAATTGTTCGTCATTTAATAGAATTACATGGTGGCACGATTTCAGCCGAAAGTTTAGGTGAAGGGCAAGGAGCTATTTTCCGGGTCAGGCTACCATTAATTAAGAAAGATTTACCCCCAAAACAAGACATAAATATTGCGGCATTAAATGCTTCTGCGACTGAAATCCTTGCAGGCATCCAAATCTTAGTTGTGGATGATGACAATGATACCCGTGACTTCCACACATTTGTGCTAGAGCAGGCTGGAGCAAGGGTAATTGCTGTGACATCAGCAAAAGAAGCATTGCAAGTCTTGGTAGAGTCAGAACCAGATTTTCTGCTCAGTGATATTGGGATGCCAGAGACAGATGGCTATATGTTGATGCGCCAAGTTAAGGTATTGCAGGCAAAACAAGCCAGACAAATTCCCGCGATCGCCTTAACTGCTTATGCCGGAGAAATTAACCAGCAACAAGCACTCGAATCAGGGTTTCAAAAGCATCTATCCAAACCCATCGAACCAGAGGAGTTAGTCAAGGCAATTGCAACTCTAATTGGCAGAAGTGGGAATATATTCATCTGAAGGCTGTTTTAAACTATGCGTTAAAAATTTATCATGCTATTTGATGCGTATCAAATTCATCAAGACTAACCCAAGCTGGCGCGTAGTATGGGGAACAGTTGATGCAAATTATGAGGATATCGCTCAATACAGTTCAGTTAAGCTTCTCTTCCTTCTCTTCCTTTGCGTCCTTTGCGGTAGCCTGCGGCAAGCCGCTCCGCGTCTACGTTAAAAAAAGGATTTTAGCCTTAACTGAACCGTATTGGGATATCGCTTGGCGAGATGAAAAAATTTCTGTAATTCTACCACGTACAAATTCTGAATTTTCGACGGAGAAATTAGCAATCAGTTCTGGAGGACGATTTGTTGTTGTTGCTAACCAAGTGCAATTGCGCTTTCAAGGAAATTATCTGCAACTGGTTGCCAATCTTTGGGAACGATGGGGCTTTGTTTAGCTGAGTTATTCACTAAACCTCACCCCAAGGTAGTAACTGTATAGCAATTTGAGGGGGCTTTTTTGTCCCCTTACAAGAAGGCGATCGCCCCATATTGCCCTATATTACCAAGGCTGGACGATGATGAATCCAAGGGTTAGCGGCTTCTAGTTGTGCTGCTAGGCTAATGATTGTGGCTTCAGCGGCAGGT
This sequence comes from Nostoc sp., assembly GCF_036917155.1. Lineage (GTDB taxonomy): Bacteria > Cyanobacteriota > Cyanobacteriia > Cyanobacteriales > Nostocaceae > Nostoc. The sequence goes on along the minus strand of NZ_JBALDZ010000079.1, from coordinate 251,008 downwards.
TTACCAATTAGCTGTACACTCATGGGTAAACCATTACTGTCAAAGCCTACAGGAATTGCGATCGCAGGTTGTCCAGTTGCATTTGCAGGCGGACAAGGGGCAACCCACTCAATAATATTTTGGAATGTCTCTTCTGGACTCAACGAAGCCCATTCCCCAATGCGGATCGGTGAATGTAGATAAACTGGCAATACCAGCACATCCACGGTATCGAAAAACGCCACAATCTGCCGTGCCACTACCTGCATTTGAGAAACTGCTTGGAGGTACTGGGCAACGGAACCTGTGCGTGCAAATAGCCAGCGATTCAATGGTTGCAAGGCTTCAACCGGAAGTCCCGCCGCCGCTACCCCAGCTTGCCAGACAATTTGAAATGGTTCAACTAAAGCACTGAAATCTGGGGATTTCTGTTCAACGTGGTGTCCGAGTTGTTCTAATAACTGGACGGTTTGGCGGACACCTTGCTGACAGTTAGCGTCAGCTTCTCCCAACGGAGAAATGCTAGTGTCAAAGGCAATTCGCAAAGCACCAGGTTTTGTCTGAGTGGCGGCGAGAAATGATGGTTCGGGATCGGGCAACCAGTAAGGATCGCCTGTGACATAGCCAGAGATGGCATCCAAAAGGGCAGCAGCATCAGCCACAGTTCGGGCGATGGGGCCGTTGACGGCAATTCCAGCCAGACGTTCGCCTACGGGTGCTTTACTCACCCTACCTCTGGATGGTTTGAGTCCCACCAAACCACAACAAGCCGCAGGCCCCCGAATCGAACCACCGCCATCAGAACCTTGAGCGATTGCACACAATGCCGCTGCTACCGCCGCCGCCGCGCCACCACTGGAACCGCCAGGGGTGTATTCTAAATTCCACGGATTCCTGGCTGGAGGAAAACCCGCAGGTTCACTGTAAGGGAATGAACCTAATTCGGAAGTAGCTGTTTTACCGAGAATAGTAAATCCAGCTTGCTTAATCCGTGTTACGACACCATCATCATAGTTAGGGATATTATTCAGTAATGCCGGATTTCCGTAAGTACAAGTAACACCTGCTACAGAATTGAGGTCTTTAATAGAAATCGGCACGCCAAAAAATGGCGATAATTCTGAGGTAGTTGTCAATAATTCTGTTTTGGCTTTGGCATCTGCGATCGCTAATTCTGCCGTTACCGTAAAATAACTTCCTAATTGAGGATTTAACTGCCCAATCCGTTCTAAATATATTTCTACCAACTCTAGTGGTGATACTTCTCGGCGACGAATTAATTGCGCCAACTCTAGTGCTGGGGTAAATGCTAAATCAACTTCATTCATAGGTTAGTGAATGGGTAATTTTGTCTTTCTCTGGGATTTTTAAACTGAAATTGTTACTTTAGCAGGATTTAGGGGAATTATACATTTTATAGCTACCTAAGATTTGCACTCAACTAGGATGCTCAGATGCAACAGGCGTGGTTATATTCTTACTCAAGCCATTTTAATTGTTTCGCATAAACTTTCGACAAATCCCTAAGGGGTATTTATGGCTAACCTAGAAATACTTGTTAGTGAATTGCCAACACTAATTCAGAGTCTAAAACTGACTATTGGCGATTCTAATGAAATCATGGAACAAATTATCATCATCAATCATGCTCAAGAAAAACTACGTAATATTAAAAAAATCATCACTCAGGAGTTGCAGTTTGATCGCCTTAAAAATTCTGCGATCGCAACACTTCCTCGATTAATTACAGTAGCTACTTTGTTTATACCTCGTCTGGGATTAGTAGATCCAGTCATAATAGAAAAATTTGGGAATTCAGAAACTAAAATTTCATTGACTGATTTACAATCAAAAATTGATAGCTGGATTGAATGGGGTTATTTTTTGCAAGCAATAGCGGCTGATATTCTCAGTGACGTTAAATTAGTAAATCAACTAAATTCTGATATTATTCATCCAAGCATACCTAGTGAATTTAAAACACTTGCTGAAAATTTAAAGATTAGCTTAGACTTGAAAAAATCTCATGTTTTACGACATCAAATTCAACAGATTGGCAATTATCAAAAACAACTATTACAGTTACAAGAAAAATTAAATTATATTTTTAATACTATTAAAAACAGTCGTAGCTTATTAAATATTTTATTAGGCGTATCAGCTTTTTATGGTAAATCTGGCTTCGCTTTAGAGTGGTTAGACGACGACCACGAATTAATTATATCGAGTGAAGAAAAATTCCAAGAATTGACAGATATTCTCAATGATTGTGATTTTTTTCAAGAACAAATTTCTACTTTAATAATTCAGGGTGACACTTTAATAGAACAGGCAGAACAAGCCCTAAAAAATATTGAACAAAAAATTAATAAAGAACCAATTATTAGCCAGAAAGTAGAAATAGCTCCAAAGTTTTCAACGCCAAAAATAGTACGTTCAGCTTTGCTCATAGCCTCAAGTTTATTAATCTTGGGTTTTTGTGGTTGGAAAATTCAAGAGCAAAGTCCACAATTACAGCAGATAAGTCTAAGTTTAACTCAAGAAGGAAGTGCGATCGCCCCAGACGCGGGTGCAGCGATCGCTAACTTTAAATCTGCTCAAAAACTAGGTATGGAGGCTGCTTCTCTGGTTCAGAAGCCACCACATCCTCTAAAAGTCTGGCAACAAGCACAAAACAAATGGCATCAGGCAATAATCTTGTTAGATAGCATTCCTAATAAGACATCAGTTTATGACCAAGCAGAGAAGAAATTGGCTTACTATCAGATTAACTATAAATCTATCAGTCAAAGAGTGTTAATTGAAAAGAAAGCTTTAGCAAACTTAGAATCAGCCCAAAAACTAGCAATAGAAGCTAATTTATTTGTCAAAAATTCACCTCATTCACAACTAAGTCAGCAGCAAGCACAAGATAAATGGCAGCAAGCAATAAATTTATTAAAAGCGATTCCAGAAAGTACATTTGTCTCTATACAGGCTAAAGAAATGCTTCCTATTTATAAAACTAACTATGCAGCTATCAGTCAAATATACCAGTACTAAATCATTCGTTAGATATTAGATCCCCGACTTCTTTAAGAAGTCGGGGATTCTGGACACCGTGAATTTTCACAAATCAGATAACAATTACACCTTAGAACGGTCAGTCAAAATCTCATAACCTGTCTCTGTCACCAAAACTGTATGCTCAAACTGAGCCGACAAAGAATTATCCATAGTGACTGCTGTCCAACGGTCAGATAATGTCCGTGTGTGTCTAGAACCTGCATTTAAAATTGGCTCAATTGCCAGCGTCATCCCCGCACGGAGTTTAACATTTGGCATCTCGCGGGTACGATAGTTAAATACTGAAGGTTCTTCATGCAGATTACGACCGACACCGTGTCCAGTGAACTCTTCGACTATACTAAAACCGTTAGCTTTCACATGGTCTTCAATTGCTCCAGCTAAGTCAAGCAGGTATACACCAGCCTTTACTTGTTCAATGCCTTTATATAAAGCTTCTTCTGCTACGCGAATTAATTTTGCAGCTTCTTGTGTCACTTCACCAACGGCAATTGAAATGCAAGAATCACCATGAAAGCCTTGGTAATAAGCGCCCGTATCTACTTTTAATACATCACCGACGCGAATCACTTTTTTGGGACTAGGAATACCGTGTACTGCTTCATTATTAATACTAGAGCAAATAGAACCGGGAAAACCGTGATATCCTTTAAAACTCGGTGTTGCACCCATTTCGCGGATGCGTTTTTCTGCATAAGTATCTAAATCAGCCGTTGTCATTCCTGGCTTTACTAGCTCGGCAATTTCTTTTAGGACAGTTGCCACAATTAATGCTGATTGCCGCATGATTTCAATTTCACGCGGCGATTTAATTTCAATTCCTCGGCGCTGTTTTTTCGCAGTTGTAGGCTGAGTTGTTTGAGAAAGTAAGTTACTGAAAATGTTCATAGGAAATTAATAATTACGGTGGCTTTGCTGCTAAAGTATCAATGCTTTCTCTAGATTACTTGAGAAATAATATCTATAATTTAAGTTATTTTAATTCCTGATAGGGATTCTTCCAGTTTAGGCGCTAACGTATATAGAATAACACATTCGCATACTCCCAATGTGTTGGAGTTGCATCAAAAGCGCCCTAAGTTATTTTTCACTGCACACTACGAAACTTAGCTCAATTATCTTTAATTGCAACATTAGACTGCTGCTAAATACTGAGTCTAATAATTTTGATTTTTTAATTCTTGATGGCAATCTCTCCAGTCATACCTGCTTCCGTATGTCCTGGTATTGTACAACGTAAGCCATAATTACCAGATTTCAGAGGCACAAATACCCATTCTGCCTCTGCACCTGGCTTGAGTTCTAGTTCGTGAATGGCTCCTTTGATTTCTACTTTGCCTGCTTGGACTTTTTGTGTCCAGATGCCATCGGCAAAATCTTTCGCAGTAAAATAGTGCTTCAATTGGCTGGGATTGGTAAGCGTTAGTTGATAGCGTTTGCCAGCCAGTAATTCTAGATGATTTGGCTCAAACTTCAGTTCGTTAGCCGAATTACCCAAGCTAATTGTAATTTCTGTAGCTGGTTGCTTGAGCAAATCGCCAGACAAATTTGCCGCCATTGCGGGAGTAGCAACGATGAAATTTAGTCCCAAAAGCACCATAAATATAATGTAGCTACGCCGTAATATTTGTAACAAAGTAGTAGCGGCAAAAGTAAGAGATGTAATTACAATTTGGGATAAATGATTGTAAATTTTCATCGGTAGTTCTCAAAAGGCAATGGTGATGAGTAGGAACAATTAGGAATAAGAATTAAATAACATACAATTTATCGTAAATTAAAGGGTTTAAGACAATACAGTTCAGATAAGACCAAAACACTTGTAGAGACGGCGATTTATCGCGTCTCGAAAACCCAAAATTTTTGCCAGTCGCCCTTAACTGAACCGTATTGGGGTTTAAGAACCTGCAATCTACATGTAGCAACCATTTCAGTCAGGGTTTAAATCCCCGTCTGAAATGTCTTTAATTTTGTTAGCGCAGCGTTAGCGAGTCAGACGCTCAAAGATTCGCTAACGCTACGCTATCGAGCGTCATTTTGAATTTTGAATTGTTAAGTCCCTGGTTTACCTCACCCTCAATCCCTCTCCTTATAAACTATCCATTACCCGGATCTTTCTTAACATTTACGAGAGTATTCACATTATCCATGCCCAATGCCCATTTTTACCTCATGTTTTTCTCTGCTAATACAGATGGGCCAGCAGTAACAACCACAATTTTATCTGGGTGGAGCAACTCACGAGCCGCTTGATTAACTTGGTCAAGAGTGACTTTCTGAATTTTATCAGTGAAGGAGTGCAATTCTACTTTATCTAGTCCATACACCTCATTCATCAGAATTCTATCTGTTAATTCTTCTGGGTTGGCCAGGGAAACGTTGTAGTTGCTGATAAGCGTGCGTTTAGCTGTTTCGACTTCCAGTGCGGTGACGCCTTGTTGATGGATTTGCTGTAGGATTTCGCGGGTACTAGCGATCGCTTTACTGCTATCTTCAGGACTAGTTTGCATTTCTATCAAAAAAGTGCCCACATTCTTCCCAGCTTGAAAGTAGCTATAAATTCCATAGCTTAAACCTTGGCGATCGCGCACTTCTGCCCCCAGTCTACTAGATAAGGTATCGCCTCCCAAAATCTGGTTCAATACTAAGGCGGCATGAAACCGAGGATCGTAACGGTTAATCCCTGTGTAACCCATATAAGTTACAGCTTGGGTTTTATCTGGTAAAACCGGGTTGACACTCACGATTTCCTCCGGCATTGATACCGTGGGATATTTTAATGTGGGTGCTTGGCCGCTAACTTCCCAGTCTCCAAACTCATTTTTAATCAGCGATCGCACAATGTCCAGATCAAAATCTCCCACCAGCGCTAGCACTGTCGTATCTGGACGATAATGTTTAGCTTTGAAATCAATCACATCCTGACGCTGAATCTGCTGTAAACTCTCTTCTGTGGGAAAGGTATGTAAGGGATGTTTTTTCGGGTAAATTGACTGAACAAATATCCTTCTAGCTACTTCTGATGGCTCATCTAATTCCAATTGCAAATCGGTTAGAGTTTGTTGGCGATGCAGTTCCAATTCTTTGACTGGAAAGGTACTATTTTTTACAACATCTGCCAATACTTCCAGGAGTATCGGTAAATCCTCTGCCAAACTATCACCTTCGATATGCACACCTTCCCGGTGGGTTTGAAAGTCTAAACTCGCCCCTCTTTCTGCCAAGACTTTGGCAATAGTTAAGACATCCTTGTTATTAGTGCCATTTAGCAAATTCTCTGATACAAAAGCAGCCAATCCAGCTTTATTGTCTGGATCAAATTCCGTCCCAGCTTGAATGTGGCCGCTTAGGGTAACGGTGGGAGTACTACGATCGGGTAACAGTAATATCCGCAGTCCGTTAGTAAATTTAAATTCCTGTGGTAATATTTGAGCGATTGCGTCTGTAGCCAAATCCACAGGCGGTAAGTATTTCATCACCTCAGAAGGAAGCACAGGTGCTAGAGGAGAGAAATTTTCTGTAGTTTGGGCTGAGTCTGGTTTGTCGCCAACTTCTGCGATCATCTTCTGAGTTGGTTCAAAAAAGCCTACTGTACGTACTTCTTTTGTGAGGTATTTGTTAATCACAGTCACAACATCTGTCGGCTTCACCAGCCGGACAGCTGCCAAATAGCGGTCTGTGTAGCGATAATCACCGACTGTTGTCTCATCAGTACCCAATCGCATGGCTTGAGAGGTGATATCACGGTTACTCAAAATTACATCTGCGATTAATTGGGTTTTGGCTTGTTCAACTTCCTCAGATGTCACGCCTTTTTCTGCTACATTAGCGATCGCACTACTCAACATTGAGTCAATTTTTTTCAAATCTTGTTTAGATCCAGCCGTCACCAAAACCTCATACCAGCCAGATTCTCGCAAACTGGTAACGGATGCCGTAACTTCACTCGCTAAACCTGATTCCACTAATGCCTGATAAAGTCTAGAATTCCGTCCCTCAGTCAAGATGTAATCCATCACATCCAACGCAGGCACATCCGGTTGATTTGCATCTGGTAGCGGATACACAACTTGTAACAGTCGTCCTACTCCTGGTTCTCGCAATACTATGGGGGATGAGGGGGATGAGGGGGATGAGGGGGGAATAACTACTAGCTCCTGCCTCTTCGGTATTTTGCCAAATGTCTCTTTAATTGTTTCTAGAGTGTTTGCAGTTTGAAAATCTCCCACAATTACTAAGACGGCATTATCGGGATTGTAAAAATTGCGGTAATATTTCTCTACCTGCTCAACTTCAAATTTCTCGACATCAGCTTTGGTACCACCTACAGGCAAACCATAAGCGTGATTGGGAAACACCGCTTGCATGACGGCGCGGTTGAGACGATATTCTGGACTATTTTCGTAACCTTGCAACTCGGAAATTACTACCCGCTTTTCACTCGCTAGTTGCTCTGGCTCAATCTGGGAATTTTGCATTCTGTCTGCTTCTAGCACTAAAAGCGCTTTTAGCTTGTTTCGTTCCACAGTACCGTAATACGCAGTTTGGTCATAGCTGGTAAAAGCATTGGAATCACTACCTAAAGCACTAAACAAACGTCCAAATTGAATCGGACGATTTCGAGTGCCTTTAAACATCATGTGTTCTAACTGGTGGGCAATGCCATTCACGCCCGGTTCTTCGTTACGTGAGCCAACCTTGTACCACACTTGCACCGTCACCACTGGCGCAGTATGCACTTCCTTTGTCAGGACAGTTAGACCATTTTCTAGCACTGTCTTGCGGACATTTTCTGTCAGTGTTGAGGGCATTATTCTTTTTATTAGCAAGGTTGACTGATATTTTTCTTTGTTAGAGATAACTGAATGTTGGCTATGAGCAGGTTGATCGCTCAATACAAAACTGCTAGTAGCCATAAGCTTAAAATTAATAACGGCAAGGGATATCTAAGTAAGTCGGTGCTAATATTTCCAGCTATGTTAACGAATTTTAATGTAGGGTGTGTTGTCGCAAAGCGCAACGCACCGTCAACAATCTCAGGTGCGTACACCCTACAGCTAATTTATATTTCTTCATATACATTGAATTTTTCTCACCGACTTACTTATAAAATTTGGAAAATCCATATATGTATCTAGAAGATGTGCCTGTAAAATAAGCTACATAGCTTTTGGAGTGACTACAGTTTTATCTGGTAAAAAAATCTTTTACCTCAGCAACAATACAGAAAAATAATATATTAACAATAAAGGTAATAAAAAGCTAAATTATGGGATTTTTGCTAAAACCCGAATGAATTCCAGAGGTAAGCCATCGGTATCAGCGATGAAAGCTACTTCGTAAATGCGATCGCCTATTTGCTGTTGTGTCGGTTCTAAAAGTATCTTCAACGGTTGTAATTCTTGGGTTTGACTCTCAGTAGCGAGTAATACACGTTCTTGTAAATTTGTCAACCAGCTAGGTAAATCTGGTGTCATCTCAGTTAAATCGAACGAGAGATGGTAATACCCCACATAATGCTCATCAGCAAAAGCATCTGGGGCTGGTTTTGGTTCGGGAATTTGGATTAGTTCAATTCTGCCGCCCAATCCTTCCATCCAGCAAGCTAGGGTGTAGCCTGTGGTAAAGCGTTCCGAGATTGTAAACCCTAAATGTTCGTAGAAAGCGATCGCTCGATGAATATTCGCAGTCCGAATAGAAGCGTGGTGCATAACAAAAGTTAGGAGTTAGGAGTTAGGAGTTAGGAGTTAGGAGTTAGGAGTTAGGAGTTATGAGTTAGGAGTTAGGAGTTAGGAGTTAGGAGTTAGGAGTTATGAGTTAGGAGTTAGGAGTTATGAGTTAGGAGTTATGAGTTAGGAGTTAGGAGTTATGAGTTATGAATTGAATTTAACTCCTAATACTAATTCTTTGTGAAACCGCACAAAATAAAGCTTGGTGACACAGGGGCTTGAGCAAACTGTTCGGGAGCAACCTCAGATGTAATCGGTATAACTCCAAACTCCAAACTCCAAACTCCTAACTCCAAACTCCAAACTCCTAACTCCAAACTCCAAACTCCTAACTCCAAACTCCAAACTCCTAACTCCAAACTCCAAACTCCAAACTCCAAACTCCAAACTCCAAACTCCAAACTCCAAACTCCTAACTCCTAACTCCTAACTCCAAACTCCAAACTCCTAACTCCAAACTCCTAACTCCAAACTCCTAACTCCAAACTCCTAACTCCTAACTCCTAACTTTACTCAAACAACCTGAAATAAGGGTAGCGCACAGGAACGCCAGGCTCTTTTTCCAAGTCAAAATTAATTACTTCCCAAGAGGGATCTTCTGAGGTATCGGGGCTAAACTCTACGGGTAAGCCGTACAAACGGGCAGCAGTAGCTTCTGGTTGTCCAGAACGCCAAGGCGTGCTGCGTTCTAAATAGCCACTCATCAATTCCTGATAGCGTCGAGCAATAATCACTCGTGTTGCTCGAAAGCCTTGGGTATAGAGCTTATCTAATGCTTCGTGAATTTCAAAGCGAATACCATCAGGATGAGTATGCTGCCTGTACCATTCATTATTCCACCTCCGCCAATGACGCCCCGATTGCAAATGGATTAACTCTCCATTTTTAGGATTAGCTTCAAAGGCGCCATGACGAGGACACAAATAGGTATCTGTTAGTGTCAGCGCCGGAATAGTCTGGCGACAATGGGGACACTGTATTTCCGGCCCAAACATCGGGTACTGCAAACCTGGATTCATCATGAAGTGCATACAAACATAATTTTGTCTTCACCAGCACTAGTGGGTTGGATTATACAATTCGGCTCAACCACTTTGGGTTACTTGCTCACTGCTGCATAGACACGGTGTTGCGGCAGGAACATTATTCACTAGTGTTTTCCTCAGCGTAGAGGTTTGACGCTGTGATATTCTGGTTATGCAGCCAGCCTCAAAGGTTGGAGTTTTTCCAGTGTTCCTGAGTACCATATTCATATTCTATCGTGTCTACCGCTTCTTACTGGACATCTCCTGATTTTTCTCAAGCTGCCTTCATTGCAGATAATGCTGTTGTTATGGGTTCGGTAAATATAGCACCAGGAGTGAGCATTTGGTATGGAGCAGTGATTAGGGGAGATGTAGAACGGATTGAAATTGGCGAATGCACAAATATTCAAGATGGTGCAATTTTACATGGCGATCCTGGTTTTCCGACAATCTTAGAAGATTATATTACCGTAGGACATCGGGCTGTGGTACATTCTGCTTACATTGAGCGTGGAAGTTTGATTGGCATTGGCGCAGTGATTTTAGATGGGGTAAGAGTAGGCGCTGGTAGCATTATCGGTGCTGGTGCAGTTGTAACTAAAAATGTACCGCCTTTGTCCCTAGTTGTCGGTATTCCTGGTAAAGTATTACGTCAAGTAACAGAAGTTGAAGCCGCAGAACTGATTGAACACGCTAAACGTTACCAAAAGTTAGCTTTAGTTCATGCTGGCAAGGGTACTGATATTGGTTTTAGCAAGGCTTAGGGGGTGGAGAGTAGAAGGGACAAGGGGACAAGGGAGAAATAACTATGCCCAATGCCCAATGCCCCACAATTTAATTGGTAAAAACTTTCTTACAGATGTATGACGAATCCCCAAAATTTTCTGGTAAACTAAAAACTGTCTTGACCATCAATGCCATAAGCGAAAACCAAGCTAACAGGTATATGTTGCAAGAGAAAGTTTGGGTCTTGGGAACCAGGACTCCTGACAAGAGGAGGGAATGTAAGACCAAAAAAAACTACGAAGTAATTGATGGCTATTCCCGATGAATTGGGAAGCCCCGTCCGTCTTAGGTTGGGGTAGTTCACTTTCTACTTAAGAGAGGGGTTCCAGATATGGATATCGATTTCCGTATAGCGATAGTTTTAGCACCAGTTGCCATTGCCGCTGGTTGGGCAGTGTTTAATATTGGCGCTGCCGCTTTAAGACAAATTCAAGGCTTTTTGGACAAGGAAGCCTAAATTAGGCTTAATATCATCACTCTTCAATCGGCTGTTTCTGTTTACAGAGGCAGTCGATTTTATTGAGGCATAGGCGTTATAGCGCTTATCGCTTGGTTGCAGTACCGTTTTGACCTCTCTCCTTTTAGGCTATGCGTTACCCACATCTTTCTTTACAATCTTGAAACCCATGTCCTATAACCATCTTAGACACTGAGAATTTAGGCATACTTGACAAATTCGCTTTTAATCTTCTCGCTAAAACTGCGTTTTTATTGAGAATGAACAACGAACGAATCAGGGTTATAAAAACCTGAGTCAAGACTTTCGCAAATGTTAAGAAAGATCCGGGTAATGGATAGCCCTACAAGGGAAGAGGTTGGGGGTTAGGTCTGTATTGGACTCAACCGTAAACTGCTATAGTTATTCTCCTTGTCCCCACTCCCCAGTCCCTTCTTGAATATCGATTCTGTAATACAACCCCTGCAACGCTTTGGTGTCCATCTCGGACTCGATCGCATTGTCAATCTATTGGCAAATCTTGACAATCCTCATCATCAAGTCTCGGTAATTCACGTTGCTGGCACTAATGGCAAAGGTTCCGTCTGTGCCTATCTTTCCTCAGTACTTACTGAGGCTGGTTATCGGACAGGACGCTACACTTCCCCCCATTTAGTTGATTGGACGGAACGTATTTGTTTGAATGAACAGCCAATTTCCTCTGAGGAACTAAGTCAATTATTAGAAAAAGTCCAAACAGTGATTCGCCCTGATGAAGAATCAGCAACTCAGTTTGAAGTAATTACGGCGGCTGCTTGGTTATATTTTGCCCAGCAGCAAGTTGATGTAGCTGTGGTAGAAGTTGGACTAGGAGGGCGCTTAGATGCGACAAATGTCTGTTTGGAACCTTTAGTTACAATCATCACTTCCATTAGCCGGGAACACTGGCAGCAACTTGGCCCTACCATTGCTGACATTGCGAGAGAAAAAGCAGGTATTCTCAAACCTGGGTGTCCTGTTGTGGTTGGGCCATTGCCACCAGAGGCAGACAAGGTGGTGCGATCGCGTGCTTTAGAATTACAATGTCCGCTTTTTATGCCTCAACCTGCCCATGAAATCGCTACAGGATGGGCAGAGTATGAAACAATTCAAAATTCAAAGTTAATTAAATATCCTTTGCCATTAGCGGGACAAATTCAGTTAACTAATTCAGCTTTAGCTTTAGCTGCGTTAGAAATTCTCCAGCAACAAGGTTGGCAGATTTCAGAAGAAGCCATAATTAACGGCATGGCAAAAACTAAATGGCCAGGGCGGATGCAATGGACTACTTGGAAAAACCATAAATTATTAGTTGATGGCGCTCATAATACCGCCGCCGCCCAAGTTCTCCGCCAGTATATTGATAGCTTAGACGCAGTTACTCATGAGCCAGTCAATTGGGTGATGGGAATGTTTGCCGATAAGGATCATACTGATATTTTTACCGCTTTACTGCGACCAGGCGATCGCCTTTTTTTAGTACCAATACCAGTAGAACCCTTCCCCGGTAGAATTTCCGCCGATTTAGACTACTTATCAAACTTAGCTTACAACCTCTGTCCCGAATTAAGCGATCGCCAAATCCATCCAGATTTATTCACAGCCCTAGAAGCCGCTACCACAGACGATTTAATCGTTTTGTGTGGTTCCCTTTATTTAGTAGGCGACTTTTTACAAATGACGCCTAATGTGAATTAGAAAAAAAGGCGGGAGAAGTAAGAAGATAAAAGTTACCAGCTTTTCAACTCAGACTTCCCCCATGACAAATCCAGAGTTTCTAAAATGTGTCCGCAGCAGGAACAAGTTTTACTAGAAGGATACCACTGGTCAATATAGACTACTTGCTTACCTTTCTTCAATCACACCATAGGCTGTCACATTTTGGTAGATTGCACAATATTCGTCCACAAATTTTGTGCTTGGTTTGGAACCTCTGGGCTGTGTCATCGTCCCATCCTGCCTTTCAGACCTCTTTTCTGATTTTACTCTCCCCGGAGTGACAAAAGAAAGTTATTGATGTTCTCACTTTCCAGTCCCAACCTATTTAATTCACATTAGACGTCAATCCCCAATTCTTGAATAAATTTTTCCAGCCCCCAAACAATTGCTGGAAAAATCCGATATGTCACCTACAATGGAGATAGCGGAGACGCATGTTTCCGTTCACTCCTCACACCACACTCCGCCCGGACTACTGTTCGGGCGGTTCCTTATGTTTGTAAATAAATTCTAGAGCTTCTTTGCAAATGTACATCCTCTACTCCCAAGCTGAGGTTTTTGCTATGGTAGAATTTTCACCAAGCTCAGATATTATTGGCGAAGGTTTTAGGCATGTCAGCAGCCGCACAAGTTACCGATTCTAGTTTCAAGCAAGAAGTACTCGAAAGCGATGTACCTGTTTTAGTGGACTTTTGGGCACCCTGGTGCGGACCATGCCGTATGGTAGCTCCTGTTGTCGATGAAATTTCCGAACAGTACAAAGGTCAAATAAAGGTCGTAAAAGTCAACACAGATGAAAATCCTAATGTTGCTAGTCAGTACGGCATCCGCAGCATTCCCACGTTAATGATTTTTAAGGGTGGACACAAAGTCGATATGGTGGTCGGCGCCGTGCCTAAAACTACATTAGCTTCCACTCTCGAAAAGCATCTTTGAAACTCAATCGGCAATAAAATCCTCTTGAGTTATCCATTTTTTTCTAACTTTAAGTTAATTTTTATAAACAAGTTTGAGAGACGTCAATTTCTCGTCTCCCAGACTTGTTTACATTTGTATACAGTTTCAGAAGATTTTTAGGAGTCTTCTACCTCAAAAACAATTCCCTAATTTCTGCACTACCAATTTCTATACGCTAGTACAACACGGCGCTTATATGCGGGCAAGATGCCCACCCCACAATATTGGATAATTTATTTCTTGGAGTTCTCTTACTTCGCTTTTCTACAATTACGTTGTGCGTAGCTAGCTTCAGAGAAGGAGTACGCTTTGAATTCAACATTCAAAATTAGCAATCCCCATAAATAAAAAATTTATACTAATTTGAAAAATGATTGCGACAGATGAATTCACACCAAGCCAGAGGCATCAAGACGATTTCCATCCAAAATGGTGTTTAGTTGCCCTGTAAATACAGAAATATTCACACCAGACAGCTTTTATCAGGGTTTGATCACAACCTAATTGCAATCTTGCTCAGTTTGCTAGAACCCAGAGGCAGATTAAAATCAGCAATAAAACAAGTCTGTTAGAGAAAAGCAACACTGATGTATTTCTAATTAAGTTCCAGAGATGTTGAAGTAGCGATATATTTTGATAATCTATCTTCCATAAATCAACTGTTCGTTGTTGAATCTATGAAGTCTTATTTAGCCGCCGCTATTCAATTGACCAGTGTGCCCGATTTACAGAAAAATTTGGCACAGGCAGAAGAATTAATAGAGCTTGCCGTGCGTCAAGGTGCTGAATTGGTGGGTTTGCCAGAAAACTTTTCCTATATGGGAGAAGAAAAAGATAAACTCGCACAAGGAGATGCGATCGCTCTTGAAAGTGAAAAATTTCTCAAAAAAATGGCCCAACGCTTTCAAATTACGATCTTGGGCGGCAGCTTTCCACTTCCAGTAGATAATACAGGCAAAGTTTATAACACTACTCTACTCATCGATCCCAGCGGTGAAGAACTTGCCCGCTACTACAAAGTACACCTATTTGATGTTGATGTCCCCGACGGCAACACCTATCGCGAATCCAGCACAGTTGTGGCTGGTACGCAACTACCCCCCGTCTATTTTTCAGAAAAACTTGGTAATCTAGGGCTTTCTATTTGTTATGATGTCCGCTTCCCGGAACTGTATCGTCATCTGGCAGATAAGGGAGCCGATGTTATCTTTATTCCCGCCGCCTTTACCGCCTTTACAGGCAAAGACCACTGGCAAGTACTACTACAAGCCAGAGCCATCGAAAATACCGCCTACGTCATTGCTCCTGCCCAAACGGGGAATAACTACAGCCGTCGTCTAACCCACGGCCACGCGGTCATTATTGACCCTTGGGGTGTAATTTTAGCCGATGCTGGAGAAAAACCGGGAATTGCGATCGCAGAAATCAAGCCTACTAGGCTAGAACAAGTCCGCCGTCAAATGCCCTCTTTACAACATCGGGTGTTCTAGGGACTGGGGATTGGGGACTGGGGATTGGGGACTGGGGATTGGGGATTGGGGATTGTGGGGATTGGGGATTGGGGACTGGGGATTGGGGACTGGGGATGAGGGGGATGAGAATAACTAATGCCCAATGCCCAATTCCCAATGCCCAAACCTGAATGAATAAAACAAAAAACCGGGTGTTTACCCGGTTTCTGACAACAGTGAACTACTCAGTTTTTTAGGAGCATAACAGCGTTATGCCCCCATTTATTTGTCGTCAAAATTAAACTTTAGCCGCTGCTTTGGTAACAACGTTAAGTTCACCTTTAGCATACTTAGCGGCAAAATCTTCCAAAGAAATTTGCTTAATCTTGCTGGCGTTGCCAGCTGTGCCAAATTGCTGATAGCGTTCAGCACAAACCTTCTGCATGTATGTAATGGAAGGCTTGAGGAAGTGACGGGGGTCAAACTCCTCTGGTTTTTTAGCTAAAGCTTCACGGACAGCAGCAGTAATAGCCAAACGGTTGTCGGTGTCGATATTTACTTTCCGTACACCACTCTTAATACCTTTTTGGATTTCTTCTACAGGTACACCGTAGGTTTCAGGAATTGCACCGCCATACTGGTTAATCAATGCCAGCAAATCTTCCGGTACAGAAGAAGAACCGTGCATTACCAAGTGGGTGTTAGGTAGACGACGGTGAATTTCTTCAATACGGCTGATAGCCAAAATTTCACCTGTCGGCTTGCGGGTAAACTTGTAAGCACCGTGGCTAGTGCCAATGGCAACAGCCAAAGCATCTACTTGGGTTGCTTCTACGAAGTCAACAGCTTCATCAGGGTCGGTTAGCAATTGAGAGTGGTCAAGTGTACCTTCAAATCCGTGACCATCTTCAGCTTCGCCAGCACCAGTTTCTAGAGAACCCAAACAACCGAGTTCACCTTCAACGCTGACACCCAAAGCATGAGCTACATTTACAACTTCGCGGGTAACATTAACGTTGTACTCGAAGCTAGCGGGGGTCTTAGCATCAGCTTCTAAAGAACCATCCATCATCACGCTGGTGAAGTTGTTCTTAATTGCTGAGTAGCAGGTAGAAGGGGCATTACCATGATCTTGGTGCATGACAATGGGAATCTGAGGATAGGTTTCTACGGCTGCTAAAATCAGGTGGCGGAGAAAGTTTTCTCCTGCATAATTACGAGCGCCGCGTGAAGCTTGCAAAATTACGGGGCTATCTGTCTCGACAGCAGCCTTCATAATCGCCTGAATCTGCTCCAAATTGTTAACGTTGAAAGCTGGGATGCCGTAACCGTTTTCAGCTGCGTGATCCAACAGCAGCCGCAGTGGTACAAGCGCCATAGATAGTCCTCCTAATGTGGTTGTCAGCTAGTTGGTGTGAGAGAAGCGTAATGATTACGCTAAATCTTAAGAGTTTTTTCAACTTATAGGAAATTATAACTAGTGTCGTGTGTCTATGTTGAAAAAGTTTACGTCATAGTTACTATAAAAAAGTCCTATCTTCGCTCCCTACAGCTGTACTATGTCCCATACTTGCTCTGTATTGCTGTACATTTAGCTACCCTACAACTAGTAGCTTTGGTAGCCCAGTATCCAAAATGCTCATTTCTGGGATTAAAAGAGGAGCGATCGCCCTTTATCTCATTCATATACTTTTTGTATGGGTCGCCCGGGATTCGAACCCGGAACTAATCGGTTAAAAGCCGAGTACTCTACCGTTGAGTTAGCGACCCTTTCGCTGCATTTCGCAACTTTGCCATCATAGCACAAACATCTGTAGATTTGTAAAGGGGTTTAGAAAAAATTAGCAGTCAACCTTACAGATGCTGTGTGGCTAGCTCCTGGTGCTAACACAGTCAGGTTATCACCAGTGTTCAGAGAGTTACGGGTGGCACTCCACGGCTCTAGACAGTAGAATTCTTTACCTTTGACTGTCCAAAATACCAGGTAGGTAGAGAAATCATCATAATCCAAGGTGAGTTTTAACTTCCGGCTGCGATCTATCGCAGTGGCCGATTGACTCGTTAGCTGTCCAAAGGCAAAATCAATTTCATCACGACTAAAGTCAAAATTGCCGTCAAAAGAGTGAATTTCCTTAGTTTGATTATCTTGATACTGCTTAGAGGGAATTTCAAGCTCTAACTGAGTTTTATCACCACACAAAAAGTAGGGATGGAAACCAGCCGAAAAGGGCATTGGTGTGGATGACAAGTTTTTATACTGCTGACGGACTTCTAGGGTATTACCTTGAAGTTCGTAGGTGAAAGCCAACTGAAAATCAAAAGGATAAACAGCCTTGGTTTGCTCATTGCTATTCAGAACAACAGTGAGACTAGCTTGAGCTTTAGTTTTTTGTTCTGTTGCTGACCACGGCAATTCACGAGCAAAACCGTGTTGTTTGAGAGTATATTTTTGACCGTTATGAGTGTAAGTATTATCTGGTAAATTGCCACAAATAGGAAACAAAATTGGATTCCCACCTCTGACACTCAACTCAGGATGAGTAAAGCGTTCAGTATCCAAGTAGAAAATTTCTTGCCCTTGAATGCGCCAATGGGTGATGATACCACCGCGTTCGGGTACCACTTCTAACTGAGAACCAGCGGCTTCATCAGAAAGAATATAGGTCTTGTACTGTTGCTGTTGAACTGCAATGCTAAACACAAATTTTAGTCCTGGGTATAAGGATAGTTAGGAGTTAGGAGTTGTGAGTTAGGGGTTGTGAGTTAGGGGTTGTGAGTTAGGGGTTGTAAGTTAGGAGTTGTAAGTTAGGAGTTGTAAGTTAAAAATTCCTAACTCCAAACTCCAAACTCCAAACTCCAAACTCCAAACTCCAAACTCCAAACTCCAAACTCCTAACTCCAAACTCCTAACTTTGTTACTCGTCTTCTGCAAACACGAAACGATATAACTCGCTAGGATCTGGTTCAGGGCTGCTTTCGGCGAACTTAACGGCCTCGTCGATTACATCCTGAATTTTACGGTCAATGGCTTTAATCTCTTGCTCATCCGCTAGATTTTGCTCCAGCAAATAAGCTGCCAACTTCTTAATTGGGTCACGGGCAAACCAAAATTCTTTCTCCGCTTTGCTTCGCATTTCATCTGGATCTGCCAAGGAGTGACCCCGGAAGCGGTAGGTAAGTGCTTCAATTAATGTTGGGCCTTCACCTGCACGGGCACGGGCTACAGCTTCTTGTGCGACGGCTCGGACTGCTAGTACATCCATCCCATCTACTTCCACGCCCACCATGTTAAACACACTGGCTTTTTTATAAATCTCTGGCTGGGAAGTGGCTCGTTCGTGAGACATCCCAATGGCCCACTTATTATTTTCGACCACAAACAAAATTGGCAGTTTCCAGAGGGCTGCCATATTTAGTGTCTCGAAAAACTGACCGTTATTAGCTGCACCGTCGCCAAAAAAGCAAGCTGTCACTTGATCAGCACTTTCATCTCCCAGCACTTCGCGGCGGTATTTGCTTTGAAAAGCCGCTCCAGCTGCTACAGGAATTCCCTCTGCCACAAAAGCATAGCCACCAAGCAAGCGATGTTCGGCAGAAAACATGTGCATGGAACCACCGCGCCCTTTGCTGCAACCTGTGGCTTTGCCAAATAATTCTGCCATTACCTCTTTTGCTGGTACACCCGCACTCAGAGCATGAACATGGTCACGGTACGTACTACAAACGTAATCTTCACCCGGTCGCATGGACTGGACAACACCACTGCAAACAGCTTCTTGACCGTTGTACAAATGGACAAAACCAAACATTTTGCCCCTGTAGTACATTTCAGCGCACTTGTCTTCAAACAAGCGCCCTAATACCATATCCTCATACAACCGTAACCCTTCTTCCTTAGTAATATGCGTAGTAGCAGGATTAAAAGTGGGTAAAGTACGCTCTTGAACCATTATTTTTGAGTATCCCTGTTGTACAACTTAAAGTTACGGTCTTAAATAAGTTGGTCTGATAACACCTCGGCTTTTAACAGGCTAGCGTTTGCAAGACTCAACAATCAAACTTTATTTATGCACCAAAAAAGGGTCTTAGGGAATAGCTGAAGTTTTAATTTTTGATTTTTCACTTTTCAGCCCATGCCCCGTGAGGATTTTACTCTAACGGTAATATTTACCGCTTTGGGTTTTTCTCTCTCACTGAAACAGTTCCAAGTAACGAGTGTTCGACTAGGCATCAAGTTTCCGATTAGTGAGTACTGAGTGAAAAGATTCACAATCATTACTTCTTACTCAGCACTCAATACTCAGCACTCCTAAATTCTCCTTCATAGACTAGCAATCAAGATAGGCTGCTTTCTGCATATCCATTAACAATTTAAAAAAAAAGGAAGCAAAAGTCTTTGTACTCAAATCGGTAATTGTAATTAAAGGTTAATTATGATATGATTTGCTTCTCCTGTTATCAGGGTCAATCCCCATTAGTGGTATTTTTGTTACCTCCTACTGGAAAAGTCCCGAAAAAATCAATCATCAAATAGATTCTTGCAACCACAACATTTATGCCGTGATTAAAAGCGGTAGTTGTGGTTTGTGGTATCGAAGGCTGATAATAGTTGTGTTAAACAAAAATACTAAGAAATAAGACAAAAAATTGAGGCTTTCTAGGCAAAAACAAAAAATTAGTACTAGAATGTGACTCAAAATTTCGGGAAGGTACAAAACAAGTTGTTGCAATATACACTTGTAGAGTAAATTCTATACGGCACTGTTATGGCACGGTTTTACAGGCCTGGAACGCTCTAGGTGAATTATGTTGATCACGGTGCAGGGGAAGTAGGCTGTGCGAATTCCGCTAGATTACTACCGAATTTTAGGACTACCGTTAGCGGCAAGTGAAGAACAATTGCGGCAGGCATACAGCGATCGCATTGTACAATTGCCACGACGTGAGTATTCTCAGGCAGCAATTTCTTCTCGTAAACAACTCATAGAAGAAGCTTACGTGGTTTTATCAGATCCAAAACAACGCAGTACCTACGATCAGCTTTATCTTGCCCACGCCTATGACCCTGATAACCTTGCTGCTGCCGCAGTAGCACTGGAAAATCGTCCAGAAAGCACCAAACGGGGTATTGACATCCAAAGTCTGGGTATCGAAATTACCCAAGACGAATTAGTTGGCGCTTTATTAATTTTGCAGGAGTTGGGGGAATACGAACTTGTACTAAAACTAGGTCGTCCGTACCTGGTAAATAAAAATGGTGCTACAAGTGTAAGAAAAAGCAATAATTTAGCAGACGAGGAAATACACGAAAGTGCTGAACATCCCGATGTTGTTCTCACTGTTGCTCTTGCGTGTCTAGAATTAGGTCGCGAACAGTGGCAGCAAGGTCACTACGAAAATGCCGCCATATCCTTAGAAACTGGTCAAGAACTGTTAGTACGCGAAGGGTTATTCTCAAGTGTCCAGGCGGAAATTCAGGCGGATCTTTACAAATTGCGGCCATATCGAATTTTGGAGTTGTTGGCACTGCCTCAAGAAAAGACTGCCGAACGAAGCCAAGGTTTAGAATTATTACAAAATCTCTTAGAAGATCGTGGCGGAATTGATGGCACAAACAATGATGACTCTGGTTTAAATATAGATGACTTTCTGCGTTTTATCCAGCAGTTACGCAACCACTTAACAGTCGCAGAACAGCACAAGTTATTTGAAGCCCAAAGCAAACGTAATTCTGCTGTTGCTACTTACTTAGCTGTTTATGCCTTGATAGCACGGGGATTTGCTCAACGGCAACCGGCTTTAATTCGTCAAGCAAGGCAAATGCTCATACGTTTGGGTAAGCGTCAAGATGTACATTTAGAACAGTCGCTATGTGCTTTACTCTTGGGACAAACTGAAGAAGCAACCCGTGTTTTAGAACTTAGTCAAGAGTACGAAGCTTTAGCTTTTATTCGGGAAAAATCTCAAGACTCTCCAGATTTGTTACCAGGGCTGTGTCTATATGCAGAACAGTGGTTGCAACACGAAGTATTTCCCCATTTTCGAGATTTAGCTAACCAGCAAGCTTTTCTAAAAGATTACTTTGCTAACCAACAGGTACAAGCTTATTTAGAAGCACTGCCAACTGATGCAGAAACAACTAATGAATGGGCTGTAATTAACCCCCAATATTTTCCCAAGCCGCAGACAAATAACTCCCCTTTCCCTAATAATTCAACTAGGAATTCAGGGAAATTTAATCACAGCAGAATACCTGACCTAGATTTACCAGAAACACCAACAAAAGAAACACCTGAATATTCAAATTTCTCACCACCTATATGGAATTCATCAGGGAGTGTAAAATCAGAGGTTCCTGCTGCCGAACGGATGAGCAGAGGCACTAATCAGCACTTGAATGGTTCAGCTAAAAGTGCTGCACCCAGTCATAATCAAAAGCGTCGCCGGAGAAAACCGACTCCATCTGCTAGCCGAGGGCGTGTACCAGATAATCGTCCTCATTCGCGTCGTCCCCGGCGGCGGCGAACCTTTGCTAACTCCATCGAAGGGAAAACACGGCTGGTATGGAGAGTATTTATTTCTTTGGTGAGTCTATTAGTTTTCTGGGTGTTAGCCACAACAACTTTTGGATGGTTAAAAAATCTGTTTTTTCCTACACGAACTGCACCTGTTTCACAGTTGTTTATACAAATAAATCAACCACCAACACTTATTCCCCCTCCAAATAGTAAACCACAACCAACAGATGGCCCTTTAACAGATGCAACGGCAGAAGAAGTTATTCAGACTTGGCTATCTACCAAAGCCGAAGCTTTAGGGCCGAATCATAAGATTAATAATTTAGAGAATATTTTAACTGGTTCCGCTTTGTCTCAATGGCGGCTGATTGCTCAACAGGATAAGACAGATAACCGCTATCGCAAATATGACCATAGCCTGAAAGTGGAATCTGTTGAGAAAATTGAGTTATTTGCAGATCGTGCCGCAGTGGTAGCTATGGTGAAGGAAGCGACGCAGTTATATGAAAATGGTCAGTTTAAAAACTCTGCTAACGAGAATTTGCGAGTTCGGTATGATTTGATTCGACAAGGAGGTAAATGGCGTATTCAGAGTGCATCTGTTGTAAATCAGATAATTAGATAAGTTGGAATTTTTAGGTGATGTCTACGACGAAGTGGGTGATCCCAATCCCCCACGAAGAGTGATTCTGATTCTCCGAACTTCTGAGCGGCAGAAGCCGCGCAAGAGAGTTTTCTCTGGATTCTGAATTCTTCTTCAACGAAGAGGCTCTTGGTTGGGGGCAGGGAGCGGGGGGAAACGAAAGAGTTTAATTTAAAGATTAAGCCGAGTATTAAGGATACATTTAGTTTGTTGGTCTTGTTGAAATGTATAAGGTTGTCTGGTTATCTTGGACGGTCTTCATGAAGATAGCCGCGACTACGTAAGATATCTGCTCAGACTTAGCTAGTGGAAAGGTTTGTAGTAATTTGTCGATGCAACTATTAATGTGGATGCAAACAAAACTAAAAAATATTGCTGCGATCGCGCCGCAGTCGAATGCAATTTGTGGAAACGTTTGTAGTGAGCCATTTATCCCTTTGAGACAGCCAGCGTTATTCTCCAGAACTTTCCAACACCCCTAGTAAACTTTTCAACATCAAATAAGCAGAAGTCCCTCCTGGATCTGGATGTCCGATACTCCGTTCTCCCAGGTAGCTAGCCCGTCCCTTTTTCGCCTGCATTGGTATAGTTTCCTGCAACCCCCTTTGGGCTGCTGCTACAGCCTCTTGCATAGTTTCTAGTGTCCCCTTACTTTCTCCTACAGCTTGCCTAAAAGCGGCTACAGCCGGAGATAGCACATCAATCATCGTTTTGTCTCCTAGTTGCGCTTTGCCGCGTTGTAGCACACCGTCTAAGCCTGCTTGGAGTAGTCCTAAAATATCTTGTTCTGTTAATTCTTGCTTACCAACTACTGCTGTACTGGCTCGCAAAAACCAGGTGCCATAAAGAGGGCCACTAGCACCGCCAATGGAAGAAATCAAGGTCATACTCACAGCTTTGAGAATGCTACTGATGTCTTTGTCTATAAGAGTTGGTAACTGAGCGCTTACCTTTTTGAAGCCGCGATCCATATTGATCCCGTGGTCAGCATCTCCGATCGCAGCATCTAATTCTGTCAAATATGCTTTATTCTGCTCTATCTCGGTTGCATAAGCCTGCAACCATTGCAATATCTGCGTCTGACTCAACATATTAAAATAATTCGTAATTACGCTCGAATACTCGCTAACGCTACGCTAACGTAATTATCAAATTCCCCAGCGCCAACTTGGTGTTTTTACTGGTGCATCCCAGAGCCGGATCATCTCATCATCTAATTTCAGCAGGGTAATGGAACAACCTTGCATTTCTAGAGATGTGATGTAAGGGCCGATCAAGTTTCGTACAATTTGCAATCCTTGCTGTTCGCAGATTTGGGCGAGTTTGCGGTAAACAAGATACAGTTCGGAAATCGGGGTTCCACCCATACTATTCACAAAAGCTAATAAGCGATCGCCTTTGGCAAATGGGAGATTTGTTAGTTCTATATCTACCCATTCTCCTTTGTCTTCATCCCACTCGCGGAGTATGCGGCTGTATGCTGCATCTTCAAGGAGCGATCGCGTCAAAATTTCGGTAATCTCATCTACTGATTTTATGGCTGTACGCTCTGTTCCTGGCTCACCGTGGATACCGATGCCTAATTCGATTTCGCGATCGCTCAATTCAAATGTCGGCGTTCCATTAGCGGGCACTGTACAAGATGTTAGAGCAATTCCCATACTCCGCCCATTCAGATTGACTCGGCGACATAAATTTGCTATTTGTGGCAAATCATACCCAACCTCTGCTGCTGCACCACAAATTTTTTCCGCCAGGATTGTTGTTCCCACACCCCGCCGTCCTTGGGTATAGAGGCTATCTTTCACTGCTACATCGTCATCAATCAAAATATTTAGCACTCGAATGCCCTCACCACGGGCTAACTCCGTTGCGATCTCAAAGTTCATCACATCGCCACTATAATTCTTGACGATATAAAGGATACCTGAACCTCCATCTACTTGTTTGGCTGCTTCTAGCATTTGGTCGGGAGTCGGTGAGGTGAAAACCTCACCAGGACAAGCTGCATCGAGCATTCCTTTGCCCACGAAACCAGCGTGCATTGGTTCATGTCCACTGCCACCACCAGAGATAATTGCTACTTTACCCTGTATCGGTGCATCGGCTCGATAGACAAAAGTCGGATCGTAGTTCAGTTTAATTAAATCGGAATGAGCCGCCGCCATACCTTCTAGACTTTCCCGCACAAAGTCTTCCGGCTTGTTGATCAGCTTTTTCATAATCCGTGTTTGGTTAAAAGGGTGCTAAAACCCAGGTTATAGCGATCGCTGGTTTGTATGCAATATATTTTAACCTCTCTCTAAATCTCTCTCGTAAAAGGAGAGAGACTTTGACTTGTCCGGCTTTTCCCGTCGGGAAGGAGGTTAGGTTTTTTTAGATGACGTGAAAAGTCAGTTATTTTTTAATGTCAATCCAAAGATTCCATTAACTCAATACACTTGTGCATCTGCTGGCGCATAGTTTCCCTATCAGTATGAAACCTTCGCCCATGACCTGGTAGCACCCATTCAAAAGAGTAATTAGCCAAATTTCGCATTGATTTAGTCTGTTCTGACCAAGAATACCAGCAGAAACCGTGGAATGCAGCCAGTTGATGCAAGCTTTCTGACCAAGCGAGATGGTCGCCAGTGAAGAGAAACTTATTTTTATAAAGTAGGACTGTTTGTCCTTTGGTGTGACCGGGAACTGGGATAATTAATAAATCTGGAGTCAAGGCAAATGCTTCAGAACCAGTTAGCTGTATTTCTACATTGCGAGTATCCGCAGTAATATCATCAGTGTGGAGGATGCGATCGCACTGAAAATGCTCGGCAAATTTTTGATGATCTGCCACATCATCTTTATGAGTTAGGTACATATAACGAATTGGCCCCAGTTCTTCTAAACGCTTCACTAAAGGCGGCGTAAATCGGGGAGAATCCACCAAAATATTACCTTCTGGAAGTTGAATTAAATAGCTAGCAGCACCGTAAGATTTTTCAGAATGATAGCCACAGTGGTAAACGTTTTCTGCTACTAATATGGGAAACTTTTCTTGAGCAACTTTGATATCTTTTGGTTTCTCAACTGTGCCAATAGAACTAGTAGGACAAGCTAAAAGTGCTTCTAGCGCGGCTAATCTTTCCGTCTCATTGGTTGGTTGATGATAAACCACTGACTGTTCATCAACACGAGAAAACACTTCAGGAGTCATCCAGCGACAGGTATCACAATCAATACAGGTAGTATCTACATAAAAATCGCCGTTGACATTTTGGGGACGACGCTGATTTAAATGAGCCATATTAATCCTTTTGCTTTCAGCTGCTTACTGGGAAGCGATAAACTCTATATCACTACGCTAGCAAAAGTAAGTTGAGACTGTAGATGCCACTAGAAGTAAATCTGCTCAAAAATATTAAGTCTCGTGAAACCGAGTCAGCAGAAAATGGGAAAACTTAATAGACAATACTATCAAGTATCGGTAGAGTATGACCCAAACGCAATCCTAAAATAATCCATCCTTCAAGAGCATCTTGCAAATCTTCCCGGCAAGCTTCTAGTGTTGCAGCATTTGCCCAAACTCCTTGACATTCTGGGATTTCGCCATAAAAAATTCCATCTTCAAGCAACTCATAAGTTGCTTTGTGCATTGCTCTACGAATGTAATTTGTCAACATTGCCAAGATATCAGCAAGATTAATGAACTTTGGCTAAAGTATAGCAACGGGCGTTTTGGCTTTACCCGCATTTCTCACAAGCAGTAGGGGCGGGTTAACAGATATGATCGATCATTCATAAATGTCTCGCTTAACCCGCCCCTACGACCTCTGCACTTCGGTTTGATAAATCTGGTGAGAAATCCGGGTTTAGTGTCCAAAGACAAATTTGGTTAAAATTAGGCTGTGATTGAATTAAAGTAGGCGATCCATTGATTGGCATATAAACAATAGATATCTCCAGAAATTAAATATGCGTTATCCAGAATCCTTGTAGAGACGTAGCAGTGCTACGTCTCTACATTCATTTTCACCAGATGTCTAATCACTGGAAAGAATATCTGAACTACTATTTAGTATAAATTCCCCAGAAGGAGCATTTACCACTTTTTGGGGTGGAGAGGGAAGAAAGTTAATATTTGCTTATTCAAGCGCTTGGGAAGATTTTTTATCTCTTGTTAGTACTTGTAAATTGTAAAATTTAGTAGTTAAGGAAAGATCCGCCATGAATGAAATTGTATTTCTCGTTGAAGATGATCCAGATGGTGGTTATACAGCAGTAGCTCTAACCGAGTCCATTTTTACTCAGGCTGACGATATAGAAGTACTACGGGAAATGGTTGTTGATGCGGTTCACTGCCATTTTCCTAATGAAGAAAATCGTCCCCGAAGAATCTTAATTAAATAATAAGGTATTAAAAATTTTAAGTTTTGGATTTTAAGTTTTAGAGATGGGACGCCGAATAGCCCGCAATTCGACAAAGCTCAGTGACCGTCGTAGACATCGCTGTTCCTAATTTACAATAATTACATCCCGGAGGATTAGCTATGAAATGGCGCGTGATTCTTGAATCAGACCTAGAAACAGGCGATTGGGCTGTATGGTGTCCAGAATTACCTGGTTGTACTTCAGCAGGAGAAACTGAAGAAGAAGCTTTGGAAAATATTAAAGAAGCAATTCAGTTATATTTACAGCCGGAATCAATTGAGTTAGCCCCTGGTGTGATCGCACGAGAGATTATTGTCTCATGAGCGACCGTATCCGGCGCATGACATCTAGAGAAGTTGAAACTATCCTGAGACAATATGGATTTCAATTGATTTCTCAAAAAGGTAGCCACCGCAAATGGAGAAGTGAAGACCTCGGACTACAAGTAATTGTCCCTGAACATCGAGGCCGCACTTTACCTATCGGTACATTACGGAGTATCTTTCAAGGGGCGAAAATTCCTGAATCTGAATGGAAATGTTGATATGCGATCGCGCCACTTTACCAAACGCGATCGCTAAATTTTCCATCCCCTATCCGATAAAATGCAGCTGATTAATCGCCGCACTAATTAGATTATGGGTAACGGGAAGGCTATCGACTACCATCCCCAGACACAACAGCATCATGTAGGAGATGGAATAGAGAAACAACTCTCTAGCAACAGTGCGATCCTCTGGATTTTGCAACAAACGCCAAGATTTGTGGATAAATAATCCTCCCAAACTGACGGCGATCGCACCATAAAGAATTCCACTCGCGCCCAAAGGATAAACCAATAACACGGTTGCGACTACGGTAAGCAGGGTATAATACCAAATTTGCTTCACCGTTGCCGTATCACCTTCAACCACAGGTAGCATTGGTATCCCCACCTTTGCGTAATCATCCCGAATCATCAGAGCTAAAGCCCAGAAATGGGGTGGTGTCCACAAAAAGACGATGGCAAAAATTAACCACGCTGACCAGCTTAAAGTGCCCGTGACAGCAGCCCAACCCACTAATGCCGGAATTGCCCCAGCCGCCCCACCAACAACGATATTTTGGGTGGTGTGGCGTTTTAGCCAGTGGGTATAGACCAAAATATAAAAGACGATACCAGAGAAAGCTAAGAGGGCAGCTAACAGGTTGGCAAATACTGCTAGGAGTGTAAAGGAAATCGTCGCCAGTGCGATCGCAAAAATTAGAGCATCACGTGGCTGCACCTTACCCGAAGGTATCGGACGATGGCGCGTCCGCTCCATATCATAATCAATATCCCGGTCATAGACACAGTTAATCGTCTGGGCGCTTGCAGCAGCCAAAGTGCCACCAGTGAGAGTTACTAGCAACAGCAATGGGTCTACTTCTCCCTTAGCAGCAATCCACATACTTCCAGCCGTCGTAATCAAAAGCAACGGAATAATCCGAGGCTTGGTTAGCTGGTAGTAGCTTTGAACTACCTGTAAAAATGTTTCGTGGTGGCGAGAGACATTAGTCTCAATCATTTTGGCTCTGGTTCCTTATTTTTCAACAACTTACAGCAGAATTCAGAATTCAGGAGTCAGAATGGGCTGCGCCCCGCTGCGCTAACAGAAGTAAAACAGGCTTTATACCTGGCTTTGAGACGCAAGCTTGTGTACTTCACTTTCCTTGAAATCCGCTGTATATGCAGCCCCCGCTCAAGCTGGCTCTTTTAGGCAAACAAAAACATAGACGCATTATCAGTGCTGAGTGCTGAGTTGGGAGTTAGGAGTTAGGAGTTAGGAGTTAGGAGTTAGGAGTTATCTTCCTCATCTTCCTCATCTCCCCCCACTCCCCACTCCTTACTCAGCACTCACCGAGTCGCGTAGTGATAAAACTGTGAAAGCCACCAAAGTACCTAGCAAAGTAGCTCCTATAGCTTGGTGAGAGACGGTGAGAGGCTCGACTTGGAGGTGTAATTTGAAGGTGGCGAATCCCAACAAGATTTGTAAGGTTAACAACGCACCAGCCATATTTGCCAGTCGCCGTAAGGCTGGATGTAGTGCTGGTGTCCGCCAACAGATAAATACCATTGCCAAGGTTGCCACTGTTGGCGGCACCAAACCAGCAATATGACTGTACATTACAGTACAAAGTTGAGAACCGCCAAGGCATTGGTGTAGCGCCCAGCGAGAGCCTACCAAAGCACCTAGAATACTTTGCAGGTAAACCAGAACAGCAGCAGTTAAACCAACCCAAGGCAACTTACCAACGGTTCCATTCCCCTGGTAGGGTGTGAGTGCTGTGCCGATAATTAGGAGGGTGGTAAAAAACAACAGCGCCGTTCCCAGATGAGCGGTAACGATATCAAACCGCAACAGTTCGGTAACGGTGAGTCCCCCTAAGATACCTTGAAAGACGATTAGAAACAGGGCGAATGTGGATGCCCAAGGCAGCCAAGAGGGTAAGAAGCGACGACGCCACCAGGACAAACCAAAAAGTGCGATCGCGCTTAAACCAATTAAAGCTGCATCCAATCTGTGAAACCACTCCAAAAACACTTGGAGATTCATTTGCTTGGCTGGCACGAGTTCGCCATAGCATAAGGGCCAGTCTGGGCAAGCAAGTCCAGCATTCATGACGCGGGTGGCACTGCCTATGGCCATCAAAATTAAGGTGGCTATGCACATTTTCCACACCAAGCGCCGAATCATTTCTTTGGGCTTTTGCTGCTCAACTACCGCTTCATTTTGTTGTTGTAGGACAAATTCGCTCATGAACGATACCTTCTGCCCGCTCTTGGTGGATCTCTTAAAATTTTCAATTTTCTTTTAGTGTCCCATCTCCACCCTAGCGTATCGGCTATGGGTTTATAGATCAGCACTCACTTATACTTTGAATCACTCCAGCAATGTTTTGCCCGAAGCTTTAGGTATTTTTCAAGATGTCAGAAATTGATTGAACTGGGGACTGGGGATTGAGGATTAGGCAATTAATTTAAACATCCTAAACTTTTCCTTAAATTTTTTCACTGGTTTTAGGAGAAGGCAGGAGGAAATAATTATGAATAAAAACTTTAGTTTGGGGTATAAAACCCACCCAGTCGTTCAATGCCACGCTTTTAAATGCATCTAGCTTACTTCTCCTCCTACCTCCTGCCTCCTGATAGTAAACTCATACTCAAAATTACTAAAATAGCCAAAAAAATTAATAAAAATTTCAGACCTTCCTCCCCCATGTTTGACAGCCTAGACTACCTTAGTAAGTGAGTAGCTTCGAGATAACATAGTAAATTCAATTAAGTAAGCCGTGAAGATTCCAAGTTCCATCTGGACATTACTCATTGGCATCGTGCTAACGCTAGCCAGCCTTTGGTACGGTCAAAATCACGGTCTGTTGCCAACAGCCGCCACTGATGAAGCCGTCTTGGTGGATGGTCTATTCAACACGATGATGATCGTTTCCACAGGGATATTTTTGCTCGTTGAAGGTATTTTAATTTACTCTGCATTTAAGTATCGTCGGCGTGCAGGTGACAATGAAGACGGCCCACCAGTTGAGGGCAATATACCTCTAGAAATTCTCTGGACGGCGATCCCAGCAATTATCGTTATCGGTATTTCTGTTTACAGCTTTGATGTTTACAACGAAATGGGTGGCTTTGATCCCCATTCTATTCATGAAGCACCGATGAATCAGGAATCGATGAAAATGCCAGGGGCAGCGATTGCGGCAACTTTAAGCGATGCATCCGCAAATACTGCATCTGACCAGGATCATGCTCAAATGGTTCAACAGCATTCTGTTACCATTGCTCAGAATGTTGAGGAAGAAAGCAAACCAGCAGAATTACAAGTCAACGTCACTGGTCTACAATATGCCTGGATTTTCACCTATCCTGAAACTGGGATAACTACAGGTGAAATGCACGTCCCCATCGGGCGAAAAGTGCAAATCAATATGACCGCCAACGATGTCATCCACGCCTTCTGGGTGCCAGAGTTCCGCCTGAAACAAGATGCGATCCCTGGCAGACAAAGTGAGTTTAGTTTCACCCCCAAAACAGTAGGAGATTATGTCCTGATCTGTGCTGAACTTTGTGGCCCCTACCACGGTGCGATGAGAGCAACAGTAGTTGTTGAGCCACAAGAAGCCTTTGACAAATGGGTGCAAGAACAGCTAGTTGCCAGCAAAGAAACACTCAATCAAGCGATCGCAGTTAACCCTGCGGATCTATCCCCAAATGAATTTCTCGCGCCTTACACCAAGGACATGGGAATTAAACCAGAAATCCTCCATCAAGTTCACCATTAGTCATTGGTCATTGGTCATTAGTCATTAGTCATTGGTCTAAATAAATGACAAATGACAAAGGACAACTGACAAAGGACAAATGACAAAAGATAACTAACGACTATGACACAAGCTCAGTTGCAAGAAGCTGCCAATATCCCCGCCCTTCTTGAGGAACCAGGGGTCAGAAAATGGCAAGACTTCTTTGGCTTTCAAACCGACCATAAGGTGATTGGGATTCAATACCTAGTCACTTCGTTTATTTTCTACTGCATTGGCGGCGTCATGGCTGACTTGGTTCGCACAGAGTTACGAACCCCAGAGGTAGATTTTGTCACCCCAGAAGTCTACAATAGTCTGTTCACGCTGCACGCCACGATCATGATTTTCCTCTGGATCGTGCCAGCCGGGGCAGGGTTTGCTAACTATCTAATTCCCCTGATGATTGGGGCAAAAGATATGGCATTTCCTCGGCTGAATGCTGTTGCCTTTTGGATGATTCCCCCTGCGGGTGTGTTACTAATCGCCAGTTTAGTGGTGGGCGATGCACCAGATGCCGGTTGGACTTCCTACCCTCCCCTGAGTTTGGTGACAGGACAAGTGGGTGAAGGCATTTGGATTATGAGTGTTCTGCTGCTGGGTACGTCCTCAATTTTGGGGTCGATAAATTTCCTGGTGACATTGCTGAAGATGCGTATCCCCAGCATGGACATTCACAAAATGCCCTTGTTCTGCTGGGCGATGTTTGCCACTTCATCACTGGTTTTGGTATCAACCCCAGTTCTAGCAGCAGGTTTGATTCTGCTTTCCTTTGATTTAATTGCCGGGACAACATTTTTTAACCCGACTGGCGGGGGCGACCCAGTAGTATATCAGCACATGTTCTGGTTTTACTCCCACCCAGCGGTTTATATCATGATTTTGCCCTTCTTTGGCGCAATTTCAGAAATTATCCCCATTCATTCCCGCAAGCCGATTTTTGGCTATAAAGCGATCGCTTATTCCTCCCTTGCCATTAGCTTTTTGGGGCTAATTGTTTGGGCGCACCACATGTTTACCAGCGGTATCCCTGGCTGGTTGCGGATGTTCTTTATGATCACCACCATGATCATTGCCGTACCCACAGGGATTAAGATATTTAGCTGGTTAGCAACTCTATGGGGTGGAAAAATCCGGCTTAATAGTGCCATGTTGTTTGCCATCGGCTTTGTTGGCACCTTTGTAATCGGCGGTATCAGTGGCGTGATGTTGGCAGCAGTGCCCTTTGACATTCACGTTCACGACACTTATTTTGTAGTGGCACACTTGCACTACGTCCTATTTGGTGGTAGCGTCCTAGGGATTTTTGCAGCCATTTACCACTGGTTCCCAAAAATGACGGGACGGATGGTAAACGAATTTTGGGGTAAGGTTCACTTTGCCTTGACTATTGTCGGTCTAAACATGACCTTCTTACCCATGCACAAACTGGGTTTAATGGGCATGAATCGCCGAATTGCCCAATATGACCCTAAATTCACCACATTGAACGAAATCTGCACTTATGGTTCTTACATACTGGCAATTTCGACATTCCCCTTCATCATCAATGCGGTTTGGAGTTGGTTGTATGGCGAGAAAGCTGGCAATAATCCTTGGAGGGCGCTTACCTTAGAGTGGATGACAACCTCACCACCTGCGATCGAAAATTTTGATCAAACCCCAGTACTGGCTACGGGCCCCTATGACTACGGTTTGGAAAATGCTAATGAAGGTGTACCTTTATCAGATCCCAATCCATTATTATCTGGTGGCCCCAACTCAGTATTAAGAGCAGAACCCGACCCAGCGGTTGCTGCCAATCCCGAAGACCGGAAATAGAGTTAGGAGTGATGAGTTTAATAAAGTTGTTAGTTAAAAATTTCTAACTCCTAACTTTTAACTCCTAACTTTTAACTCCTAACTCCTAACTCCTAACTTTTAACTCCCCATTCCCCACTTATCAAAATTCATGCAAAGTCAAACTATTGACCCAGCTAAAACGGAACTGAATCATCACCACGCGGCGGAAGCGTCTGTCGGTCATCACGAAGAACATCCAGACCATCGCCTGTTTGGGCTGTTTGTCTTTCTCATTGCTGAAGGGATGATTTTTATGGGACTGTTCGGAGCCTATTTGGCTTTCCGTGCCACCTTACCTGTGTGGCCGCCAGCAGGTACTCCAGAATTAGAACTATTGCTACCTGGAGTCAACACCATCAATCTAATTTCTAGTAGTTTTGTCATGCACAATGCCGACACTGCTATTAAAAAGAATGATACGCGAGGTGCGCGAATCTGGTTAGCAATTACCGCTGCAATGGGTGCTACTTTCTTGGTGGGTCAAGTATATGAATATACCCATTTAGAATTTGGTTTAACTACCAATTTATTTGCTAGTGCATTTTACGTTTTGACTGGTTTCCACGGATTGCACGTTACCATCGGCGTTTTGGCAATTGTTGCTGTGTTGTGGCGATCGCGCGTTCCGGGTCACTACAGTAACGAAAAGCACTTTGGCATTGAAGCAGCCGAAATCTACTGGCACTTCGTTGACGTAATTTGGATTATTTTGTTCGGATTACTGTATCTACTGTGAGTATTTATTAATTAGTTGTTCAATCCACGCTGACAACTTAATAAGCCCCCTAGTGGGGGCTTTTTTATTTCATATAAAAATTTTTTATCCTTTACCATACTCAGTGCTGAGAGGAAGAAGGAATATCAATAGGGTTCAGGCTAAAATGTTGCAAAAAATTGTAGGTTGGGGAGCCACTGCGTTGCGCGGGTTAAGAGCGTTGTAGCAAGTGGCGTTGGAGGCTTTGCCAAAGCCAACATCCTGATATAGGTTGGGTTGCGCTCCGCTCCATCCAACCTACAAATATTCTTAACCGAAACGTATTAGAAGGAATATCGATAAATAAATTTAGAGGATTTAACAAGGACCCTGTATTTCTTGCACTACCAACTAAAAGGTAGGAAAAGTTGGAAAGGTAGGATATTTGATAGAAAATATTGAACAACCAGTTAAAATGCTGTAACTTGATATCCAAAATATGAAGTTCGCAAAGTTATGCGGATTTTGTTGAAGGAGAGAGTCCTAATATTTTTTCTACTTAATGAAAGTGGAAATTTGAACTTCTTAGAGAGAGTACAAGCATTCTAATTCGCCATTTTGCTTTATTGTTTGAGTAGTTCATACATTCATTGTGGTGTTTTTTGCAAGCAGATACGTATTATATATCAATACAGTTCAGTTAAGCCCAAAACCCTTATTGTAGAGACGCGATTTATCGCGTCTTCAAAGACCGCTATTTTTTAGTTTTTTCAAACTCAGGTTGATATGACAAAGCGATCGCCTTTAGTAATGATGAAAATCTGGTAACAAAATTGTGGCGCACACTGTAAGGGTATTTGTGCTTTAAATTCCACTTTTCTGGGTTTTGTTCAGTAATCAGACTGAACACTTAAAATAAATAAGCTTCATGACTCCTGAATATTCTCTTCTGCCCACAGTTCTAAATACTGTGGATTAGTGTTAGATTTACTTAAGTGATAAAATTGCAGACTATTCCAAAAATAAATTTTATATTAAGATACCTTTAAAGGTGTTGAATGAACCAATCAAGCGGCTAACCATCAAACAGATCCAAAGTATCGGTCGTCTAATCAGATGAATGCCTTAAATACTAGTAAATCTAGCCGCAGGTATTCATAACCTCACCCAAGCTCTGAATGGTCAGTAAATTAAAAACTAGTATACGCCAAATGAGCCAGAACCCTTTAGTCAGAAAAACACTCCGAAGTCGCTTTGAGACTGTCAAACTGATGGGAAGCGGAGGATCTGGTAGTACTTACTTGTTAGGAGGTGCTATACGTAATAGATATAGATACTCTATCGCCAAAAAAAGACTTCGGAATCGCTTTGAGATTGTCAAACACTTAGGAAGTGGAGGATCTGGTGATACCTACTTAGCTGTTGACTTGGATTTACCAGGACAACCCCATTGTGTCGTCAAACATTTCCACCCAAAAGATTCCAATCCTGCTGTTCTACCCATTGCTAAAAAACTATTTGCTCGGGAAGCGGAAGTTTTATACCAATTAGGCAACAACCACGATCAAATTCCGAGACTGTTTGCCCATTTTGATGAAGATGGAGATTTTTATTTAGTCCAGGAATTTATTGATGGTCATGCCTTGACTCAAGAAATTGTGCCAGGTCAGCGTCTTAGCGAGAATGCTGTCTTAAGTTTATTAAAAGACATCCTGGAAGTGCTGGCCTTCGTCCACAAACACAATATTATTCACCGAGATATTAAGCCTCAAAACTTAATGCGGCGGCACTCCGATCAGAAGATAGTGGTAATTGACTTTGGGAGTATTAAGAAAATTGGTGCTTTGGGAACAGGCTTAACAATTGCTGTTGGAACTCCTGGCTATATGCCAAGCGAACAGGCTAAAGGAAAGCCAAAACTTTGCAGTGATATCTATGCAGTAGGGATGATTGCCATTCAAGCTTTGACAGGTTTGATACCTGAACAATTACCAGAAGATCCCAATAGTGGAGAAGTTATCTGGCGCGAGAAAGCACAGGTAAGTGACACTCTGGCAAATATTTTAGATACAATGATTTGCGATCGCTACAACCAGCGTTATCAGTCTGCTACAGAAGCTTTGCAAGCGCTTAATTCTGCTCTGCTGTCATCACAATCCTTACAATATGCTGCCATCAACCAAAACGCTGATGATAGCTATTTGCTCACTTATAGAAACTTTATTTTGCTGCTGGGTATAGGTCTTGGTGCTACTACTAGTTTGATAGTAATAGTTTTAATCTATACATTTATTCATACGGGGACATCGCTTCCGAACCAACCTACTCAACTAAAGAGATTTCTAGAAAAATTTGTTGAGTTACCGTTAAATAATACGAATATCCTAGTACAACAAGGCAAAAGTAAAAAGTAAAAAGTAAAAAGAAAGAATACTTATACCGCAAGCTTTTTACCCATTTAGGATGTTAGGTCTATTTCCGCCGTGATGTACTAGTAGACAAATCAGCAGCTAACAGAGGAGTTTTTCAAAACAATTGCAACCATTACAAAGACTAAAAAAGAGCAAATTTAGTCTCACCACATTAGAAAAAGTTAATCATCTAGTAGCAATCTTGAAGAAGAATTCAGCTATTCTGAATTCAGGAGTCAGCAATCAAGACGCGACTCGAAAATACTCGCTAACGCTTCGCTATCCGCCCTTCATACAGAATTCATTCTGTTAGCGGTAGCGGGGCGTTTAGCCCATTCTGACGAATGA
Organism: Nostoc sp.; assembly: GCF_036917155.1. Classification (GTDB taxonomy): domain Bacteria; phylum Cyanobacteriota; class Cyanobacteriia; order Cyanobacteriales; family Nostocaceae; genus Nostoc. Next base: position 214,620 of record NZ_JBALDZ010000079.1, on the reverse strand, counting down.
CGCATGTATTCTGTTTGATAAAGCTAGATATTAACTATTTATGAAAGATTTATTTTAAATCTAAATATTTAAAGATTACTGTAGAATAAATACTTAGGTATTCCTGTAAGATAAATACAATAAACAATATTAAATTAAAAAAATGGACAATACAAATCAAAAAAAAGCTTTAATTAATGCTGAAATCGGACTATTTCTCAGAGGTTTGATTATTGGTAAAGTGCTGACACTTATGGTTATTGGCGGATTGCTTTGGTGGTTACTGAAGCCGAATTTATCGTCCCGCAGCAGCGCTGATTCTTCCTCCAATCAAAGTTTCAAAACCGTTTCTAGTAATGCATCCACTTTTGGGACAGTTGATGATGTCCCCACTGCTTCATTCAACTATGGAGGTAGTACAGCTTGGGCATCTATCCGGCAATTGGTAGATTCTCAGATCCAGAGCGATCGCCCCGAACTACAATTACGCTACGTAAACCCTATTAATGGTAGCCCTGGTTCTAGCTCAGGCATTCGGATGTTGCTTGATGGGAAACTAGACTTTGCTCAGTCCTCCCGCCCTCTTACAGATGAAGAACAAGCGATCGCAAAAGAGCGAGGCTTCACCCTTGAGCAACGTCAGATTGGTATGGATGGGGTAGCAGTGGTAGTCAATCCATCACTCAAGGTATCGGGTTTAACTGTTGAACAATTGCAGCAAATTTATTTGGGGCAAATTACGAACTGGAATCAAGTAGGTGGGCCAAACCTAGCCATCACAGCTTTTTCTCAACGGCCAGAGGACGCAGATACAGTAATATTCCCTAGTAACAGCAACTTGAAGGGGCAAGCACTTGGCTCTAATGTGCAGTATGTCTACTCGACTACAGAGGCAGTGCGCCAACTCAGTAAAAACCCTGGTGGTTTGTATTATGCTTCGGCTCGTTCAGTAGTATTTCAATGTAGTGTGAAGGCTTTGCCATTGGGTAGCACTTCTGATCAGCTAATTCCCCCCTATCGCGAACCGATGGTGTCGCCTGAGCAGTGTCCACGTCAGCGCAACCAGCTAAATACTCAGGCGATCAAAAATGGCAGCTATCCCATAATTGCTAATTTGTTTGTAATTATTAAACAGAATAAAGGTCGGGAACAGCAGATTGGGGATGCTTATGCCAAACTTTTATTAACTGACCAAGGGCAAAGGGCAATTGAGCAAGCTGGTTTTGTCGGGGTTCGCTAGCAGATTAGCACGAGTATAAGCAGCGCAGTAAAAAGATAATCCCCATAAATAAATTCAGGGGAAATGATTAAGTCCGTATTATTTCTTGCGCTATGTATTCTGCGTAACTTGATGAATTCATGCGATCGCACTTTCTACAACACGGTTATTTTATGCGATCGCACTCTCCATTATTCTGCATTGCTGCGGCAAGTTTTTCTAAATTTTGACGAACAGTGATACTACGGAGATGATTTACACCCCAGACTCGCTCACAAATATCTAAAGCTTGCAAATAAAGGGGTTTAGCTTCGCTGTAACGTTGTGTGGCACGATAGATTTCTGCTAAATTGTTGAGACTTTCGGCAACATTGGGATGATTTTCTCCCAATAGGTGCTTATCAAGTTCTAAGGCTTTTATACATAAGAGTTCCGCCTCATTGTAGCGCCCTTGTTCTCTGTACATATAACCAAGAGCATAGATAGTATCTGCTAAAAGCGGATGCGCCTTTTGCAATAAACGCTGCTTGAGTTCTAATGATTGCAAAAACACTGATTCAGCTTGCTCATAGCGTCCTTGAGCGCGGTATATTAAACCTAAATTGTGCAAATCTGTTGCAACATCAGGATTCTCTTCTCCCAAAAATCGCTTATCTAATTCTATTGCTTGTTGCGACAACGGTTCAGCTTCACTGTAACGTCCTTGATGATAATAAAGTAGCGCTAAATTATTCAGTATGAGAGCGAAAGAAGGATGATTTTCGCCCAGCAAACGTTTTTCAAGTTCTAATGATTGCAGATATAGAGGTTCTGCTTCGTCATAACGTCCTTGTTCATCATATAGTAATGCCAAATTGTTCAGACTAGCGACAACATCAGCATGGTTTTCTCCTAACAGGCGTTTCCTAAGTTCTAAAGCTTGTTGATATAAAAGTTCCGCTTTATTATATTGTCCAGTAGATTTGTAGAGTCCTGCCAAATTATTTAGGCTAGTCGCAAAAGAAGGATGGTTGTCTCCTAGCAGGCGTTTTCTCAGTTCTAAAGCTTGTTTATATAAGGGTTCGGCTTCGCTGTAGTTTCCGATTGCACGATATATTCCTGCTAAATTGTTGAGGCTAGTGGCTAAGTCTATCTGCAAACCTAATTCATTTTGTAACTCACTCGCCTGACGCCAATATTTAATTGCTAATTCCTGTTCTTCTTGGTAATATTGAGATTCACCCCGCTCTAATCTGCTGCGGTAAATATCACCCAATCTTGAATATAAAGTAGCCAACGTAGGATCTTTAGTTCCCTGTTCTTGTTCGACTTTCTCAATTAGCCTTTGTAAATCTTGGATGGGTAAGAAAAAGTGATTAGTTTCATTAGTATCTGTACTGACTAATTCTGTGTCTCTAAAAACAAAGCGGATATTTTCTAGTTCTTTACCAGGAATAGCATTGGTCTTTTTAGATTCAAACCGGAATACACCGTTGCGCCAACTCCAAAAATCGGGAGCTTTTTTAATCAAGCTAACTAAAATTTGGTTAGTTACCCAAAGCACGATCGCAAAAGGAAATTCGCGCAATCCTTCCCTTGTCCACTGTAAGTAACCAAAAAATTTCTCCTGTTCTGATTGCTCTTTTCCCAACCTGAGAAAATAAAGTTGTTCAGCACCCGTCACAGTGATTACCGTCGGATTCTGCTGACGGAGATATTCTTCTTGTTGTACCAGTTGGTTAAGAGCAGCTTTGAGGCTTGGTTCCTGACGTGCTAAAGTTACTCGATATGGACGGAAGGCGGGTTGTAGTTCGGCCTCATATTGGGAAATAATCTCATCACGAAAGCTAGCATCATCGCAAACCGCAATCAGCAAATTTAGTCCCCGCTTTTGAGCTTCAATAGAAACAATTAAATCATCATACGCATCTTGATTTTCTCCCTCATCATCTAATAATTCCTCATTTAACATTAATAGCTCCCTGTCTTCTCAAGCTTTCGATAATAATTGGATGAACATCATACCAAGTTTCATCAGTGCGATATTCTAGAACATATAGCCCGTGTAGCAAATCTAAAAACTCTGCTTGTTTGGGGTCATTGGGCATAAATTGTTCATAAACACTCTGCAAAATATCTATATCAACCTTTCCTAAACGGATAGAAAAATCATTGCGAATTTTATTGATTGCTTGCAGGAGAATTTTATCATCAATGATAACTTCTGCTGAGGGATTTCGCCGGATCATCCGTAAACAAATGCGGCAACATTCTTTAGAAATCCGAATTAACTCTCGCAATACGCCACCACTGTAAATCACAATTTTTTCAGCAGTTTCGGGCGTGATTAATTCACTGGAAATCCGCTTTTGTAAAACTTCACCGAGAATCTTTGTTGCTTCTGGGCGGGGTTGGGCATTAGGGAAGCGATTCTTACCTTTATCAAATATTTTTAAGACAGGCATTGCTACAACTTGATCGTTGGTTTCAGTGGTAATTATTGTGCTGATAAATGTTTCCCGAAGTACTGCGATGGGGATAGTGTAGATAATTTGAAAGTTAGGTTGACAAAGAGCTTTAATGTTATCTCGATAGATTTCGTTAACTCTACCTAAGTCCAGTTTATCTAAATCATCAATAATTACTAAAACATTTTGTTTAGTTGCAGCTTGAATTAGAGCCGCAATTTCATTAATTCTGGCAACTAAATCTGATAACTTGCGTTCAAACTCTTGCTTAATTTCATCTCGAACGCTTGCATCAGCTTTTAATTTAGAGCTAATCAATTTTAAGAGGTCAAAACCTATACTAGCTTCTGCTTGCAAATTTAATTCTTCAGTACGAGTGCGGGTAGCAAACCACTTATAAAGAGCTTCTTTCGTAGATTGCGGAATATCAACTTTGCGTGCTTCTGCCTCTGTCATTAAATTAACTGCGATCGCAAACAGTATATTAATATGATTAACAGCCGACATTTCAATTTTGTCAGCAATAGAAAACAGAACTACAAAATATTTATCTTGAATTTGTCTGCTAAACTCAGCTAACAAAGTAGACTTACCACATCCCCGATGTCCTGTAAAGACAATTTTGCCATCTCCATTAGGACTATCTTCCACTAATTGGTTCAGGTCTGCAATTAAATCATCACCATATTCGACTCTAAATCTTTCCATTTCGTTCTGTTCCATCAACGGAAATAGTTCGAGATTGCTGTATGCTTCTTGAAAGGAGTTTAATAAGTCTTGAGACATTGGATAGTGCCGGGAACGTGCTAACTATCCATATAATGGCTCATGATTTTTGAAGTAGAAATTCAGGTAATTACAGCTTTACTAACTCCGTTAATAAATGAGTACTAGGTGATACTGTCTTATGTTTTCAAAGAAGATACTTTATCTTCCACAATCTCAACCGAGAAACAAGTAATAGAGGTGAATATAAATTAGACTGAATGATAGATTATACATTCGACAAATATAAATAAATAATAGATTATACATTTAAAATAGTGAAAGTTACCTAACAAATCAATAAAATAAAATTTTTAGCCTGCTTTGCTTCTGTATCCTTTTGCTATCCATAAGAGAGTAAAATCCAGTAATTCCTACGATGTGCTATAACATTTCCGTTATATCGCAAGGTGTAAGGGCAATTCATGTAGACGCGAACGCAAGTGCGTCTCCAAGAGTTGCGGCTTCCCGCAGGGTATTGCCCCTATGGATGCAATACAGTTCAGATAGAGCAACAAAACCCTGATGTAGAGACGCGATTTATCGCGTCTTCTCTAGACCAATTATCTACACCAATAACCCTTAACCCAAGGGTATTGGGTTATAAAGACAAGCAAATATACCAGGCGATTAGAAATCGCGGCTACACAAACTTTCGTCCGCCTACGCGGACTCAAAGAATTTGAAACCCACGGAGGTGGGTTTTGTTTGTATAGCCAAGCCAGTGCGGTCTTCTCCCAAAGGGAGAGGCTAGCGCCAAGGGGGTTTCCCCCATGAGCAACTAGCGCGCGAATTCCATTCGCCAGGGCAGGCGTGTTTTTACACTCATTGAGATGCTCCCGATAAGTTGCACATCGCATGACAAGTTTTTTAATATACAGAATCACTCAAGTATGGTTACACTACCGACATAGTAATCACTGTTGGTGGAATAGCGAGCGATGTATAAAAACGCTAAAAAATTTACTGCTATTTTTCTATTGGTTTTTCTGTTGATTGTTTCTATCAACTTTGCAGTAATTGCTCAAGATAGTTCAGATGTCCCTGTTGTGGATTTTGCATCGCCTCAAGTCTGTTCAGTGCCTCCTAATCTTAAAACTCAACAAGTTATTGCTGACAACGATCGCAGCCAAGTTACAATGGGCGATCGCATCAGGATAAGAGTTGAAGGATTAGCAGCAGCAACCAGAAATGCAACGGCTAAAAATCCATTTGATCCTCGTCAATTAGTGTTGTACCTAGATGGCTATGAACTAGAGCATGTCCACGGAGAACCAGTCACCGTCATGGTTCCGGATAAAGATAAAAGCAAAATTGTTGATGATAATTGGTTAGCCTTTCTCCTGAAACGTACCAACTCATCTCAAGCTGCATGGAATACGCTTCTTGGTCAAGGAAGCAGATACAGTATTAACGTGATCGCGGGAGTAGGCTGTCCCAAGAAACTGGCGATTCCGGTGAGCAATCCTCTATCACCTCCTAAATTAAAAATAGTTCTGTTATCGTGGCGATTTTGGCTGTGTCTGATTTTGCTTCTGGCTATTGCATTAATATTCATTAGGTATTGCCGAAACACCCTTCGTAGCCCTGGAATAGAAGGAGCTTACTCTAAAAAAGAAGTAATCGATGGCGAGGAACTGTTAATCCCACAAAAGCTTGAAGTTCAAAAGGAAACTCGGAAGAGCCGAATTGCTCAGTTTTTTCTTGGTAGAAAAAAGTTGAACAAAAACCCGTTCAGTCTCTCGATATCTCAACTTGCTTTTTGGACGTTTCTAATTTTTGGTTCTTACTTGATTATCTACGGCATAACAGGGGATTATGCTAACATTTTAACTCGGCAATCACTAATTTTATTAGGAATTAACTCTGTAACTGCATTTGGTACTTCCTTAATTGATGGGCAGGGTAATGAAGAAAATAGAAAAGGTAGTCAAGGCATTTCTGAAGGTTTTTTCACTGATATATTATCGGATATCAATGGAATAAACTTTCATCGGTTTCAAACATTTATTTGGACAGTTGCGATCGGACTATTCTTTGTTTTGGAGGTGATTAAAAATCTGGCAATGCCGGAATTTGATGATACACTTCTGACATTGCAAGGAATCAGTGCTGCAACATATCTTGGACTTAGAGGGCAAGAGCAGCATGGTATGACTAAAGATCCAGAATCTCCATCGAAAGAAGATAAGTTATGTGAACCACCCCTTTTAACCAAACAAGACAATCCACCAGTAAGCGATCCATCGATTCCTCCTAACTAAATCTTAGAGGTTGCTTGAAAAGTGATTGGCTGTGATTTTAGGCACTTATTTATCCCTCCTAATACCATTTTTTTGTGAAGCTGCATATAATTCACCCCCGATGCCTTGGGAGGACTACAGGGGGGTATTATTGTATCTTCATACAGAATTGGTATAAGTAAGTCGGTGCTAATATTTCCAGCTATGTTAAGGAATTTTAATGTCGGGTGTATTGTCGCCAAGCGCCGCACCGTCAACAATCTCAGGTGCGTTGCTATAAGGCATAACACACCCGACAGCTAATTTATATTTCTTCATATACATTGAATTTTTCTCACCGACTTACTTAATACCATTTCACTTTAAGGTTGATACCGTTCAGTTAGTCTCAAAAACCTTCAGTTGTCTAGGTTGGGTTGAGGAACGTAGACCCAACATTTCTAGGGCTTGGTTGGGTGGCATTTTGCTTCACCAAACCTACAATTTTTCTTAACTGAACCATATTGCGCTATATTCTGTATTGCTAGTAACAAAATTAGCTATTTATTTAGGATTAAAAATTGTAGATATTCATACTTAGTGTAATCATCAAGCAAGTAAATTCTGGAAATTGTATTGAATTTACTAATCAGGATTTGCTTTTCTGATAAAGTTTAGTAAAGCCAAACTTTACCTCTTCTTTGTACTACTCCTCGCAAATCGTAATCATACCTAGTTTTTGAATTAGTCCTTAATAAGGAGAAGATATAAAAAATCTTGTAGCAATCAAAAATCAGTGTGTGTAATTAAATACACTTTTTTATCTGCTGTTTTGTGTTGATGCCGCAGTATTTCCCAAATGTTTTCTATGAGAACTGAGGCAGAGAAAATAATATGTTTTTAGACATTTTAGCTAGCCTACAACGGTTATTTGTCGGTTACATTCCAGCCGCTGTATTGGGTAGTTTCATCGGATATTTAATCGGTATGAATAGCATGATTTATCAGCTATTTAGGCTGATATTTCAGATACCGCATAGTATTCCTCCTATAGCTTTGCTACCTATTGCCTTAATAGCGTTTCAAGAGAGTGACTCGGCTGCTATTATAGTAGTTTTTCTAGGAACTCTCTGGACGATGATCATTAATATGGCAATAGGTATGCGGCATTTTCAGAGACAGAATAATAACTTTCGAGTAGCTATTTTTCATATATTTCATGCCTTGAAAGTTAGCATTTGGGTAGCCTGGTTTATAGTTATCGCCACAGAAATGTTAACAGGCCCAAAAGGACTTGGCTTTACTCTTTGGGAAGCTTATAAAGCTGGCAATACTGATTATATAATTCAGGTAATCATCTACATCGGGATTATTGGTTTTTTGCTGGATCAGTTACTAGATTTCGCAGCCTATATTCTCTCGCAAATGGTTTCAGACGGGAAAAAATCTTCTTGAACTTTATTTAGGCTTGCGGATTGCACCTTGCCAGCTAATAGTTTGCTTGGCAGAACGTATTCCCAATGAACGAGTTGCTATAACTTCAATATCAACATTGACACCAGGGCGTAAAGCTTCGTCAGGAATTTTCAGCTTGCCCAAAGCTAGAGTAAAACGATTGTAGTCACGAGTCACAAGTTCGTTAGGAATATCCCCTTCGTATTCAGTTTTGTAGCCAGAAAAACCGTGTAAGCTATCCTGGGAGCGGAATTTCACGCGAAACTGAGTATTAATAGCATCAGACTTGGCTGCCAAATCCACTATTTTTAAGTTAAGGTTTTGTCCAGCATCGGCAAATTCTGCCACAGCTAACCGGGTGACATCTTTTTTGGGAATGGCATGGTTAACGGTAAATGTTGTTAAGTTAGCCTCACTCTTGCTACTACCCTCAACCCATAATTCCTCAGAAAAAGTAATTTCTACTTGTTTGTTATCAGTTAAATTCAGTGTTACAGCTTGATTCTCAAAGCTGTTGATGGGCTGTCTTTCTTGCCAAACTATTTGAAAAGCCTCTTCTAGTCGTTGTTCAAACTCTCGATAATCATCAGCGATCGCAGCACCAGGCGCAAGTAGAGAAGCTGCCCCTATGCGTTGATTCCACTTGTTCTTCGAGAGGTTGAACTGTTTGTTTACCAGTTGCGAAATTGCTAGCTGCACAGTTGGATTATCAACTGCCAAAGCTTCCTTGCTATTGACAATACTCAAAGTTCCTAAGCGTCCTTGGCTACCATCGCTACCATCACTGCCATCTCGCCCATCGCTACCGTCACTACATCGATAAACCTTTTCAGTACACTTGTAATCAGGGCTACCAGGAGTTCCCTGACATGTTTTCACTTCCCAACTGCGTCTGTGACAGTTACAACCCTGCGTACCATTACCACCTCGACCGCCACGCCCGCCTTTTCCACCAGTTGCCCTAATGGAAATGTTTCGTAAATCTGCCAAGTTGCTGTAATAGACTGTTAGGGAACCACCATTTCCCCCATTTCCTCCTTTACCACCGTTGCCGCCATTACCACCATTTGGGGCGTTTATATCGTGGCTGACGCGTTCGCGTTGGGAACCACAATCAGGTTGATCGCCATGTTCTCCGTCTTCCCCGTCTTCACCATCTTTACCCGGCAAATCAAGATTTACAGGTGAACCATTGACAAAAATGTTTTGGTTTTCACCGCTGCTACCATCTCTACCCGATCGCCCATCGGTTCCTGTGCGTCCGTCTCTGCGATAATTTCTGGCTACTTTATAGTATTCGTCAGAGGCAACGGCTGGACATAAAACTGAACCAGAGGCAGGCAAAAAGCTAGTAAATAAGCAGAATGTCAGCAGTAGTGGCAGCTTACTCCTAAAACCATTGTGCATCTAGTTACACCTAAAACTTTAGTTGGATTATCTACTCCTGACGCTGATTTCCAACAATTTGCTCCCCTTTATTCATTGGTATGCCAAAATTTTCGCCCGTCTGGAAATAATTTGAGAGATTCAGATCCCCGACTTCTTCAAGAAGTCGGGGATCTTTTTAAGCTGTTGTTGGGTCATCATTGACCTTAACAATCAACTTGCCAAAATTATCACCTCGAAGTAAACCGATGAATGCAGTAGGAGCCTTCTCTAAACCATCAGCTACATCTTCTTTATACTTGAGTTGACCAGACTGTAACCACCCAGAAACATCATGTAAAAAATCATTAAACCGATGTTGGTAATCACGAACTAAAAAACCTTTAATCAAGGCTCGCTTGACTAGCAGTGGTCTTAAATTAGGCCCTGGTGGAGTAGATGTAGCGTTATACTCCGAAATCAAACCTACTAGTGGAATTCTGGCCCCAAGGTTGATCTGCTGCAACACAGCTTCTAAAATTACACCTGCGGTATTGTCATAGTAAACATCAATGCCATTAGGAGCAGCTTCTTTGAGGGCTGAATCAAGTTCTTGAGTTTTGCGATTAATGCCAACATCAAAACCTAATTCTTTGACTATATAATCACGCTTATCGTCACTCCCAACAATTCCTACTACTCGCGCACCTTTGATTTTGGCAATTTGACCTACTACCGCACCGACAGCGCCAGAAGCAGCTGAAACCACAACAGTTTCACCTTCTTTCGGTTGACCGATATCAAGCAGAGCAGCATAAGCAGTCAGACCAGGCATACCCAGTACACCTAAACTATAGGATAAAGGTGCCTGAGTGGGATCAAGTTTACGCAGTGTATCACCCTTAGATAGAGCATAAGTTTGCCAACCGTTACTGTTAAGAACAAAATCCCCTACTTGAAATTGAGGATGATTTGATTTAATTACTTGGCTGACTGTACCACCAATGATAACTGAACCCAACTCTACTGGTGCAGCATAAGACTTGCCTGCACTAATACTACCGCGCACATAAGGGTCAAGAGATAGATAAATGGTGCGACTAAGAATTTCGCCTTCACCCGGTTCGGGAGTTGGTGTTTCTACTAGAGCAAAATCATTCTCTTTTGGTTCGCCAACTGGACGACTTTTAAGGATGATTTGTTTGTTAATTAAATCAGACATAAGTTATTTTCCTCTAAATTAATCTCACCATTTATGAGTATACAGATGTGTACGCTCATTCCGAAAATACTTCTATCTTTAGTGTGAAACTTACAAAAATATATGATTTAATTCACAATTCATGATTAAGTTTTGCAATGGGGATTTTAGAGGTTGTTTGAAAAGTCTAATTTATTACTAGCCCTGGCGATTAGAAATCGCGGCTACACGAGACTTGAAAACTTAATTTTGTGTTAGTCCGCGGAGGCGGACAATGCTAGTGTAGTAGCGAATTATATTCGCCCAAAACTTTTCAAACATCCTCTTAACCCTACCGCAAAACTTATCGCTTGTTAGCCCGACTTTATCCATTTTTATCAAAACAGAATTCAGGAGTCAGGAGCCAGAATTCAGCAATGTTTTTTGTGCGACTGGCGGATGAATCAAGGGGTTTAAGACCCCCACTAAATCGAAGATTTAGTGGTCTTCAATCAGTGGCGGGTCTGAATCCCCCACTGATTGATTCTGACTCCTGAATTCAGAATAGCTGAATTCTTCTTCAACGCGACGCGATCGCTATCGTTGAAACCTTTATGGGACAGTATTTGCCAAAAAGCTAGGGTTTTTGCCGGATAAATAAAACCAAGTTCTTAATTTTGGATAAAGTCGAGCTAAGACAATGTTACTGAATGTATTTCTAATAGCAACTCCTCTGTTTGTAGCTGTCCAAAAGTATTCTTGATAAACTCTGCAATTTCTATACGATTCCCACCGGGATCGCGGAGGAAAAATCTTACGCATCCTGGTAGTGGTCGTTGATCGGGAATAATTTCTACCCCATGTCTTTTTAGGTGTTCTTCAAAGGCGTTCAAGTTATCGACTTGAAAACAATGATGTCGTCTAGATGCTTGGTTATTGGTATTTTTCTCTGTACTAATGTGTAGTTCAATATCTCCCAATTTATACCAGGCTCCTGAATCGTTTTTAATTACTTCAGGTCTGGGAATTTCAGTCAATCCCAAAACTTTGCTGTAGAAAAACAGCATTGCATCCTCCACCTCTTGAGGATAAGTTACCTGAATATGATGAACTGCATTAAGCTTCATAAATTTTTCTCCGAGTTTGGGTTAAATTTGGTAACGCTACAATCACCTTTTGTAGTATTACTGGCGTATTTCTAAAGTTTTTCTGTTCCAACTCACCAAAAGCTTATGTGACCGAACAAGGCAAAAGTAAAAGGTTAAAAGGCACTCATAAAGAAAAATCAAAATGGTCACAATAGCCAACCGCGATGTCCGTCATATCCCGCCATGATAGTACCTACAATTACAGAGCTAATCTCAGCAACGAAAAACAACTCAGGCTGTACAGCAAGCTTCTGACTGATTACCAATTTTGGGCTGCTATGCGATGGGTTATTAGGAAACACCTCATCCCATAGCGCACTGACTGATTCAGCATCAGATTCTTGGTACGGTCTTATATTCATCTACATCTAAATCAAATGACTTGCCTTTGGACATTGTTTGTGAAATACTACTCTTAAAACTACGGGAAATCGGTATTATTTAAGTAGTATCCTAGAAAGTTTACCATAAAACATTTCGTCCTTAAAGCAATTAAAGGCTAATCCCTAAGATGACAAACACAGAAATTCGCACCGCTCAAGTTAAAGTTCCTAACGGAGATTTGCAGATTGATGCTTACTTAGCTGAACCAGCCCAAAAGGGAACCTTCCCAGCCGTGATCGTGATTCAGGAAATTTTTGGGGTGAATATTCACATTCGGGAAGTTGCTGAGAAATTTGCCAAAGAGGGGTATGTGGCGATGTCTTCGACGGGCTTCGCCTACGCACCGACTTTATTTCAACGCACCGCCCCCGGTTTTGAGGGTGGATACACCCCTGAGGATGTCCAGCAAGGGAGAGGTTATAAGGAACAAACAACAGCAGAGGAAATATTGAGTGATATTAAAGCTGCGATCGCTTACTTAAGAACTCTACCAAATGTGCAAGGAGATGCGATCGGCTCCATTGGTTTCTGCTTTGGCGGCCACGTCGTTTATCTCGCTGCTACTTTACCAGATATTAAAGTTACAGCTTCTTTCTATGGTGGTGGTATTCCCAACTCAACTCCCGGCGGTGGAGAACCAACCATCACCCGCACTGCCGATATTAAAGGCCCCATTTACGCCTTCTTTGGCCTTGACGATCAGGGAATCCCCTTGGAACAAACAGAACAAATTGAGGCCGAATTGAAGAAACATCAAATTCCCCATGCCATCTTCCGCTATTCGGGAGCAGGACATGGCTTTTTCTGCAACCATCGCGCCAGCTACAATGCCGAAGCTGCTGCCGATGCTTGGAAAAACGTTCAAGAATTGTTCCAAAAGAACCTTCAGCTTCAAAAAGTGTCAACTTAACCCGAAACGGACGGTTAGAAACCGCGTCTACACAAACAAAAGCTACCGATCCTGGGTTTCAAAACCTTGATTTGACCTTAGTCCGCGGAGGCGGACAATGCCAGTGTAGCCGCGAATTCTATTCGCCAGGGCTATTCGCTAGAGGCGCACAAATGTGCGCCTCTACGATTGAAAATCGGCAAGTATTAACCAAATAGTCAAAACCAAATAAAAACAAAGTATCACATCCATGATTATCGCCTTCAAACAGCCACGGGTTAAGATTTTCCAACGTTTTTCACTATTCCTATTACCTGGGTTATTAACAATCTCAACAACCTTAATCAGTTGCTCAGTCCAAACCCCAAACTCAGAAAATCAAACCACTGGTTTGAAAGCCAAAGTTGTGCGGATGGGATATCAAAGTTCTGGGGATATCGTCAGACTGAAAGGATTGATTGAAAAACGTCTAAAGCCTTTAGGTGTTTCCGTGGAATGGGCACAGTTTGCCGCAGGGCCACAACTAATGGAAGCGATGAATGTTGGTAGGGTTGATATTGGTTCTGTCGGCGAAACTCCCCCAATTTTTGCCCAAGCGGCTGGTACATCTTTAGTCTATGTTGCTAGCAATAAACCTAGCACTGGTAAAGGCAGTGGAATTATTGTCCAAAACAATTCACCAATTCGCACTTTAGCCGACCTCAAAGGTAAAAAAGTCGTTTTTCAAAAGGGTTCTGCTTCACATTACTTATTGATCAAAGCTTTAGAAGAGGCTGGTTTGAAATATAGTGATATTCAAGCCATTAGCCTGCCTCCTTCAGAAGCCCGCGATGCTTTTATTCAAGGAAAAATTGATGCTTGGGTAACTTGGGACCCTTATTTAGCTGTGGCCCAAAAAAAGGCAAATGCTCGCGTTTTGCGAGATGCTAGTGGTATTGCTACTCAGGGCGGATATTACATGGCTGCACGAAAATTTGCCACAGAAAATCCGAAATTAGTGCGATTAGTTCTTGAGGAAATCGATAACACAGGTAAATGGGGTGAGCAAAACCGAGCAGAAGTTGTAAAACTGACTATTCCTCACCTCAAAATTGATGAAGATATTTTAACAACAATGGTTGAAAGGCGAACTTATGGGTTAAGACCAATTACGCCAGAAATCATGGAAAATCAACAGAAGATTGCAGATTTGTTTGCCAAAGAAAAAGTGATTCCTAAACCCATCAGTATTAAGGAAGCGATGCTGACTAGCGAACAATATGCAGCCATCACACCAGAAACCATCAGTCAGAAATAGCGTCAGGAGATAGGAATATGGAAGTTTTTTGGTATTTGCCGACACAGGGAGATGAACGTTATTTAGGTACTACAATTGGCAGACGAGCAGCCACTTATCCCTACATGCAGCAAATCGCCCAAGCTGTTGATAAATTGGGCTATGGTGGAATGTTGATTGGTACTGGACAAAAACAAGATACTTGGATTGTTGCGACTTCCTTAATTTCAGTTACAGAACGCTTGCGGTTTCTTGTCGCCTTTCGTCCGGCAATTATGTCGCCTTCATTAGCAGTCAGGATGGCTGCTACCTTTGACCAGATTTCTAACGGTCGAATTATTCTGAATGTGGTGACAGGTGGCGACACCAAAGAACTTGCTAAAGATGGAATTTTCTTAGATCACGATCAGCGTTATGAACTCACAGATGAGTTTTTGACAATTTGGCGATCGCTCATGCAAGGTGACGAAGTAACCTTTAATGGTCGTCATCTAAAAGTTAAAGGCGCTAAACTTCAATTTCCTCCCGTACAAAAGCCTTATCCCACCTTATATTTTGGTGGTTCTTCGGATGCCGCTATCCAAGTTGCTGCCAAACACATTGATGTATATTTAACTTGGGGTGAACCACCAGATCAAGTTGCTCAAAAAATTGCCAAGGTACGTCAATTAGCAGCAGAACAAGGTAGAACGGTACGTTTTGGAATTCGGATGCACGTTATAGTCCGCGAAACTACGCAACAAGCTTGGGATGCAGCTAATGAACTGATTCAGTATGTCGATGATGAAACCATAGCCGCTGCACATCAGCAGTTTGCTCAATCTGAATCAGAAGGACAACGCCGTATGGCTCAACTGCATAACGGCAATCGCCAAAACTTAGAAATTAGCCCCAACTTATGGGCAGGTGTTGGCTTAGTGCGTGGAGGTGCTGGTACTACCTTAGTCGGAGATCCAGACACAGTTGCAGCACGGATGCTGGAATATGCCGATTTAGGAATTGATACCTTCGTTTTCTCAGGTTATCCTCATCTCGAAGAAGCCTATCGAGTCGCAGAATTACTGTTTCCTCGCTTACCAGTGCAAACGCCAGCGTTGGCTACGCCCGCCGCAGGCATCACATTACCGCAGCAAGTTGCAAGTACATTCAGTGAATTTGTTACCAAAACAGATTTACTCAAACCCCAACCTGTGTGAAAGGGACTGGGGACTGGGGATTCGGGACTGGGAATTGGTATTGGTCGGAATGGCACTAAGAAAAGCGTAAATCCCTGCTATTCCTAGCTTTTGGGTGTGGGGTGTAGGGTGTAGGGTGTGGGGAATTAAGAAGATGTTGAACTCCTTGACGTACTGGCATTGAAATTGTCTGAAACACTACACCCTACACCCTACACCCTACCCCCAACACCCTGCCCTGGCGAGGTTTCACCTTTTCTTAGTGCCATTCGGTATTGGTCGCTTTCTGAACATTTGTTGTTAGCGTCCAGTTCTTCCCAATTTCAATCCCTAATAGGGATTTAGGTTAATTGCAATGCTAGTCTGCAAGGTGGCTCAAATCCTTGTACTGATGAGTGTTTCAATCCCTAATAGGGATTTAGGTTAATTGCAATTCGCCGTGTCCTGGCTGATAACTGCAATTTGCTTTTGGTTTCAATCCCTAATAGGGATTTAGGTTAATTGCAATTCGTGATTGCTGTTTTTTCAGTGATCGGATTTTCGTTTCAATCCCTAATAGGGATTTAGGTTAATTGCAATGCTAATTTATCCGCCAGTTGTTTTTGCTCAGTATCGTTTCAATCCCTAATAGGGATTTAGGTTAATTGCAATAATCCCATTTCCAAGCATCTTTTTGCGTTGAGTTTGTTTCAATCCCTAATAGGGATTTAGGTTAATTGCAATCCCTGATACTTCTCCAGCTTCGTTGGCTAGTCCTGTTTCAATCCCTAATAGGGATTTAGGTTAATTGCAATCGAAGAATTGATCTAGCCTTGGCTGCGGTTTTTCCGTGTTTCAATCCCTAATAGGGATTTAGGTTAATTGCAATCTGACGTATACTTATCCAAGCCTTCAGTATCCACAGTAGTTTCAATCCCTAATAGGGATTTAGGTTAATTGCAATTCTCTTATTCCTTTCGCTAGCATTCATTGCTAGTAACGTTTCAATCCCTAATAGGGATTTAGGTTAATTGCAATCCAACGCCTCTGGACAATTGATTACCGCAACCACCACAGGTTTCAATCCCTAATAGGGATTTAGGTTAATTGCAATGATTTCAGGCTCCTGCATACAAACCAGAGGAGGTTGGTTTCAATCCCTAATAGGGATTTAGGTTAATTGCAATTGGCGATCGCTGATACCAAAAAAGTAAATAAGTACGTTTCAATCCCTAATAGGGATTTAGGTTAATTGCAATTATATTTACCAGATAAAAGTTGAATATATACATTAGATGTTTCAATCCCTAATAGGGATTTAGGTTAATTGCAATGTAAATTTTACCAACTTCTCCATCGGAAATCTTGTTTCAATCCCTAATAGGGATTTAGGTTAATTGCAATGTGTGTAAGTTAAATTTCAAAATCATCGAGATTGTTTCAATCCCTAATAGGGATTTAGGTTAATTGCAATTGTACTCAAAATGGATATTGGTGAGTATGGCGAAGTTTCAATCCCTAATAGGGATTTAGGTTAATTGCAATGAAGAAAATATGACAGATGGCATTTTGACGGTATCTGGTTTCAATCCCTAATAGGGATTTAGGTTAATTGCAATTCAATACCCGATTGATTTCGCGCAAGCTGCAAAGTTTCAATCCCTAATAGGGATTTAGGTTAATTGCAATATGGGATATCCAAGCCAACGGAGATGTTGTTAGAGTTTCAATCCCTAATAGGGATTTAGGTTAATTGCAATGTTCGCGTTCAGTCGGTTTCCCGGTGCGATCGCACAGTTTCAATCCCTAATAGGGATTTAGGTTAATTGCAATAATAATGGATGACTATGGGGATTTCAACGTTGAAGCGTTTCAATCCCTAATAGGGATTTAGGTTAATTGCAATGCGGCTAAACGCCTGAAGGGCGTAGCCGTTACCGCTGTTTCAATCCCTAATAGGGATTTAGGTTAATTGCAATATATGTCTGTCTGAGTGCGCCACCTTTTGGCTGGGTTTCAATCCCTAATAGGGATTTAGGTTAATTGCAATACGCCGCCCACAGTTACCTGTCCAGATGCGTAGTTTCAATCCCTAATAGGGATTTAGGTTAATTGCAATGCTAAAATTTTAAGGTCTAGATGCACTGGTATTAGTTTCAATCCCTAATAGGGATTTAGGTTAATTGCAATCCAATACCTGGAGTATCAACACCATCGAAATTTGTTTCAATCCCTAATAGGGATTTAGGTTAATTGCAATACGGATGAATCATAATGCCTAGCATTGCAGATATAGTTTCAATCCCTAATAGGGATTTAGGTTAATTGCAATCGCTGGTGTCTGAAAGCACTGCTGTATTTGGTTTTCAAGGTTCGGTTGCGCGAATAAGAAAATCATAACACAAGGAATAGTCATAGCACAAGATGCAAATCGCTGAAACACAGTCCCTATAAGGTGCGCGGATGGTTTAAAGGTATGATTGCCCTCAAAGCCTTGTATAGATGGAGCGTACAGCCTTTTTTGCTCCTTCTCATTTTGTACACCTATCCATCCGCGCATAAGGCAAGGAAATTAGTCTAATTAGCGATCGCTACCACCATTAAAATAAGCGATCGCCTGACACTTGCACACCTTAATTTACTAAGTCAGGGAATACCTCTTGCACAGCCGGATGTACTAAGTGATGATTCTGCACATTCACACCCTTAGCTAATGCTGGGTTAACTTCCAGTGCCTTAATTCCCAAATTCGCCAACTGGACAACATAAGGTAATGTACTGTTATTAAGTGCCTGAGTTGCTGTCCAAGGTACTGCTCCTGGCATATTGGGAACGCCATAATGCACCACACCCTCTTCAACGTATACCGGATTTGTGTGGGATGTGGGGTGTAAGGTTTCTATACAACCACCTTGGTCAACGGCTACATCAACTATTACTGAACCAGGACGCATTTGTTTGACCAATTCACGAGATACTAGTATTGGCGCTCTACGTCCTAACACTAAAACTGCACCGACGAGCAAATCGGCTTCTTTGACTGCGGCTTCAATATGAGCAGAGTTGCTGTAAAGTAATTCGACTCTAGAGCCAAAAAGAGTTTCTAAATAAGATAAGCGTTCGACACTTACATCTAAAATCTGCACGATCGCACCCACGCCCACTGCAATTTTAGCTGCTTCTGTGCCGACAACACCGCCACCTAAAATTACGACTTTGCCCGGTTGCACTCCAGGGACACCGCCTAAAAGAACACCTCTACCACCTTGTTGGCGTTCTAAGAATCTGGCCCCAAATTGTACTGCTAGCCGACCGGCAATCACGCTCATGGGGGTGAGCAAGGGTAATCTGTTAGGGCCTGGTTGTTCTACAGTTTCGTAAGCGATCGCACAAGTGCCACAATCAATTAAATGCTCTGTCAACTTGCGATCGGCTGCTAAATGTAAATAAGTAAATAATATCTGCCCTTTCTGCAAAAAATTATACTCAGAGGTCAGTGGCTCTTTGACTTTAACAACTAATTCCCGATTCCAAGCCGTTTCTGATGTGGGGACAATTTCGGCTCCAGCACTTCTGTAGTCGTCATCGGAGAAACCAGCGCCATTACCTGCTTGTGTCTGCACAAAGATGCTATGACCATTTTCTCGCAGCACCCGCACACTAGAAGGACTTAACCCTACCCGAAACTCTTGATCTTTATTTTCCTTAGGAACACCAATTTCCATATATCGCCTCTGATAATTTTTTTTGTTTAACTGTAGCCTGCCAATTTCCAGCTTGCTACTTTCCTCTTGCTGCTGACCTATTACAGATAGCTGGATTAGAGATAATTAATCTGTGTTCTAAGTTTCTCAATTAAATCTGAGTAGCCGCAAACTCTTACCCTTGACTATTGCCCCAGTATTTATACAATATATAAAGAATAGTAACAATTTATTAAAAGAGCGATTGTATAGCTCCCGATTAGGAAGCTTTTGCTGAATTTCTCAAGTTATCTTGGCGTTCAAGCACTGCAATCGGTCTTATAAGCTACCAAGTGTAGGGTAAAAGAACAAGTCTATTCCTTTAACCTTTACCCCACTTTCCCCGACTTCTGCCAGAAGTCTGATATCAATTCCCGTTTGCCGAAAAAAGGTTTCTAAAAAAATGACACAAACACAACCAACGATTACACCTAAACTAGAAGAGCCTAAGTTTGGCTTTAACGAATATGCCGAACGCTTGAATGGTCGAGCAGCAATGATTGGCTTTGCTTTGATGCTGGTGATTGAATATACAAGTAATCAAGGGGTGCTATCATGGCTGGGTCTAAAGTAGTGCCATCAACAAGCACAATTTTGAAGTTGTAAGCTAGTAATCAAAAGAGTTTCAACCAGCTGGAACAACCAGTTGGTTTTGACTTCTATAAATTGATAGCGGAGTACTTCGCCCTAGATACTTTAATTAGACTTAGGAACGTGGATTAAATAAGATGCAAAACTTCATTCTGTCTCTAGCTTCTCTCTTCTTTATCAGGAGAGGGGTTGAGGGTGAGGTAAACCAAGGACATACATTGTATGTTATTTAACTCTTATTCCTTATTCATAAATAATTGCCCTAGAATGTAAGCAAGAGAGGAATCGAAATACCTATTTTTGATGGAAATATCATAAACTTGCAACTAGCTGATACAAGGCGATTAATGAGTAAACTTCCTCCCCTACTAAAGAAAATCATAAATTAGTGTCTGCCTTGGATGAGAAAGGCGAATTACGGGTGAGGTATTCTTGGTAAATATACACAAAAGGTGAACTGGAACCAACCAAGCTGTGATGAATGCTGTATTACCTCGTTTTTTGAAGTCAACCTACCGAAAAGAGCCACTAATCAGTGTATTGATGACGATGGGCGTTATGGATGCTCTGATTGGCGGATTGAATGATAGCTGGTCTTTGTTTGCTTTTGGTTTGGGAACGGCAGGGATAGCGCTAGGCTTTAAGTTGTGGCGTTTACAGCAGCGTCGTCCTTTACCAGAGGAACCTGTAGTGCAACATTATTTGCCCTCTCGTTCTTCTTCTAGTACGCCTTTACCAATGTTAAGCGTTTCTAAGAAAAAACCGCCTCTTTAAGAATTTGCAGAGTTATTACCAAATAACTCTGCAAAATTTGTTGGGTTTAACTGTATCTATAAAAGTGAGGAAAAAGAGTGAGTAGTGAGGGAAGAGGTGGCGGTAATTTTCTGCAACCGTATATTATCTTGGCATTTATGGCAGCTGTTGCTCTTCCAGTGACTATCTGGAAAGGATTTTACATTCATCAGGCTCATGCTGCCATTGAAGTAACGCCAAACTCCCAAGCTACTAACAGCTTTGCTAATGCCCAATTGCTTTACACACTTAGAGGACATAACGGAACTGTCAAATCCCTCGCTTTCAGTCCAGATAGCAGAATTCTTGTGAGTGGAGGTGCAGAAAACGAGGGTGTAATTCGTCTGTGGAATCCAACAAACGGCAAAAAGTTGGCGGATATTAACAAAGCACACAAAGCCGCCATAGAATCTTTAGTGATTTCGCCAGATGGTCAAACCCTCGCTAGCTGTAGTGATGACAATACAATTAACCTCTGGAGCCTGAAAAATTTTAGATTTAGCCGCTCTTTTGTTGGACATACCAGTAACGTATTATCTTTAGCGGTGTCTCCTGATAGTAAAATTCTCATCAGTGGAGCTTTGGATGGGATTCGTCTCTGGGATTTACTACAGCAGCGCCCTCTAGGGACTCTAGTAAGCTTTGATAATTTGATTTATACTCTGGCGATTAGTCCTGATGGCCAGACCTTAGCCAGTGGTGATAATAAGGGTGTAATCAAGCTGTGGAATTTGAGTACTGGTAAATTAATCCGTGAATCAGTAGCTCATTCTAATGCTGTTAGTGCCGTCATCTTTACACCAGATGGAGAAACATTAGTTAGTGCTAGCCGCGATCGCACCATAAAACAGTGGAATATTAATACTGGAGAATTAGTCCGCACCTTTACAGGACATAATAACTGGGTAAATGCGATCGCCATTAATCCCGATGGACAAACCCTTGCTAGTGCCGGCAGAGATGGAATTAAATTGTGGAATTTAACTACAGGGGAGTTAATAAATACCCTGATTGGACATAAAGACTGGGTAAGTGCGATCGCTTTTAGTCCCAATGGTAAAATCCTTGCCAGTGGTGGATTTGATCAACAAATCAAGATTTGGGGGATTCCAGCAAAACGTAATTGATATACTCCCCTGAATGCGCTCCGCTAAATTCGGGGGATTCTGAGGTCAAACGCACTATTAATTTCTGAAGTATTTCATCGGCATTAGACAGGCTTTGGAGCGATATCTGGGTGTAACCGAAAAGCAGAAACAAAACGCTATCTCTGCTTTGGATTTTCTGCGCCTACTTAAAAATCACGAAATTCCTTGCCGTGCCATACCCGTAAGACAAATATAGTATCTTCTTCACGAAGGTAACGAACCACGTAGTTTCCGGCGATCAGATCACGCACATTTTCTAGCCCCGAGACAGGACGGCCTATGTCTGGATAAAGTACAAGTTTTCCTATGGCCTGCCTAAGCCTAAGCGACACTCGCTCTGCCGCCTGCGGCTTGTTTTCAGCAATGAACTCTCTTAGTCGTACTAAGTCCTGCACCGCGCTTAGAGAAAACTGAAGCTTCATATCTTCGGTGCAATAGTTTCGACAGTGGTTCCCCAGGTTTCAAGCCACTTCATAACTTCATCACCAGAAACGACCCTTTGTGCTTCAATGTCGGCGATCGCCTCTTGTGTCTCTTCAAGCATCCTAAGCTTTTGCTCCTCCCGTGCAATGTACTGCCGTAGAGCGTCGTTGATTATCCAGCCTTTCGTCCGTTGCAGTTTCGTTGCGGTCACTTCGAGCTGATCTTCAAGGTCATCATCAAGCCTGAAACTTGTAGTACTCATACCTTTATCTCAAATAATGCTTTATACTGCATTGTATTATAACGGGGAAATTGCCTGATTAAAAGAGTGAAAATTACTCAACACTTGTCAGCGTCTCCAATTGGGCAAGTAGTTTCTCTATCTGTTTGCGCTTCTTCGGGTCTGACCAAATACGCGACTTTCTTAGTTTGGTAGTCGTAGCAGTAAAGCGCTCTTTGTAATTGTTAGATTCGGTATTTGGAGTAGAGATTGAGGCTTTCTTCTCACTGATACGTTGTTTGATTTCGCTTAAAGACCAGTTTGGGGCAATAGCTTGTTCTAATTCGGCAACGCGCTCATTCAACTTGGGAATTTGGGCAATGGCTTTGGCTTTGGTGTACTTAAGGGAGCCAAAGCGTAGTGCCAGTTGAAAAGCTGCTTTGATTCTTGCCCGAACAGCGACAGGAGACACATGAAAATTAATTTAGGAGAAACGTTTCTCCTAAACCCGATTCCGCACAACTAAAAGACATTCGTCAGGGCATTATCCTTAAATATCATTACCAATTAATCGGACACAGGGAAAGACGCGGCTAATTGAAAACCCTGGCTGACTATCTTACTAGGGAGTCATCAGCCAGGGATTAGCTGTTAACTATTACCCTGAGCTTGAGTAGTATCTGGCTACAACGTATCTACCTTACAGTTTTGACTTTTATTCTCTGGGAATTCCTAAATGTTCTCTGACATCGATGTCAGGGTCAGGTGTTCTATCTCTGGGAATTCCTAAATGTTCTCTGACATCAATGTAAGGTGTTCTATCTCTTCCACGTGCATAGGGCGCACCTGTAGACCGCCAAGCAAAGAGATTGGAGATAGCCCGCTCAGGATCTTCATTGGGTTTGAGAGTCAATATCAACCCGTCACACCGTCCATTAAATTGGTTAGCGGTGCAAATCACGTTTTGTCCGTTCAAGTGGCCGATAGTAACAAACCGCAGATCTCTGTTGCGGCGGTAGTTTTCCAAGCGTTCGCTCACCTCTTGACAACGCGTCAGAGAATCGTAGCCGGCATTTCTAAAGTAATTGGAAGTCCAGCGAATCCAAGGCTCAGTGTCCCCTCTGTAGTTTTCGTACACTGTTACGGGATTGTTTCTTGAGGTGTCACAATAAAATCCTTGCCCATTTTGAGCTTGACTAGGCTGGCTGATACTTGCAGATGCAAGGAGCGTGACGACACCCGTAACTAAAAGGTTTGTCAATGATACTAATTTCATGAGTAACTCTAGAAATTTTGAGGAAAAAGTTTTTTTGGCTAGTAGCTCGCGTGCGAATAGCATTGGAACAAAAATGTACGCTAACCACTGATTCCTGTGATAACGATAAAAATTTTACCTTCTTCAATGCCTCATTCTGACCGATAATTCAGGCTTTGAGCGTATTTTTTCTGTGATAAAGATTGTTATCACAGGAATAGACAGTTTTTCGGGCAACGGCTCAAACTCAATTACAGCAAACATCTTGGGCTTAACGTACATTCCTGTTCCATTGCTACTCGCACGCGAATCAATTTTCTCTACTAACAGATACTACTTATTTATAAAACTTAGCTTCCTGAATTGCCTCACCTAAATGGTTGAATTGTTTCTCATCCAAATTAGTGACTATACAAAACTCAGGGCTATTTCCGAAGAAGATACCAATTCTGTGTCTGACATAGGTATTGAGCCGAGATGCGCGACGTGAAAGTTGTGCGTAGAGCCACACATTATTGCAGACGTTCTGGTAAGCCGAGGCTTGAGCCGGATGATTGGTAACAATCTTGTCCGGTTCTTAGGGGAGGAGGATACGGCGACGTATGCCTCCTTACCCGACACGGATACTGTTGGCGAAAGTGTTACAAACGCACGGACAAAAGTGTTACAACTCAAAGCCGCAACTACAGATTGAAGGTTTGAGCTTGCGTAATACTTAATAAGACAATAATGTATTACATTCGCCAACAGTATCAGATACGTGTAAAAACCGAGATCGGTTTACGCGACAGGATGAACCTTGAAATTAATTTAGGAGAAAAGTGGTTCTCGTTCAGTTGGGGTCGAATTCCCATCTGAACTGTCCCCCCTGCTCCCTTAGCTCTTCTTCAATTGATACAGTTTTAAACCTAGCGATCGCATAACAAGGAAGCAAAACAAAACCGCTATACTAGCAAGAAATTACTAGACAAAGCGTTCCCAAAAGTTTCTTACTCCGAAAGCAAACACGTCAATGTTAAAGGTAATAAATCACCATACGACGGAGACTTAACGTACTGGAGCGAACGTAATAGTAAGCTCTATGACGGGGAAACCTCTAAAGCTCTTAAAAGGCAAAACCATACGTGTGGTTACTGTGGCTTAATGTGTACAAGTGAGGAAAGAGTACACTTACACCACATAGATGGAAATCACAACAACTGGAAATTCAAAAACCTGATCGCTGTGCATGAATCTTGTCACAATTATATCCACATGAGCAAAAGCGAAAGCCAAGAATATCGGGAGCCGTGTACACAGAAATAGACATCTGGTGAAAATGAATGTAGAGACGTAGCAGTGCTACGTCTCTACAAGGATTCTGGATAACGCATATTTAATTTCTGGAGATGTCTAATGGGTACGCACGGATCTAACAGAGAGATGCGGGGCTTAATAGCCCCCATCGACTCTACTCACTCCATCTAGGTGCAAAATAAAAGTAATACCAATAGGATTTGAGAACAAGAATTGCAAAACCAACGCATCTTTGGTGCCCAGCATACATATAGTAAGCCGACTGCGGGAAGCAATCGGCATAACAAATTCCTGATAATTTAGTTGCAATTTAGCCGTGAGTTGCACCTTGAGGGGGACGCGAGACAACTTTTTTGGCTAAACCCAAAGTCTGCAAAGCTAAGATGCTCCACCAAGTAACATCAATTTCCCACCAAGATAACCCAGATTTCGCCATGTGGGGATAAGTATGATGGTTGTTGTGCCATCCTTCTCCATAGGTGACGAGGGATACCCACCAAAGATTACGAGCGCCATCATTGGCATCAAAGGTGCGATAACCCCACAGGTGTGATGCTGAGTTGACAAACCAGGTTGAGTGCCAAAGCAAGACGCATCTGAGAAACACTCCGTAGAATACAAAAGACCATCCTCCTAAGGCATAAAGCAGCAGCCCGAAGGGTATCTGCAACAGCAAGAAGTAGCGATCTAGCCAGCAATAAAAGGGTTGTCTGGCTAAGTCAGGGGCATATTTTTTATAGGTTTCATAGTCAAAAAATTCTGGACGCGGGTAGAAAATCCACAATATATGGCTCCACCAAAATCCTCTTTGAGCAGAGTAGGGGTCTAAATTGATATCTTCTGTGTGGGCGTGATGCTGGCGATGTCCACCTACCCAAAAAATTGGCCCGCCTTGCAAAGCCAGCGCTCCAATGAGGGCGATCGCATACTCTAACCACTTAGGAACCTGAAAACTTTTATGGCTCAGTAGCCGATGATATCCCAGGCAAATACCAATGCTCCCGAATAACCAGTGCAGAAATACTAGCAAACCTAATGCTGACCAGGAAAAAAACCAAGGAGCCAGAAGTGCTAAAGCATGAAATGCAGCAAAAAATACCACATTTGTCCAACTGAGTTGAGGTGAGTTGCCTCTCTCAGGGGCGATCGCCCCAAAATTTGCGGTCATAAAAATTCCTGTTAATGGATGATGAAGTGATTTACTTTTTATTGGGCATAATCCCACTAAGGATTTACCCACGCTGTCACCAGTTAGTTACAGTAGAGTAAAGCAAGTATCACTTACATTTGTTATGCTAGCAGAACTCTGATATCCGTGCAAGTGCCACTTGCATTTCTCTATGTCATCTCAACTCATTTCCACTCGTCAACGCCTGATTCAAGCTGCACTTGAGTTGTTTTCTGCTCAGGGAGTTAGCGCTACGACAACCCGCCAAATTGCTGAAAAAGCCGAAGTCAACGAAGTGACTCTATTTCGGAATTTTGGCAATAAGCATGGACTACTTTTGGCTGTGCTGGAAGAGTCCGCAGCCTTCAAGGATTTAGGTGAGTCGCTGGTGCGGCGGGCAACGCCTCCCGGCAATGTTTACCAAGCTCTTAAAGATTATGCAAGTGATAGCTTACATGCATTAGAACGAGTGCCAGAGTTCGTCCGGTCTGTGGTGGGTGAGGCCGACCAATTTCCGGCAGAAAATCGCCGCGCTCTAGGCAGGGGAGTAACAGAAGCAAACCGCTATGTAGCTCAGTATTTAGCTACTGTAATCCAGCAAGGACACCTAAATACCTATTTACCCGCAGAAAAATTAGCCAGTTTGCTGAATGGGATGATCTTGGGATATGCCGTAATTGAGTTCACCAGCGAATTTCACGAACTTTGGGAAGATCGGGATGATTTTCTAGAAAATTTGGTGGAGTTGTTTTTACATGGAGCGATGTCATCTTCAGCAGAATCAACAACCAACTGTTTACAAGGAGGGTTCATCACCACAGAAGTAGCTGATTTACCAGCTAGTTTAGTTAACGAAATTCTACAACAAGCCCGGAAATTTGGAATCCGAGATCATGCCTTGGCTTACGTGTTATTTGGGGCTGGATTATCTACCACAGAAATAATTAGCTTGGAGCGATCGCACCAAATATACGATCCTCAAGGGCACTTCTTGCAAATTACAATACCAGGATTTGTCCGTCAAGTGCCTGTAAATCAGTGGATTTTGGGCAAACGCTACGGTTCTTTTACCAATAATCCCTTAATCAAATGGCTGAAAAGTCGTAAAGATGCTCAAACAGCCATGTTTCTGAATGATACAGGCACACCCATCTCAGAATCAGAGCTTGAGACACGTTGGCAAGTATGGAGTGAGGGGCTATTAACTCCCCAAGGACAAACGCCAGCGATCGCCCAGGCACAACAAACCTGGCGCGTCGAAATGTTAATGCGGGGGATCACCTTGGAAAACCTGAGTATTTTAACAGGTTGCGATCGCACCCAATTACAACCTTATGTGCGCCGAGCCAAAGAAAAAGCCGCCCTAGAGCAAGCGACTCGTTTGGATCATAAACCGGGATAAGGGAGTGGGGATCGCTCCAATTAAAAATTATTCTTAATTTTTAATTAAAAAAGTCAAAACTGTGTTGTATCGTAATTGCTGTAAACGCTCAACTCGCTAGCCGATAGATAATCACTTTTCCTTTCCAATTTTCTTCCACAAATACCAAATACTCACCATTGGAACGCCGAAAAGCACGGATACCATAGGGTATATCAATCCAGCCACTTTCGCTGCCAACTTCTGGGCCTGGTTTTAACTTTTGTACTTGCACTCCCGTCGTGGCATTGTAGACATATACCTCTGCGGTTTTAACTGTCACGGCAAATACGCGATCTTCCGCCACACTGATTGCAGCCGTAGATACTTCCCGCTTACCAGTGCTGTCGTAAGGAATCACAATTCGCCACTTGGGAGTACGATTCCCTTGACTCCAATGATCAAAACGGGCAATCTCAGATCCCGCAACTCCTGTATCGTCACCAGAGGCGGGATGATCTACTGTAAAACCTGACAAATACATCGTATCTGTTTGAGGGAAATATTCAAGCCGCCGCAAGTCGTTAAATATGCTGGGAGTAGTTTGCTTTTCCATCGAACTATAGCTGTAGATGGGGTTGCCTTGAGGATCTATTCCCTGCAAAGGATAGTGTCGAATGCCATCTTTTGTTCGCAAAGCTTTCCAAACATCTCCTTTGCTGTCTACCCACCAGCCGCCGATATAAGGATAATCTTTGCTGCGATCGTATTCGTTCTTTTCAAATGTGCCATTACCGTTGCGATCGCGCCAGATCCATTCCCCTTGTTCTGGCTGATGCGGTGGCCAATTTCCGCTAAGAAATGGTTTATCTGCGCCATTAGTACCGACAAACATTCCGGCTGGTATGGCAACTTGGCCATCTTTGGCTGGATTAAAACGATATATTTGCAGAAAGCTGCTATACATATCTGTAAGGAACAAAAATGGCTTCCCTTGAATGCGGCGAACAAATGTGCCATCTGGGGATGTATGCAGCCGTGGATCTTGAGGATATTTGAAAGCATTTAAGGTGTAGGCTTTGTAAGTCCATTGCTTACCAGCAGGCTTACTGTAGTCCATCAGATAGTGTTCTTGTTTGGTGAATAAATCTACACCATCAGTTTTCGGATCGGCATCTGCATTATCAACGAATATCAATCCCAGCGATCGCCACATCAACTTACCCGATGGCGAAAATTTCCGTAAATCTGTTCCTGATTTGTTGAAACCATTACTATTTATATAGATATTACCTGAAGTATCTGTACCGACTCCAGTAAGTCCATAAAGTTTCAAATCTCGAACTTCACCAGGAACTCCTGCATAGACACCACCTTTACTGCCAAAACTACCCACCTGCACCGGCTGGCTTTTGATGTCATAAATCAACATTTGCTGACGTGGCCCATTTTCTGCCACTAACAGCTTACCTTCACGATCAATTGCGAGCGCTGTTGGTTCAACAATGTCTGCAATCTGTTGGGGTAATTGCTTTCCACTCTGGGAATAATGTAAAATTTTGGCAGAATTACCACCATTTTTACTTTGGATAATCCACAGATTTTTTTGTGGATCAATAGTTATTGCTCCTGGATTAGCAACGGTAAAGCTGCGGAGTTCCTTCATCGTATCAGTATCATAGACACGAATCCGGTTAGCAGCATCATCACTCACATATAACTCGCTTTCCACAGTTGCTAATCCAGTGACTTCACTTTTAGTACTGGTAATCAACATACTTTTATCCCAACCACGTCCATTAGGAAACGGCGTAGGTTTTCCCGACAAGTCATAGCGTCTAACGCAATGCCAAGTTGTTCCTTCCGGTGGGTAATCTTCATTTGTTTTACCCCTAGAACCTTGAGTCATGGCCATGTAAACATATTTACTATTTGCTGTTACAGCTATGCCACCGCCACGACTCCAGCCATGAGTATCACCAAGGGCACCAATAACTTTACCATCCTGATATATTCCTGCCTCTGTTCCCGCCTCATCCCAATGACTGTTAGTATAAACTGTGCCATCAGGAGCAACATACATTGCCTCAATATTGTTTTGTACCCGCAGATTGCCGCTACCAAAAGTATTACCTATCCACGATGTTTTGTATGCAGGCGTGGGTGTTGCAGTATTGTTTTGTACCAGTAAATTTCTATTATCAGTAATATTATTTATCCATGATGTTTTGTATGTAAGCGTGGGTGTTCTAGTCGTGGCCCAGTCTGTTGTAATTCCCAGGGTAGCAACAATGACTCCAACAGTCAGACTGAGTAAAAAATTGAAAGTTTTACTTCTTTGTAAATATCTAGTCTTAGATAATTTCTTGATCTGCTGACTTAACTTTCCTAACTGGATCAATAATTTATTTTTCATATAGGTTTTAAGCTTTTAATTATTTATATACAATCAATTTTTATAAAATCAGTACGGAATATAACTATTTTTAACTGGATAAAATATAGACACAAAATCTGAATAATGCATGAATCAAAAATAAATACGATTAAAAGGCAATATTTATATAAAATTTATAAAGACAACATGATTATTTAATATATAGAATAGTTCCTAATGTATTAATAGTTACTTATTTCTAAACAAAGATAGTCAAAAATAATACAAATATTAAGTTATAATGGTTTATCCTTCTCACTGTCTAGCATTCACCTTCCTTGATTAGTAAGTATAATATTTACCATAGTCAGTGTTATCTAGTTAATAAGAACACAGATATTAGTTCCTTGTTGACGTTGACATATAAATAGTTTATAAATTGGTGTTCTACAAAAAACTTTTATTATTAATATGTATTCGTAAATTCTAGTAGTTGAGATTGAGATACAACAGACTGTAAGAGGCTGTTTGAAAAGTCTAATTTAATACCAGCCCTGGCGATTAGAAATCGCGGCTATACAGACAAAACCCACCTCTGTGGGTTGAAGAACTTGATTTTGTGTTAGTCTGCGGAGGCGGACAACGCCAGTGTAGTAGCGAATTATATTCGCCCAAAACTTTTCAAACATCCTCTAAGGTTAAGAAGTGAAAAGTAAAAAGTAAAAAGATAATCCCCATAATTAAAATTAGGGGATTTGAAGCGGACGCTTTTTTTCATTAATAAATTAAGGGGCTTGTTACCCTATAGATATTACTTCTTTATGAGTGCCTTTTAACTTTTTACTTTTGCCTTGTTTGGTAACTCATGAATTGCCTCTAATGTTTTAATATATTTTATAGGAGACATCTCGATGGAAATTAATAAAGAAAAAAGTTTTAATTCAACATCTGCATCTATTCTCACCCTTGGATTAGGTTGGTTTCCCAAAAGTCCTGGAGGACTAGAAAGATATATTTATGAACTAACTCATAAATTAGCAGCAAATCAAGACCAGGTTGAATTATGTGGAGTTGGTCTACCAGAGGATGAACTAAATTCACCAATTAAGCTGACTAACTTGGCTTCTCCTGATAGTGCTATTTGGCAAAGATTATGGTCAATCCGTACTAATTTTCAGAAAACAAGAACTAGCAAACCAGATGCGATTAATTTACACTTTGCATTATATAGCTTTCCTCTTTTAGATATTTTACCAAAGGGAGTGCCAGTTACTTTTAACTTTCATGGACCTTGGGCTTCTGAGAGTCAGCAGGAAGTAGTTAATAAAAATCTTAGTCTTTTGATCAAGCACTGGTTAATAGAACAAAACACTTATAATCGCTGCGATCGCTTTATTGTTTTGAGTAAAGCATTTGGTAAAATATTACATCAAAAATATCAAGTACCGTGGAGCAAAATTAATGTTATTCCTGGTGGAGTTGATATTAATTGGTTTCAACCAAATTTATCACCCCAGGAAGCTTGTGTAAAACTAGGCTGGCCTACTAATCGCCGGATTATATTTACATCACGTCGCTTAGTACATCGAACCGGAGTTGACAAATTATTGCAAGCACTAGCTATAATTAAGCCCAGAATACCAGATGTTTGGCTAGCGATCGCAGGTCGTGGTCACATCCAAGCTGCACTACAACAACAGGCTACAGAATTAGGACTAGACGACAACGTTAAATTTTTAGGTTTTCTCCCTGATGAGCAATTACCTATAGCTTACCAAGCTGCTGAATTGACTATAATGCCTAGTCAATCTTTTGAAGGATTCGGATTAGTAATAGTTGAGTCTCTAGCCTGTGGTACTCCTATTTTATGTACTCCAATTGGGGGAATGCCAGAAATTTTATCAGAATTTTCACCTGATTTAATTACTGCTTCAACAGAAGCTTTAGCTATTGCAGAAAAATTAGAGCAAGTACTTTTGGGAAATATCCCCATACCATCACGAGAAGCCTGTCGCCAGTATGCTACTAAACACTATGATTGGAATCAAATTGCCCAGCAAGTACGGAATGTTTTATTACATTAAAGAAGTAGAGACGGTATTTTGTTGTAGAAACGTGTTAGTACAACGGGGCGAATTCCCGATAAATTTCACATTTTACTGAATCGTATTATATTATAAGGATATTTTATGAAAATTCTTTTTTTAGATCAAAGTGGTAAGCCAGGCGGTGCCGAATTATGTTTAATAGATATTGCGAAACCCTATGGTAATCGCGCTTTAGTTGGTTTATTTGCAGATGGACCATTTAAAGATTTACTACAGCAAAATCATATTCCGGTAGAAGTTCTCGCAAATCAAGCAATCCAAGTTCGCAAATCAAGCAGTTTTCTACAAGGATTCAAGAGTCTCGGACAACTTGCACCTCTAATTACTAAGGTAGTTAAAAAAGCGCGTGAATACGATTTAATCTATGCCAACACCCAAAAAGCATTAGTTGTAGGAGCATTAGCAAGTTTTTTTAGTCGTCGTCCTCTAGTTTATCATTTACATGATATTCTTTCCAAAGAACATTTTAGCCAAACTAATCTTGGCATTGCTGTTAACTTAGCTAATGGTTTTGCATCATTAGTAATTGCTAATTCTCAAGCTAGTAAAACAGCCTTTGTGCAAGCAGGAGGAAGGCAAAATCTCATCGAAGTTGTCTATAACGGCTTTAATCCAAAAACTTATCAGACTGATGAATCTGATATTAATAAATTACAGCAACAGTTAGGATTGCAAGGAAAATTTATCGTCGGACACTTTAGCCGTCTTGCACCTTGGAAAGGGCAGCATATTTTAATTG
Source organism: Nostoc sp. (assembly GCF_036917155.1). GTDB lineage: Bacteria > Cyanobacteriota > Cyanobacteriia > Cyanobacteriales > Nostocaceae > Nostoc. The sequence goes on along the minus strand of NZ_JBALDZ010000079.1, from coordinate 181,917 downwards.
ATGCCCTTGCTAAATGTCCGCCAGAGGTGACAGTGATTTTAGTTGGTGATGCACTGTTTGGCGAACAAGATTATGTCCAAAAGTTACACCAACAAGTTGCCCAAATGGGACTAGAAAACCGCGTCAAATTTTTAGGATTTCGTTCTGATATTCCCCAGCTAATGGCAGCTTGTAACTTAGTAGCACATACCTCCACTTCCCCAGAACCCTTTGGTAGAGTAATTGTTGAGGCGATGCTATGCGGAAAACCTGTGGTTGCAGCAAAAGCTGGGGGTGTAATGGAATTGGTAGAACATGGACTTAATGGTTTTCTAGTCACACCAGGAGAACCCGAAGAACTTGCACAAGTAATTATTACCTGTCTTCAAGAGACGGAAATAGCTGCAACTATAGCTAATAATGCCAGGATTACGGCTAGTCTGCGTTTTGATATTGCAACTATTAATCAGCAAATTGCCCAACTGCTATCCTACAGATTATAGTAGTTTGGTTCATTAATTTTGTGGATTTGATTAGTCTATAGGCAGGCCTGACTTTTCACGGTATGTGGGAAAGGTCATTTTGAGGGTTTCCAAGCCCTGATTTTTCTGTTAACCATTATCATTAGCTCAGAGCTATTGATAATTATACTATGGAAAAAGCCACGCTTTTTCGGGGCTTGAACACTTACCGTGAAAAGTCAGATAGGCAGGCAGGCGATCGCCTCGAAAGAAGTTGGAAGGTTGAAGAAGGCATCTATGCTGAGGGCAGTCCCAATGAAATTTTTTCATTGGGACTGCCCTCAGCGCTGGAGCCTTTCTTGATAAATTAGACATCTCCAGAAATTAAATATGCGTTATCCAGAATCCTTGTAGAGACGTAGCAGTGCTACGTCTCTACATTCATTTTCGGAGATGTCTATTTAGTACGTTCTTTTGGAAGTCCCTAAAGTGGTGATGACTCTCACATCTCATAGCATCTTCTAACGAGCAACACAAGATGTAGCAGTCGGCGATGAGTTATGGGGTATTGCCGTGGGTACTTGAGAAACCAGAACTACGTTCCCATTAGCATCTATAATCCACCCTTGGGCTTCCACAATTTGAGTAGGTTCATTGACAGAATTTACTTTTTGTGATTTTTCTTCTATATTTTGTTGCACCTGAGCAACCACTTTTTTCTGAATCCCCTCAGCACGATTCTGAGGTTCTGGAGAGACTGTGATCCAATCTGCCAGCACCGCATCATCAGCGATCAATGGCTCCGTGGGATCGGCTACTAGTCCTCCACGCCCAGTAGTAATAAATGAACTCCTTCCTATTCTTCCACTAGAATTACAACTAGCAACAATTTGCTGCGAAGCATCAACCAGATTTACGGGCAATTCTACCAATCCTTTACTGGGGTCGGCATCTGGTGAGTTGATTTGTACAGTACCATTTAATGAAGGGTTTTCCTGAGAGAATGCAGTGATATCACTTGTTGGCAACCTACTTGGGTCTAGTGGATCTTTAGGGTTTAACAGCCTCTCTAGGTCTGTACGGGTGCGCGGCACAAAACCAAATATGTTCTTAGCAGTGATTGTGATTTTACCACCAGAGCCAAGGTTGGCGTTGGCGGTGATATCGTTATTTCCAAAGGGAGTGGCCACAAGGAAGCCATTGGGTGCATAGATGGTGATATTACCGCCAGTTTTATCGCCCCCAGCATTAGTGGATATTTGGCTGTCGTGGAGCATCAGTAATAAGTCCCGTACCTGTAGCGTAATGTTACCACCCCTACCTGACTCACTATTAGATGTGAGTGTCCCTTGATCCAGAAGTATAGAGTTAGCGGTTACTTTGAGGGCGCCTGCCGATCCTAAATTGGGTATCCCCCCTTGGTAGCTTAAAAACGGTGGAAGTGGCTCAACTTCACTGCTCACTGTGATTTGAGCTTCATCGTTGACAATCAATTGTCCTGTGGCGATTGTTATTTGTCCGGCATCCCCGGAACCATTAGTCGAGGCAAACAAGCCAGTAGAAACACCCTTTGCTAGAGTTCCAGTTAGCTCTACCGATTCGGAGGCGTTCACAGTTAAATTCCCTCCTTTTCCTGTGGCTGGTATCACTTGGAAGTTATCTATATCTAATCTTCCAGTAGACTCGGTTGATACCTGTGCCCCATTTTGGATACGCAACTTACTAGTGTTGATCGTTATGTCACCCGCTTTTCCAGCAGCACCAGTTGTACTAACTAATCCACTATGAAAAGTCCCATTTTGCGTAGTAAAAAAGCTACCTGTCAAATCCACAGACTCAGAGGCATATACGTTCAAATTCCCCGCCGCACCCTTACCCTGAGTAGAAGTTAGTACTTGTGCGCCATCACTAAGAATTAATTTTCTAGAGTTAATGTTTATGTCACCACCATCTCCCTCACCCTGAGTTTGACTTACCAAGCGAGAACGAATTAGTTCCACGGTTTTCCCCTGTACCTGGATACTACCGCCATGTCGATCGCTACCATTATTAGCACTAAGATCGCCACTAACATCTACTATAGATGGAGGGTCAGAACCAACAGTTCGCGCGATCAGTTGAATGTTCTGGAAATCCTGGACATCTTTATATCCCAAGACCCAATCTTGGTCTGTTGAGTTTAGACTGACCAAACTATTGGCAGCAACACTTCCTAACTCAATTCTTCCCGACGGTGCTGTTAAATTTCCATCCTCTAAAATTATGTCACCACCTACAAGGGCCAAGGTTTTGCCTTGCAAAACTTGTAAACCTGGGGGTTGCCCCAAGACATTAGTTGTTTTGCCATCTGGACTAGGTGCTTGAGATTGATTGCGGATAGACTTCGCATCTGCCCCGAATTGTAACCCAATGGGAACACTTACTCTCAGCAGGGGTGTAGTTTGGGGATCTGTGGCGCTAAATTTAGTACCATCAGCAAAGTTAAGACTAGCCGCCGTACTCGCTACAAATGAACCCCTGATGTTTAAAGAAGCATTGCGACCAAAAATAATCCCATTGGGATTAATCAAAAATAGGTTGGCTTGGCCATTAGCTTTAATAATGCCGTCAATGTTAGAAACAGACTGACCTGTTACCCGACTGATAATATTTTGAATATCTGTCGCATTATTAAAGTACGCTGTTCTTCCAGTGAGTATGGAAAACTGTTCAAAACTGTGGAATAAGTTAGTACCACGAATTGCTCCACCATCAATTTTGTCAGTAGGTTGTCCATTTATTAGCTGACGTGTAACAACTGAACTTTCAGATCCGAGAGTGCGATCTTCTATAATCTGGGCAAAGGCATAACTTTCAGAAAAGGCAAGTGTTCCAACAATTGCTAAAGCACTCACTAGTCTTAAATTCCAGTACCAATCACTTCGGCTTTGAAGCATTAGAGAATTTGCACCCTAAAAAACAATAGTTTACTAGACTTGTCGCTTTATGAAAAATCGGTGTCTGACAATTCTTTCACTATCTATCTCGAAAAATTCAAAAACCCTATTAGGATAATGATACTAGTTAGGTTCCAGAGATAACCTAACTAGTAAAGCACAGCAGAAATATGGATACTATTCAAAACAAAGCAATAGATACAGTATAAAAATCTTTTGAATTCTTACTTCTGCAAAGCAGTGCGAGTAAGTGCAAAATTCAGTATTTTTATACTCTCATTTGCTTGCTGATTGAAAATGAAAAACAAATTTACTGAAATTACTGACATGAGAATAGACTTTCTAGGGAAAAGTAACACAACCTCCGTTAACCACCCAGCACTCCAATTTATATTGATTTTGACCTAAAGCTTCTGGCAATAATCCCTGATGTTGCGGCTCTACAACAACATCACTAGATTCAACTTTAGATAGGTCTATAGTGTACTGAATTGTCAGGATGTTCTCTATTAAGACACCATGTTTATCGAGTATATTTCTAAGATTTGATTTGTTCAAAAGCTCACTTATTTCTTGCTTAATCTCATCTTTTAACTGCTCTAGTTTTTGAGAATCAAGAACTGCTTGCTGTGAAGTTTGAGGTTCCATGAATTTTACTTTCCTTGCAGACTGGTAAATGTGTGAACGTATCTTGTGATGTACTAATTTCAACTGACTTCGATTAGTACAGTTTGGCACCGAAGAAATCAATGATGCAGAGTCTAGAGTGGCACGAAAACATTAGGTTTCTAACGCTCTTGCGAACTCTCATAATTATGAGATCAGCTTGGCTAGTAATAATTACGCATTTTGTTACAAAACTTCATATATTTCTGTGGGATTTTCTTAAAGCATTCAGGATTTACTTACGTAAAGGTAAGGTATTTTCGTCATTGCGATCGCTCGCGTAGCATCTCCCTGCGTAATATGGTAACGAGGCGGGATTATTTCCAAAAAATGGGGGTAAAGAGTATACATGACTCTTCACCCCTCAATCTTCTCAATTCAACTCTAAACTAAGCCCCGACAGCTTCCTTGGCGGCGTACAACACTTCAGCGTTAATTTCCTTGAAACCGCGATCGCGGGCAAATTTCTCAGTATTCCGCTTCACTTTACCGCGAACAAATCCCGGAATCTTATTCAATTCTGCTTGACCATCTTTTGTCCAGTTGAGGTCAGAATCAGCAGAAATCCCCCTAGTAATCACTTCTTTGGTATCATGACCACCGAAGATTTCTAACAGGTGATCTTCCATTCCCAAAGTGAAGGAATTGTAGATCAAATCTGTAATCTGATTCGTTCCTTCATAACCCATAAATGGTTTGTAACCGATGGGGAAGTTTTGGACGTGGATTGGTGCAGCAATTACACCGCAAGGAATATCTAAGCGCTTACCAACATGGCGTTCCATTTGAGTGCCAAAAATCGCGGAGGGTTCGACACGAGCGATCGCATCCCCAATTGCACCATGATCTTCGGAGATTAGCACTTCATCGCAATACTCGCTCACCTGTTCGCGGAACCAGTCTGCATCATATTTACAGTAAGTACCAGCCCAAACAACGTGAATCCCCATTTCTCGCGCCAGAATCTTGGTAATGGCGGCGGCGTGCGTGTTATCACCAAAGACCACAGCTTTTTTGCCAGTCAAGTTTTGACAGTCAATGGAACGGGAGAACCAAGCAGCCTGAGATACATACAGGGTTTGCTCATTGATGAAGTTTTCATAGTCAACTTCTGCACCTTGAGCGTTAATTACCTGTTGAATCTTGCGAATACAACGGGCAGTTTCCACTACACCCATTGGAGTAATGTCTATATAAGGTGTGCCAAATTGTTCTTCCAGGTAACGGGCTGTAGTCAAACCGAGTTCACGGTAAGGCACCAGGTTAAACCAGGCTTGGGACATCTTTTTCAAGTCATTCACCGAAGCACCTTCGGGAATTAAAGTATTTACTTCAATCCCCAAGTCAGCCATCAGCCGTTTGAGTTCGGTGCAGTCGTGATTATTGTGGAAACCAAGGGTGGTAGTACCGATAATGTTAACTGAGGGTTTTGCTGTTTTGCCCTCAGGCAATTCGCCGCGCTTACGGGCTTTTTCAATATAATATTGGACAATTTGATCCAAAGTGCGATCGGCGGCTTGCAATTCGTTGTAGCGGTAGTGGTTTACATCCGCCAGCATTACATCTCCTTTTGCTTCCAACTGTGCCCGTTCGACAAAGTTGTGCAGATCCTCTTGCAAAATGCTAGAGGTGCAGGTGGGAGTTAACACAATCAAATCTGGGTGTTCCTCGGCATCCTTACGGGTGATGTTATCTACTACCTTCTCTTGAGAACCGCGTGCCAAAACGTTGCGATCGACAACGCTGGTTGTCACTGGAGTGAAATCTCTCTCCCGCGATAACATGGAGCGCATGACGTTAAAGTAGTCATCGCCAATGGGAGCGTGCATGATCGCATGAACATTTTTAAAAGAACTAGCGATTCGGAGAGTGCCGATGTGGGCTGGGCCAGCATACATCCAGTAAGCCAATTTCATGTTTGTGTTTTCCCTTGTCAACTCAAATAACTAAGTAAGTGGGCGTAAAAATATAAGATAGACCCGATCGCCAACCCCTTCGGTGCGTAGTTTACCGCCGTAGGCATCGCACCCCGTGCTGTTGGCAGAGAAGGGGAGTAAAACTAAAGCCAAGGGGAGGCAATACTGCGTAGGTTTTGGAATTTCTTAGTTGAGGCAAGCAGGAGGAGCAGGGGAGAAATGGAGGCAGGGGAAGAGTTTTGCCTCCCCTGCTTCCCCTGCCTCCCCTGCTTATCCGAGCAGTATTGCAAAGGGAGGGGGTCTTATTATATTTAATTCAGCCCATCTACTTATAAGTGCTTGATTATTAAATCGTTTCTGATTTTCTCAAACCTACTGGCTAAGAAAAAATAAGGTTTGTTGCGGGTTTTCGGGGAGGCGATATGGCTGAAACCCAGTTAATAATTGGGATGAGGCTATCTATATAAACAATATTCCTATTGTTTATGTAAAAAAATCTTAATGTTCCAGTAAATTTGTTTATAATAGCAGTTCTTAGTTAATTTCAATACATACCTAACAAGAACATCCCCTTCCCTGGTTGCCGCAGGTACTTATACAAAACTTCGATTATTCCCATCAAATATAGCAATTTCTTGCTTCCATTTATCATTTTTGCCAATAACTAACGTACTAATATTTAGCTAGACCAGTTTATCGATTAAGTACCTGCTAGCTTCATAAAGGTAATCGCTGAGTACATACAAGCGTGGCCTCTGGCGAAAGGTCTTGCTTCTGAGTATTATTGTTTATTTATACCTACCTAATTAGCAATCCAACTGTGTAAATATGGAACTTTCTTAGGTAATAAGTGTCAATAAAACTATTCTCAGGAAAAATTCACTTGAAGTTTGAAAGTGAATCGAATACCCTAAGCTAGTAGACAATTTTCTCAAGGAAATCTATGAACAAAAAAATTCTCCTGAATTTGCTTTCCACTTCCTCAATTTTCGTGTCGATGATGTCTACGCTAGTGGCATTTCATCCTGCCCATGCTAGTGGTAGTATTACACAGCGATTAATGCACACACAAGACGGTCGTACCTGTATCACTAACCCACATGGAGGAAAAGATTTTGTGTGCATTCGAGATTCAGAGAGAAAACGTCCGTATACCTCTACAAGTGCTTCAACTATTGTGACATCAGTATCAAATCAGAATGTTGCCATGTTGAACTTTACTGAAGCAGAAAGCGATCGTGCAATTCAATTATTTGGCTGCGACTGTCCATTATGTATAAATTCTTTGCGTCAGTTGCAGGGTACTGGAAACTTGGTGTACTAAGATTGAATAGCGTTGATAGCGACTATAACTTTTGCTTAGATACGCGTGATTAATCACGTATAGAAGATATACGAAACCAAAAAAGCATTTTTAACGAAGTACCACTACTATTATTTGGTTAAATGTAAATTCATTGTAGGGGCAATTCATGAATTGCCTCTACAGCGTCTAGTTTTGCTTAAGTCCTGAGAGAAAAAGACGCAGAAATTATCAAGTACTCTGTGTGCGTAAGAGCGTACTGTTTATTCAACCACTTCATTCACAGGGAATCGATCAATCAGCTGCATCGCGCGATGGGCATTACGCTGGAAAGAGTCTGGCAAATGGGGGACATGGGGTATCTGCGACAATAAATCCAATGTCCGGCGTAAAATTCTCACCACATCGCCTTCATCTAAAGTGGTGTTCTCGCAAAGTTCTGTCCACTCGATGCCTAATGCCCATTGTTCTACTATGGCAATTAACTCAAATTCCAACCATATAGGCAGCGCTACGTTATACCGCCGTTGTAGTTGGAACATTTGGCGGCGAATTCCCCGCAATTTTGCTAAGGCTTCTGCCACTTCATTGCTAAGGTCAAAGTTAACCTTACTATCTGGGCGGGGCGTTTCCATCACTAGAGCCGCTGCTGCTGCTGCTAAATGATGTGGATCTAAGTTGTCCAATTCACCACTAGCGAATACTAAACCCAACCACAATTCATTCTCGCCCCGAATGGCGGCAGCGATTCGCCCTAATACTGTGGGAACTAAGTTATCTAAAGCGCCAAAGTGTTGCAGAATTGCGATTAAATTCATAAACTCTTCCCAATGACGTTGTGACTGTTGCTCGACTTGCCCTTGCAACTGTTCGAGTTCAGCTTCTAGTTCGACATAGCGGGCCCGACGCTTGAAAAGCGTTGCTGCATTGCCTGATTGATGTAGGGGATGAGCTTCTAATTGCTCTTGGACGGCGGTAGTGCGACTGAGTTGTTCTGCTACTTCTGGGGCCAGATGCAAAGATTCTATTGGATTGGGAATACGCGATGCGATCGCAAATGTTTCTTGATTACCACGGCGCGATTGTCCTGGTTTCAAGGGCATCTCTGGCGGTGGTAGCATATCAGGCGGCACTTCAATTCGCGGCAGTTCGGCATACAAATCGACTACATCCCCTGTAGTTGCCACATACCAACGGTTATCATGCCCTAAGCATACCAAGTAAGGAGCTTGACCAGAACCAGGCGATTTTCCGACTAACACTGCGGTTACGGGTGAAGACACGGTGATATTTTTACCCTTGAGACTCAACAGAGTTCCTGACACCGCAAAGCCCAACATCATCACCAATTCTTCTTGTCGATCTTCTTGTGCTTGCTCTTGCAAGGTTTTCAATATCTGGCGTTCCACTTTCAGCCGTTGCCGCAATTTCTCATAAACAGCCAGTTCATTTTCATCAACTGCGGCGATTTGTTCATGTAGTTGAGCTAATTGTGTTTGTAGTTCCGCAATCTCATCATATTCCGGTCTTAAATGCAAGGTCGCCATGTACTGCCCAAAACTGCGCTCTATGAGTTCCCTGGTTTGCTCTAGGGTATGCGTTTGCAGCAAGTTGAGTACCATGCCGTAACTGGGCGTAAACTGGCTTACTAGGGGATCTGGCTTGGATGTTCCCAAATACGCAGCTTCTTTAGCTCCTTCAAAGGGAGTTTGGACTGTCACCACATGACCTTGTTTATCCATCCCCCGACGGCCTGCTCGTCCCGCCATTTGCAGGAATTCCGAAGCGTTTAACAGGCGGTGTCCAGTGTCAGTCCGCTTAGAAAGGGTAGAAATTACCGTTGTCCGAGCAGGCATATTAATTCCCGCTGCTAGTGTCTCAGTGGCGAATACTACTTTAATCAGCCCTTGCTGAAATAGTTCTTCTACCAGTGCTTTCCAAGCAGGCAAAATTCCGGCGTGGTGGGCAGCAATTCCCCGGTACAGGGGGGCAATTTGTCCAGAACGCCCTGCTTCGGGATTACGGGCTAAAAAGTCATCAATTTGTTCCCTTAAAATTTGGGATTCTTCACTATTTACCAGCCATAAATCCCCCACTTCCGCCACCGCTTTATCACATCCCCGGCGGCTGAAGATAAAGTAAATCGCTGGTAGCATATCCCGTTGCTCTAACTGGCTGAGGGTAAAAATTATACCCGGAGCCTCCGGTCTACCACTTCTCCCTCTATCCCTTTCTCCCCCTTTGCCCTTTTTCTTCTGAAGGCGGGGGTTGATTTTGGTTTTGCTATCATTCAGTAGGGGAAATAACCCTTTGGGATTGCAAAAATGAAATTCCAAGGGGACTGGGCGAAAATCGGAGTAAATCAGGTCTGTTGGGCCGTGAACGCGATTTAGCCAGTCGGTGAGTTGATCGCTATTGGCAACCGTTGCTGAAAGGGCTGCCAGTTGCACTTCACGGGGACAATAGATGATTGATTCTTCCCAAACAGTACCGCGCTGGCGATCGTTCATGTAGTGGCATTCATCCAGGATTACCGCTTCCACGTCTACCAATGAGATGCCTACTTGCCCAATGGGTGTACCGTAGAGCATATTTCGGAAAATTTCTGTGGTCATCACCAAAATCGGTGCATCCCTGTGAATGGATGCATCTCCAGTTAACAGACCGACTTGATCAAACCCGAATTTTTCTCGAAAGTCACGTAATTTTTGATTCGACAGCGCTTTTAGGGGAGTCGTGTAAAATACACGTTTTCCTCTCGCCAGGGCACGATAAATAGCGTATTCCCCGACTAATGTTTTGCCCGAACCTGTAGGGGCACATACAACTACCGAGCGTCCGGCGTTTAGGGACGCGATCGCTTCTTTTTGAAACTGATCCAGATCAAAGGGAAATATAGACCCTAAGTCAAGTTCTGGAGACGGTGCAGGATAATTCACTCAATCACATTTGCAACCAGATTGTTTACTATACTAACGAGTCTTTTGTCAACTTCGTTAGCTTAAGAGTTAGGAGTTAGAAGTTAGGAGTTAGAAGTTAAAACTCATAACTCCTAACTCCTCACTCCTAACTCCTCACTCCTAACTCCTAACTCCTAACTCATAACTCCTAACTCATAACTCCTAACTCATAACTCCTAACTCCTCACTTTATTTTCCCAGCTCTTGCGATCGCTCTGTGGCAGCTTTGACTGCTTCAATTAAAGCGGAACGAAATCCTGCTTGTTCTAGCTTGGCAATCCCGGCGATGGTTGTACCGCCGGGGCTGGTAACACGATCTTTGAGTTCTGCTGGGTGCATTTTAGTTTCCTGCAACAGTTTTGCTGTTCCTAGTACGGTTTGCAAGGCTAGTTGATTGGCAATTGCTCTAGGTAAACCTGCGGCGACTCCACCATCTGCAAGTGCTTCTACTAACAGTGCCACGTAAGCAGGGCCGCTACCAGATAGGCCTGTAACTGCATCCATCAGCGCTTCTGACACTTCCACCACCTCACCTACAGCAGAAAAAACTTGCTGTGCTATTTGGTGATGCTTGGCATTGGTATATGCACCTGAACAAATTGCGGTAACTCCTGCTCCCACAGTGGCCGGGGTATTGGGCATTGCTCTAATCACTGGCAATTGCACAAATGCAGCTTCTAGCTGACTTAAGGGCACACCCGCCAAAATAGAAATGATTAGGGGTGAATGTTCTCTATTAAGAATATCAATATCTGCTAATTCTTGAGTGATCGCGCTAAATACCTGCGGTTTCACTGCCAAAAAGAGAACTTCTTTTGCTTCCGTGAAAACCTGGCTATTATCTGTAGTCACAGCAACATCGTACTGCTGTTTTAAAAAATCTAAGCGTGAAGATAGCGGTTCGCTAACTATGACTTCTGATGATTGATAAATTCCACGCGCGATAAGGCGGGATAAGAGCGCTTCTCCCATTACCCCACCACCAATTAAGCCAAATTTTATAGTCATTAGTCATTGGTCATTAGTCATTGGTCATTAGTCATTAGTCGTTTGTCATTTGTCACCATGAGCAAAACCCAGGACAAATGACATAGACGCGCCAGCGGCTTCCCGTAGGGTAGGACAAAGGACAAAGGACTAAATACTAATTTAACTTTATTGTGCCATCCGATTAGTTTCGTTGCCCCAGGTTTGATTTGGAGTACCTGTAGTCGGGCGAGATGGACGTGCTGGTGGTTGTGGTACTTCATGAAGAACGCCACCTTGGGTACTAACTTGGACACAGCTTGGCGTAAACAAAAAGATGCTCTCACCGATGCGCTCTTGATGTCCATCTAGTGCGTAAGTACCACCTGCAACAAAATCTACTGCTCGTTGAGCTTGATCTGGGTCCATGATTGTCAGATTTAATACCACTGACTTGCGTTCGCGCAGCGCTTGAATTGCCTGGGGCATTTCTTCAAAGGTGCGTGGTTCGAGTACTAAAACTTCCGAAATTCCGTTAATTGCTCCTGGCATACCAATCACATTCCCCATTGGCTTTTGACCTGCTGTCATATCATCTCCCATTGTAGGCACTGGTTCCCGCCAGCGTCGATTTTGAGCGGCTGTGCTTTCTTGTGGTGCTGGTTGGGGATTTTCTTGCTGATACAGATTTTGGTAATTATTATTATCTGTTTCTGGTTCTTCTTCGTAATACTCGTATTCCACTTGCTCATTTAGACCTACAAAGTCTCTGAGTTTGGAAAAAATGTTGTTCATTGTGTGTGTACTCTCCTGGTGCGAATAGCCTGTATTGACTTGGCTGAGGATTAGTTGAGCTAGGAGCGACCGCTACATCGGTGGATACTTCAGCAAGTGTATTGCTAGTTGTAGCCCATACTACGGGTTTTGGCGATGAACTGACACTTATTGGAAAGGTCTGTGCATCGCCTAAACATAATAACGAGTCAAGATTATATCCTAAGGTTTATCCGAAGGAAACTTCTTTATACCCTATTTTCCCTTGGCGATTGCTCTTGTCAATACTATATCCTTTGTTTCGGATTGCACCAGTCTGTGAGAAAATTCTTGTCAACAAATCCTTAGCTTCTATTAATACTGCCTTGTAAGGCTGATAATTAATTGGCTAATAGCGATCGCCAAACAAGATTGTTCCTAATCGTACCATCGTTGCGCCTGCTTGCACTGCCAGTTCGTAGTCGCCTGACATACCCATAGATAGGTGCTGTATTTTAATATGCGACCAGTTTTGCTCCTGGATTTCTTTGGCTAGCTCACGATTGCGATTAAACACACTGAGAATTTCGGAATCATTTAATCCTGAAGGCGGAATTGTCATCAAACCTTGAATTTGTAAACTTTTGTATTGATTCAGTGTGGGTAAATCAGCTAAAAGTTCTGGCACACTCCAACCAGACTTGCTGGGATCGGGGAGAATTTTCACTTGCAGGCAAACCTGGGGACTCACTCCTAGCTGTTGCGCCAATTGGTCTAAGCGCTGTGCCAGCTTCAAATTATCTACGGAGTGAATCCAAGGGAATTGCTCAATGGCTTTTTTGGCTTTATTGCCTTGTAAATGTCCAATAAAGTGCCAGGTAATATCCGGTAAGTCTTGCAACTCGGCTTGTTTGCTGGCAGCTTCTTGGATACGACTTTCCCCAAAATCACGAATTCCTGCGTTGTATGCAGACCGAATGGCCTGGGCAGAAACTTGCTTGCTAACAGCAATCAGTTTGACTGACGTTGGCAGTGAGGAGCAAATAGTAACAATACGTTCGGAAATCGAACTGTTCATTGGAAGGTGCGCTGGAAAACACTCTGAAGCTGATCGTACTCCTGAGAATGCCCACTGCGTCGCAGGGTACGTAAGCGATTTTCCAACATCATTCTGGCCTCAGTACGTCCTAGAGACTGGAATTTGACACCTTTAACGTCATTTGCCACCAAAAAGAATAAGCGCTGGGCATAAAGTGTGGTGAACAAATCCTGGTTTTCATCAACCATACAGATTTTGTAGAGTAAACCCCAAGTTGGATGGTTTATGTAAGTTTCTGCGTTTTCTGGATTCATTTAAGAGTCAAGGTATAGTCAAGGTGGAAGTTGGAAGTATATATATCTTTTCGCAGTAAATTCCAAACATTCAGACGATAATACCAACATTCGTCAGAATATTTGGTTAAAATGCGAAACTGCGGTTACGAAGACCTTGATCTAGTTCCTAATGGGCAGATGAAGCTAGTGGTAGTGAAGCGCAATGGTACAACAGAAGCCGCGAAGCGTAGATTCAAAGAGTAGAGGCTGTTCGACAAATATCACCATCTGCTTTGGTGAGTTCGATTTACCAATCTGTGGGGACAAGGCACAAAATATTCCCGATCCTCTTGTTGAAAGTTCGACGTAGGAAGGAAAAACACCCTTTGAAGTTCCCAACGGCAACGACGAATTTTTCAACTTCTTTCCATACTGCCACAACTGTCGCGGAATGGCACAAAATTGGGGATTGGGGATTTGGGATTGGGGATTGGGTACTGGGTACTGGGTACTGGGTACTGGAAATAAAAATATTATTTATGCAAAAAGTCTATTGATTATCCAGTATTTTCAGTGGTGAAATTTGTGCTTGGGCATTGTGCAGAGATTCATAAGGGTACTCGATCAAAAATATTGAGATGAGTTTGTAGTGTTCGAGTAGGGCTGGTTAATATCTAAAATCTACAGGAAATGGTAGGGGATCAATTTTATGGTTGGGTAGCTATTCAAATTGCCCTACCATATTGTTACCTATAGCTCAATACTGTTCGGTTAAGGCAAGACGCGATGAATCGCCGTCTCTACAATAATTAGTCTTTGGTAGAGACGGCGATTTAATTATGACTCCTGTTAGCGCAGCGGGGCGTAGCCCATTCTGACTTCTGAATTCTGAATTCTGCTGTATTACCTCTTACCATTTTATCGGTGCAAAATTACGCCTGAGTTCCTATAGCTAGTCGGATTCCCCAGAATAAGATTAAAATTGCGATCGCCAGCCAGTCACGCCCTTTTAATCGTAAGTCGTGCCACTGGACTCGATGCTCATTGGGACTGGTAAAACCCCGTACCATCATGGCATTTGCCATTTGATCGGCTCGTAAGAGGAGATTTTCTAAAAGTCTCTCTGCGACTGTCATCCAAACCTTGAATGCTCCTTTTAATCCCAGCTTTTTCCAATTAATTGCCCTTGTCATCACGGAGCGAAATAAATTTTGCACTTCTTCTAAAACCAAGGGGATAAAGCGCAAGGACAAGGTTAAAGTTAAAGCAATTTCTGTGACAGGCAACTTGAAGCGTCGCAAGGGTTGCATTAAGCTTTCTATGCCAGATGTGATTTCTTCTGGTGCGGTTGTCAGCAGATAGAGGTTGGTGCTGTAAATGACGGTAAAGATCAGGGTACTCAGGCGTACTGCCAAACTCAATGAGTAGCGAGTCACTTTAACCGGGCCTTTGTGAAATAGCACGTAGCTGTATGCTTTTTTCTCGGCTGCTGGCTCTTGAATATTATTAGAGAATGCTTGCTGGGTTAATATTTGTTCATTAGCTGGTAGGCGTGACTGATAATCTACACCCAGTCCATCAGGACTGATGGCTGCGATCGCTAATACAAAAAACGATAGCATTAATAGCCAACCCATTTGCTGCTGCCATACGCGTCGAGGAATTTTCGCAATCAAGGTTGCAAGAATCAATAGTACCACCAGCAGTACCCGCCAATTGTTGTTGGCTAAAATATAGCTTGTTAAAAAGCTCATTAACCAGGCGAACTTGACTCGCGGATCGATTTTATGCAGCCAAGTTTGGGGTTGTTCTAAATAAAGTCCAAGTGGCAGCGATCGCAATAAATCCATTTTAGAGTTAGGAATGAGGAATGAGGAGTTAGGAGTTTTGACTTTAACTCATAACTCTTGTACAAACGCGATTAACCGCCTCTCTCTTGTACAGACGCGATTCATCGCGTCTCTATTCCTAACTTATTTTGACGCGAGTTGCTCTATTAACATTACCACTTTCGGCATCACGGACTTTTTTGCTCCGCCACAGTAAAATAATTGGTGTGCCTTTAAATCCTAGCTGTTGACGAAATTGCCGTTCAATGTAGCGGCGGTAGTTGTCGTTGAAGCGTTTCGAGTCGTTGACAAATAGAGCGATCGTTGGTGGTTGGCTACTGACTTGTGTACCATAATAAATCTTGCCCTGACGCCCACCACGAGATGCTGGCGGTGAATGCCAACTGACGGCATCTGTTAAGACTTCGTTAATTACTGATGTGCTGACACGGCGTTTGTGTGATTCAGCCGCCGTTTTCACCAATTCTAAAATCTTTTCTACTCGTTGCCCTGACAAGGCACTCACAAAGATTGTTTCTGCCCATTCGGTAAAATGTAACCTTGATTGCAGAGTTTTTTCGTAGTCGTAGATTGTGTAAGAGTCTTTTTCGACAGCATCCCACTTATTAACGACGATGATGCAGGCTCGACCTTCTTCGATAATCCGCCCAGCTAATTTTTGGTCTTGCTCGGTGACTCCATCTACGGCGTCTATTACTAATAAAACCACGTCAGCGCGACGAATCGCTTTGAAAGCGCGGTTAATACTAAAGAATTCTGTGCCGTATTCGATGTGTTTCTTTTTGCGAATGCCGGCAGTATCAATCAAGCGGTAGGTTTGTCCGGCTCGTTCAATGACAGTATCAATGGCATCACGGGTAGTGCCAGAAATGGGGCTGACAATTGCCCTTTCTTCGCCAACAAAAGAATTGAGTAAGCTTGATTTGCCGACATTCGGCCGTCCCACAATTGCTACTTTGATTTCATTCGTGTCTGGGATGTCTTCAATAGCAGGGATGTGATTAACTAACTCGTCGAGTAACTCTCCTGTACCACTGCCATGAATCGCGGAGATGGGGTAAGGTTCACCCAATCCCAATTCCCAAAATTCGGCAGCTTGCATTAAGCCCTGTTCTGGGGATTCACATTTGTTTACAGCTAATAGCACAGGTACGCGTTGTTGGCGCATCCATTCGGCGATTTCTAAATCTGCCGAGGTGGGGCCTGTTTGACCATCGACAACAAAAATAGCGCCACAGGCTTCTGCAAGGGCTGTCATTGCCTGTTGGCGAATCAGTGGTAAAAATTCGGTATCATCATTAAAAACTAAACCACCAGTGTCTACCACTAAAAACTCGCGACCATTCCAGAAAGCTGGTAGATAAGTGCGATCGCGTGTCACTCCCGGTTCATCATGGACAATCGCCGTTTGTTCCCCGGCGAGTCGATTAACCAGGGTGGATTTGCCCACATTTGGGCGTCCGATAATTGCAACAATTGGCAGTGCCATAAAACCAGGGTAAGTGAGAGGTGTAGTATATCACGCCCTTACATTTTACTCACTTTAAACTGGAAGTTTTAATTTAATTTTTGGGGATTGGGGATTGGGGACTGGGGACTAAGTAAGTCGGTGCTAATGTTTCCAGCTATGTTAAGGAATTTTAATGTCGGGTGTGTTGTCGCCAAGTGCCGCACCGTCAACAAGCCCAGGTGCGTTGCTATAAGGGCATAACACACCCGACAGCTAATTTATATTTCTTCATATACATTGAATTTTTCTCACCGACTTACTTAGGAAAGATAAAGATGAGTAAGATTTGGTTGGATTCCAATGCTCAATGCCCACCTATTGATTAAAAATAAAAAAGGTAGGAAGTCCTACCTTTTACCCAAAAAAAGCATTTTGTAACCAAATACCAAATTAAATATCACACACGCTTTTGACGTATCTATTGCAAACCTATGACGAGTGTATGACGTTTAATTTATAGTCGATTTTGCGATTACTCCCAGTTGCAACCCTGGTGGATAGCTACCTTCTGATTTGATGCGCTTAATTTCAGCATCGGTGATCTGCAAATTTAACTTTTGTGCTAGCGATCGCACAATATCCCCCCGATCAATTACACCAGCTACGGCACCAGCGGGAGAAAGTACGGTAATTCTAGGTAACTGCTCATTTTCTAGCTTGTTAATTACCTCAGCGATGGATGTTGATTCTGCAACGCTGGGTATTTCTGTCAGCGGATGCACTATGCTGTGTAAGGTTTGGGTTTCCCATTCACCCCTTTGGGTTAAACGGAAATCGTCAATGGAAACTAGACCCCGGTAACGTCCATCAGAAGCAGCAAAATAAACCTGTGAGGGAGAGGTTTCTAAGAGATATAAATCGGCAAAGGAACGCAATGTCTGGTCAGCATCAATGACACGAAAATCACGGGTCATCGCATCGGCCGCCACGACTTTGAGTAGGCTTTCTTGCAATGTAGTCATATTGTCATAGTTGTTGGCGTTGCGGACAGCAAACCAACCTAACAACGCAATCCACAAGCCAACTACTAACTCTCTAGTGACAAAATCTACAACAAACCCTAAAGCGATCGCACCATAACCCAATATTTGCCCCGCTTTTGCAGCCCAGTGTACGGCTTGAAAACGATTACCTGTGATTTGCCATAGTGCTGCTTTTAATACTTGTCCCCCATCTAGAGGCAAGCCAGGAATCAGGTTAAATAGAGCCACCACCAAATTAATCCTCGCCAAATCTCCAACCATGACACTGAGGGGATTAGTATCAGGGATCACAATAACGGCTAGACGAAGCAGGAAAAATAGGATGATACTCACTAAGGGGCCAGCGATCGCTACTTGAAAAGCTTTGAAAGGAGTTTTAGATTCTTCTTCAATAGCAGCAATCCCGCCAAACATAAATAAGGTAATTGAATTAACTCTAATGCCTTGCGATCGGGCTACCAAGCTGTGACCCAACTCATGTAACAGCACCGAACCAAATAGCAGCAGTGCCATTACGATTCCAGCACTCCAAGCGATAATATTTCCCCATTCTTGATAAGCTACCCCAAAATTGAGGGTTGCCAACCCTAAAATCACAAACCATAAAGGGTCTAAAAACAGGGGAATTCCAAATAATGACCCAATTCTCCAATTTGTTTGCATTATATTGTCCTATAACTAGATATCGGCAGTACTTTTTATACTGAGATACTATGCATATTCGTACATACATTTATATTGAGCATCAATTCGGTAGTGCCGAGTGAGGTAATGCTCTTATTTCTAGAATAGACAATTAATGCATATCAAACAATTTTGGATTTTAGATTTTAGATTTTAGATTGACCTCAGCAATTAAGTCGGAGGACGTTTTTGCAAATATTTGCATTAAAACTAATTGCATTTTAATAGAGTTCTCAGGTGAACAAGACCATGTTCATTTGTTGGTAGATTACCATCCAGATAACAATATTTCTGATTTTACATAAGAGTCTAAAATCTGCTAGTAGTAGGATTATTCGTAAAGAATTTAAGGAGCATATTCAAAAGTTTTATTGGAAACCTCTGTTTTGGTCTAGCTCGTATTATGTTGCTTCAAGTGGTGGCGCACCGATTGATAAACTTAGGAAATATATTAAAGAGCAAGACGCGCCAACTGAATAAATATGGATTGGTTATTTTCACTTCGTTCCAATAACCCGCTCCGATCCCTACCCTATGAGTACATTGAGGGTAGTGACTGCCGCGATACGTTCAATTTCATTATCCAAAGTTTAAAATCTCAAATTTGGTGAGCAAAACTCTAAAGTTAAGCATTGGGTATGGGGTATGGGGGTTAGGGGAGAGGTGACAGGTAACAGGTGATAAGGAATAATCTGTACCCTGTAACCTGTAACCTATTCCCTTCTTCACTCCCTACTGCCCCTGCCCAGAATCGTTTTTAGGAGTTGTGTATTGTTCGCGGGGTTACAAGTAACACCTCTGTCATCACAAAACTACAGACGACCGATGTTAGTCAATCCTAAAACGATGCCAATACCGATAATATGACCAAAAGCCATAGCAGCAGCGAATGTTGGAATACTAATTGGCAGAATAGGGAACTTGGGGCCAACTAGGGGTTTCTCAATCTTAGTACTTAGTAAAACTATTACTAAGCTGCTGACGCTGATGATGATGCCGACTGTGGGATTCCACACAGGTGTTGCAGGAACAGATGCAACTACTGCTAATAAAATAGAGGAAATCAATGCTTTTGTCTCCTGAATAGAAAAGTTAACGTAGACCTACAAGATTATAAAATTACAAGGCCCAAAAGTTTTTTAGATAGTTTAGACTTTTTTGATAATTAGTTTAAATTTGTTAGATTTTCATGCGCGTTAAGATTTGCGGCATTACTCAACCACAACAGTCTATAGCGATCGCCTCTCTGGGCGCAATGGCACTAGGATTTATTTGTGTGCCCATTTCACCTCGTTACGTGACTACATCCCAAATTCGGGCAGCAGTGGCAGAACTCCCGGCAAATATTGACACAATTGGGGTTTTTGCCAACGCTAGTATCTCTGAAATTAGTCAGATAGTTTTTGATTCTGGGTTGACTGGTGTGCAGTTACACGGAGATGAATCAGCAAGTTTTTGCGACCAAGTACGTCAAGCTTTGCCCAATGTCGAAATTATTAAAGCACTGAGAATTCGTAGTCTTGAGCATCTAGAGACTGCGGCTGATTACACAAAATACGTAGATACTTTATTACTTGATGCTTACCATCCACAACAACTGGGTGGTACAGGCAAAACTTTAGATTGGACAATCCTAGAACAATTTAGCCCTAGTTGTCCTTGGTTTTTAGCAGGAGGACTAACAGCCGATAATATTTTGGAAGCCCTAAGTCAGCTTAATCCTAGCGGCATTGATTTATCTAGTGGTGTGGAACGGACACCTGGAGATAAGGATTTAGATAAAGTAGCCAAGTTGTTTGAGAAATTGGAGAGTAGGGGGAGATGAGGGAGATGAGGGAGTAGGGGGAAGCAAACAAATAATTATCATTCCTCCTCCTCATCCCCCTCATCTTCCCCAATCCCCAGTCCCCAGTTCCCAATCCCCTTTTATTAAAAAAATGCCGCTTGGTGGCGAATCAAGTTAAAAAATTCTTCGCGGGTTTTGTGATCCTCTTGGAATACGCCAACCATTGCGCTAGTGACAGTCCAAGAACCTGGTTTTTGGACGCCCCTCATCACCATGCACATGTGGCTAGCTTCCATCACAACGGCTACGCCTTGAGGTTCTAGGATAGTCTGGATTGCTTCGGCAATTTGGCGGGTTAACCTCTCCTGCACTTGCAAGCGGCGAGAATACATCTCAACAATCCGGGCTAGCTTACTCAGTCCGACAACTTTTTGGTTGGGGATATAAGCAACGTGCGCTCTACCCATAAATGGCAGCATGTGGTGTTCGCACAAACTAAAGAAATTAATATCTCTAACTAGTACCATCTCGCTATGCCCTTCATCAAAGATGGCATCGTTAACGAGTTCTTCAAGAGATTGGTTGTAGCCACTGGTAAGAAACCGCATTGCCTCGGCTACTCGTTTGGGTGTTTTCAGGAGTCCTTCGCGTTCAGGATCTTCGCCAACGCCCAATATTATTGCTCGCACGGCATCCTTCATTTCCTCAAGTTGTTCCTCTTTTGGCGGGAACACATCCGCTTTTCGCCCGTTATGAGTATTGCGATCGGGTCTAGGAGATATGGCTTCTGCCAAGTCGGGAATCAGAGGTGATTGAGAGCAATTGGAACCGTTGGAACTAGCAATAGTCATGATTCAGTCTTGGTTATGGTTTGAATTTAGTTATGAGTTATGAGTTATGAGTTATGAGTTAAAAATTATAATTCCTAACTCCTAACTTCTAACTTCGCAATTAGAGTGCGCCAGCGCTGGGCATCAAGGTCAATTCATCAATAACTGCCTGTTGTGGTAACAGAACAGTGTAAAGAATTGATTGAGCCACAATTTCCGGGGTTAACATTTTGGAACGGTCTAAGTTAACATGGACTGTTTCTGTATCCCAAAGTTCAGTATTGACTGCGCCGGGACAGATAGCTGTGACACGAATGCCGTGGGTGCGTTCTTCTTGTGCCAGGGTTTGAGAGAGGGCTATCAAACCAGCCTTGCTGACGCTGTATGCTCCCCAACCAGGAAAGGGTTGCTTGGCGGCAATTGAGGCGACGTTAATAATTGTGCCTGTGCCGCGATCGCGCATTGAAGGTAAAATCCCCACAATGCACTGAAACACGCTGGTAAGATTCAAGTTAATTACCTGCTGCCAGTCTTCTAGGGGAGTTTTGCTCAAAGTGGCTGTATAGGCGATGCCAGCATTGTTTACCAGAATGTCTATATCACCAAAGTTAAGGGCGATCGCTTGGATCTTGTCTTTGACTTCGGAGATCCGCGCTAAATCTACAGCGTAAGCTTTCGCTTCCACCCCAGTATGCTCTACGGCTTCTCTTACCGCCTCCAACTTATCCAAAGAACGGCTGACTAAGGCAATATCTATTCCCGCTTTTGCAAAGGCTAAAGCCGTTGCTTTCCCAATTCCACTACTTGCCCCAGTAATCAGGGCGCGTCGTTTTTGCTCAACACTCATGGTGTCTCCCAATTTTTTGGCAGTTCCCAAAACTTATTACCATCCAATTATTTACACTTCTCGGTTTGGATAGATTAAAGGAATCTAAAAATCTGATGATTTCCATTAAGCAGATGCTATGATGCAGCACAATAGTACCCATATTGTGGGTTTTACCAGTGAATACAACAAACCATTGCCTGGAAAACCAAGCCCTACATTTAAATTAGATTATTTACACAATACAAAACCCACTCAATCAGATTGAGTAGATTTGCCAAACATGCAAATGCCTATGGCTAGATTGTTAAAAATCTTTAAGCACATAGGCAATTATAGCATTGCTGCTTTACTAATCAATCATTATGCAGTGTTGTTAGTGGGCAACTTCTGTAAAAACCCCGATTTTACGGAATTTTTCGTAGCGCAGTTGGCGGCGTTCTGGAGCAGTTAAGCGATTGAGTTCGTCCAAGTTTTCCATCAGCACTTGCTTGAGAGTGGTCGCGGCTTTTAAAGGATCGGAATGAGCGCCACCAGTGGGTTCAGGCAGTATTTGGTCGATAATTCCCAACTTTTTCAAGTCGTGGGAAATAATTTTTAGAGCGACGGCGGCTTGGGGAGCCTTACCAGCATCTTTCCACAAAATAGCGGCGCAGGCTTCGGGGGTGGCGACGGTGTAAACGGAGTGTTCAAACATGAGTAGGCGATCGCCTACGCCAATACCGAGTGCCCCACCGGAACCACCTTCACCGATCACTGTGCAGATAATTGGCACATCCAGGCAAAACATTTCCCGTAAGTTGTAAGCGATCGCTTCTCCTTGACCTTGGTGTTCTGCTTCTACCCCAGACCAAGCTCCTGGCGTGTCGATAAAAGTTAGTATCGGCATACTAAACTTATTGGCGTGTTCCATCAACCGCATGGCTTTGCGGTAGCCGCCAGGGTAAGGCATTCCAAAGTTACGGGCAATATTGTCTTTAGTATCGCGGCCCTTTTGATGACCCAACATCACCACAGGTTGTCCACTCAGACGGCCGACACCACCAACTAAAGCCGGATCGTCACCACCACAGCGATCGCCATGCAGTTCCATCCATTCATCACTAATAGCTTGAATGTAATCGAGAGTACTGGGGCGACGCGGATGACGAGCGACTTGCAATCGCTGAGATGGGGATAGAGTACTGAAAATCTCCTCACGCAGTTGCATAGCGCGTGCCTCTAGTTTGCGAATTTCACCAGAAACATCGACGCCATTTTCTTCTGCAAGTTGCCGAATCTGATCGATCCGGTTTGCGAGTTCTGCTAGGGGTTTTTCAAAATCTAACAGTAGCGGTTTACGCTCAGTAGTTGCCATCGTAGGGGTTATGAATTTTTCAGAGTTAGGAGTTTTTCAGAGTTAGGAGTGAGGAGTTAGGAGTGAGGAGTTAGGAGTGAGGTTTTAGAAGCTGTGGAATTATGAAAGTTATTAACTCTTAACTCCTAACTCTTAACTCCTAACTCTTAAACAAGCAGTGGTCTAAATCCATGTTTTACTGACACCTTACCAATCTGCTCCATTTTGTCTACGGTAATCTGATTCCGTCCCCACGAAAAGTTCGTGTATAACTTCTCAAATTCCAGCAGCATTGATTCGGCAAAACAAGCAAACAGCTGGCGGGCTGGAACATCCATATTGACGATTTTCATGATTTTCCAGTCAATATCCAGAGAATGCTCTACAATTCCACCATTTAACACGTGTACGCCAGGATGCTGAATTTTCGTCGCTAAGTTTTTAGGATAGCCACCATCAATTAACAAACATGGTTGTTTCAAAGTGGTAGGGTCAATTTCCACGCCTTTGGGCATACTAGCAACCCAAACGACAACATCAGCTAGGGGTAGGGCTTCTGTCAAACCCATGATTTTCCCGCGCCCTAGTTCGTCTTGCAAGGCTTTGAGACGTTCTTGATCGCGGGCAATCAACAAAAGTTCTTTGACATCTGTTTTTGCATCTAGCCAGCGTGTAACAGCACTGCCAATATCCCCAGTTGCGCCACAGATTGCGACAGTCGCATTTGACATTTCAATTCCCAGTTGTTTTGACGCTTCTTCCACCTGCTTACAAATAATGTAGGCAGTATGCGTGTTTCCGGTGGTGAAGCGTTCAAACTCTAGTTTAATGTTGCGGACTTGGCTAAACTGTTCTAACTTAAAGTTTTCAAAAATAATTGAGGAAAATCCACCTAAAGCTGTGATGTTAATGCCATGCTTCTGTGCATGGGCCATAGCGTTAAGGATTTTGCGTGTTGCGGCTTTGATGCGGCGACTAGCTAGCATTTCCGGCAAAAAGCAAGATTCTACATACCGTCCTTCAATTTGTTGCCCAGTTACACTGGTGACAATAATGGTATCAACAATTTGCGGCGGGGCGCTGCACCAAAAGTCTAGACCTTGATCGGCATATTCTGGGTATCCCAATTCTTGAGCTACCGCTTGAGCGTGTTCTAAACTAGTCAGATGTCCAATTAGACCAAACATGTAGTGATTATTAGGCTTATGCTGTCTTGAGGCGTGGAAATTTCGTAGAGTTAGGAGTTGGGAGTTAGGAGTTAGGAGTAAGACTCATAATTTCTCACTGATCATTCCTCACTCCTAACTTTTTTAAGCGGCTATAAGTCCGTAGGCTGACAAGCGCATGATATCGCGAGTTGTGAAACCTATGTTACTTAATGCTTCACCGTATTGAATCATAAAGTCTTCTACTAAAGCATCTTTTTCCATTGCCATTGTGTGGGCATCACCTTCTACTTGGTTGAGCATTCTCCAGACGATGGGTAGGTTCTGGCGATTTGCAAGTTCAAGTTCAGTCTTGGATTCTGTGAAATGTTCTTTCAACCAAACTTCTCCAAAGTTGAGATGGCTGTATTCTTCTTTTACTACTCCCTCAGTGATTTTGCGGGCAAAAGCATCGGCAACGGGGATGTAAATGTTATATGCTGCGATCGCAAAACATTCGATAATCAAAGACTGAATCAACAGACAAGTAACTACCTTTCCTTCCGCCGCAGCTGTTTGGAAATTCTGGTGGAGTCCAGAGAAAAATTCCTTGGCGAATTGCAAATCTGGGGTGACATCCAAATTGCGTCCACAAGCTTCAAATCCTTTCTTGTGGCGGCTTTCCATCTTGGAGAGGCGAATCAGATCATCATGAGATTCCGGCAGCAGTTCGGCTAATGTGATGTAATTTTCATGGGCTTCTTGTTCCCCTTCGATCACGATCGCATTAATCCGGCTATAAGCATCTTTGTATGTTTCGCTCTTGAAATCTAATTCTTTAGATTGGTCTGTAAGCTGCTGCATGGTTATGTTTACTCCTGTAAACCTGAATTATTTGACACCAGGATTCAATTTACCCTATGAACTGAGGGTAACAATCACTGTGGTTTAATTTAACTTAACAAGTAACTATGTTTAATAGATTAACTGTTGCAGAGGGTGATGCTCTAGTACTAGCAAAATAAATGCAATGCATCTCAAGTTATGTCCAAACCAAAC
The DNA here is from genome assembly GCF_036917155.1 of Nostoc sp. GTDB lineage: Bacteria > Cyanobacteriota > Cyanobacteriia > Cyanobacteriales > Nostocaceae > Nostoc. The sequence continues at coordinate 156,654 of NZ_JBALDZ010000079.1, read as the reverse complement.
CCGAATCTGAAATCTGGCGATTTTTTGAGCCTAGTAGTCTTACTGTTAGGGGCATTTATCGTTCTACTACCGCTATTGGTGGTTTTTCTCACCTCCTTTGCACCAACCGCTGCCAGCCCCGAAAATTTATCCAAAAATAACTGGTCTTTAGCAAATTACCGCATTGCGTGGCAACAGGGAAAATTTTTGCTGGCGTTTGCTAATTCTACCTTGGTAGCGATCGCTGTGACGGCGTTTCAGATTGTCACTTCTGCTTTGGCTGGTTACGCCCTAGCACGGTTGAAGTTTCGGGGACGCCAAGCACTGCTATTAGTCGTTTTAGCAACTTTAGTGATTCCCTTTCAGTTATTGGTGATTCCCATCTTTTTGGTTTTGAAGTGGGGACACTTAATAAATACCTATGGCGCACTCATTTTACCCACAGCGGTCAACGGATTTGGGATTTTCTTATTACGTCAGTATTTCCAGACAATTCCTGTGGAGTTAGAGGAAGCCGCCGCCATAGATGGGGCGAACCGATTGCAAATTTTGTGGCGGGTGATGTTACCTTTAGCCCGTCCGGCATTGGTGACGTTGTTTTTGTTCACCTTCATCGGTGAATGGAATGATTTGTTTAAGCCTTTAGTGTTTACAACACGACCAGAATTAAGGACAGTACAACTGGCGTTGGCTGAGTTTCAAGAGCAATTTACGAATAATTGGCCATTAATGATGGCGGCAGTGACTATCGCCACAGTTCCAGTAATGGTACTATTTCTCATCGGTCAGCGTCAGTTTATTCAGGGTATTGCGGCGACAGGCATTAAAAATTAGTGGGGAAACTGGCTATGAAAAGAAATCCGGCAGGAAAACATGAATTTTTGTGGCATTTAGCGTAATCCTTACTAACTAAATCATTTAGTCTTCGTACTGCAAAGATTTTATTCTAGTGAATGCAAAAATATTTGAAACATATTACCATATACCGATACCTGCTGCTAGTCTCTGGCGATCGCATTCCTTCACGCAGAAATTTACTGATAAATAAAAATTAATCGCGAACAAATATCACAATACAAAATTATTACTTCGGGGATCTAATAGGTAGAATAACCCACTAGATTCTTAACCGATGTGTCTCCTGTAACGAAGTAAAAAAAGCATCATAAAAGCCTCGCAATCTCTCTTATAGAAAAAAAGCAGATGCATGTTAGTCTTTTAATCTCATTGACTTTCCCTTCGGGCTTTTCCCTATGCATCTGCACTATTTACACCCCCAACACCTTGAAGAATTAGTCAAGAGTAGTGGTATAGACTTACACTTAGTGCAACTCAATTTTAAGTCACTCCAAGGCGTAACAGCTTATGAATACTTATTGATTTCTGAGCTACTCCCCCGCACCAATACCGGAATGGTGAAAGCTGGATGGTTGCAGCGTTATGCTCATATCACTGAAGGTGGTTGGTGGTGTTCGGGACTAGACCCTCTGAATAATTGGCAAATGATGGAATGGGGATGCTTTAAGCCGAACCAACCCCGACAAAATCACAATGGCAAGTCTATCAAATACGAGCATCCCCCTAGCACGCCAACGCGGGTGTTTTGTTTGCGGGTAACGTTGCCAGTCTGGCAGCAAGTCGCTGGGCATTACAATCTGGTCATGCCTGACAATATCCCCATTACTGATGATGGTGAAGCTGGAGGCTTTTGGCAATGGGTGATGCAACAGAATATTCCCCTGGTTATCTGCGAGGGTGTAAAGAAAGCAGCTACCTTGTTGACGCAAGGATATGTAGCTATTGCCATTCCCGGAATTACCAGTGGTTATCGGGTTGTTAAAGATGAATTTGGCAAAGTTACCCGTCGTCAACTAATTCCGGATTTAGCAGCCTTTGCAATTACAAAACGCAGCTTTTACATTTGCTTTGATTTTGAAACTCAACCCAAGACAATTGCTGCTGTAAATAATGCTATTTCTCAACTTGGTTGTTTATTCCAGCAAAAAAATTGCCCTGTTAAAGTCATCGAACTTCCAGGAATGGAAAAAGGGGTTGATGAATTTATTATTGCTAAAGGTGCAAGTAGTTTCGAGAAAGTTTATCGCCAAAGTGTTGATTTAGAAATTTATCTTGCTCAAACTAAACCCCACACAGAGTTAAGTATTCCGGCTGCACTCACCTTCAACCGTCCTTATATAGGTGAAATCCCTTTCCCCACTTCTGGATTAGTAGGAGTCAAATCAGCCAAAGGAACGGGGAAAACTACTGCATTGCAAAGCGTCGTTCAGCAGGCAAAAAGTAGAAAACAACCAGTTTTATTAATTACCCATAGAATTCTACTTGGGCGATTTCTGTGTGAAAAAATTGGTATCCAATGGGGAACAAATAAAGAAAATGGAGACAAAAAAGTTGATAAAACACTTACCCCTGCTCCTCCCATACTCCGCTCTCCCTTTCCTCAGCAGTCCCTGGGATTATGTGTGGATTCGATTTGGAAACTTAACCCAGAAAATTGGCGTGGGGCAATAGTAATTTTAGATGAAGTAGAGCAATCTTTATGGCATCTGTTAAATAGTAATACTTGTAAGCACAAGCGGGTAAAAATATTAAAGTTATTTCAGCAACTAATTGCTACAGTTTTAACAAGTGGAGGATTAGTAATTGCCCAAGATGCTGATTTATCAGATGTTTCACTTGAATATTTACAGGGATTGGCAGGAATTAAATTAACACCCTGGGTAGTTCTCAACCAGTGGAAGCCTCAGCATGGTTGGGATGTGACTTTTTATGATTCGCCGAATCCAACACCGTTAATTCACCAACTGGAATTAGATTTACTTGCTGGACGTAAATGTTATGTTACTACCGATAGTCGGGCTGGGCGTTATAGTTGTGAAACGATTGAACGTTATTTAAAAGAGCGACTACAAAAATTACGGCGACAATTTCCTAAAACTCTGGTAGTTAGTAGTCACACTACAAATACACCTGGTCACGCAGCAGTTGATTTTATTGCAGCGATTAATCAAAAAATATCTGAGTATGATGGTGTTTTTGTTACCCCTAGCCTTGGTACAGGAATTAGTATTGATGTCCAACATTTCGACCGAGTTTATGGCATTTTTCAAGGGGTAATTCCTGACTCGGAAGCAAGACAAGCCTTAGCAAGAGTCAGAGATGATGTGCCGCGTGTTGTCTGGTGCGCTAAACGAGGTATTGGTTTAATTGGTAGTGGGAGTACAAATTATCGCTTGCTATCTGATTGGTATCAGGAAAATCAAAAAGAAAACTTAGCTTTGCTTAGTCCTCTACATAAAATAGATGTGGATTTACCTTTAGTTTATGACCCAATTCATTTGCGAACTTGGGCAAAGTTATCTGCAAGGGTAAATGCTTCTATTCGCCTCTATCGGCAATCGATGCAAGATGGTTTGATTACTGATGGGCATCAAATTCAGATGCGGAGTAATGCGGTTCACAATAATATTATTCGAGATTTACGTCTGGCCTTCTTGGCAACTGATGCTGATGATTTAGCTACCCGCAGAAGATTAGTTTTAGAAATTGTCAAGGTTCAAAAAGATTGGGCACAAAGTCGTCAAAAAGCTAAAGAAATTAAACGTAAAATTAAAGACATTAAGCAGCAAAATCAACTATCAGTTGCTACTGCTGTAGCCAATGCTAAAGATATCGATTATGTAGAATATGAGCAAATGTTAGTGAAACATTCTCTAACGGATGGAGAACGTAATCAAATAAACAAATATATTCTCAGACAGAGGTATGGTATAGAAGTTACTCCGTGGCTGAAATTGCAGGATGACCAAGGATATTATCGTCAACTGTTAATTCACTATTATTTAACTCATGAAAGCGAGTATTTTCATGTTAGAGACGAGCAAGAATGGCATCAGCAATTGTCTTGGGGTGAAGGGAAAGTTTTTCTACCAGATTTAAAAACTTACACGCTCAAAGTTGAAGCTATGAGAGCTTTAGGAATGCTTCAGTTCCTCGAAGCAAAACGAGAATTTACTGAGAATGAGCCAGATTTGATATTGCTAAAAAATGTTGCTTTTCAGCATAGTAAGCATATTAAAAGAGCGCTTGGTATTAATTTAGTTGGTGAGAAAGAGCAGGTTTCGGCAATAAAAATACTCAGCCGACTGTTGAATTTATTGGGTTTGAAGTTGAAACGAGTAAATGAGGTTTATCAAATTGACTTAGAAACGCTATATGATAGCAGAGATAACATATTTTCTGTTTGGCATCAACGGGATGAGTTGATGTTAGCTCATGTTAAAAGTGTTGGCTATGAGTTGCCTGATTATTCTTCAGACTGGAAGTTTGAAATTATGCAAACGAATTCTGGAGAAGTAAACAATAGATTATCAAGCCGCTGATAGATTTATTCTTGCTCTCAAAAGGCAGTACAAGAGTTAATTTAATGCTCCTCTGATGAGTCTATAGTTATTTTATATAGCTATCTAAATTAAATCGTGAGAAAATACGGAGATAAAAATACTTATTGAGTAAGCTTTTCAGCTTTTTTCTCTCTCACGAACGATTAAGTAGGGCTATGTTAACTCTTGACTATTGAGCTTTGATTCAAGGATAGTGCAATTTTAGGGACAAAGAGGGTTGTCCAACGCCCCCAATTTGCATCTATATCTTGAAACTAGAGTCCGAAGATGTTCAGAAGATTAAGGATAATACCTAGTGGCCCAGTTATAGTGTTTATGGTATCGCCAGTCTTAGCTGAACCAGATCGGTTGACTAATACAACATCATTATTGCGGAGTATGGGATTAGTTTGCTCATTAATCCCAGCAGAGAAATCTACTTTCACTATACGTTTAGTGACAGAACCATTAGGATTGAGGCGAATCAAATCAACAGCACTACTGCTAGCTCTGGCATCATTAAATCCACCAGCAGCGAGTATAGCTTGATTTAAAGAGCTATTCGGCTGAACCTGTGTTAACCCTGGTTTTTTAACTTCACCAACCACACCAACTTGAATATATGTAGGAGATAAAGTAGTAGTAGCTAATTGAGTAGCTTCTGCGGGGTTGATTTCAGTGGCCGTCGGAATAACAATTGTATCTCCGTCTTGCACAATGATGTCTTGATTGGCATCACCACTCTGCAATAGTTGCCAAAGATTAATATCTATAGCTTGTTCTGAGCCAGTTCTTGTCGGTCGGCGTAGTCTGAGATTACGAACATCAGCCTGTGCTGTAATTCCCCCAGCTAGTTGAATTACCCGCGTCACATTTGGTAGACCTGTAGGACTGGCAGCGCCACTGTTAGTAGTTGCGCCCGCCTGGTTATCTGTGTTGCCTGGGGTGACAAGATACGAACCAGGACGGTTAACTTCACCAATAATTGTTACTGTGCGGGGTGTGGTTTGGCTGGCGGCAAAGTTAGCTGCAAATAGATTGCGGGATTCTGCTATGTTGAAGTTGGTTGCTGTTGGGACAACTATTGTGTCTCCATCCCGCAAGGTAATATCCTGTGATAACGTGCCTGTTTGAATGAGTTCCTTTAAATTAACGGTGACGGTTTGCTCTGAGGAACGTCCTGTTTTACGCCTTAATTTAACTTGAGTGACATCCGCAGCTAAAGTCACTCCTTGCGCTGTTGTTAATGCGGCTAATACAGTGGGGTATTGTACGCCTGGATTGTTCCCGGCGCCTCCACTCAAGCTCAGAGTGTAAGCTCCGGGACGTGTCACCTCTCCGGCAACGAAAATATTGATGGGACGAGGTGATAATAGATTAACTGAGATCAAGGGACGTTTGAGGAAGCGAGCATATCTTCTAGCAATTTCGTCAGAAGCTTGTTCAGTTGTTAGCCCAAGGACTGACACACTACCAATTAAAGGTAGATTGATTGCTCCACCTGGGGGGACTTGGTATTCACCTGTATATTCAGGTACTTCAAATACATTTACACGGACGAGATCGCCACCACCTAATAAATAGCTAGTATCTATTTGTGTTTGTATGCTTGGTGATTGTGTAGTTGGTGGTAATGGTTGTCCCTGAGCGAGACTGGCAGATGACATAGCGGCATTGAAAGCAGTTAACAAAGCCATACCCACAGATGGCTTAATTAGGAATTTAGACAAACTTTTGTTAAGCATATTTACCTGAGACTCTGAAACTACAATCAATAAAGTACTGTCTAAACATTTTTATTTTGACTATACCTAAGTATTCAAGTTCCCCAACACTCTTATTTTCCTAGAAAAGTGTGATTTTCCGGAATAAATTTGTTTATTGAATTTGAATTTTTAGTGAAGTTAACTTAAAGTTAATGCTGTTTGAATAGAGCAATTCTCAAAAATTATAAAACTTACGCAACTAAACCCAGTTTATAGAAGAAATTGTATTTTCTCTAATCAAGCGCTTACGAACAACATATTATTGCCATAAGTCAATTTTATGATATTGAAACTGTGATTTTAAATTTACTATCAGTAGTAAGGGAGTAGCAAAATTATGAATAACTTCATTAATTAAGTCCAAATAGACTTAGAAAGAGGTCGTATTTTATTTTTTGTGGGTTGGATTGAGCAAAGATCAACTCAAAAAAGCAGAAAGTTTGGGTTTAGTTCTTCAAGTCATCCGATAATTTAGTATTTGTCAACAAGGCTAACTAATTAAGCGAGTTATTTTTTCTTTGGATTTGTTGAATAAAAAATTCTTCTAGGGAGTGACGCGACAAGTTCATAGCAATAATTTTGCCCTCCATAAGACGGAGACTGGCAAGAAAATCATAGTAATCATCTTGTAGTGTACCGTGCCAGGAACCATCAGGCTCAAATATGAGAGTAGGTATCCATTTTTTGAGAATTTCCCCGTCACCACCTTGACCTTTGACGTGATATGTGTGTTTTCCGCCTAAGAGTTGATTAAGGGAACCAGAGCAGATTAGTTCACCCTGAGCGAGGATGGCAATGCGATCGCAAATCTGTTCTACTTCACTAAGAACATGACTATTAAAAAAAATCGTCTTACCAGCGGCTTTTAGCGCCAGAATAATTTCCCGCATTTGGTAGCGTCCCACCGGATCAAGCCCAGACATCGGTTCATCCAGAAAAACTAAATCTGGCTCGTTAATTAGCGCCTGTGCCATGCCAACACGCTGTAGCATTCCTTTGGAATAACGACGCAGGAGCTTTTTACGGGCATCAGCTTGGGATAAACCGACTAATTCCAGCAGTTGGGGAATGCGTTGGCGTTGGACACTTTGGGGAATTTGGAATAGCCCAGCGGCTAGCTGCAAAAATTCCCAGCCAGTGAGATAGTCATATAAATAGGGATTTTCTGGCAGATAGCCGATATATTGCTTAACAGTGCGATCGCCTATTGGCTTACCCAACAACGATCCCCGTCCAGAGGTGGGATGAATAATTCCCAGCAACAATTTTAAAAGGGTGGTTTTACCAGCACCATTTGGCCCTAGCAACCCAAAGGTTTCGCCTTTGTAAACCGTTAAAGAACAGTTTTTGAGAGATACGACTTTTTGATTTAGCCAAAAACCGGTGCGATAGACTTTTCGCAACTCAGAAGTTAGGACTACTGGTGGAATGTCTATCGTATTAAGTTGAGAATTAGAGTCATCTGTAACAGACTTCATCTCGGTTAAATCACTATTTATCAGCTTGAGATTAATTAGAAGTTACCCGGTAGGCTGATAATAACCATCAACTGCTGGCGTGTCAATTATTGGGGAGTGGGGGATAGGGGGAGCAGGGAGCAGGGAGAAGAATTTTCCCCTCCGCCCCCCGCACCCTGCCCCTCTGCCTCTTTTCAATGCCCATTTCATAAAACGCCCTTAGAACTGGGAATTACGCCAGCACGACGGGGGTCGATTTCCACAGCTAGCCGGGTTGCTCTTGCAAAGGCTTTAAATGTCGCTTCAATAATGTGATGGGAATTAATACCATCCAGTTGCCGGATGTGCAATGTCATTTGGCTATGGTTCACTAAAGCTACAAAAAATTCTCGCACCAGTTGGGTGTCATAGGTTCCTACCCGTTGAGTAGGAATTTGCAAGCCGTAGCTGAGGTGAGGCCGTCCAGAAAAGTCTAGCGCTACCTGAACTAAAGCTTCATCTAACGGTGCAAGAAAATTACCAAAGCGGACAATACCTTTTCTGTCGCCTAATGCTTGGTTCAAAGCTTGGCCTAAAGTAATGCCGACATCTTCGTTGGTGTGATGGTCATCAATTTCCCAGTCTCCCTTGGCTTGGACATCTATGTCAATCAGCCCGTGGGAGGCAATTTGATGCAACATGTGATCTAAAAACGGAATGCCTGTTGCTGCTGTGCAAGTTCCTCTACCATCCAGGTTGATGGTAACTTGGACATCAGTTTCACCAGTGGTACGGTGAACAGTGGCAATCCGAGGGGTTTCAGTTAAGCGATCGTAGTTTGAATTAAGTTGACGATTGGTTGTTTGCATGGGGAGTGGAAAGAGTTAAAAGTTAGGAGTTATGAGTTAGGAATTAAGAACTATGAGTTATGAGTTATAAATTTTTAACTCTTAACTCCTCACTCCTAACTTTCTCACTCCTAACTCCTAACTTTATCGCGTCACATTCCCATAATTTCATATCCTGCATCTACATATAGAATTTGTCCGGTAATGCCGCTGGACAAATCACTACACAAGAAGGCCGCAGCGTTGCCGACTTCTAACTGAGTGACGGTGCGTCGTAGGGGAGCTACTTCTTCTACATGATGAATCATATCTAAAATTCCACCCACTGCTGAAGATGCCAAAGTGCGGATGGGGCCGGCGGAGATGGCATTCACACGGATATTTTGTGGCCCTAGTTCGGCAGCTAGGTAACGCACACTCATTTCTAACCCCGCCTTGGCAACTCCCATGACGTTGTAGTTGGGGATTGCTCTGACGCCACCTAAATATGTCAGGGTGACGATACTACCTCCCTCTGTCATCAAAGGTTTCGCTGCACCACTTAACTGCACCAGCGAGTAGGTACTGATTTCTAAGGCGGTGTTGAAGCCAGAACGAGAAGTTTGGCTAAAATCTCCACTCAAATCGTCTTTGCTGGCAAAGGCTAGGCAATGGATGAGGATATCTAACTTTCCCCACTGTTCGCGGATTGTCTCAAAGGTAGATTTAATTTGGTCTTCATCTTGGACATTACAGGGAAGAAATAAGCTGGGGTTGAGAGGTTCTACCAATTCCGCAACTTTTTTCTCCATTTTGCCGCGTTCATCCGGCAGGTAGGTAATACCCAGGTTTGCTCCGGCTTTGTGCAGCTGTTGAGCGATGCCCCAGGCGATCGAGCGGTTATTGGCAATACCTGTAACAAGGGCATTTTTTCCAGTCAGATTTAGCATATAAATTGTTAATGCGATCGATCATTAGGAGCATACTAGAATCTGAGGCTAATTTATCTTTGTTTTATACAGGATTTGCAAAAATGAATATTGGTAAGAGTGTTTGCTGCGTGTAAAAATCTTGATTTTTTATAAAGATATTCTCAAGATATCTTTATTTGTTCTTCAAAAAACCTTTTAAATAAAGCTATTGGAACTACTTATCAACAATTAGTAGCTGAAAGGATCAACAATTATGTATCATTATAAACAAAGAGTTATGAAGAAATTAGTTGGAGTATAGGAAAGTACAGAAAGGTTGACGGTGCTTTATTCATTTTTCAGGTGTATTCTTAGGTAATGAGTTTTTGTTTTTCCGGCATTGGGTAGGGGAAGGGAGATGATCGTGACACAAGATAAAGCCCTAGCAAATGTTTTTCGTCAGATGGCGACCGGGGCGTTTCCGCCAGTTGTGGAAACGTTTGAACGCAATAAAACGATCTTTTTTCCTGGCGATCCTGCCGAACGAGTTTATTTTCTTTTGAAAGGTGCTGTTAAACTTTCCAGGGTGTACGAGGCAGGAGAGGAAATAACGGTAGCGCTGCTGCGAGAAAATAGTGTTTTTGGTGTATTGTCATTGCTGACAGGAAATAAATCGGATCGGTTTTACCATGCGGTTGCATTTACTCCTGTGGAATTACTGTCAGCACCAATTGAACAGGTAGAGGTAGCACTCAAGGAAAATCCCGAATTATCAATGTTAATGCTGCGAGGTCTGTCTTCGCGAATTTTACAAACGGAGATGATGATTGAAACTCTCGCTCACCGAGATATGGGTTCTCGGTTGGTGAGTTTTTTATTAATTCTTTGTCGAGATTTTGGCGTTCCTTGTGCAGATGGGATCACTATTGATTTGAAGTTATCTCATCAAGCGATCGCAGAAGCAATTGGTTCAACTCGTGTTACTGTTACCAGGCTACTGGGAGATTTGCGTGAGAAAAAGATGATTTCTATCCACAAAAAGAAGATTACTGTGCATAAACCTGTTACCTTAAGTAGGCAATTCACATAAAAACAATTGGAGAAAGGGGAGTCGGCGCGTGTTGTGTTTTGAAAAATGACACTAATAGCTAGAGGTAAATCTAAAATTGAATAATTTCAGCTATTGCCAATTTCCACTTCTTTCCAGACAATGCTTAAAAGTAGTAGGCTGTATCTGGAAGGATTTCGGTAGCTAAAGATGACCACCGGATACATCCTCATCGCTGCAATTTTAATTCTGGGAGGCGTAATTGCAACCGTGGGCGATCGCATCGGCACACGAGTTGGCAAAGCCCGCCTCTCACTTTTTAATCTACGTCCGAAAAACACCGCCGTAGTGGTAACAATTTTTACGGGCGGTTTGATTTCCGCATCAACTTTAGGGATTTTATTTGCTGCCGACGAAGGCTTACGAAAGGGAGTCTTTGAGTTAGAGGATATTCAAACAGACCTCAGACAGAAGCGGGAACAGTTAAAAACCGCAGAAACTCAGAAAAGTCAGGTAGAGGGTGAACTAAACCAAGCTAGAATTGCCCAAACAAAGGCACAACAAGACTTGCAGGCAATTAATCAATCCTTGCAGGCGGCCAATGCCAAACAGAGGCAAACACAAGCCCAGCTGAACCGCACCATTAGCCAACAAGCCCAAACCCAAACTCAACTCCAACGCACTCAAGGTCAGCTAAATCAGGTTGTAACTCAGTACCAAAAAGCCATAGCTGAATTGCAAAGCGTTTATAACCAGAGAAAGGATTTACAGGCGGCAGTTGAATTACTGAAGACAGAACGTCAACGATTGTATGCGGAAGCGAAAAAAGCCATTGACGAAGCCAAAACAGCGATCGCAAAACGCGATCGCGAACTCGCTAACCGTCAAGAAGCTATAGAAGCGCGCGATCAAAAAATTTCTCAACTGGATCAACTAATTCAAAAGCGTAATGTCGAAATTACAGCGCGAGAGCAAGTGATTGCCAAACGGGAATCGCGCCTCAAAGAATTGGAAGCACAACAGGAGCAACTAGAACTAGAAGTTGCCAGGCTGGAAAAATATTATCAATCCTACCGCGACCTGCGTCTGGGTAAGCTAGCCTTAGTTCGTGGTCAAGTTCTGTCTGCTGGTGTAATTCGTGTTACCCAACCTGCTGCTGCTCGTCAAGCAGTGATACAACTTTTACAAGAAGCTAATCGCAACGCCAGCCTGGAATTAAGCGAGCCTGGTGCAAATCCTGCAAATGTCGAGCTACTGCGCGTCACTCAGGATAGGATTGAGCAATTAAGCAAACAGATTGGCGATGGTCAAGAATACGTGGTGCGAATTTTCTCGGCTGGTAATTACGTCAGAGGAGAAAAGCAGATAGAATTTTTCGCCGATACAGCCAGGAATCAACTGGTTTTTTCGGAAGGCGCGGTGCTAGCTACGACTACTGCTGATTCCCAAACCATGACATCTTATCAGTTACAGCAGCGGCTAGAAATACTGATTTCTGCTTCCCAATTTCGTGCCCGTAACGTGGGAATTGTCGAAAATGTGCAAGTAGATGGGACTTTTCTACGCTTTATCACCCAATTAAGACAGTACAATCAACCATTGGAGATCAAAGCGATCGCGGCAGAGGACACTTATACAGCCGGGCCATTGAGAGTAAAATTAGTAGCAATAGTCAACGGAAAAATTATTTTTAGTACTTGAAAAAGAAGTCAGAAGTCAGAATTCAGAAGTTCAGAGAGTCAGAATACAATTAGTGGGAGATGAGCGCGGAAAGTCACAAGCGGCGTCTGACGCCGTAGACATCATAACTTTCCAAGACAGACTCGCCACCAATTGTTCCTGAATTCTGAATTCTTATTTTTAATTTCTTATGAATTTTCGTGAATTTTCACCAACGCAACCAGTGATTTTGGGGTTTGATCCAGGTCGAGATAAGTGTGGTTTAGCGGTGATGGGACTGGATCGGCAACTGTATTATCATGAGGTGGCGCTAGCAAAAGAAGCGATCGCTACCATTGAGACACTACGTCAAAAATTTCCCATTTCCTTAATGGTCATGGGCGACCAAACTACAGCCAAGCAGTGGAGGCAGCAATTATATCAGGAATTGACAGAACCGCTGAGTATTATTTTAGTGGATGAGCGTTATACAACCCTAGAAGCACGCGATCGCTATTGGCAAATGTTCCCACCCACAGGGCTAATAAAGCTATTGCCAAAGGGTCTGCGACAGCCACCAAGACCCATAGATGATATTGTTGCCATTCTCTTAATCGAAAGATACTTAAATCGCCTTACTGAATCAGAAGTGAGGAGTTATGAGTGAGGAGTGAGGAGTTAGGAGTTTAGAGTGAGGAGTTAGGAGTTAGGAGTTAGGAGTTAGGAGTTAATATCTTCACAACTCCAAACTTTTAACTCCAAACTTTTAACTCCAAATTCCAAACTCCAAACTCATAACTCCAAACTCCAAACTTTTAACTCCAAACTTTTAACTCCAAATTCCAAACTCCAAACTCATAACTCCAAACTTTTAACTCCAAACTTTTAACTCCAAACTTTTAACTCCAAACTTTTAACTCCAAACTTTTAACTCCAAACTCATAACTCCAAACTCATAACTCCAAACTCCAAACTCCTAACTCCTAACTCCTAACTCCTAACTCCTAACTCTAAACTCCTAACTTTTAAAGTTGCGCCCGAATAGTAAAAGCATAATCTCCTCCAGGCTCTAGCTGGTAATCTTGTTGCTCCAAGAATCGACCGAGGGGTTCTTTGATTAGGGCACGGCCTTGGGAAGGTTTGACAGCAAGTTCTCCTCGGCGAAAATGCCACTGGAAATGCCACTCAAACTCACCTGCACTCACTTCGCCTTCAAGGAAGCCGTGTTGCCAGGATTGGCGAGTAATTCTGACATGGGCAATGGTTTCTGGCAGACGTTTTGCACTCACAATGCTTTATGTCAACTGTGGAATAACAGCCGCTCATATAGGCTGGCTACTTATTTTATTTAACATATCGCGGAAGTCCCCACCCTCAACTCTTAGTAGGGCGGAGATTGTGAGCGGGGGGTGTTCGCAAATGATTAAGTATAGCTTTGCATTAATTCGTAGCGAATGGACTCAAACAGACTTTGCGTTACTTTGCGCCATACTCTGCGCCCCTTTGCGTTTAAATTTCAACCCTCAATTCGCCACGGTTTTACGCAAAGCTGTACTAAGTTGTGTTCATGAGCCAAACGACTTCAGTATCCTGAAGTTGCGGCTATAACCTGGGCGGATTCTATAACCTAAGTTGGGGTGTATCAGATTCCGGGTGGAGATGTCAAGTGATCGCGCACAAAAAATTAGAGGTTTCTGAGTTTTAGCTTATCTCCTCTGAGGTTGATGAGGTACTTAGGGCGGGTAATTTTTTCTAGTTTCTCAGGAATGAGAGTATCCTAGAAACTGCATATCTGATGCTCTTTTCATCAGTATATTGTGGGTTAATTGGAATTTCCTCGCCAGATTTCAGCATAATTACAGCCCGATAAACTTTGGAGTATTTATATTGCTGTTCTTGAATATCAAAACGCAGAATGCTTCCTAGTGGATGTTCGATAATTTGGTTGCCACGCAAACTTTTCCGTTCGATAAATACCTTATCGATACTCTTGTAGAAGGTGCAGGAGGTTGCCGGTGATGTAGCAAAATAAGCAGCGATTGCCATCACAAATAATATAAATAAACTTGAGAAAAATAGATAATTTCGCTGATTCTGCTGCACTAATAGGGAAACTTGCCCAGAGTTGATAAAATTATTGATTTTTAAAACAACTTCCTCATCCTCTTGATAGCTAATATGCGATAGCAGGGCAAAGTCTCCAAATGGAGTCACAATCATAACTTGATAGCTTTTGCTCCCTTTACTACCAGTCTTTGTCAGGATGTATGCTTCCTGAAGATCAAATATTTTAAGTTTCTCCATACTTCCCAGCAAATTAAACCGTTTTAATTCACAATTAATTTGGTTTGATGAAGGTCGAATGCAACTGAGACTAAATGAAGCAGAATCAAAAACTAAGCAGTAAATGAAAAAGCTTAAAAAGATAATAAAAATAGACCATCCACTCAACCAATAGCTAAATGGTCGATGCTTTAGCTGCAATTTAGTATGGGTTTCCGCGACAATTTTCATCGATACCTGTGTATAGAATACTTAACCCCTGAGTAGAGTATTCCCCTTGTTGCCCATTTACCGATCACCAAGTATAAGTACTAGGGAGGATTTATTATGAATACCTAACTAATAGATAATTGGGACAGAAAGCTATAGCTAAAAGCATGGAAACCAAACAGCTAGGAAAAACTGGTATCTTTGTGAGTGCGATCGGTTTGGGCGGTATGCCCATGTCAATTTCTAATCGCCCTCCCGAATCGCAATCAATCGAAGTTATTCATCGGGCGTTGGATTTGGGTATTACATTTATTGACACTGCCGATGCTTACTGCAAAGATGAGTCAGAGAAGCATCACAATGAGCAATTAATTCACAAGGCACTTAGTAGTTATAAAGGTAATGTTAGTCAAGTACTTGTGGCAACGAAGGGCGGTTTGATGCGTCCCGATGGCAACTGGACAAGTAACGGCAACCCAGAACATTTACGCCAAACAATTCGCGTCAGTTTTGAGGCTTTGGGTGGTGCTAAACCCATCGATGTTTGGCAATACCATTCGCCCGATCCTAAATACACCATTGAAGAATCCCTTGCACCAGTTAAAGAAGCAGTGGAAGCGGGTTTGATTCGGTTTGTGGGAGTTTCTAACTTTTCCGTTGAACAAATTAAGCGGGCGCGGGATGTGGTGGATATTGTCTCGGTGCAGAATCAATACAGCCCTTGGCAACGACAGCCAGAAAATGACGGCGTGTTGAAGTATTGCGAACAGCAAGGATTAACCTTTTTGCCTTGGAGTCCCTTTGGTGGTAGGCGTCGCCATCAGGATTTGCAAGATATTCCTGCGATCGCTCAGTTAGCGAAAGAAAAAGGCGTGTCACTGTATAATATCGTCTTAGCGTGGTTGCGTTCCAAGTCGCCCGCTATTTTGCCAATTCCCGGTGCTAGCAAGGTTTCCAGTATTGAAGACTCGGCACAAGCTCTCAATGTGAAACTATCTGATGAAGAAGTGCAAAAAATTGATCGGGCAACTTAATCATTCCACTAGTTAAGGTAGATGTAGTGAAAGTTGCCAAAGATTTTCATGCCTTGTAGAGTGGGCATTGCAATACTGTTCGGTTAAGGCAAGAGACGCGATAAATCGCCGTCTCTACAATAGACATCTGGTGAAAATGAATGTAGAGACGTAGCACTGCTACGTCTCTACAAGGATTCTGGATAACGCATATTTAATTTCTGGAGATGTCTAATAATCAGATGAGAATGCGATGCCAACTCTTGGAGACGCTTTGCGTAGCTTGCTTCTCCAAAGGAGTACGGCGGCAAGTTACGCCATTGGTTACGGTAATGAGTTGCATGGTGATGATGGCATTGGTCACTCCCCATTCTCAAACCACCAAGGGTCATTAGTAGCGTTAGTTTTGATCAAAATAGCTTTTTTTCGCATGAACCGTTTCAGCGCCGCCGCACCCATACGTGAACCTCCCATACCGGAGAATTTGAAGGCATTTTTCTCTCCCTCGTGCATGATGGCGGTGAGTCCAGCATCGTTGATACTAATCGCACCTGCATCTATCTGGTGGGCAACTTCTAAGGCTTCTGTTTCCGAGGCAAATACAGCAGCACTTAATCCATAGATTGAGTCATTAGCTAAAGATACTGCTTCCTCTACTGTGGAAAAGGGCATCACTGGCATAATGGGGCCGAAAGTCTCTTCGGTCATCACTTTCATGGAATGATTAACCTGGGTAAGCACTGTGGGACGACACCACCAACCACCACCTAAATCTTCTATGACACCGCCGCAGTGAATTACTGCTCCCTTTTCTACTGCATCTAGGAGATGATCGCTAATAATGGCTGCTTGTTTTTCGGCGATGATAGGGCCAATTTCTCCACTTTCGATTGTGGGATAGGCTAGTTGCAGGCGATGTGCTTTGGCTACTAGCTGATGGTAAAACTTTTCAAATATGGAGTCTGCAACGTAAATTCGCTCAATTGAGAGGCATGACTGTCCGGTGTTGACGACGGAACCCCACAATATGGCTGAAGTTGCTAATTCTAAATTGGCTGATTCTAAAACGATCGCAGCATCTTTTCCTCCTAATTCCAAAAAGGCTGGAATAAACTGTTTTGCAGCCGCCTGTGCAACTTTTCTCCCTGTCGCTACACTGCCTGTAAAACATACCAAATCTACATTTTCAATCAAAGTAGATCCGGTTGCACCTGCTCCTTCAACAAAAGTTAAGACATCGTGCAGTTTGGGAACGTTGTTGAGTGCTGTCATTAGTGGTGCTACAAAGCGGGGAGTGATTTCACTAGGTTTGACAATGACAGCACAACCCGCCAACAATGCCGGAATGGTATCAATGGTAGATAGTAACAGCGGAAAATTCCACGGGCTAATTACCCCAACTAGGGGATAAGGAACGGATGTTTGTTGTAAGGCAATAAACGGAATGGCGGTATTTTTGGCAGATTCTTGCAGCAATTCCGGTGCTAACCGACACCAGCGATCGATGCTAGAGAAGAAAGAATCTATTTCTAATACTGAGGTTGATAATCTTCCGGTATCATTTACCAAAGCTTCTGTGAGGCGATCGCGTCCAGATAATGTCGCCTGTTTCCACTGCTGTAAGGCTTCAATTCTCCCCTCTAAGCCCAACTGCTGCCAGCGAACTTGTGCCCGGCGCGTGCGCTTACATTGTTGTACCACCAGCCTTGGAGGCTGCGGAATAATTACGTAGTCAAATTTGCCAGTTCGGGGATTGCGGACTTCTATTGGTTTTGTCATTACAAGTTAGGAGTTAGGAGTTAGGAGTTAGGAATTAGGAATTAGGAGTTAGGAATTAGGAGTTATTTTATTTGTATTCCAATGCCCAATGCCCAATGCCCAATGCCCAATGCCCAATGCCCAAATTCAAATTATGCCTAATTGGGTTAAGCGTTCAATAGTGGCTTGCTGTGTTTGCAGGAAGTGTTTGCGGTCTACTTCTCCTTCCAGCATAGTATTAGGTGGGTAAAAGTGTGATCGCCGATAACTTTCGGCGTATAGTTCAAAGCGTTGGCGGGAAAGTAAATTATTTAACCCTGGTCGGCGGCGATCGCGGCGTAATACTGCTAAATCAATCTCTGCGAAAGCTGCCATACTTTCACCTGCACCTGTCTCTGCTAAAACGATTCCGCGATGGTCAATGATTTTAGAGCCACCATCAGCCGAAGCAATGGGGATGGCAATATTAGCGATGCCTGCGGTGTTGGCTGAAACTACATAAGCCAGATTTTCAACAGCACGAGTGATTTTTGCTGCGTCTTTGGGGGTGAGGTTTTTGTTGTATACTTCCGAGGTGGAATGGACAAAAATCTCTGCTCCTCGCATTGCCAGACACCGCGCCACTTCTGGATACAAAATTTCTTCTGATGCTAAAGCTGCCAAATTACCGATCGCAGTTTTGGCAACGGGGAAAACTCCCTCCAAACCATAGCAGTCAAGATATTTATCCCAAACATCATGGGGGGTGGGAGCAAATAAGGAATTCAGCCGCCGATACCGCAAGACGATTGAGCCAGAAGGGTCAAGAATAAAGCAGGTTTGAAAGTACAATCCGGGAAAGTTGGGGTCAACTTCGTAGGCGTTACCAGCTAAAAATATTTTATGTTTTTGGGCAATTTTACCAAGGGCTTCATACTCAGCACCAGCCATTTCTATACAGGCTTTTTCTGCCCATCCTGCGAGAGTATCTCCCATCGGGAAACCCGTGAGAAAATATTCTGGCAGTACAATTAAACGACAATCAAAGCCGATGAAAGCGATACTGGCAGCAATTTGTTGAGCTAGGCGGTTGATGGAGTTTTGCATAAGCGATCGCGCTTCGTGGCGATCACTGGTTTGGTTGACTGCATAGCAGGTAACTTGCAGTGCTAAAGCGCGGAATGATTCTAGATTTTTCATGGGGCATTGGGCATGGGGCATTGGGCATGGGGCAAATAACTAATGACTAATTCGATCGCCACCCCAGAGCGATCGCACGAGTTTATCTGTCAATTCCGAGCCAAATATCTGCGCGGCAAATTTATTACCTGGATCGCGTTCCGCACTGATTCGGCGGAGCGCTAAATCACGAGCGGCTAGAGCGGTGCGTGCATCTTCTGGCACTGGTTCAGCTGCATCTACCCAAGTAAGCCAGCGATCGAGTGTTTCGTGTGCAAGTGTGCGAGTTAGTTCGAGGGTTTCAAAAGTAGGTGCGCCTGTGTAGCACAAGCTAACAGGTGATTGAAATAGACGAATATAAGCACTTTTGCTAGTAAATACCTTGAGGCGCGAATCTTCCTGTAGCTTTAAAAATGTTTGATTAACTGGCTCATAATAGCGATCGAGATATGCCAAATCGATTAAAAGCTCAGTTCGGGGAATGTAATCTATATAAAAGAAAATATTTGGAAGTGTACCAAACTCAAAGGCCAAATGAGGAACCTGAATATGCGACTTCAGCCAAGTGGTGAGACGCATAGTGCTAAAGTTGGATTTTTGGGCGTTTCCTAACCACGAATGCACTAGCCAGTCAATTTCTTCGCCGGAAAAAGCCGTTAGCGAACCCTTCATCTTGCCATCGAGACTGCTGTATTGCTGTAAATTTTCTACAGAAGGGTCTCGGTGTAACTGAAAACGAGCCTCTAGTTTTTGACAGAGTTCTTTTGTAATCTCCCACAACTGCTCAAATACAGCTTTATTGTCTAGATCAGTTGGTTGCTGAGTCATGGTTTGAATTTGTTAGTCTACCAAGGCTTATATTAACCTGAGTTCGGGATCAGGAAAGGGATAGGTAATTGCCTGCGGTAGGCGATCGCAAAATCTTACCAAAATAATTCTTGAAAAACTCACACTACCCTCATATTTGCTTAAGAGTATTCCCAATAGATAATTAAATGCACCTTATAGACAATACTGTTGTCAATTTGGAGTGAATTAATGAAAATGCGATCGCTATTTATTTTAGGTTTCAGTGTAATCATATTGGCTCAGTAAAGGTGAGGAGGAAAATTATGAAGGGTCTATTTATCTTAGGATTCAGTTTAATTACTTTGGCGGTTAATCAGTTATCAGCATTAGCCCAAACTCGACAGCCGACAAATGCAGAATTGCGGAGATTACGTCAAGAACTTCAGCAGCTGATTAATTCAACGAAAAAGAATAGAGCTATTCATATACAGGATGGACGTAATCAAGCTGAAAAACAAGCTAGAGAGTCTTTTGTACATGCTTGGTCAAAAGTTGAACCAGGACTAGCACCTTTTTTTGGTTGGTGGTGGGGATACGAAGATACCAGATATATTTACCCTTCAAATACTAAAGGTCATGTTTGTGTTATTAGTTCAAGTGAAGGCTATGGCAGTTTTGCTACTGGGATCTTATCTAATGGAGTCATACAAACCAGCAGGGGTGAAGTGCTGTTAAAAGAAGGAGCTTACCTAGGGTCAGCATTGCTCGATAAAGGCAGATTTGTACGCAATAATGATATTCCTTTCAACTCACCAAGACCTCTTGAACCACTAACTAAATTGGAGATATCTGATTCACAACAAAAAAACACAATTTCTCAACAATTTAATGCTGCTGGTTGCACTAATTTAAAACCAGTAAAACGATAATATAACCTTGGTATAGGATAATAATTAAAATCCAGGAGAATGTTAAGGTGTGTCGAGTGCAACGTAGGTTAATTTCATAATTAAAACAGATTTATCACTAAATACCAGGAGGATTTATATGCTCAAAAGATTTAGATTTTTTATTTTCTTATGTTGCGTAAGCACCATATTTGTTTTGACAATTTTTTCAGTTAATGCACAGAATAAACTTACAAATAAGTCTAAAATTTTTATTAATGGTATTGGCCTAGTTCGTGTGGGAATGACTGTTGAACAAGCTTCAAAAGCAAGTGGTACTCAGTTAATTAGAGATAACTATACTGATAGTGGTGGGAATAGTAATTGTTTTTATGTTCACCCACAATCATTCTCTGGAAACATTGAATTTATGGTCAAAAATGGTCGTATTTCCAGAGTTGATATTTTAGGTAATAAGCTAATAACTACTGTGAAAGGAGCGCGAATTGGGGATACTGAATCTCGGATAAAATCCCTATATCCAGGGCAAATTAAATATAATGGTGAAGGCTCTGGAGTTGGTTATCATCTCTTAATATTTATACCCAAGGATAGAGCAGACAGTAACTATCGCATCATATTTCAGATTTATAAAAACCGTGTCAATGATTTCCGGGCTGGAAAATTACCAGAAGTTGAGTATTCAGAAGGTTGTGCATAAAATATTAGTTTAGATAAAAATGAACATTAAAACACTTCTGATTTTTTTGATCAGCTTAACGTTTGTAGGTACAAGAGCCTTACCAATACAAGCCGAAACCCAATACATCATCTTTCTTGACATTAGCTCCATTACTAACAGTGCGATCAATATGACCAAGAAAAAGACTATGATTATTGTCAATACTTAAACAAACCAAATCAGAACCGATATAAGAAACTTTTCCAGATGCAGGAGCTAATAGTGCTTGTCCAGCAGATTTACTAGCATTACCATCATTTGCATAGCAAGCTGTACTTCCAAAATCTTTATTGCTAATAGTCAAATCTAAAGCAAAATAGTTTTGATGACTGATAAATCCTTGATAACCTTGACAAACATACCAGGTTTGACCACTGCGAAATGGCAGATTAAGCCCATTAGGTGGTGGTGGAGTAGCGCTACTCTTCCATCGCTGATTGGCATTACCCACGCATTCCCACAAGTATACATTTCCTTGATTGCTGCGTGTTGGAGAATCCACACATTTATTAGTTCCCGCACGCTTAATTTGGACGTAGCCATTTCCAACATCTGATAAAACAAAGTTTTGGTCAACGTCGTTGGCATTGCAAGGCCAAATGTTGACCGAACTGGCATCAGAGACGTAATGTGCATTTAAACAGTTGCCCGTAGAACGGTGTTTTAGAAGAGTACCACCACGATTACCATTGATGCGGTCAAATTGTTGATCTGGGTCGCTGTCATTGCGAGTGTAAATTGACATCCGAGGTTGACCATCTATGCGTCCGAAGTTGTTATTTGTATTTAAAGCCATGTTTCCATCTACTGTGAAAGTTTCAGCAGCTTGAGCTTGGCTTGCAAAAACTCCAATAGGGAACACAATCGAAAAAAAGGTAATTAATGTAATCAATCTGGGAGAAAACTTGATCTGTACAAACATGAAAAAAGTACCTTATTTGTCAATAAACTAGTTGTCTTCAAGACTTTGATCTATGTATTAAGAAGAGAACTCCTCTTATCTTATTTACTATTTAATTTTCTAAACGCTCATTTGTCACGACTAATTAGCTAACTAAATAGACATAAAATTAACCTTTGTATTTATTGGAAAGCTGGTAATTCTACCTGAAATAGTGTCAATAAACTAATGAAAAATAAAGAAAATACGTTAAATATAAAATTATATGCTCCAAAAATATAGCTACTTTAAATTGCTGACGTAAGTTCACGTAACTAATATCTTTTCTACCGTTTAAGATAAATATATTTTTGGACAAAATACTAAACATTTTGTCTAAATTAAATCTTAATTTTATGGAGAATATTGTCCCTGAAGTAAATCGAGTCATTAAAAAACTGCCTGTGAATCAACTCATAAGCAGCTAAATTCTGTTCCAAAACTTCTTTAATTACTCAATCCTGAAATTCTCAGTAACGATTCTTGGCTAAACCGTACTCCATCACTGCCAATTTCCAACTAATAAATATGGTGCCCAGTAATAAGGATTTTGATACTCAGGTTGTGCTAATAGTGCTTTCTGCGCTCGATGGAGTGCTTCAGCTTTCGTAACCCCGCCTTTTTTAAGTTCAGTATAAAACCGTACCATCAATTGAGTTGTCGAATTATCGTTGATTTGCCATAACGTTGACAGGGTGCTATTAGCCCCCGCCCGCACAGCAAGTCCAGCTAAACCCAAGATTGCTCGGTTGTCACCTTCAGCAGTTTTACAAGCACTTAGTACCAGCAATTTGATATCTCTGGAATTAACTGTGTCATCCCGCAGTAAGTTATTTAGCTCCCTAGCTTTGATAAGTTGTTGGTAGGCAAGTAGATATGTATCTTCTGGGTCGGAACTAAAGTTACCATGTGTAACAAAATGAACAATGGAAAATGCTCCTGACTGTAACTGCTTGTGGAGGTTTGCTGGAGTGAACTGGGAATTAATTAACAGTTTGCTTGGTAGGATTTTAGCAATTTGCTGCAATTCATCAATATTGAGGGATGAAAAGTTATGGTTTTCTATATTTTCTTGCTGTTTTCCTACTCCACCTGCTAATATCTTTGGCTTTTCTAGTTGTGAGTTACTTAAATCAAATAGTTGCGAGTTTGGTAGCAAGGCGAGGGCATAATCTTTTTGGATGAGATATTGTTCTTTTTCTTCGTCATACAATACTCCCATTGGAATGTTACGAAGTTCGCCATCGAGGACAAAAACTAAGGTTTTGATGTTGCTATGTTCTTGCAAATATGGTTCGATGGGTTTGATTAGCCAGCGATAAATAATTTGTGATTTAGCTCGAACTTTACTAGGGTTGCGCGTATATATGGCGCTACGGAGTTGCATGGCAGTATCTTGAAGTTCATTTCGTGGGATGGAATGTACGTAATTTTTTAGGTGTTGTCCTGGTAACTTAAAGATAACTTCTAGTCGGTTTTCTAGAATAATCGGATAGATAAAGACGGCGTTAGTATCAACAGGATTAATTTCCCGATTGATAGGTAGTATTTGCACCAGATTACAGCGCAAAAAATTCTGGAGTTCTGCAAGTTGTAGTGCATCGATGTTGGCGATCGCTTGTTGGAGATATTCTTGAGATGCTGTTGAGTTAATATTATTTTGCAATAGTAAATCGACTAATCCGCGATAGACAGGTTCTACATTATCTCGATAGGAAAATTGTACATCTGAATTGATGGGAAGCAAATCACTACGAACAGATTTAAGACTTTCTACAGCCATTTGATAAAAAGCGATCGCTTGATCGTCTTTTGTCTGCGCTGCTAAAATTCTCCCCATCTGCCATTCCCACTGATAAGCAATGTCTGGCGCAGCGATGGGTTGAGTGAGGAGTAATGCTTCTTGCGTCAGATTTTGGCTCGTGAGTAGATAATCTGTATACACTTTTGATATTGACTTCTGCGGTGATTTGTGGAGGGCTTCTACAGCCAGATATTCATAGAACCCACCACGATTACCAAGGGCGTAAGATAAAGCGCGGGAGTCTTGGAGTTGCTTTGCATCTTGAATCGCCGTCCCTAACAAATTATCAATTTCACCCAACACAGAACTATCCGCAGCACTTTTTTGAAAGATGCACGCGAGGTTTTTGGCGGTATTAATCTTTGCATACACCGCCTGACGACCACTTGGGAAGTCAGAAAGTTTGATTTCGTGCCATAATGCCTGTGCTGCGGATAATTGCCCAGTTTCTACCAACAAACTTAAGTAATTAATCTGTGCTTGAGCTTGTATGGATGGAGATGATGGTATGGCTAGTACTTGTTGGTATTGCAAGGCTGCATTCTGATATAACTTCAATGCATTATTGGGAAGCGATACTCCTTTGGAGTCACTTCGTGAACGCTCTTGGCACTGCCAAGGGATATCATTATAGTTGCGAGTCGTGTAGCGATCGCGCTCCAAGTTTCCCTTGGCCCAAAACATATTTGCTAAACTAACCAAGGCAGCGCTTTTTACTTCAGTCTTAGCTGACGACGAAGGTAAGTTTTCCGCGAGTGCTAAACTATTTTGCAACGCTATTTGCGATTGTTTTAACTCACCAACAGCCAGCAGAACGTTACCCAAACTCAAATATCCTTGAATCTTGATCGCAGAATCAGGTAATGCCATCAACCTTTGCTGAATCTGTTCGAGGTTATTGTATGCCTGTTGATCTAAACCTAATGCTTGTAATGCCTGCGCTTGGTTGATGATATTACTAATGCTTCCCGCTTCATCTCCCAAACGTGTATAAATTCCCGCTGCTTGTTGCAAACTTTTTAATGCGGCTTCTGGTTTTCCGCCCACATACCAAAGGCGACTTTCGATATCTAAGGATTGCGCGTAGATTTTGAGTAGCGTTGGAGAATCCGGCTTGGATTGAGAGGGTTGTAACAACTGTAAACTGGCTGCGATATGACTTTGTGCTGCATTCCAATTGCCAAGTTGCTGATATGCTAAAGATAGATTGCTGTGGATCAAAGCTTGAGCGCGATCGCTATTGCGAGTTGTGGCGAGTTGCAATGCTTGTTGTAATAACTTGATAGCCAGAGAGTAGCTGCTGGAATTATATGCTTCTTTACCCTGGCGTACCAACTGTTGTACTTCAGTGGTAATTAAATTGTTTTGTACAGTGGGTGTCTGGGCAAGTACATAGGGTATCTTAACCACAAATAACACCAGTATCAAACTCAGAGCCAGCAGGTGATACCGTATCCTCATTAACTTGAACTTAAATCCTACCCGACGAAGCCGTTTAGTATGTTGTTTTGTCATGGGCCGCTAACGATTTATCAAGTGTAATCTGCGCGATCGATCTCCAAAACCTAGTCTTTGAGGATGTAGAAGACACTGATTCCCTGAAAGTTTACCAAAATTCTAAAAAAAATTCATACCATCCTCATACTTGGCTAGCTTTACTCCCAATTAGATAAATAGAACCACTTAACCTACCAAGAGGATGCCGTCAAAATTATACCTAATTCTTTGTGTGTTTACATATTGCCCTATATCAAGTAGAGATAAATCTCAATATTGTCTCTATATTTTAAATTTAAACCCTAGCTTTCATTGCAATCATTATCTAGTAAAAATGTCATGTTATTCCCAACTTACGAATTCTTAGTATTTTTCGTCATTGTTTTTGCGATTGGCAGCTTTATCAAAAAACAAATTACAGCTTATAAATATTATTTAATATGCGTCAGTCTCATTTTTTATTCATTCTGGGGGTTACAATTTTTACAATCACTCTTTATAGATATAGTCATTAACTACCTGATTATCGAATCAATAGAACGCACACCATACAAAAAACAGTTTCTATTTATTGGTATCGTCACTAATCTTTTTTATTTAGGTTTCTTCAAGTATTACAATTTTTTCACTGATTCCTTATACACAGCCTTAAATAACTTTCACATTCAAGCTAGCTTCCAAACACTACAAATCCTCACACCAATCGGCATCTCTTTCTATACCTTCAGAATCATCTCCCATCTGGTTGATTGTTATAGAAACCAATTAAAATGCCCATCCTTACTTGATTACACTGTATATATTACCTATTTTCCGCAAGTTATATCAGGCCCAATTTCACGGGCAGATAAATTTTATATCCAACTAAATAGTCAGGAAAAATATAATTATCAAATTGAATCTGTAATGATTTTGATCATCTCAGGCTTATTCAAAAAATATACTTTATCCAGCTTTCTATTTAACTTTACCCAACTTCCCTTTCAGCTACCCGAACAATACTCTAGCTTCGACTTAATTCTTGCTACTCTGGCCTACTCATGCTTAATCTACGTTGATTTTAGTGGCTACTCAGATTTAGCTAATGCAATTTCTGCATTACTTGGATTTCAACCAATACAAAATTTCAATATGCCATATCGCGCCCAAAGCTTGCAAGAATTTTGGCGACGATGGCACATTAGTTTATCAGAATGGTTGCGAGATTATCTATATATTCCATTAGGGGGTGGACGCAAAAGCAACTTCCAAAAATATTTTAATTTGCTTTTAACAATGATAATTGCTGGTTTTTGGCATGGCGCTGGTTTGAATTTTATTATTTGGGGTACTTTACATGGAATTGGTTTAATTTTAAAACATATTTGTGATGATGTAATCAAGAGTTTTCAATCTCAAAAAAATACTACTGCGACAAGGCTGGATTCTTCTATAAAAAATAAGAAGAGTTTAAAAGTGCCAGTAAAATCTTCTCATCAGCCACATCAAGCATTTTATCTGACTATATTTAATTGGCTTTGTACTTTTATTTTTGTTAATATATGCTGGATATTTTTTAATACTTCTAGCTGGGAAACAGCGATTAAATTTTTGCGGCGAATCTTTGATTTGAATTCAAATCATCAGCTATCTCAACTTAACTCTTGGCAGTTATATATAATATTTGCTATGGTCTTTATTATGAATTTTGCTGGAGATAAAATCAGCCATTTTTGTGAAAAAGCTTTAACACATAAAAATCTTATTCTGCAAACCATATTTGCTTCAAGTACGCTGTATGTCGTATTTAGATTAGGGCCAAATACCGTCCCACCTTTTATTTACTTTAATTTCTAAAAATCTTATGCAAGACCTTAAATTCTTAATGCTTTCTGGATTAGTAGGATCAAGTTTAATTTCTCTCAACTTCCCAGTATTCTTAAAAAGTCTTAGTTCGAGTCATCTTGTAAATGCTGAAATCAAACAAGCCGCACAACAAGTTAAACTTGAAGGTTTTGGTAAAGCTGAACAAGAATTTTGGAATAGGATTAAAGAATTTGGAAATGAACCAGAACAAATTGCAGAATCACCTAAATTAGAAATAAAGCCACCACAACCATCTCCTGAAATCTTTGCAACTCCTTTCCTAGCTGCAAAGTCAAACACTCGACTACAGCCTACTTCAAATCACATACAATCATTATTTTTAGCAAGGAGTTCCGAATTACAACCAATCGTAAATACTCCAAAGTTAACAAACCAAGTACCTTACAAACGTTTCTTGCTCACAGGAGATTCTATTATGTATTCTCTTAGTGTAGCATTTGAGAATGCTGTCAAAAAAACAGACTATGATTTTGACAAAATTACAATAGCATTCAAAATTTCAACCGGACTAAACCGCATTGATTTTTATGACTGGTATTCCCATACAAGAGAACTTATAAAACAAAATCATCCAGATGTCATGGTAGTCGTTTTTGGTGGGAATGATGACCAAAGTATTTTAGATGTTAATAAAAAATTTCGGGCTGAGTTAACACCAGATTGGGAAAAAGCCTACGAAGAACGTGTAGAGCGTTATGCTAGATTGCTTGATGGCTATTCTGTGCGAAAAGTATACTGGATGGGACATCCAATCTCTAATTTAGCGCGATATAACAAATTCTTCCCTATTTTTAACCGGATTTACAAAAAAGTTGCCCAAGTACACCCTAAAATCGAGTTTATTGATACTTGGAATGCATTTGCTGTCAATGGAAATTTTTCTCCAGTCGTTGCAGATAATACTGGTAAACGCGGACGAGTTCGCATCAATGATGGGGTTCATCCAACTGAGCATGGTGCAAAAATTTTGATTGATATTCTAAAGCAGAAGATGATATCTGATGGAGTTTTAAAACCAAAAATTCAGCCTGTAAAGAAAGAAAGTATTAATTAAATATGAAACAATTCATTTGGAAAATATTAAATATTAAAAAATGGAAGTTTTTGATTATTAACTTAATCAGTATATTTCTAATCATTCAAATATTCTCAAGTATTACAACAGCAAAAAATTCCCAAAGTAACTATACTATTGAACCGAATATTACTTACCATACAGTAAATAAAAATCAGCTAAAACTTAACCTTTATCAAAACAAAAAATCTGGTTTGCATCCCATATTAATAGTTATTCATGGTGGAGGCTGGATCAAAGGAAGTAAAGATGACGGAGATGAGCCATTTTTTGCACCCTATTTCGATTGGGGATTTTCGGTAGTTAATATCGATTACAGATTAGCCAGTACTGCACTAGCACCAGCAGCAGTTGAAGACTCGATATGTGCTTTACGCTGGGTTACTCGTAACGCAGCAAAGTATAAGTTTGATCCCAAAAAGATTGTATTAACAGGGTTTTCAGCAGGGGGACATCTCGCACTCACAGCAGGAACTATACCCAATGTAACCAAATTTGACCGATTGTGTCCTGGTAACGAACTGCTAAAAGTTGCAACTATTATTAACTGGTCGGGTATTACCGATGTCAACGATTTGCTTATTGGTTCTCATCAAAAATACTTTGCCCTACAGTGGTTCGGTAATCAAATCACATCCCGAAAATTAGAACTAGCTAAAAGTATTTCTCCTATTAATTTTGTCCGTCATGGATTACCTCCTATCTTAACAATACATGGTGAAAAAGATACGTTTGTACCTTACAGTCAGGCAACTCGATTCCATCAATTATTGGATAATGCTGGGGTGATAAATCAACTATATACTGTTCGCAGTGCGGAACATGGTGGTTATAGTAAAGTGCAGAAAAGAGAAATATATACAGTTATTAAGATGTTTTTGAAGAGGCAGGGTGTCATATAATACAAATTAAAAATTTAGAATCCCCTTCTCGAAGGTGGGAAGGGGGAACAATATTGCTGGTGGAATAGTTTATTTTCTGGTCGATGATGGTTAGGAATCGAGACATACCTGATATCAGAAAAACCAGAGAATCCCAACAAATAGGTAATATCCTCCTGCTAGGATGAGCGCAGCACTACCTAACCGAATAATCCATTGAGATTGATTTAATAAAAGATGGCTTTGTTTTAGAAGTCCCGTAGACAAACTAGCAAGGAAAATAACTGCACTATAACCTAAAGCATAACTGATCATTGTTATGGTACTAACAAGCTGCGAACCTGTGTTGGCAGCCGCTATCAATACAGAAAATAGTACTGGACTACCACAGGGGGAACTAACTAGGGCAAACGTGAACCCTACACTATAAGGACTATTTAATGGTAGAAAAATATGAGTTTGCGGTAGAGGTAAATGAATTAGCCCTGCAAAACTTAGTCCCATTACTAAAATCACACAACCAACCACAATATTGGTGTATCCACGAAAATCCAAAATCACAGCTGATGCAAAAGATACAAACAATCCAAATAGACTAAATACGGTAGTAACTCCCAAAGTAAATAAAGTTGCTTTCACGAGAGCATCACGACGAGAAATCATTTTGAGAGTGCCAATGTAGCTGAGATTAAGGGGAAGTAGGGATAATATACATGGCGAAATACTGGCAACTAATCCACCCACAAAAGCCAAAAACACCATAACAAACGGGTTAGTGGTATTTTGCTGCTCTAACCATTTCTGATAGGGAGTTTCTACTAAAGAGATAAAGTGTATGACAAATTTGTAAAGGTTCTCATGGTGATTAGTAAGGAGAACCAGCAGAATAGTTCCGCTAAAAAGAGATGCTAAGAAGGGAAATCCTAGCGTGTGCTTGGACATAGATACTTGATTCAAAAGGTTTATCGAGCTTGTGAGCAATAAATCTGATGTTGGTTACTTTATTATTGGTGCGATCGCAGTGAATTTATGCGGATATATAATTTCTATATCCAAAATCTAATCTTTCAATCTGCAAACTCCACTGGACTGTGGAAACCTGCCAAAAATTTTAGAAATAAATCATCATACCACCCTCATATTTGCTGGAATTTACTCCCAATTAGATCAATAGAAACTAACCTAACCCTGTAAGCAGGGGTAATTAGTTTGCCTGGGTAAATATGGAGTAAAAACAAATGAAAACTAAAATCTGGCTTCTATCCCTAGCTGCTACATTGACTTTGTTTACCACAGCAGCAAAAGCACAACAACCAGAAATACCCCATTCCGAATCAAAAATTTCTCTGTCAACCAGCAATTTAGATTTAATTGCTGCTAATACAAAAAGTGCGATCAAAAATACATCGGGTAAAGCAGAAATAGCCTTAGCGCGATATCTCAAAAAAATCAAAGCCAAATTCTATGGTGCTTTCTGGTGTCCCTACTGCGCTAGACAGAAAGAACTATTTGGCAAAGCAGCATTTACAAACATTAAATATATTGAGTGCGATCCTAGAGGTGAAAATCCACGCCCTCGTTTATGCCAACAAGCTAGTGTTAGAAGTTATCCCACTTGGGAAATTAATGGTCGGCTATATACTGGAGTTTATTCTCTAAACGATCTAGCTAACATATCCGGCTATCGAGGACAGCGCAATTTTAAATATTAATTTACTTATTGGAAAATCAACTTACAGCAGAATTCAGAATGGGCTACACTCCGCTGCGCTAACAGAAATAAAACACGCTTTATTCTTGGCTTTGAGACTTAGTAGAGGCGCAGATGTGTCCCTAGTTGTGGACTTCCGCAAATTGAAATCTGCTGTATCTATTTTCCTTGACAGGTGGAATTTATAGGAGTTGTTGTTAAACCCGTTGCGCCATTTGAGGAATTGATAATGGCATAAGTAGGTAAAGAATTCTCACCGACAATTCTATTTAATTCAGCTTCGATACCATTATCCAAATCAATCCATCTCGTCAAAAACATTTCTACATTCTGCGGTTCTTCGGGGCGCGATGGTATTCCTCCACGTCCCCGATTGACAAACCGCACCCGTTTTGAATTGCTCGGTCTTACTTGGCAACCTTCACTAATTTCGACGCTACGCGGTTCACTTGGCAAATTCACTAATCCCTGAGTTGGGTCGATACCAAGTGTGTTAATTTCAATCACGCCATTAAGTTGCGGATTGGTTTGGGAAAAAGCGGTAATATCACTCTGTTGAGTTAGCTGTTCACGGGATTCTAATCCAAAGACTCTTTGAGCATTAATTTCAATGACACCGCCTTTACCTGCAAAAGCGTTTGCAATAATATCGCTGTTTTCCTGGGGAACAGCAACAATAAAACCATTTCTGGCATCAATTTTGATATTCCCACCATTTCCAGGAGCTTCTCCAGTCCCAGCCGTGGTAGATATCAAGCTGTTTTGGCGCATTAACAGCAAGTCCTGCACTTGTAGAATGATATTCCCACCATTAGCTGATTTTGTTTCTGCTGTAATTGCACCTTGATTTTGCAAGTTGATGGTTCCGGCTGATATTTCTATATTTCCAGCTACTCCAGATCCTTGACTGCTGACGGTAATTACACCCTGATCCCTCAGATTTACTTGCTTGGAGAGTATGAATACATTACCACCATTCCCGGTTGCATTCACATCGGTATTAGCGAGTACTCCACTAGCAGCACCTTGATTGGTAAATGTATCCACACCAATTTGCATATTTTTCAGAACGCGATCGCTATAACTCAAATCACTGCCAGTCAGGTTTATACTATCTGAGATATTCAGTGTGATGTTACCTGCATCGCCACTACTACGAGTAGAGGTAAGAATTTGTCCGCCGTTAGTGGTTTCTAAGGTCTGAGCGTTAATAACAATACTACCCCCACTACCTGCATTCGCAGTTAAGGCATTAATCACGCCTCCATCTAGCACCCGTAAAGTGGCTGCATTGACTGTAATTTTTCCTCCCTGACCAATTGAATTGGGTTCGGTATTGCTATAAAGTCCACTAGAATAGCCATCGCCAGCAACGCCAGCGACAGTTACAGTATTAGCCCGATTGATTAAAATATCTCCTGCATCTCCACGGCCGCGAGTGCCGGTAACGATGACAGCACCATTGTTCAAGGATAAAGAATCAGCATTAATTACGACATTACCACCAATTCCCTGACCTGTCTGTTTGACACTGCTGAAAGCACCACTTGATTGAAAAAACCCAAATCCAGGAGTATCGTTAAAGCGACCATCGCCATCGAAGAGAATATCATGAGCATTAATAGTTACATTCCCTGCATTTCCTTTACCAGCAGTGCTAGTTGTTAAAACCCCACCATTGCTTACTTTGACTGTTCCGGCTGTGACATTAACGCTACCAGCATTTCCCGTAGCTACAGAACTGACGCGACTATATGCACCACTACTGAATACAGCGGTCGATACTTGATTAAAATCAGTAGCTTCGCCATCAAATAAGGCTGTATCACGGACAAAAATATTTACGCTTCCAGCATCACCCCGCCCCACCGTACTAGCTTCTAGAATTGCCCCGTTAGTAACAGCAAGGGACTTGGCTATGATATTGAGATTACCGCCTCTACCTGTACCACCCTGGGCGATTGAACTGTAAGCACCAGTATTAATCCCATTCGTCCCGACACCATCAAACAGTACCGTATCGCCAACATTAATATTGACATTGCCGACATCGCCTTGCCCGTAAGTGCCAGCAAAGATTTGAAAACCCCCAGTTACGGTGAGCGATCGCGCTGTTAAATTAACATTACCGCCCTTACCTTTGGCGTTAGCCAGCACCGCATTAGAAATAAAGCTACCAGTACCATTCAAGGTGACTGCCTCTGTAGCATTAATGTCAATATCTCCCGCCTGGCTGTCAATAGCACCTTGAAAAGATGCAATACCTGCCCTAATGGTACTTCCTTGAGCAATATTTAAATTATGAGTGGCGATCGCAATACTACCACGATCGCCACCCCGGACATTGACTAGTGAACCCTTAGTTAGGGAAACATCAGCGCGAACTAAATCAGTAGGAAAGCTCAAGCTACCATTCTGATTTATTGTTACCGTGCCTTTTTGTGCCAATCCCCCTAACTCGACTCGACCCCCTGGCGCTAGGATTGTGGAGTTATCTAAACTGACGTTACCACCCACTAGCGCCAGGGTTTTATCTGGCTGCACAACTAGACGCGCTGACTGTAAACTAATAGCTCCTGGCATATTCTCGAATTCCAAGCCAATGGGAACTTTGATCGTCAACAGGGGTGGGGCTTGTGGATTAGTTGCACTAAATTTTGTACCATCAGCAAAAACCAGACTGCTGGCTGTACTGGCTATAAATGAGCCACTGACATTGAGTTTGGCATTTGCCCCAAAAATAATGCCGTTGGGGTTGATTAAAAATAGGTTAGCTTTTCCCAATACACCCAAGGTTCCTAAAAGCTGTGAAGGATTTCCTCCTGTAACTCGGCTAATAATGTTCTCAATCCCTGTTGGGTTGGCGAAATATGCACTTCTTCCTTCGCCAATATTGAATTCCTGAAAGCTATGAAAGAGATTTATACCGCGAATTACTCCGCCATCGACTCTGTCAACTAGCTGATTTTGTGGTGTGACTGTAGAATGTCCACTCCCAAGGGTATTATCTGGGGTAATTTGGGGGATAGATTCAGCTATTGCCTTGTTCTGAGTGCCAGCAAATATCTGTGACACGGTCACGCCGAACCCGGTAATCAACATGAAAAGACTTAGTACTCTCAATTTTTAGTACCCACAATCAGCAATATACGAACCAAAAAAATCTGGATTTTTGCACTTTCATAATTTAAAGCCACTAGCCAGTAAAAATACTTCCGTAATATTACGCAAACTTCAAGATCGGTAAACCACAAACTTTTAACAACTAACGTCAGAATAGGGGTTTCAGCCCTTATGAATTTAGTTGCAGTTTAAATTCCGATTATTCGGACAGGTTTATTGTTTAAGTTGGTCAACCTTTGTTGGCCCGGTTATACGATATGCACGCCCGTTTTTAATCCGGTAACGAATCATCATTGCAACGTGTCTATCAACTCGGTAAGTTATGGAGACAAGGCTTGAATCCGCTGACCATTTTGCATAGAACGCCGAAGCACCAGTGTCAAGCGTACCTTCGATTTCTTCTAAGGGTCCAATTTTTTTCCCTGTGCGTGCATTTATCAAATAGATATGAAAATTCTCGTAGCCTAATTCGCCTTCTCCATGCGACGCAATTGAATACCGTCCCGAAGGAGAAAGACCGTTATTGACAACTACGTATTCATCCGGTTTGTAATTATAATTCGATGTCGCACGAGCATTACTAGAGAAAGATGTAAGACTCAAAGCCATAACTATAGCTATTTGAATTATTCGTACTTTCATGTAATTAAAATCACCCTTTAAACAGTAAATTTCTTGAGACTATTTTAGAGTTATATTTTTTAATTCTTATATTTGTAAATAAAAATTTAAAATGATGATGCCGCCGAATTTGTACCGACACTTCTGTTGCACGAAATATAAGTCAATAAGGAATAGACGTGTACTGAGTTTTTTTTTAAATCAAATACAAGTCGTAGATTATTACAAATTATGTCGAAACCCCTGATTTATCGTTGAGACGTAGGGGGGATGTGAACGCTTACCCCTGACTGCACGTTCCATAAACTAGCATAAATCCCATTCTTCTCCAACAATTTTTCATGTGTCCCCGACTCAACCAATTCTCCATATTCCATCACATAAATACAATCGGCATTGCGGATAGTGGAAAGACGATGGGCTATGGCTATTGTCGTTCGATTAACAGTAATCCTTTCCAAAGAACGCTGAATAGCAGCTTCAGTTTCATTATCTACCGCTGAAGTGGCTTCATCTAATATCAAAATTGGGGGATTCTTTAAAACAGCCCTAGCGATCGCAATTCTTTGGCGTTGTCCACCAGATAATTTTTGACCCCGTTCTCCGACTATTGTCTCATAACCTTGGGGTAGCCGCAGAATAAAATTATCAGCTTCGGCAATTTTCGCAGCTTCAATTATTTGTTCATCGGTAGCATTAAAAGTACCATAGGCGATATTTTCAGCAATAGTACCATGAAATAAGAATACGTCTTGGCTGACCAAGCCGATACTGCGACGCAAATCACCTAGATTTAATTTTTGGATATTAATATTATCAATAGTAATTGTCCCAGAAGAAATATCATATAATCGCAATAATAATTTAACTAAAGTACTTTTGCCAGAACCCGTAGAACCAACAATCGCGATCGTTTCACCTGCGGGGATATGTAAGGATAGTTTTTTAATTACTGACTCTCTATCTTGATAAGCAAAAGTAACTTCTTTGAAGTCAATTTCACCACGAACTTGCTCAATAGGTAAACATTTGTCTCCCGTAGCAATGTTGATGGGAGTATCTAATAAATTCATCACCCGATTGCTAGAAGCCATTGACCTTTGATATTTGTCAAAGATTTCTCCTAATGTTACTAAAGGCCACAATAATCTCTGTAATAAAACGAGTAAAACACTGTAACTACCAATAGATATTTTTCCAACATGTGTTGCCATACCTCCCCAAAACAATAAAGCTGTGAACCCTGCTAAAACTAGCATTCTGATTAAGGGCACAAATGCAGCAGAAAGTTTAATTGCTTTCGTGTTACTTTTTCTATATGCTTCGCTTTCTCCTGCTAATCTAGCGCTTTCATAATTTTCAGCAGTGAAACTTTTAATTGTGGTAATACCACTAATATTATTTGCTAGTCGTGAGTTGAGAAAGCTTACCCTTTCCCGCACCTCAGCATAACGAGCTTCCAGACGCTTTTGATAAATAAAGGAACCCCAAACAATAAATGGCATTGGTAACATGGCGGCAAAGGTGATGGAGGGGGGTAAAATCAAGAATGCACCACTAGTTAAAATGATCAGTGAGGTGATAATACTGATAATCTCATTGGCTCCATAATTTAAAAAATCTTCTAACTGGTTGATGTCATCATTCAAAATTGACATCAAGCCGCCAGTACTGCTTTCTTCAAAGTAAGCCGAATCTAATTCTTGTACATGATTGTAGGCATCTAAGCGTAAATTATGCTGGATATTTTGGGCTAAATTCCGCCAAAGTCTATTATATGCGTACTCAGAAATCGATTCTAGTATCCAGACAATAATAGTGATCAATGAAAGTAGTAAAAATTGCCAAAATATATCTTTTATACCGAATTTGGCAAATACAGAATTTTGCTGCTCTACGAGAATATCTACCGCAATCCCAATTAACCACGGTGGAGCTAAATCTAAAATCGTATTGATGATAGAAAATGATGTTGCCTGCAAAATTTGTTGGTGATATTGGCTACCATAGTTGAGCAAACGTTGTAAAGGATGGGCTGAATTTCTCTGATTTTTAGATACTCTAGAAGATTTGGATGTGATTGCCACGACTGTTTATTGTTTGTAGTTGGATGATTGATGGGAGCGATATTTCTAGTAGAAATCGAATTAGGAATTTAAGTACATCTGTTTGTTATTTACTACTTTTCCCTTGCGTCCTATCGGTACACACATCGGCGTCTCTACCACTGGGTCAGGAATAATCCGACATTCCAACCCAAAAACCTCCCGAACCATTTCTTGAGTCATCACTAGTTTTGGTTCTCCAGCAGCAAAAATTCGACCATCTTTGACTGCAACTAAGTAATCGGCATAACGGCACGCCTGATTTAAATCATGTAGTACCATCACAATTGTTCGTCCCTGAGTTTGGTTCAACTCATACAACAAATCTAAAATCTCTATCTGGTGCGCCAAATCTAAAAAAGTAGTCGGTTCATCTAAAAGTAAAATATCTGTATCTTGTGCCAACGCCATTGCAATCCAAGCTCTTTGTCGTTGTCCACCAGACAAAGTATCTAATGCTCTATCTGCTAATTCCAATAAATCTGTAATCTCTAGTGCCTGTTGCACGATTTTTTCATCTTTTACCGACCATTGCTGTAACCAATTTTGATAAGGGTAACGTCCTTGTGCTACTAAATCTCGCACTGTTAACCCTTCCGGTGCTACTGGCCCTTGAGGCAAAATACCTAACTGCTGGGCTACTTCTTTGGTGGAAAGATTAAAAATAGATGTGCCATCAAGATATACTGTACCGCCACGGGGTTTAAGCAATCTTGCCAGACCTCGTAACAAAGTTGATTTACCACAACCATTAGCACCAACTAAACCACTAATTTGTCCGGTGGGGATTGACAAATTTAGGTCACGGATAATCGTAGCACCATCGTAAGCTAAAGACAGACTTTTGGTTGAGAGTCCTTTCATAAGTGAAACCATTTTAGATTCTTGAGTTTGGATTTATGAAAACCTGATTTTTGGGTTGATAAAATATTGTTTTTACCAAATTACCAATCCCCAGTCCCTTATTTTTTGCGGTTACGAATTAATAAATAAAGAAAATAAGGAGCACCAACAGCAGCAGTAACTACCCCACAAGGAAGTTCGATAGGTGCAAACAGCGTTCTTCCTAGCAAGTCTGCCATTACAACAATCACTCCCCCCAAGAGTGCGGAAGTAGGAATCAAGCTTTCATGGGTTGCACCTACCAACTGTCGTCCTAAATGGGGTGCGATTAAACCAACAAAACCAATATTTCCAGCGGTGGCTACTCCTGCACCTGCTAAGGCTACACCCACCAGTATGAGTAAACCACGTTGCCATTCCACTTGACTACCTAAACTTTTGGCGACATCATCTCCTAAATTTAAAGCGTTCAAATGCCTTGCTAGTGTCAAAGCCATTGGGACAAAAACAATTAACCAAGATAACAAGGAAAAGACTTGCTCCCAAGTCCGACCATAGACGCTCCCAGCTAACCAAACCAAAGCATTACTAACGTCATAAATGTCCCCAAAGGTAATCATTAAGCTGTTTATGGCACTGGCGATCGCAGACAAGCCAATACCCATTAAAATTAATAAAATCGGAGAACTACCTTGATTCCAAGCCAGTGAGTAAATTAAAACAGCCATCAGTAATGCACCAGCAAAAGCTGATAGAGGCAAAGTATAAATCGGTGCTGATGGAAATAGCACAATTACTGTAACTGCCGCCAGACTTGCTCCAGCGTTGATGCCGATAATACCTGGGTCTGCCAATGGATTGCGTGTCAGTCCTTGAAAGATAGTGCCAGAAATTGCCAGCGCCACTCCGACCAGAAAAGCTACAAGGGTGCGGGGTAGACGCAAATTCTGAATCACGAACAGATGGTCTGGGTTTCCTGTATCTAAACCCAATATAGTTTTCACGATATCTAAAGGCGAGATTGGATATTCACCCCGCCCTACATTCATCACCATCGCTACTGCGATCGCTACTGTCAAACATAACAATACGACTGGTACACGTCGGTCGATGCGGAAAGATATCGCTTGCGAACGAATGACTAGCCAATCAAAACTCATTTTCTCACCTTTGACTTAGCTAGGTAGACAAAAAAAGGAGCGCCAACTATTGCTGTTATTACACCTACAGGTAACTCCTGTGGTTTAAGCAATACACGGGCGGCAATATCTGCGACCAAGAGTAAAATAGCACCCAAAACTGCACAATAAGGTAATATCCAACGATAATCGGCTTTAATGTAAAATCTCACTATATGGGGAACAACTAAACCAATGAAGCCAATTGGCCCTGCAAGAGCGACGGAACTTCCTGCTAATAAAACTACACTGATAGCGGTAATTATTTTAATCCAGGCTGTCTGCTGACCCAAGCCTTTAGCGACATCTTCACCTAAACTCATAGTGGTAATTTGTCTGCCAAGGGCAAAAGCTACTACTAATCCCATACCGACGAAAGGCAGTAGTTGTAAGAATAAATTAAAATCTCGACCAGATAATGAACCAGCTAACCAAAATCTAACTTCCTCGAGTGTTTGTTGACTAACAATCAGGATACCGATGGTGAAGGAAGACATCAGAGCAGTTAACGCCGCTCCTGCTACCGTCAGATTCAGTGGGGTAGCTCCTCCCCGTCCCAGAGAACCAAGGATGTAAACTAGCACTGCTGTTACTCCCGCACCTAGAAAGGCCACAAGGGCGTAAATACTTAAGGATGAACTGCCAAAAACAAAAGTTGCGACAACGACAAAGAGGGCGGCTCCCGACTCAACACCTAAAATACCTGGATCTGCTAAGGGGTTTCGCGTCAAACCCTGCATCAATGCTCCCGATACAGCAAGGGCTGAACCAACAAGGATCGCAATTAGCGATCGCGGTAATCTCACGGTTTGAATGATTAGGTGATCGTAGGAACCATCAAAGGCTATAAAAGATGTCAAAATCTTGCCTATAGGTATTTCTACTGCACCTAGCATCACACTGTACACCAAGCAAATTAACAGCATACACAGTCCCAACACCAGACCAAATAAGGCTGACATTTGTGGCTTTTTCAATCCTCTAGGTGACACTGTAGTGGCTTCTATCATTATCTTGCCGTCACTTTAATTAGCACTCTCAATATTTAAGAGCTTTTTAATCATTAGAGTTGATAATCTTTATTGATAAATATATAGATTACACGATCGTGTAGCCTTTCCCCCATTTTTTAAAAGGAATAAAGGATACACTTATAACTTTGACATAATTTCTCAACAAAGTGGTATTGTTAGATCAACTTAAATCTGACTTGAAAGTAGGGAGCAGGAGAGACAAGAGGACAAGGGGGGAATGGCACTAAGTTAAGCTGAAGGGTATGCAGCGTAAAGATTGCAGAGGAGCAGGGGGGCAGGGGCGCAGAGGGGAATTTCTAAATATCCGAACGCAATGCTTAAAACTTCTTCTTTCTCCCCTGCTCCTTTGCACAAGAGCACCCCTGCTGCCTCAACGATTTTCCCTTTTCTTAGTGCCATTCTCCCCAATCCCCAAGCGTTACATCTATAGATGGTGGTGTTAATGAGGATTGATATTTTACTCAAAGTTTACAAGAGAAAATCAATACGCTTTTTACCCTTAATACTCAGTTTGATACTGGTTTTGTTTGTCGGTAGCCGCACTATAGCTGTACCAACAAAAGCCACAGAGATACTATGGGACACTTATGGCGTGCCGCATATTTACGGCAAAGATGACCAGAGTGCATTTTATGCCTTTGGTTGGGCACAAATGCAAAGTCATGGAGATTTGCTTTTGCGTCTTTATGGTCAAGCACGGGGACGCGCAGCTGAATATTGGGGAGAGAAATACCTGGAGTCAGATCGTTGGGTACAGACTGTGGGAGTCCCAGAACGCGCTCGTTCTTGGTACAAGGCACAGAGTCCAACTTTTCGTAGTTATCTTGATGCTTTTGCTACTGGAATTAATGCCTATGCAAAACAAAATCCTAACTTGATTGATGATGAAGTTGAGGTGGTGCTACCAGTCAAGGCAGAAGATGTCATGGCTCACTTACATCGGGTACTCAATTTCACCTTTGTGGTCAATTCTGAGGAAGTATTAGACCTGAGCAAAAAAAAGTTGCAAGCAGGATCTAATGGTTGGGCGATCGCACCAAGTCATTCTACCAATGGGAACGCCATGTTGCTAGCCAACCCACATCTACCTTGGTCAGATTTATTTTTGTGGTACGAAGCCCAAATCACCGCACCAGGAATTGATGCTTATGGAGCAACACTTGTAGGTATTCCCGTATTAGCGATCGCATTTAACAACAACTTAGGTTGGACTCACACCGTTAACACTTATGATGGTTGGGATGTTTATGAACTCACACTAGCAGCTAATGGATACCGCTTTGACGACAAAGTTCATAACTTCCTTTCCAAAACTCTTTTCCTAAAGGTGAAGCAGAAAGATGGTTCCTTGCAAGAACAACCATTAGTAGTAAAAAGTTCTGTCCACGGACCTGTGGTAGCCGAGAAGAATGGTAAAGCCGTGGCGCTAAGAGTTGCAGGTCTTGACCGACCAGGTGTAGCCCAGCAGTGGTGGGATATGGCACGAGCAAAAAACCTTACCCAGTTTGAAACCGCACTCCGGCGTCTACAACTATCGATGTTTACGGTGATGTATGCAGATAAAGAAGGGCATATTATGCACCTATTCAACGGTCAAGTTCCAGTACGCTCCTTTGGTGATTTTAAATACTGGCAAGGCATAATCCCCGGAAATACATCTAAAACCTTGTGGACAAAAATTCATCCTTACCGAGATTTACCACGCATCGTTGACCCTAAAAGCGGCTGGTTACAAAATACAAATGACCCACCTTGGACAACGACATTTCCAGCCGCCATTAAAGCAGATGATTACCCGCCTTACATGGCACCCCGTTTTATGGATTTTCGCTCCCAACGTTCTGTAAGGATGTTGGCTGAGGATGACAAAATCTCTTTTGATCAAATGGTTGCAGATAAGCACTCTACCCGTATGGAACTGGCCGATCGGATTTTGGATGATTTAATTCCGGCTGCCCGCAAATATGGTCAGGACTTAGGGCAAAAAGCAGCTAATGTCTTAGAAGCGTGGGATCGACAAGCTAATGCAGATAGTCGTGGGGCCGTACTCTTTGCCTTTTGGGTACAACAGATGGACTTAGATAAGACCTTTAGTAAACCCTGGAATGAAAATTCTCCACGCACCACACCCAATGGTTTAGCTAACCCTGAAAGTGCAGTTGCAACTCTGCAAGTAGTAGCAGCACAGGTAAAAAAGACTTATGGGGCGCTTGATGTCCCGTGGGGC
Organism: Nostoc sp.; assembly: GCF_036917155.1. Lineage (GTDB taxonomy): Bacteria > Cyanobacteriota > Cyanobacteriia > Cyanobacteriales > Nostocaceae > Nostoc. Next base: position 114,883 of record NZ_JBALDZ010000079.1, on the reverse strand, counting down.
AAGGTTTTTCGGCTACGATTGGGTGATATGGATGTATCTGCTAATGGTGGGGATGGCAGCCTGGGAATTTTTCGTGCGCTCTATTTTGCTCCTGAAGCAAACGATCAGTTCCAAGCCGTTGCAGGTGATTCCTATGTGGCTGCGATTGAATTTTCCAACCCTGTACGGGCAATGGCACTTACCAGCTATGGTAATGCAAGTCAACCCGGATCGCCCCACATTAGCGACCAGTTACAGATGTTCGCTAACAAAAAGTTGCGTCCTGTGTGGCGCGATCGCTCAGATATTCTTGCTCATCTAGAAGCACGTAAAATATTCTGAGGTCAATAGTCTGCTTTTAGTGCTGGCGATCGCCCAAAAACTTCTAAGTTTCTGAAGATGTCTATCGCAGACATCCCATCAGGATACTTGCTTTTGACAAGCGATCGCAGTGCAGCGAGTAATTTAATAGACATCTGTGAAAATGAATGTAGAGACGTAGCACTGCTACGTCTCTACAAGGATTCTGGATAACGCATATTTAATTTCTGGAGATGTCTAATCTAACATGAGTCTAAATAACACTACTAATTTTGACTAACAAGCCAGGAGGCAAAATGGAGAACAACACCATAACGTGGTGGATATATGCATTACTTTCGGCTGGCTTTGCAGCATTAACAACTATCTTTGCCAAAATTGGAGTAGAAAATGTGAACTCTAATTTAGCAACAGCAATCCGAACTGTTGTCATCTTAGTAATTGCTTGGGGAATTGTATTTTTTCAAGGAAATGTAGTTAATATCTTAGCTATTTCCCAAAGAACGATGATTTTTTTATTATTATCTGGAGTATCTACAGGATTATCATGGATTTTTTACTTCCAAGCTTTACAAACAGGCAAAGCTTCCCTGGTTGCACCAATTGATAAATCAAGCTTGGTATTAGTTTTATTGTTTTCGGTTATTTTTCTAGGAGAACCATTAAACTTGAAAATGATATTAGGAACCAGTTTAGTAGTTATGGGTACTTTAGTTTTAATCCTTTAACTAAAACTAGAAGGGGAGCCAATACTGCTCGGTTTTTGCATTTTTAACTCGGAATTGGGTTTGAGGAAAAGGTTAAAGGTTTTTTCTTTCCCCTTTCTCCTTCACCTTTTCCCCAAAACCCAACAAGTATTAGAAGGGGAGCAATGCGATTTGGTGAGGTGCTAAAACCTGGGACGGTCGATCAGGTATCTAAATAAGTCATCAATTATTGTATTGATTGCAAAGATATCGCCTTCATGCCAGCGCAGCCCGTCAACGAAATAAACTTGATTTCGTTGAACCGCTTTAAGTTGTCGCCATAAAGGTTTTTGTTGAAGCTTTTCTAAAGTCTCCTTAGCACCCTTGCTTCCCCAAGATAAAAAGAAGAGAACATCACCGTCAATATCAGACAGACGCTCTTCAGAAATATTTTCTATATAGAAAAAATTCCCCCTTTGTGACAATGGGCGTTCTAGTCCAATATCATTGAGGACTCTGCCAACAGGACTTTTTTCGCCATAAGACCAAATTCCAGATAATGCCTTTGTCGAGGCAACTGAAATCTGCATTTGGTGACGACGGCTACCCAAGGCTTGTTTAAGTTTTTCAATCCGCTGCCAATATTCCTTAATTAATTGATTGACAGCTTCTTCTTTATTTAAAACCTTGCCAAGGTCTACCAAATCTTGATCCCAACGACGAGTGAGTAAATCGGGATGCCCTATGATGACCGTAGGCGCAATCGTAGATATCTGCTTGTAATAAACATTCAAAATATAAGGATGAGCCAAAATTAGGTCGGGTTTCAGGAGCAAAATCTTTTCGAGGTTTGGTTCATTTACGCTTCCAATCAAATCAACTCCATCTACTTTGTCTCGAAGATATTCTGGAAAAGGCTCACTAGAATCATATCCCGTTGCAATTGGTTTAATCCCCAATGCTAGTGTATCAGCCAAAAAACTTGACCATATCGTTATGACTCGTTGAGGCTGGAGAGGGATACAAGTCTTTCCCATCAAATGCTCTACCTTTCGACAGTTTTGCATTGGCTGTTTCCAGCTTGTAGCACTATAATTCGGATTCTTGCTACAAGCCGAAATAAGTGCAAACATCAAAACTCCTAATAATAGTAGATAGATGAAACGACGTAAAAGCATTGAGAATCAGTACCAATAGGATAATTGCAACACGTTGTCCAGCCGATTACCAACACAACAGTGAGTTAAAGCTCCCAACGAATAGAGCCGATGATTGTCAAGGGCGCACCTCTTTCAAGACCTAAAGTGTAACCGTAGGTAGAACTAAAATAGTCCGTATCAAATAGATTACGAATATTGATCGCAGCATTTAAACGATCCCTACGATAGTAAATCGCCGCATCAGTACGCAAGTAATCGGGTAGTTGAAACGTGTTATCCGCATCTCCTGCCCGCGTGCCCACATAAAAAAGCCCCAGACCAAATCCCAAACCCTTCAGATTGCCCTTTTGGATTTCATATGTTGTCCAGAGGCTAGCTTGATTCTCTGGTACACCCAGCAATTTGTTGCCTACAGCAATGGCATTATCCTCGGTAACTTCTGCATCAGTATAGGCATAAGAAGCAATCACCTTCCACCCTGGTAGAATCTCACCCGCAATATCTAACTCAATCCCTCGACTCCTTTGCTCCCCCACTTGAATCGAGAAATCACGGTTATTTGGATCGGGAGTTGTAACATTCGTCTTGGTGATTTGATAGGCTGCCAATGTTGTTGAAAGCTTTCCGTCTAGAAAGTCAGCTTTAATACCTGCTTCATATTGGGTTCCTGCGGTTGGCTTAAACGCTCTACCATCAGGATTGAATCCAGAAGTAGGGAGAAAAGATTGACTATAGCTGGTGTAGAGAGAAACAGATTTGCTCGGCTGATACACCAATCCAACTCGGGGGCTGAAAGCACTATCATTCTGTTCGGGAGAATCAATTCCACTATTTGTCACATTCTGTGAAACCCAATCTAAGCGCCCGCCAACCAATAGCTTCAGATTATCCAAAACACTGATTTGATCTTGAAGGTAAGCACCGTAAGATTGGGTAGATGAATCGAAACTATAATTTGGAATATATACGGGGTTTGAAATATTGTAATTTGGGTTGAAGAGATCTAGATTAGGAAGAGCAGGATCGGCAATCAAATCCTCAAAAGTCTGAACATTGCGATTAAAATCAAAACCTACTAAAAGTTGGTGCGAAATCGATCCCGTCTTAAACTTTCCAAGCAAGTCGATCTGTCCAAAATAGTTATCTATTGTGTATTCACGTTTTTCAGTGTCAATACCTACTAGTAAACGATCGTTGACTATATCTGATCCTGAGGCAAATCCGTCTCTAGTGTTAGTAGCAGCCACCGCAAAATTGTTACGAATCTGCCAGTTGTCGCTAAATTTATGATTCAGTGTGTAGCCAAATTTTTGAGTCGTGGCATCAATAAAGGTTAAATTAGGATAGCCGAGAAAGAGATTCGCAGGCAGCAAGCTACCATTGCTGAAAAACCAACTGCCAGACTGATTCGGATATCCATTATAGTTAGTGTATTCATAGTATAGATTCAGGTCTGTCCTATCCCCCAATTTCAAAGTGATTGAGGGTGCGATCGTGGTTATATTTGTGTGGACGAAATCTTGAAATCCGCTCGAATCTTGATAGCTCGCAATCAAGCGATAGAGTACAGTTTTATCAGTATTTAATGGCCCTGAAAAATCGATGCTGGGTTGATAATATCCAAAATTTCCTGCCTCAAATCCAAGACTGTAGTAGGGTTCACTCAAAGGTTTTTTGGTAATAACGTTGACGATTCCACCCGGTTCTACAGCGCCAAATAGAACTGAGGCGGGGCCTTTGAGAACTTCTACTTGTTCGATTGTCCCAATGCCTGTCAGCGAAAAGCTATCATTTGTATCTCGATACCCATTGCGGAAATCTCCGTTCTGCACAAATCCTCTAATAACTCTGCCTCCTGAAGGCGCACCGAAGTTGGTTCCGCCATCAACAACGCCACTGACCGTTTCCACTGCCTCATTTACACTTCTTACCTTGCGATCTTCCAGCACTTGTCGCGGCACCACCTGAATCGATTGGGGAATATCGCGCAGTGGTGTGTCGGTTTTAGTAGCAGTTGACGTTTCTGGTACGTTATATCTATCTTGCTCCCCCGTCACCAACAACTCAATCGGCTCATTCTGCTGTGCTGTTGGTTGTTGCTGCGGTGTCTCGCTTGCTGGCTTTTGTTGATCTTGTGGTGTTTGGGGTTGCTGCGGTGGAGAAGTCGCCGTTACTACAGAATTTATACCAAACACCAGCCCGGCATTATCATCAAATAACTCAACTTTGGGTAAAGTTTTCTCACCCACCACCGTCACTCGGACAGTATTCGCATCGATATTTGTAACTGTTATCTCAGTAATTTCTGCAAGGGGTTTTTCTGAACGAAATATAAAAGCTTCTCCCGATGGTAAACGCAACTGTGCGCCAGGTATATCTGCAATAAAATTATTACCTGTACTGCGATTTTTAACTTGCAGTTGTTCCCCACGAGTCGTCTCTAAAATCAACTCCACACCTTTGTTTGTGGGATTGGCTTTAACTCCCATGATTGGTACAACTTGATCCCCACTTCTTGGTTCTGGATTTGGAGGGTTGGTTGGTGTTGGTATCTGCACTAGCATTTGAGCGCTAGTTGCGGGAAGTTCAATTTCGCTGAGTTGGGAAATGTTTTTACTTGCTTTACCAGATAATGTTTGCGGTGAAGTAGATTTCCCTATCACTTGGTTAAAAGATTCGCCTTGAACATCTTCTCGTACTTCCTCGCCTTTACCAGGAGCGCTGATAAAAAGAACAACCGTACCTGTCAGCAGCAGGCTTTGAAACAATTTATCTAACTTCATTTATCCGCTTACACTCAATCACACTACTTGGTTGTACCTGAAGATACAATGACAATCTCTGAAAAAAATTGTCATTTAAGTTGAAATTATTTGAATCATATTATGAAGCGATGCAAGACACAAGACAACTAATAGTTTTTTTCATTTAGCTTATAGATACTAAACAATAAATTCTTTTGAAACAGCTTATTTGCTTGACATACAATCAGAGATTGTATTGCTAGCTAAAACTACTTTTCTGTCTTGTAAATAGGGATTGGTGACTAGGAATTAGGGATGAGGACAAGTTAATTTCATCGGGTGGTTGCGGGCGATCGCTCGTGGAGTTTTAACTTGAAAATGGGGCATTGGTCATTTTTCCTTTGTCAGGGAATATTGATTTTCCCATGATTTACTGTCTGAAAATGACGTTTTTAGATTTATCATCTATCTACAGATGTAAATAAAGCTATATAAGTAAAATTTATATAAGATGATTTTGTTGATATTAACTTTCTATACTTTTTCTATTGCTAAAGCAACTAATTCTCGTTAGTGTATCTGAAGATAAATAAAAATTACTCGCAATAAGCTAGATATTGCTCCCAGAAAATCACTAATTAGGATTTAGACAATTTTAAGTAATTGGCTGAATTAATGATTTCCTCTTGATTTTTCTCTAGTCAGAGCGAGACGAAGAGTAGCAGTGTATCAGGGTTGTATCTAGTAGAAAATCAAAATGAATCAATATTCTCATTGCTTCCTTGAAGCTTCTGGCAGTAGTTCTACATTTGTTGACTTACTGCGCTTCAGAAGCTCTACTCAGCCAAACAGAGATGCTTTTACCTTCTTGCTGGATGGGGAAACAGAACAAACAACGCTAACCTATCAAGAATTGGATAGGCGATCGCGTCGAATAGCTGCTCAGTTACAAGCATTGGGTTTGACTGGAGAACGCGCCTTACTACTTTATCCAGCCGGACTAGATTTTTTGGTTGCTTTTTTCGGTTGTTTATATGCGGGAGTTGTGGCTGTAACGGCATATCCCCCTAGAAATGAGCGCAACACACCGAGAATAAAAGCTATTGCAAAAGATGCACAAGCAGCGATCGCACTCACTACGACAGAAATCCTGCCTACAGTGCAGTCTTTAATGTCACAAAAGACTGAGTTAGAATCCTTACAGTGGCTAACTACAGATAATCTTGCTCTGGGAATAGAAGATACTTGGCAACAACCCTCTATTGATCGAGATACCTTAGCTTTTCTGCAATACACTTCTGGTTCTACAGGGACACCAAAGGGTGTAATGATTAGTCATGGAAACCTACTGCACAATGCTGATACAACTTACCAATTTATGGAGCATTCTCCAGAAAGTAAGTTCGTGACGTGGTTGCCGATGTACCACGATATGGGCCTGATTGGAGGAATATTGCAACCCTTGTATGGAGGTTTTCCTTGCATCATCATGCCTCCAACTTCCTTTCTCCAACGTCCTTATCGTTGGTTACAAGCTATTTCTCACTACAAAGGGACAACTAGTGGTGGCCCGAATTTTGCTTATGAGTTATGTACTCAAAAAATTACTCCTGAACAAAAAGAGACTCTTGACTTGAGTAGTTGGAGTGTGGCATTTAACGGCGCGGAGCCGATTCGGGATGATACTCTAGAGCGGTTTGCAGCAGCTTTTGTCGATTGTGGCTTCCGTAAAGAGGCATTCTACCCTTGTTACGGAATGGCTGAAACAACTCTGATGGTTTCTGGTGTGCAGAAGGCAACATCACCGATTATCAAGACAGTCCAAAAGTCTGCATTAGAATCGAATCGGGTAGTTGAATTGGGGACTGGGGATTGGGGACTAGGGACTGGGGAGCGGGGACTGGGGACTGGGGATTGGGGATTGGGGACTGGGGAGCGGGAAGATTTGCATGAGGATTCAGACCCTAACCAAATATTAAAGCCGAGTGACGTGGAGGCTTCAAAAGAATTTCTTCCCCAGTACCCAGTCCCCAGTACCCAGTCCCAGAGTACTGAAGATGTCTATCATTTTGTCAGTTGTGGTCGAGTTATACCACAACTGGAAGTGGCGATCGCTAATCCCGAAACCCTCAGTAGTTGTAAACCTGATGAAATCGGGGAAATCTGGGTATCTGGACCGAGTGTTGGCCAAGGTTATTGGAATCGCGATCAAGAGACAGCAGAAACTTTCCATGCTTATTTATCAGATACAGGTGTAGGCCCTTTTCTGCGGACGGGAGATTTAGGTTTTTTACAAAATAACCAGCTTTTCATTACAGGTAGAGCCAAAGATTTAATTATTATTCGTGGTCGAAATCTTTACCCACAGGATATAGAATTAACCGCAGAACGCAGTCATCCATCTTTAAATTCTGGTGCTAGTGCAGCATTTACAGTCGAGGTTAACAACGAAGAACGGTTGGTAATCGTCCAAGAATTGAAGTTTCGCGCCAAGCCAAATTTAGAAGAAGTTATATCTGCAATTCGTCAAGCTGTGACTGAAGAACATGAAGTACAAGTTTATGCTGTAGTTTTGATTAAACCAGGTAGTATTGCCAAAACTTCCAGTGGTAAGATTCAACGTCGTGCAACTCGCACTCAGTTTCAGAATGGTGAACTGAATGTAGTTGTCAGCAACATTCTCAAAATTAGCAATATTGTCAGAGAGGAAACCCGATTACAGCGTTCTGAACTTTTGGCGCTTTCTCCCAAGGAATGTCAACAGCTTTTAGAAATCTATCTGATTGAACAGGAAGCGAGAGTACTGGCGATCGCACCAGATGATATCAGTCCTGATGAACCATTAAGCGCTCTGGGCCTTGATTCTTTAAAAGTGTTTGAGTTGAAAAACCGAGTTGAGGTTGATTTAGAGGTAGAAGTATCAGTAGCAGACTTCTTTGCAGGGATGAGTACGCGATCGCTAGCTACAAAAATCCTCGCTCAACTGACAACAGCTGCACTACCGTCAATATCCCTTGCCAAACAAGAGAAAAATACATCCATTCAGCCTCTATCTTTTGGCCAGCAGGGATTATGGTTTATCCATCAGCTAACTCCCGATAGTCCTACATATAACATTCCGATAGTTATTAGCTTCAAAGGCTGCATTAATTTAGCAATTTTACAAGATTGTCTTAACGAAATTATTAGACGACACGAAGTATTACGGACAAGCTTTACAGTAGTTGATGGACAACCAGCCCAAATTATAAATCAAGCGCCACCTTTAACTTTGGCGGTTGAGGATTTGCGTTCACTATCAAAAGAGGAACACACTCAAGAAGCACAACGTTTGGCTACAGAATTTGCACAGCAGCCATTTGATTTATCTGCTCAATCGCTTTTGCGTGCTAAAATTTTACAATTAAGTGATAAAAATTATCATTTAATTATCACTATGCATCATATAATTGCAGATGGTTGGTCTATCGGTATTCTGATCAAAGAACTAGCTGCACTATATGAAGCATTCTCCACGGGCAAACTCTCTCTACGAGACGCTACGCGTAGCTTGCTTCCCCAAAGGGGTACACCACTTCCTGAATTACCCATTCAGTATCGGGATTTTGTCAATTGGCAACGACAATGGCTTGATGGCGATCGCATTCAACCAAAACTTAGCTATTGGAAACAAAAGTTAAGCGGTGAGCTTCCTGTATTAAATTTACCAACTGACCGTCCGCGTAGAAGCTTTGCTTCTTGTCATCAGACATCGCCAGTTCAAACATTCAAAGGTGCTCAAGCGAAATTAGTTCTTTCTCAAACTCTGACAAAAGAGCTAAAGAATTTGAGCCGTCATTCGGGAGTAACTCTATTTATGACCTTGCTTACAGCCTTCAAAACCTTGCTGTATCGCTACACAGGTCAGACTGATATTTTAGTAGGTTCACCAATTGCCAGTCGTAACAGAGCAGAAATAGAGTCATTAATTGGATTCTTTGTCAATTTTTTAGTCCTGCGTACAGACTTTTCTGGTGAACTTAGTTTCAAGGAGTTGTTGACACGAGTGAAGTCAACGGCTTTAGAAGCTTATGTTCATCAAGACTTACCTTTTGAGAAATTAGTAGAAGAACTGAAGCCAGAACGTGACCTAAGTTATAATCCTCTGTTCCAGGTGGTATTCGTTCTCCAGAATGTTCCTATTCCGACTCCACAAGTCGCAGATGTATCCATCAGTTGTGAGGAAAGTTATAACGGCACTTGTAAGTTTGATTTGACTTTGTTTGTAGAAGAAAGAGAGCAAGGATTCGTTGTGACTATCGAGTACAACTCTGATTTATTTAATGTAGATACCATAGATCGGATGTTGGAGCATTATGCAACTTTACTAAAAGGTATTGTTGCTAACCCTGACTGCTGCATTACCGAAATGCCCTTACTGACAGCAGCAGAGAAACATCAGTTAGTAGTTGAGTGGAATAATACAAACAAAAATTATCCGCAGAATCTTTGCATTCATCAGCTGTTTGAGCAGCAGGTGAAAAGGACACCGGATGCAGTTGCCTTACTGTTTGAAAATCAGAAACTTACATACCGCAAGTTAAACGAGCAAGCAAATCAACTAGCGCATTATTTGCAAAACCAAGGTGTAAAGCCGGATGTTCTTGTTGGTATTTGCATGGAGCGCTCTGTGGAAATGGTAGTGGCGTTACTGGCCATTTTGAAAGCGGGTGGTGCATATTTACCTCTCGACCCAGCGTATCCTCAAGAGCGTTTGGAGTTTATGCTGGTAGATGCTCAAGTTCCGTTACTACTAACTCAACAACATCTTGCTGCGGAACTAATAAATTTAACGTCTTTACAAACTCAATACCAAGCTCAGGTCATCTGCTTAGATACCGAGTGGCAAGCATTAGTTGCACATCAAAGTCCAGATAATCCCAGTAGCGATGTCAAACTAGAACATCTTGTTTATGTAATTTATACTTCTGGTTCTACGGGAAAACCGAAAGGGGTAATGAATGTTCACCGAGGTTTGAGCAATCGCTTGCTTTGGATGCAAGATGCTTATCAATTAACTGAATCTGACCGAGTGTTGCAGAAGACTCCTTTTAGTTTCGATGTATCAGTTTGGGAATTTTTCTGGCCTCTATTTACGGGAGCGCAGTTAGTTGTAGCTAAACCGGGAGGTCATCAAGATAGCAGTTATTTAGTTGAACTAATTGCTAAAGAGAAAATCACCACACTTCACTTTGTTCCTTCAATGTTGCAAGTTTTTTTGGAGGAGCCAAGTCTAGAAAAGTGTAATAGTCTCAAACGAGTTATCTGTAGTGGTGAGGCTCTTTCCTTTGACCTGAAAGAGAGATTTTTTGCTCATTTTGATACAGAACTGCACAATCTGTATGGCCCAACAGAAGCAGCTATTGATGTTACCTTCTGGAATTGTCAACATCACACAAGCCGAAGAATTGTTCCTATTGGCAGCCCAATCACCAATACGCAAATATATATTTTAGATAAATATTTGCAACCCGTGCCTATTGGAGTTGCTGGTGAGTTATGTATTGCTGGTGCGGGATTGGCTAGAGGATATTTAAACCGTCCGGATTTGACTGATGAGAAGTTTGTTAGCAATCCGTTTGAGAAGGCAGAAGTTAATAAACTATACAAGACTGGAGATTTAGCACGTTATCGTCCAGATCGAAGCATCGAATTTTTGGGACGAATTGACCACCAAGTCAAACTTAGGGGCTTGCGTATCGAGTTGGAAGAGATTGAAACAATTCTGAATCAACACTCAGGTGTGAAAATAGCTACTGTTATATTGCAGGAAGATGAATTCAAAAATCAGTGTCTTGTTGCCTATTTAGTGCCAGATTCAAACCAGGCGCTAACTGTACGGCGGCTCCTTCAATTTAAAAGAGAAGGTTTATTACATGACCAGTCTTGGTATGAATTGCCGAATGGTATGGCAATTACCTATCTGAACAAACAGGAAACTGAGTTCTCATACCAAGAAATCTTCACCGATCAGGTATATTTGCAGCATGGCATTATCATTTCAGAGGGAGACTGTATCTTTGATGTAGGTGCAAATATCGGACTGTTCACCCTTTTTATTGGTCAACAATATCCAAATTCTGTCATTTACGCCTTTGAGCCGATTCCGGCAGTCTTCGAGGCTTTACGCATTAACACAGCACTCTATGGCTTAAATGTAAAACTGTTTAATTGCGGGCTTGCAAGTGAGTTAAAAACAGAGACATTTACTTACTATCCCCAACTCTCACTTATTTCTGGGCGCTTTGTTGATGGAGAAGAGGAACGAGCAGTTGTGAAATCGTTTCTGCTAAATCAGCAATCAGTCACTGAAGATAATACTGCTTTATCAATGGAAATCATTGATGAGTTGCTAGAAGCTCGTTTAACGAGCGAACAAGTTACTTGCCAACTCAAAACTCTCTCAGACGTGATTCGAGAACATCAGCTTGAGCGGATTGATTTGCTGAAGGTAGATGTTGAGAAAAGCGAACTAGATGTTTTAGCTGGTATTGAAGAAGAAGACTGGTCTAAAATTCGGCAGCTTGTTGTTGAGGTACACGATACAAATGGACGATTAACACAGCTAACAAACCTGCTAGAACAGCGAGGTTATCACGTGACGGTAGAACAAGACAGGTTGCTGGCACAGACATGGCTTTACAACGTCTACGCAGTACGTCCAATTGGCAACGATAACAATCAGCAGTCCTCAGATATTTTGAAATGCGAACCAAAATTGACCTGGAGTAGCCCGAAGCAACTAATTGATGATGTACAGCACAGTTTAAAGAAACAACTGCCTGAGTATATGGTGCCATCTACTCTCAAGTTATTGGACACCCTACCGCTCTTGCCCAACGGAAAAGTAGATCGGCATGTATTGCTTGGAATTGAAGGCTTGAGTCCAACACTCGCAGCAGCTTACAAACCCCCAAAATCAGAGGTAGAAAGAAATATCGCAACTATTTGGCAAGAGGTGCTACATCTGGAGAAAGTAGGCATTAATGATAATTTTTTTGATATCGGCGGACATTCGTTACTAATGGCTCAGGTTAATAGCAAACTGCGGGCAATTTTGCAGCGAGATATATCAGTAATGACAATGTTTCAATATCCCACTATTCACTCACTGGCGCAGTATTTAAGTCAGAAACTAGAGGATGTGCCTTCTCTTCAGTCAACGCGCGATCGCGCAAATAAGCAAATTGAGGCTATAAATCGCCAAAAACAACAATTGAGTCAGAAAGGTAAAAAGATTTATGATTAGCACTATAGATAATGATGCTGTAGAAGGCATTGCCATTGTTGGGATGGCAGGGCGTTTTCCTGGTGCTAAAAATATTGAAGAATTTTGGCAAAATTTACAATCTGGTGTAGAGTCAATTTCTCTCTTCACAAATGAAGAGATAGTATCTGACGGTATAGATTCCGTTACACTCAGCGATCGCAATTATGTAAAGTCTAGTGCCATATTAGAAAATATAGATTTATTTGACGCCGCATTTTTTAGTTTTAATGCCAAAGAAGCAGAAGTTACTAACCCACAACACCGGATTTTTTTAGAGTGTGCTTGGGAAGCATTAGAAAATGCTGGCTATGATTCCAATAGGTATGATAGTCGGATCGGAATTTATGCTGGTGCTAGCTTAAATAACTATTATTCATTAGATTTAAACCGCGATCCCATCGGATCGGCCCAATGCTATCAAACAGTAATTGGTAATGATAAAGATTTTCTGACTACCCGTGTTTCTTACAAATTAAATCTAACTGGCCCAAGTATTACGATCCAAACAGCTTGTTCCACCTCATTAGTTGCAACCACACTTGCTTGTCAAAGTTTGTTGAATTATCAATGTGATATGGCTTTGGCTGGTGGGGTTTCTATCCACGTACCCCAGAAAACAGGTTATTTGCATGAATCGGGAGGGACACTATCTCCTGATGGTCATTGTCGTGCTTTTGATGCCAAAGCAGAGGGAACGACTATTGGTAATGGTGTCGGAGTTGTTGTCCTCAAGCGATTGAGCGATGCTCTTGCAGATGGTGACTGCATCCATGCTGTAATTAGAGGTTCAGCCATCAATAACGATGGTTCTGGTAAAGTTGGCTATACAGCCCCTAGCGTCAATGGTCAAGCAGAGGTGATTGCCGAAGCGATGATGCTGGCAGGAGTTGAGCCTGAGACAATCAACTATATTGAAGCTCATGGTACTGGTACAGCCTTAGGCGATCCGATTGAAATTGCCGCCCTCTCTCAAGCTTTTTGTAGTAGTACCAACAAAAAAGGCTTCTGTGCCGTCGGTTCAGTAAAAACAAACATTGGTCATCTAGATGCGGCTGCTGGGATTGCCGGACTGATTAAAACAGTTTTAGCCCTGAAACACAAGCAGATACCAGCAAGCTTGAATTTTGAGCAGCCAAATCCCCAGATAGATTTTGCCAACAGCCCCTTTTATATCAATACAAAGCTAGCAGAATGGAAAACCGGAAGTACTCCTCGTCGTGCTGGCGTGAGTTCCTTGGGTATAGGTGGGACTAATGCTCATGTCATTCTAGAAGAAGCACCAGTACAAGTCAAAAGTCAAAAGTCAAAAGGCAAAAGTAAATATTTACTGTGTCTATCGGCTAAAACTAGCTCTGCCTTGGAGACAGCAACAGTAAATTTGGCTAATTATCTCAAAGCGCATCCCAATGTGAACTTAGCTGATGTTGCCTATACCCTGCAAGTGGGGCGTGCTGAGTTCAATCATCGTCGCGTGCTGGTGTGTGAAGATATTGAGGATGTAGTCTTACAAGATCCAGAAAGAGTTTTCACTGGCTTAGTTGAAAGTGGCGTTCACGTTGGCGCAGCCTCTCGTAGAGAAGTGACTCCGCAGGAGTATCGCCCCATCGTCTTCATGTTTCCTGGACAAGGCGCTCAATATGTGGACATGGGTAAAGAACTTTACCAGACTGAACCGATTTTTCAACAACAGGTTGATTTGTGCTGTCAATTGCTGCAACCCCATCTTGGATTGGATTTGCGATCGCTGATTTATCCCAACGAGTCTGAGTCAAAAGCCGCAGCAGAAAGACTGCAACAAACTGATATCACTCAGCCTGCATTATTTGTCATAGAATATACGATCGCTAAATTATGGATGTCCTGGGGCATTTCTCCCCAAACGATGATTGGTCATAGCATAGGGGAATATGTCGCAGCTTGCCTTGCTGGTGTATTTGCCCTGGAAGATGCTTTGGCAATAGTAGCTATCCGTGGACGACTGATGCAGCAACTTCCAGCAGGTGCTATGCTTTCGGTTTCACAAACAGAAGCAGAGATTAAAACTTTACTAAATGAAAATTTATCTTTAGCCGCCAGCAATGCTCCTCGTTTGTGCGTAGTTTCCGGAACCCATAATGCTGTAGACACGATTCATCAGCAACTTACAGCATTAGGTGTAGAGTGTCGCCCTTTGCATACTTCCCACGCCTTTCATTCTGCGATGATGGAACCGATTATTGAGCCATTCATCAAAGAAGTTAAAAAAGTCAAACTAAATCCGCCGCAGATTCCTTTTATCTCTAACGTCACAGGAACCTGGATAACAGCAGAAGAAGCCACAGATCCCAATTACTGGGCAAGACATTTACGCCAAACAGTGCAGTTTGCAGCTGGCATCTCTGCGTTGCAGCAAGAGGCAAATTGCATCATGCTAGAAGTGGGGCCAGGAAGCAGTTTATGTACTTTTGTTAAAAAGCATTCAGATTCTCTAGCACTCTGTTCATTACGACATCCTCAAGAAAAACAGTCAGATATAGGATTTTTACTGAACACACTCGGTAAACTCTGGTTATATGGAGTACAGGTAAATTGGTCAGGATTTTACGCCCACGAACACCGTCATCGTCTCCCACTACCAACATATCCCTTTGAGCGGCAGAGTTACTGGGTTGAAGACTATAAACACAGACAGGATAACAGTGCTAAACCTGTGTCATTTGGCAAAAAGCCAGATATTGCCGATTGGTTCTACTTACCTTTGTGGAAACAATCTGTACCTGCTGTACTGTTGAACCAGAAGGAATTGATCACTCAGAAGTCTTGCACTCTTGTGTTTCTCGATGAGTGCGGCTTGGCAGAAGAACTGGTTAAACGACTTCAGCTTGATGGTCAGGATGTAATTATAGTGAAGGTGGGGTCAAAGTTTATTAAGTTGAATGAGCGTGCATATAGCCTTAATCCTAGACAACGTGAAGACTATGATGCCCTGCTCAATGAACTAGTAGCACAAGACAATATCCCAAAAACGATTGTTCATTTATGGAGTGTGACTTCTGTTGGTCAAATTGAATCTGGACTTGCAGGAGTTGATCAAGCCCAAGAAAAAGGTTTTTATAGTCTGCTGTTTTTAGCTCAAGCACTTGGAAAACAACGGATTACAGATGAACTGCAAATAGCGGTCATTTCCAACAATATACACTTAGTTACTGGAGAAGAGGTGCTATGCCCAGAAAAGGCGACTCTACTGGGAGCTGTTAAGATCATTCCCCAAGAATATCCAAATATCAACTGTCGTAGCATTGATGTTGTGATTCCAAGGGAAGTAAGTTGGCAAAAGGAGAAACTTGTAGATCATCTGCTGAATGAGTTACAAATACAATCCTCTGATATAGTTGTTGCCTACCGTGGTTTTCATCGCTGGGTGCAAACCTTTGAAGCAGTCCGATTGGAGGAAGCAAAGGGAGAAACATCACGATTAAGGCAAGGAGGAGTGTATTTGATCACAGGTGGACTTGGAGGCATTGGACTTGCTCTAGCGTCACACCTAGCGAAGGCGGTACGGGCCAAACTAGTTTTGATCGGACGTTCAGCTTTTCCTCCTAGACAAGAGTGGGAACAATGGTTAGCTACTAACGATCGCCAAGATCATATCAGTCGTAAAATTTTGAAAGTAAAGGAACTTGAAGAACTGGGTGCAGAAGTTTTAGTACTGAACGCTGATGTGGCTAAACTTGAACAGATGCAAGAAGCGATCGCAAAAGTCCAGAAACAGTTTGGCCAAATCAATGGTGTTCTTCATTGTGCAGGAATTGCTGATTATGCGGGTGTGATTTCTCGAAGAACGCGAGAGATGACAGAAAATATTATGGCCCCGAAAGTCAAGGGTACACTAGTACTGGATAGCCTTTTGAAAGATTTTGAGCTAGATTTCTTCATTCTCTGTTCATCTCTTAGCTCAATCGTTTCTAAAAAGAAATTTAGTGAAGTTGGCTATTGTGCTGCCAATGAGTTTATTGATGCCTTTGCTTACCACAAAACAAACAAAGATCGCACATTCACACTCTCGATTAATTGGACTGACTGGCAGGATGTTGGTATGGCAGTAGAGGCAGTGAAGCGATTATTTAGAACACAGGATATTTCTGATGATAAAACCCTTTTGATGGATGCCATATTACCTTCAGAGGGGATAGAGGTTTTTAGGCGTACTCTCAACAGTGCAGTCTCTCGGATTGTGGTATCGACTGAAGATTTGGCAACTGTGATTGAACGCGATCGCAATTTTAATGCCCAAGCTCTTTTGGAATCTTTAGGCAAGACTAATCTATCAAAATCGGTACATCAACGACCTCATCTGAGTAATGCTTATTTTGCTCCTAGAGATCAGACTGAGCAAACAATTGCAGATATTTGGCAAAAACTACTTGGTATTGATTTAGTCGGCATCCACGACAACTTTTTTGAACTCGGTGGCGACTCTTTAGTAGGTGTTCAAGTTATTTCACAATTAGGTAAAGAATTGCAGATAGAAATTCCTGTAGTCAGTCTTTATGAAAGTCCAACAGTCAGTTCTTTGAGCAAAGCATTAAATATGGAACAGGCTGACAAACCTATGGAAGAAAGGAGCGGACGGGGGCAAAGACGAAGAGAAAAAAGAATGAAACAGAAGGGCGCTCTATAAAAAATTAATCAAAGAGGTACTAATGAAAATCCATGAAACATTTTCTAATATAGCTGGTTTAGATATAGCTGTAGTGGGTATGGCAGGTCAGTTTCCAGGTGCAAAAAATATTGATGAGTTTTGGCAAAATTTGCAGGACGGTGTAGAATCAATTTCATTTTTTTCTGAGAGTGATTTAAGATCTTCAAATATTGATTCTGCCTTGCTAAATAATCCTAATTATGTTAGAGCCGCATCGATACTGGAAAACGTAGAGGAGTTTGACGCTTCATTTTTTGGTTTTGAACCTAAAGAAGCTGAAGTTATAGACCCCCAATATCGCCTCTTTCTGGAGTGTGCTTGGGAAGCAATTGAAAACGCTGGCTACGATCCTGAAACCTATAAGGGTTTGATTGGGGTTTACGCCGGGGCAAATATGAACACCTATCTATTAGAAAATCTTTATCCAAACCGCGATACTATAAATCTTGTAGATGGAGTTTTACAACCTCTACATGGTAGTGGTCAAGCTTTCCTAACCACAAGTGTCTCTTACAAATTAAATCTTAAAGGGCCTAGTATTACTCTCCAAACCTTCTGTTCTACATCATTGGTTGCAGTTCACTTGGCCTGCCAAAGTTTGTTGAATGAAGAATGTGATATGGCTTTGGCTGGTGGTGTTTCAATTAAAGTTCCACAAAAAGCTGGCTATTTATATCAACAAGGAGGGATGTTGTCTCCCGATGGGCACTGTCGAGCCTTTGATGCCAAAGCACAGGGAACTGTTTTCGGCAGTGGGGCTGGAATTGTCGTATTAAAGAGATTAGAGGATGCTCTTGCTGATGGAGACTGCATTCATGCAGTCATCAAGGGTTCAGCAGTCAATAACGATGGTTCTTTGAAAGTAAATTTCACTGCCCCTAGTGTAGAAGGTCAGGCGGAGGTAATTGTAGAAACCCTGAGAAATGCTGGAGTAGATGCCGAGGATATAACCTATATAGAGACTCATGGAACCGGAACAGCTATGGGTGATCTCATTGAAATCACTGCACTCAAAAAAGCTTTTCACACTACTACCCAAAAGAAGGGTTTTTGTGCGATCGGTTCAGTGAAAACCAATATCGGACATTTAGATGCAGCAGCCGGTGTAACAAGTCTCATCAAAACTACGTTAGCGCTCAAACACAAGCTGCTCCCACCTAGTCTGCACTTTGAACAAGCCAATCCCCAAATCGATTTCAACAACAGCCCCTTCTACGTCAATACTCAGATTTCTGAATGGAAGACAGATCACACACCCCGTCTAACTGGGGTTAATTCCTGGGGCTATGGTGGAACCAATGCCTTTGTCATTCTCGAAGAAGCTCCGCCAATCAAACATTCGGAAGCATCCAGACCCCGGCAATTGTTGGTAATCTCAGCCAAAACCATCTCTGCACTTGAAATTGCCACTGCGAATCTAATTGCATACTTAAAGCAGCATTCAAATGTTAACCTAGCGAATGTTGCTTACACACTTCAGGTTGGTCGCAGGGCTTTCAACCATCGGCGGATGGTGATTTGCCATGACATTAATGATGCGATCGCTACTTTAGAAACACAAGATCCGAAACGGGTTTTTCAGGTCTACCAGGATCGCCTAGATCCTCCCGTCGTATTTATGTTTCCAGGGCAAGGAGTACAGTCCGTAAATATGGTGTTGGATCTCTACCAGACAGAACCGACGTTTCAAGAGCAGGTAGATATCTGCTCAGAGTTTCTCCAACCACATCTAGGGCTTGACCTGCGACATCTACTCTACCCCAACACAGAAAAGACTCAAGAAGCCGCGCAACAACTGAAACAGACCACAATTGCTCAACCAGCACTCTTTGTCATCGAGTACGCCCTAGCAAAATTGTGGATGGAGTGGGGAATACATCCCCAAGCAATGATTGGTGAAAGTATCGGGGAATATGTCGCTGCATGTCTAGCAGGAGTACTCTCATTAGAAAATGCTTTAACTCTAGTAGCTGCACGGGGACAACTCATGCAGCAAGTGCCTGAAGGTGCAATGCTTGCTATTCCACTTTCAGAACAAGAAGTTCAACCCCTGCTAGGCAAAACACTATCTCTAGCTGAGATTAAGGAATCATCTCTTTGTATAGTTTCAGGTTTCATAGATGCTGTGGAGGTGTTACAGAAGCAGCTAGCTTCCCAAGGCATTGAGTGTATGCGTCTGGATACCTCCCATGCCTTTCATTCTGTGATGATGGATGCCATCTTAAAGCTTTTCACTGAGGAAGTTAAAAAAGTTAAACTGAATCCTCCTAAAATTCCTTTTGTATCCAATGTTACCGGAGCTTGGATTACAGAAGCGGAGGTGACAGATCCAAGCTATTGGGTTAGGCATCTGCGGCAAACAGTTCGCTTTGCTCAGAGTATGCAAGAATTGTTGAAACAACCAGAGCGCATTTTGCTAGAGGTTGGCCCTGGGCAGACTTTGAGTGCATTTGCCCGTCGTCATCCTGATAAAGAAGCCCAGCAGATTGTGTTAACTTCCTTGGGCTATCCACAAGAAAGTCAGTCGGATGTAGCATTCTTGTTAAATACATTGGGTCAGCTATGGCTGGCTGGAGTACAAGTAGATTGGTCGGGATTCTATACCCATGAGCGCCGTCATCGTATACCTTTACCTACTTATCCTTTTGAGCGTCAGCGTTACTGGATTGAACCCAAAATACAGGTAAACGCTCTCAAGACTGGTGAAAAGAAATTGCCTACAACCTCTCTACTAGGCAAAAAGCTGGACATAGCCGACTGGTTTTATGTCCCATCTTGGAAACGCTCTCTGCTGCTTGCCCCTCAACTAAGTCAAAAGTCAGTTTTGTCTTGCACTCTTGTATTTATCGATGAGTGCGGTTTGGGTTTTGAGTTGGTAAAACGACTCGAACTTGAGGGTCAAGATGTGATTACCGTGAAGATTGGGTCAGCGTTTACAAAGTTGAGCGATCGCGCATATATCCTTAATCCTCGACAAGCTGATGATTATGATGCCTTGCTCAATGAACTTATAGCACAAAATAAGCGCCCAAAAACCATTGTTCATTTATGGAGTATTACACCGCACAGTGACGCAGAATTAAGACTTGAGGAAGTTGACAAAGTTCAGGAAAATGGATTTTACAGTCTGCTGTTTTTAGCCCAGGCACTTAGTAAACACTATACTGATGAATATCAAATCGCGGTTGTCTCCAACAATATGCAGGAAGTTGTCGGAGAAGAGTTGCTGTGTCCAGAGAAGGCGACTTTACTCGGACTCGTTAGGGTGATTGCGGAAGAATACTCAAATATTATCTGTCGTAGCATTGATGTTGTTATTCCCCAATTAGGAGTTAAGACTGAGCCGAAACTTTTAGAGCAGCTGCTCTGCGAGTTACAAACGCTAAGTTCTGAGAAAGTTATTGCTTACCGTGGAAATCATCGTTGGGTGCAAACTTTTGAGCCAATTCGATTGGAGAAAGCTGGCCAAGGGATATCAAGGTTAAAAGAAGGAGGCGTTTATCTCATTACAGGTGGATTAGAAGGTATTGGTCTTGTCCTAGCCCAACATTTTGCACAGACTGTACAAGCCAAGCTGATCCTGACAGGAGGTTTAGCTTTTCCTTTACCAGAGGAATGGGAACAATGGCTAGCTACTAACGATGAGCAAGATAATACAAGCCTCAAGATTCGGGAAATCCAGAAACTTAAACAGCTAGGTGCAGAAGTTTTGGTAGTCAGCGCCGATGTGAGCAATTTTGAGCAGATGCAACAAGCGATCGCATTCGCCCAAGAGCGATTTGGTCAGATCAATGGTGTAATCTATGCAGCCGAGGTTTCTGTTAGCAGCATGATTCCGCAAAAAACGCCAGAAATGACAGAAAGTATGCTGGCATCTCAAATAAAAGGCATACTAATTCTCAATAAAATTCTCAAGGATGTTCTACTGGATTTCTTTGTTCTGTGTTCATCAATCACTTCCATTGCAAGTAGATTTGGGCAAGTAGATAATGCTGCTGTTAATGCTTTTATTGACGCTTTTGCTTGCTATAGGAGCGACCGAGATGGCACATTTACCGTATCGATTAACTGGGATTCCTGGCAGAAAGAGGGGATGGTAGCAGAGGCGATGAAGCAATCAATACCAACCCTGGATATTTCCAAATATCAATTAAAAGAAGTGTCTCACCCTTTATTCGATCAATGTATAGTTGAAGGGAAACAGCAAGAGATATACATCAGCAAATTTAGCGTCATCAAACACTGGGTTTTAGATGAACATAGGGCTATGGGTAAGGCGACACTTCCAGGAACAGCTTACTTGGAAATGGCTTTAGCCGCTTTTGAAAACCATGCTCAGAACGGAACGATTGAAATTCGGGAAGTATTTTTCTTGACTCCCTTGGTAATAGAAGATGATGAAGAAAAAGAAGTTCGTACACTTTTAAAGAAGAAAGGAGAGGGCTTTGAATTTTCGGTAACAAGCCAATCAAACTCAGGGTCAAAGCAATGGATCGAACACGCCAAGGGCGAAATAGCCTGTATAAAAGTAGAATCATCAGCAAAACAGGAAATCAGAGAACTTGAGGCAAGATGTAATCAAAAGGAAATAATCATTCCAGAAGGAGAGCATAAGCTTCAAACAGGATTTGTAGAGTTTGGTTCTAGATGGAATAACTTGAAGCAGGCAAAATTAGGAACAGATCGGGGGTTGATTGCTCTGGAACTGCCCGAAGTATTTGCCACCGATATTAATTCATATAAGTTGCATCCTGCTTTATTGGATAATGCCACGGGTTTTCTAAGTATTGAAAACGAAGGTATTTACTTACCGTTTTCCTATAAAAGTCTGAAAATAAAAAAACCTTTGCCAAGCAAAGTATATAGCCACATCAGATATACAGAAAATAATCAGTTCCGAGAAGGAATTTTAAAATTTCATATCACCATCATGGACGACCAGGGAAATGAACTGGTTGAGATTGCAGAATTCATCATGAGGAAAGTAGATATTGGCACAATTACTGCTGAACAGTCTAACGGTAAACCTCGAAAAATTTCTTCCGTTTCTGCCAGCGAAAACTTCTCTTTGGAGATTGCTTCCCCTGGCATCTTAGATACCCTGACCTTGCGACCTAGCACCCGCCAAAAACCAGGTCTGGGTGAGGTAGAAATCGAGGTCTGCGCGACTGGTCTTAACTTCAAGGAAGTGCTTATAGCATTGGGGCTGCTTCCTGTTCCACCAAATGTTCGTGTCAACTTCGGTAGAGAGTGTTCTGGAAAGATAGTCGCTCTGGGAGAAGGAGTTAAGGGTTTTGAGGTAGGAGATGAAGTCATCGCCTTTGGCGATTCCTGCTTTAACCAATTCACAACGACTCCTGCTTCTTTGGTGGCACTCAAACCAGATCATCTGAGTTTAGAAGAGGCAGCAACAATTCCCGTTGCCTTTATTACGGCTTACTATGCCTTGATCAAATTAGCTAGGCTTCGCCAGGGTGAGGGTGTTCTCATCCATGCTGCTGCCGGTGGTGTTGGAATGGCTGCCGTGCAAATAGCCCAGTGGGTGGGAGCCAAAATCTTCGCCACAGCAGGCAACCCGGAAAAACGAGCATTTCTGCATTCGTTGGGTATTGAATATGTTATGGATTCCAGGTCTTTGGCTTTTGCCGATGAAGTGATGAAATATACTGATGGCAAGGGTGTGGACGTAGTTTTGAATTCCCTATCAGGAGAATTCATGACTAAAAGCCTTTCACTTCTAGCACCCTATGGACGCTTTCTAGAACTCGGTAAGCGGGATATCCTCAACAATAGCCAATTAGGTCTACGACCTTTTGAGAAATGCTTATCGTTCTTTGCTACGGAAGTAGGAAATGATCTCCCTGACTTCATTTCTACGTGGCACGAAGTAGTGCAACACTTTAAAGATGGCAATTTTAATTCCCTTCCTCATCAGATATTTCCAATTACAGAAGTAGCTCCCGCCTTTGAATACATGGCTAAAGCCAAACATATCGGCAAGATTGTGGTATCTTGGCAGAATCAGGAGGCTTTGAAAGCGCTGGTTGCTTCAGAAGGCGAAGTTAGTCAGGAGAAAGGGACTGTAGCTTCTCCTACTTGGTTGGTTTCTCCGTCTACCGTCTTTTCCACAGTTGGCTCTGGTATACAGGACAAACCTGCTATTCTCAAGGAAGGGTTATTACCAAAAGAGAGTATAGAGGCGTTTGACCGCATTCTCGGAAGTACACTTACCCAGGTTTTAGTATCGACCCGTGATTTCTTAAACCGAGTTGAGCAGGATAATGGTGTTAACTTACAACCTTTCCAAGAAGCCTCACAAAAGTATCATCTCTCTAAACCGACACAATCACAACCTGCGCCCAGTAGTGCCTATGTTGCTCCCAGAAATGAGATTGAGCAAAGGCTTGCTGTCATCTGGAAAGAACTTCTTGGGAAAGATTTGGTGGGAATACAAGACAACTTCTTTGAAATCGGTGGCAATTCCCTCCTAATAGTCCAAGTTCGCAGCCAACTGCAACAAGTGTTTAATGGTGATATCTCAACGGCTGACTTGTTTGAATATCCAACCATAAGTACCTTAGCAGAATATTTAAGTCGGAAACAGGCTGAAGAACCTGCCTTTGGGCAAGCATATAACCGTGCTAAGAGGCAACAGGAAGTTATGGAAGAAGAAATGCAACTAATGAAGCAAAGGAGGAAAATACGTGAGTAACCAGTTGAAAGGCGTAGCCATAATCGGCATGAGTGGTCGTTTTCCCGGAGCCAAAAATGTCGATCAATTTTGGCAGAATCTTTGTAACAGTGTGGAATCAGTTTCATTCTTTACTGATAACGAGTTAGTTGCTTCAGGCGTAGACCCAGCTTGGTTAAATGACCCTCAGTACGTTAAAGCGGGGGCTGTGTTACAAGACATTGAGATGTTTGACGCTTCATTCTTTGGCTTCTCGCCTAGAGAAGCTGAAATCATAGACCCGCAACAACGTCTTTTTTTGGAGTGTGCTTGGGAAGCGCTGGAAAATGCTGGTTATGACCCGAAAACAAACAAAAATCTCATTGGTGTTTATGCAGGGGCTAACTTAAGTACCTACTTGCTTAACAATCTGGCCTCACACCCTGAACTCATGAAAACGCTGGAGTCGCAAATTGCAATTGCTAATGATAAAGACTTTATATCCACACGAGTTTCTTATAAATTAAACCTGAAAGGGCCGAGTATTAGCGTCGGCACGGCCTGCTCTACATCATTAGTAGCAGTTCACTTGGCGTGTCGAGGATTGCTAAGTTATCAGTGTGATATGGCCCTGGCTGGTGGTATTGCAATACAAATTCCACAAAAACAAGGTTATTTCTATCAAGAAGGTGGTATGGCCTCTCCTGATGGTCACTGTCGGGCTTTTGATGCGAAAGCACAGGGCAGCCCTTTCGGTAAAGGAGCGGGTATTGTCGTGCTGAAAAGATTGGAAGATGCTGTAGCTGATGGGGACTGCATTTATGGGGTTATCAAAGGTTCAGCTATCAATAACGATGGTTCTGAGAAGGTGAGTTACACCGCACCCAGTGTCACAGGCCAAGCAGAAGTGATTGCTGAGGCTCAGGCGATCGCTAACTTTGATTCTGAAACAATCACCTACATTGAAACCCACGGAACTGGTACACCTCTAGGCGATCCAATTGAATTTAGGGCACTTAAAAAGGTGTTTGGTGCCAGAACTAGTAAAAAGAACTTCTGTGCCATTGGTTCAGTCAAGACTAATGTCAGCCACCTGAGTTCGGCATCTGGCGTGACGGGCTTGATCAAAACAGTCCTGGCGCTCAAACACAAGATGATTCCGCCCACCCTGCACTTTGAAGAACCCAATCCAGAGATTGATTTCGCTAACAGCCCCTTTTACATTAATACTCAGCTTCATGAATGGCAAACAGAGGGAACTCCTCGCCGGGCTGGGGTTAGTTCTTTTGGCATTGGTGGAACTAATGCTCATGTTGTTTTAGAAGAAGCGCCAGTACAAGTTAAAAGTCAAAAGGCAAAAGGCAAAAGTAAATATTTACTGTGTCTATCGGCTAAAACTAGCTCTGCCTTAGAGACAGCAACTACAAATTTGGTTAATCACCTGCAACAGCACCCAGAACTCAACCTTGCGGATGTAGCTTATACATTGCAAGTTGGTCGGCATGGTTTGAGCCATCGGCGGACAGTTGTTTGTCAAGATACTCAAGATGCGATCGCAGCCCTCCAAAATCCCAAACGAGTTCTCACTAGCACTCAGGAAACAAATCAGCGCCCAGTAGTCTTTATGTTTACTGGTTTGGGAACCCATTATGTCAATATGGGTTATGAATTATACCAAGTTGAAAAAACTTTCCGCGAACACCTCGATCGCTGTTGCTCGTTGTTTCAACCTCTGTTAGGTCTGAATCTCAAAGAAGTTATTTATCCTACTTCCTGTGCCAAGCCAGAAGCAACAAAGGAAAAATCGGGTATCGATTTACGCCAAATGCTTGGTCGCGATCGCCAATCTCCAGATGCCGCCGCCCAAAAATTAAATCAAACCTATCTCACTCAGCCAGCGCTGTTTGCCATTGAGTATGCTTTAGCTCAATTATGGGTGTCCTGGGGGATTCGTCCAGTAGCAATGATTGGTTACAGCATTGGTGAATATGTGGCCGCAACAATAGCCGGGGTATTGTCTCTAGAAGATGCGATTACTCTTGTTGCTAAAAGAGCGCAAATGATTCAAGAGTTGCCAGGGGGAGCAATGCTGGCGGTTCCTTTGACAGAGGAAGAAGTGCAACCTTTCTTAAGTGAAAACCTTTCATTATCAGCAGTCAATGGCTCATTCCAATGTGTACTTGCGGGAACTACACAGGCTATAGAGGAACTGGCAGGCAAGTTTAGTGCTAGAGGGTTAGCCTGTCGGCAATTGCAGACTTCTCATGCCTTTCATTCTTACATGATGGAGGCGATCGCTAACTCTTTCACTGAACTAGTTAAAAATATCAGTCTCAAACCACCGCAAATCCCTTATATATCTAACGTTACCGGAACTTGGATCACAGCAGAGCAAGCCACAAATCCCAGTTATTGGACACAGCATCTATGCCAACCCGTGCTATTTGCTGATGGAATACATCAGTTGTGGACACAACATAGTCCCATTTTCTTAGAGGTAGGCCCAGGACAAACCTTAAGCAGTTTAACGGTGCAATGTTTAGATAATGTTTCTGATGATCACAAAGTAATATTATCTTCGCTGCGCTATGCCTATGAGAAACAGTCAGATGTTGCTTTCATCCTCAACACATTAGGACAACTATGGCTTGAAGGAATCAAGATAGATTGGTCGGGATTTTATGCAGATGAGCGTCGATATCGCCTTCCCTTGCCAACATATCCCTTTGAGCGACAAAGATATTGGATTGAACCGCAAAAATTATTGCCTGCACAAAGAAATTTCCAGTCCCAGTTAACAGCATCAGAACTTTGGAAACCTCTGGTAAAAGCTGCTCAACTCCAAGCTAGCATTTCTTCTACGGAATTTAACGAGCAAACTTTTCAAGAGAAAAGAGAGTGTTTAGATCGTTTATGTATTGCTTATATTAATCTTGCAATCAAACATTTAGGAGCTTTTAGCAATCCCACTAAAAAGTATTCTCTAGAGGAGTTATTTGACCGATGTCAGATTATTCCTACCTATAGAGAATTGTTCAGTCGATGGCTAGAAATATTGGTTGAACAGGGTCAGTTAGATCGAGAACAAGAGTTATTTACTAATTTCTTGCCAATATCAGCACACTTTGTTAATGAAATATTAGTAGAAGTCAAAGCCAAATGGGTAGACACGCCGCAACAAATAGATTTGCTGCAACTGTATGGCGAAAATATGGTATCTCTGCTGACTGGTAAAAAAGAACCATTGGAGTTCCATGTTTCTACCTTATTAAAGTCAGGAGAATTTTCAGTCCAACAATTGCCTGAAAATAAGTACTACAACTCAATCATGCGGGTATGCTTAGAACAGGTGTTAAAAGCATTACCACCTCAAGTTAATCTCAGAATTCTGGAACTTGGTGCTGGAACTGGTACCGGCACAGCAGAACTATTACCTATACTGCCATCAGATAAAACAAATTATACCTTCACTGATGTGGGAGGTTTTTTCCTGAATGCAGCTAAGAAGAAATTTAGCGATTATCCATTTGTTGAATACCAATTGCTAGACCTTGAGCGATCGCCACAAGAACAGGGATACTCAAGCCACAGCTTTGATGTAATTGTAGCTTTCCAAGTGCTGCACGTTACTCGAAATATTGGAGAAACTCTCGATCGCATCCGCTCTTTACTCGCTCCTGGAGGTTTACTTCTATTTTGGGAAACAACTCAACCCAGATTAGAATTTGAGTTCATTGACGCGCTGCTGATGAATCCGATAGAGAATCCAGAAAGCGATCGCAATATGTGCAATCCCTTTTTATCTCAAGAGCAGTGGCAAGCAGAACTCAAATCTCATGGTTTTGTACAGGTAAAAGCTTTCTCAGAATTCGCACCTTTTACAGACCACATAATTGTCGCTCAAGCTACTGCCCCAGCAACGCCCAAAGCACCAGCAGCCTTTACAGCATTACTTCATGAACAAGAAGTTTCATTTGGCAAAAAGTCCAACATTGCTGACTGGTTCTACATCCCTTCATGGAAACGTTCGCTACCACCACAGTCAAACGGTCAGGTGAAACAAGTAGAACGCTGGTTAGTCTTTGTTGATGAGTATGGGTTAGGTGCTCAAATCGTCAAGCGACTCGAACTTGAAGGTCATGATGTAATTACCGTCAGAGTTGGGGAGCAATTTGGCAGCCAAAGCGAATCTTCAGAGAAGCATCTGGACAAGCGTGCATATACAATAGCACCTCAACAACAGGATGATTACAATACCCTACTTAAAGAACTTCGCGCCCAAAACTTAATACCAAAAAGAATTATTCATCTGTGGAGTGTAACCCAGTCAGGATGTGCAGACTTTGATGCAGCCGAAACACAGGGATTCCAGAGTTTGCTGTTTTTGGCACAGGCGCTAGGAAAACAGAATTTTACTGATGAGTTCCAGCTTGCAGTTATCTCCAACAATATGCAGGCTGTAACTGGAGTTGAAAATCTCTGCCCAGAAAAAGCAACCCTACTCGGACTTGTTAAGGTTATCCCACAAGAATATTCCAATATTAAATGTCGTAGCATTGATGTTATTATTCCCTTATCAGAAAGTTGGCAAGAAGAAAAATTTGTAGAACAACTACTGACAGAACTTAAAGCCAATTCCTCTGACTCAGTTATGGCTTACCGTGGTTTGGAACGTTGGGTACAAACCTTTGAGTCTGTCCAATTAGATGCAAACGTCCCGGATACACCCAGGTTCAGAGAAAAAGGAGTCTACTTAATTACTGGTGGACTCGAAAAAATAGGACTTGTAGTAGCCGAACATCTAGCAAAGACAGTACAGGCAAAACTGCTGCTTTTAGAGGCTGAGGATTTTCCCAACCGACAGGAGTGGTTAGAGTGGCTGACAACTCACGATGAGCAAGATAACATCAGCGGTAAGATTCGGAAAGTGCAGGAACTAGAAAATCTGGGCGCAGAAGTCTTAATCAAGAGCCTTGATGTAGTAAATTTAGCACAAATGCAAAGTGTGATCGCTCAAACACAAGAGCAGTTTGGTCAACTAAACGGAGTGTTTCATACAACCAAGATAGCTTTAGAGAATTCATTTAGTGCGATTACAGAGATAGAACCAACGCAGTCCAAACAGCAACTTCAAGCCAAGAAACAGGGACTCTTAGTATTAGAAAAGGTTTTGCAGTCCCAAAAACTTGATTTTTGTCTATTAATGTCTTCATTAACCTCAATTTTAGGAGGATTAGGCTCTGTAACCTATTCAGCAGCAAGTCTTTTAATGGACGCTTTTGCTTACCAGCATAATCAGAAAAATCCTGTCCCTTGGATGAGTATTAACTGGGATGCATGGCAATTTGCAGCAGAAAATTCACAAATACCTACTGGTACAAGTTTAGCTGAATTTGCCATCGAACCTTTAGAAGGTATCAAGACCCTTGAACGAATTCTTTTGTGGAGTCAATATCATCAAATAGTTGTCTCAACTGGTAATTTACAATCTAGAATTGACCAATGGATTAGATTAAAGCCTTTACAACAGAAAAATCCTGCCCAAAAAGTTAATTTATCTTCTCGTCACTCTAGACCGAACTTAAAAAATGTTTATGTTGCTCCTAGTAATGATGTAGAACAAAAATTAGTTGAAGTTTTTCAAGAGTTACTAGGTATTGAACCAGTAGGTATTCATGACAGCTTTTTTGTACTAGGGGGAGATTCTTTGACGGGAACTGTCCTCATTTCTCAACTTCGCAAAAACTTTCAAATAGAACTACCTGTTCGTTCTCTTTTTGAAGCCCCCACCATCGATGAATTAGCTTTGGTGATTGAGGAAATCCTCATAGAAGAGTTAGAACAATTATCTGGAAATGAAATAAGTGGAACTGGGAAGATCAACAAAACTCTTGATGTGCAATTGTCAAGCTAGATTACAAAACTTAGCCATTGCAGGAGAAATCGATGAGAACATCAACAAATAATTCTCACTAATGTTAAGTAGCCATTTTGGAGTTTGTAAACAATGCTTACTAGCCCTTCTCGCCCTTGGCAGTTATTAGTAATTTCTGCAAAGACGGACTCAGAACTAAAAACTGCTACTGTCAACCTTGCAGATTACTTGAGACAGCATCGTGACTTTAACCTTGCGGATATTGCTCATACATTGCAACGCGAACAACAGGCTTTTAAACATCGGCGGACGGTTGTTTGTCGGGATATTGAAGATGCTCTAGTTGCACTTCAAGATTCAAGGCGAGTGCTTACCAACATCCAAGAAACAGAAGAACGTCCTGTAGCCTTTATGTTTCCTGGACTTGGTACTCATTACGTCAACATGGCTTGGGAACTTTACCAAGTCGAACCCGTATTTCGCACATCAGTTGACTACTGTTGTGAATTTCTCAAACCCCTTCTTGGTCAAGATTTACAAGATGTAATCTATCCACACAGAGCTTCTCAACAAGACCAGCAGTCTTTGAGAGAAAATTCTCCAGGTCTGGACTTACGAAAAATGTTAGGTCGCAGCCAGACACAAGCGGATGCAAAGATGGTAGCTGCTAAATCTTTACTCAATCAAACTCACCTCGCTCAACCAGCCATTTTTGTAATTGAATATGCCTTAGCAGAGCTATTGATATCCTGGGGAATTCGTCCGGCGGCAATGATTGGCTATAGCATTGGTGAATATGTAGCAGCGACTTTGGCAGGGGTTTTATCTTTAGAAGAGGGTTTAACACTAATAGCAGCAAGAGCGCAGATAATTCAAAAGTTGCCAGGTGGAGCAATGCTTGCAGTTCCACTTTCGCAAACAGAGATATCTCCCCTACTCAATGATAAACTCTCACTCTCTGCGGTCAATGGCCCATCTATGGGTGTAATCGCAGGTGAAACCAATGCTATAGAAGTTTTAGAACAACAGTTAACACAAAAAGGTTTAGCTTGTCGCCGTCTGGATACGTCTCACGCTTTTCACTCTCAGATGATGGAGGGTGCTACCTCTGACTTACGTGAGTTGGTAAAAACATTTAACCTGCAAGCACCAAAAATTCCCTATATATCTAACGTTACAGGAACTTGGATCACAGCAGCAGAAGCGACAAATCCCGATTATTGGGTTAAGCATCTTTGTCAACCTGTGCTGTTTGCTCAGGGTATGCAGGAGTTGTGGAAACAACAATATCCTATTTTGTTGGAAGTAGGCCCTGGACAGACTCTAGGTAGCTTTGCGCTGCAATGTATAGAAAATAATTTAGCAGTTAGTCAAATCATCTTACCCGCTCTTAGATATTCTTACGATAATAAACCAGACTTAGCATTCTTACTTAAAACATTGGGTAGGCTTTGGTTAACAGGAGTGCAAATAGATTGGGCGAAATTTTATGTTCATGAGCATCGTCATTCCATTCCTTTACCTGCCTCTCTTTTTTAATGCAAAACTACCTTAAATACAATAATATCCAAAGGGAGATGAGTTGAAGTTATGAATATTCAAACAGTAGGTGTTGTTGGTGCAGGGGTAATGGGAATAGGGGTTGCACAAAACCTTGCTCAAACAGGTCATCAAGTAATACTCGTAGATATTTCGGAAAATACCCTGGATAAAGCTAAACACGAAATCAGGAATAATATCCGCTTTCAGGGTTTTTTCAAAAAAAGTGACAAAACAGAAACTCCAGATAGTATCCTCGGCAAAATAGAGTTTTCTACAAACTATAAAATGTTAGATAATTCAGATTTTGTAGTAGAAAATGTCACAGAAAAGTGGGATATTAAAAAAGAGGTATATCCTTTACTAGATTCTATCTGTCCAGCAAATTGTGTATTCGCCGCTAACACATCAGCAATTCCTATTACCCGCATTGCTTCAGTTACTAAACGTGCTGATAAAGTTGTTGGTATCCACTTTATGAATCCTGTACCAATGAAGCCGATGGTGGAGATGATTCGTGGATATCATACCTCTGCTATAACAATTGAGATAGCAAAAAAAATGCTAGCTCAGATGGGTAAAAAATGTATCCTTGTTAATGATTCACCTGGTTTTGTTTCTAACCGGGTGTTGATGTTAACTATTAACGAAGCTGTTTTTCTATTGCAAGACCAAGTTTCTACAGCAGAAGATATAGACAAAATCTTTAAAAGCTGTTTCGGTCACAAAATGGGGCCTTTAGAAACAGCAGATTTGATTGGTTTAGACACCATTTTATTTTCTATCGAAGTCTTATATGAAAGCTTTAACGATAGTAAATATAGACCATGCCCCTTACTCAAAAAAATGGTAAATGCTGGGTTACATGGTAGAAAAAGTGGTCAAGGATTTTACGCACATCATTAAATAGGAATAATCAAGACAAATGAACGAAATTAAAGCTAAAATCAAAAGCTTTCTGGCAAAATTTTTCGGCAATCATGATTTGCAACCAGATGAAGATATTTTTGCGCTCGGTTTTGTCAATTCTATGTTTGCCATGCAACTTGTTTTGTTTGTAGAGCAAGAGTTTCAGATTACCATTGAAAACGATGATTTAGAATTTGAAAATTTTCGCACAATCAACTCTATCGTCAATTTAATTGAACGTAAAACTACTATTCTCGTGCATTAATCAAATATACGTTGCCATTTTTATCAAAACAGAATTCAGGAGTCAGGAGCCAGAATTCAGCAATGTTTTTTGTGCGACTGGCGGATGAATCAAGGGGTTTAAGACCCCCACTAAATCGAAGATTTAGTGGTCTTCAATCAGTGGCGGGTCTGAATCCCCCACTGATTGATTCTGACTCCTGAATTCAGAATAGCTGAATTCTTCTTCAAGGCATCAATGATATTATGAAACTAGAACTATCTACCCAACAAAAAAATGCTCAAGCTAAATTTAGAGCTTTTGTTAATGAGGAAATATGTCCTAGTGCTGGGGAATGGGATAGAAAAGAATTTACTCCACCAGAACTAATTAAAAAAATAGCTGAATG
Source organism: Nostoc sp. (assembly GCF_036917155.1). Lineage (GTDB taxonomy): Bacteria > Cyanobacteriota > Cyanobacteriia > Cyanobacteriales > Nostocaceae > Nostoc. The sequence goes on along the minus strand of NZ_JBALDZ010000079.1, from coordinate 82,378 downwards.
TGGTTTTCTCGCTGCCATATTACCCCAGGAATATGGTGGTAAAGGAATGGACATGATTACTTATGGTATTCTCAACGAGGAAATTGGCCGGGGATGTTCTTCTGTGCGGAGTTTGCTCACAGTTCACAACATGGTTGCTTATGCTTTGTGTAAATGGGGTAATAAGTCTCAAAAAGAATATTGGCTGCCAAAATTTGCATCTGGAGAAATCATCGCTGCTTTTGCACTAAGCGAACCTCATGTAGGTAGCGATGCCAAAAGTGTAGAAACAACAGCAACACTTGCAGGTGATGCTTATATCTTAAATGGGCAAAAGAAATGGATTACCTATGGACAAATAGCAGATGTATTTTTGATCTTTGCTAAATGTGAGGGTAAACCCACTGCTTTTTTAGTTGCAAAAAATAGCCCAGGACTTTCAGTCAAACCAATGTCTGGTATTTTAGGTGTTAGGGCTTCAATGTCAGCAGAATTGCTGTTTAATAACTGTCACGTTTCTTCAGAAAATCTAGTAGGTAAATTAGGATTTGGATTTTCCTACATTGCATCTTCTGCACTTGATTATGGTAGATATAGCGTAGCATCGGGTTGTGTAGGTATTGCTCAAGCTTGTTTAGAAGCTTGTATCAAGTATACAAATGAACGAAAACAGTTTGGTGTTTATCTGAAAGAACATCAATTAATCCGCCAAATGATTACTCAGATGATAACTAAAGTGAAAGCGGCAAGACTTTTATGTTATCAAGCTGGTTATCTCAAAGACATTAACGACCCAAACTCGATTACGGAGACTGCTATTGCCAAGTACTTTGCATCCACAGTGGCTACCAAAATAGCAAATGATGCCGTGCAAATTCATGGTGGTAATGGTTGTAGTAGTGAGTACCCAGTTGAAAGGTATTTACGAGATTCTAAAATCATGGAAATTATTGAAGGTAGTACTCAAATTCAAGAAATTACTATCGCAGAATCAGGTTATCAAGATTATCTTTTTTCAACTGTTACTACTAGCTTAGAAAAAAATATTGTGTTCAAATAATATTTTTATTATTGAATAAAAACACTTAGACTTCACTAAATAAGACAAGCAGATTGTTGGGGATTGTTTATGAAACTTAAAAATAGTAACTCAATTTTGAGGATTAAAAATCCTAGTAAAAAAGATTTCGTAGAGCTTTGGGAGCAATATCAGCCTTTTTTAATTGAAGGTGTTGCTGAATATTGGAATGGCTGTAAAAACTGGTCTAATGATTATTTATCAAAAAAATGTGGGGAAAATATTATTCCCGTATCATTTTTTACTAAAGAATATTTGGATAACTCTAACTATGTATTACATGAAACTTATAACAATAAGAAGGAGATGAAGTTAAAAGACTATGTAGATATAATTAGTGAAAATAAAAAAGAAATTGATTTAAAATATTATATGAGTGAGTTAGACCTTGAAAAGTATTTGCCTGAACTAATTGGTGATATAAATTATCCAGATTACTTTAGTATAAAACCATTCATTTTCTTCTGGTTTGGTTCCTTGGGGAAAACTACCACTCTTCACTTTGATCAAGCACATAATATTTTTACTCAAATTCGAGGCAGAAAAAGAATACTTCTGTTTTCTCCTTCAAATTATTTATCATTTTATCCACCACTTCGAGAGAGTGGTACTTATGCAAATTATAGTAAGGTAAATCCTATCACCCCCAATTTGGAATTATTTCCGAAATTTCCTTGGCAAGAGCAAATAGAAGTTATACTTCAAGCTGGAGAAATGCTCTATATCCCACCTCTTTGGTGGCATCATGTTACAGGATTAGATGAAAACATATCATTGTCCTTTTGGTATGATATTAAAATAAAGGATTTTTTCAGACAAAAGAGATTTTTTTCTACTATTTTGAATATTTTGCCTCATTATACACGTCATTCAATGTCTTCCCTAAGTATGCTTAAGTTCTTATTTCAATCTCTTTGGTAATCACAATTAGTTTGAAATCAGCTATATCAAGTATACAAATAAGCGTAAACACGTTGGCGTTTATCTGAAAGAACATCAATCAATTGATCCGCACAAAAAATAAGAACGAGTACAGTATATTGTTGGAGATTTTTTATGACAGTTAAAAATAGCGACTCAATTTTGAGGATTAAAAATCCTAATCAAGAAGAATTTGTAGAGCTTTGGAAGCAATATCAGCCTTTTTTAATTGAAGGTGTTGCTGAATATTGGGATGCTTGTAGTAAGTGGTCTAATGATTATTTGATAACACATTGCGGAAATAATCTGGTTGACATACAAAATTTTAAGAAAGATTTCTTTGAGGATTATAAGATATTTTCTCATGTTGGTGCTTATGTTGAAGATCGAAAAATAATTAAATACAAGGAGTATGTAAAAGAGATAGAAGAGAGAGTTAATGAAAATAAAAATGATTCTGATTTAGTAGGGTGTTATTTACCTAGTGCTTGTTTTGAAGATTCTTTCCCTGAAATTATTGGAGACGTAATTTATCCAGAATACTTAAAGAGGAAGCCATTAGTTAACTACTGGCATGGTTTCTCAAGTAAAATTTTTTCTTCAGCTAGTTCCCTTCATTTTGACGGAGTTCATAATATTTTTGTTCAAATTCGAGGTAGAAAAAAAATACTTTTATATCCTCCTTTTGATTATTTGTCATTTTATCCACCTCTTGAGGATAGTCGTGGTTTAGCAGGTTATAGTAAGGTAGATCCGAATCTCCCCAATTTGGAATTATTTCCGAAGTTTCCTTGGCAGGAAAGAATAGAAGTTGTAATTCAAGCAGGAGAAATGCTCTACATACCACCTTATTGGTGGCATCATGTAACAGCAATAGATGAAAATATATCATTGTCATTTTTCTACGATATTACAATTCAAGATTATTTCAAGCAAAAAAATATGTCATCAGTTCTTTTTAACATCGCACCTCATTATCTATTTCATGCAATCTCCTCTCCAGACGCTCTACATTCTTCTATAGCTATGATCAAATCTTTTATCTTGCCGGGTAGTTTCACAGAGACTGCTAAAGAGGAAAAACTTAAATAGCAACTAAACCATTGAGATACATTTCGCATGTAAATAAATTGAGCTTTTGATTTATTTATCTACTAGTACAACACGGCGTAAATAAACCACCCATTTAAAATAGCCAGAAAGCTTACAAAATAAGCATTCTTTCTTTTTACTTTTGCCTTCTTGTACTAGTAGTCTGTCAAGAACTAATTGACGGATAAATTCCTTGTAGAGACGGCGATTTATCGCGTCTCTCTAACCGTCAAAATGAATTTGACAGACTACTAGCTATCAGCCAAGAACTTATAGCTAACGGCTCAAAGCATAAGTACACATAACAGAGAGAGTTTAATATTATGATTATCACTGAAGAACAAGATGTAAATAGTAAAGAAAAAGATAAAAAAGTTATTAAATGCGTCGTTTGGGATTTAGATAATACTTTATGGCATGGAGTTTTGCTGGAAGATGAGAAAGTTTCTCTGCGAGAAAATATAGTAAATATTATTCAAACTTTAGATGGTCGTGGTATACTACAATCTATAGCTAGTAAAAACGAACCTGCTACAGCAATAGCCAAACTAGAAGAATTTAGTTTAAAAGAGTATTTTTTATATCCACAAATAAACTGGAACTCTAAAGCATCTTCTCTCAAAGAAATTGCTAGCTTACTTAACATTGGCATAGATGCGATCGCTTTTATTGACGATCAATTATTTGAACTAGAAGAAGTAAAATTTTCCTGCCCAAAAATCCTGTGTATTAATGCTGATGAAATAGGGTATATTGTCGATATGCCAGTCATGAATCCTCGTTTTATTACAGAGGATTCAAAATTAAGAAGGCTAATGTATCTTAATGATATAGAACGAAATAGTTTCGAGAAAGAATTTATTGGAACTCAAGAAGAATTTTTAGCTACACTCAATATGACTTTCACTATCTCTTCTGCTCAAGAAGATGATTTACAAAGAGCCGAAGAATTAACAATAAGAACAAATCAATTAAATACAACTGGTTATACATACTCCTATGACGATCTAAATCAGTTTCGGCAATCTGATAAGCATAAAATATTGATTAGTAGTTTAGAAGATAAATATGGTAATTATGGAAAAATTGGGTTAGCTCTTGTGGAATGTGAAGAAGTTGTGTGGACTCTAAAACTTTTGCTGATGTCTTGTCGCGTCATGTCTAGAGGTGTCGGCACAATTATGCTAAACCATATTATGAAATTGGCTAAAAACAATAATGTTCGTTTGCGGGCTGAGTTTATTTCAAATAATCGGAATCGCATGATGTACATATCTTATAAGTTTTCAGGCTTTCAGGAAATTGATAAAAATGGAGATTTGCTGATTTTAGAAAATGATCTAAGTCGAATACAGGCTATCCCTGAGTATGTGAATGTCAAAGTTATAAATTAAAAAATATTGCTGGTTTTTGTAGTTTGATAGGGGAGATTATGGACAAAAGAAAAGATGAAATTTCAAAACGACGGTCAAAGCTTTCACTCGTACAGCAAGAGTTTCTCAAAAAGCGGTTACAAGGTGAAATTCACTCTGACTTTCAATTAGAAGTTATTCCAAGACGTTCCCAAATAAGTCCGGCTCCCCTATCCTTTGCTCAACAACGCTTATGGTTTTTGGCCCAGTTAGAGCCAAACAGTCCTTTCTACAACATCCCTGCTGCTGTTCGTTTACAGGGACAATTGAATCTAGGAGCATTGCAACAAAGTTTCAACGAAATTATCAGTCGCCATGAAGCGTTGCGAACCAATTTCCAAACAATAGAAGGGCAAGCAATATCCGTCATTTCTGAAACGATGCCCTTAATATTACCAATATTTGATATTAGCGAGCTACCTTTAAATCAACAAGAAGCTGAAGTCAGACAACAGGCTTCTCAAGAAGCACAAAAACCTTTTGCTATCAACAGCGACTTGTTACTGAGAGCAAAGCTGTTGAGACTTAGTAAACAAGAACATATATTATTACTGACAATGCACCACATTGTCTCTGACGGTTGGTCGATAGGTGTTATGGTGCGCGAATTGGCAACACTTTATCAAGCATTCTGTGATGGACAACCCTCACCGTTACCTGCACTGCCAATACAGTATGTAGACTTCGCAGTTTGGCAAAGACAATGGCTGCAAGGAGAAGTACTCGAAACTCAGATATCTTATTGGCTTAAGCACTTAGAAAATGCACCAAAAGTATTAGAATTACCTACAGACCACCCAAGGCCAGCAATTCAGAGTTTCCGGGGTGCAACCTACTTATTTAAGTTATCTTTAAAATTATCCGCATCCCTAAATAAATTAAGTCAGCAACAGGGAAGTACTTTATTTATGACTCTGTTAGCAGGTTTCCAAACACTGCTGTGGCGTTATACGGATCAGGAAGATATTGTGATCGGTTCACCGATCGCTAACCGCAACCGAACAGAGATAGAAGGGTTAATTGGATTTTTTGTCAACACCTTGGTATTGAGAACTAACCTGGCAGGAAATCCCAGCTTTGAAGAGCTACTAAAAAGGGTGCGGGAAGTAGCGTTAGGAGCTTATGCACATCAGGATTTGCCTTTTGAGTTGTTAGTTGAGGAACTGCAACCACAGCGAGACTTAAGCTATACACCATTATTTCAAGTGATGTTTGTGCTTCAGAATGCACTGATGTCTGCGTTAGAGTTGCCTGGTTTGACTTTAACTCCCTTAGAAAGCAATAGTGATAGTGCCAAGTTTGATTTAACCCTACAAATGACAGAAACAGAGGAGGGGCTAGTTGGAAGTTTAGAATACAATACTGATTTATTTGAAGAAAATACGATACATCGAATGGCGGGTCATTTGCAAACGTTGCTTGAAGGAATTGTTGCTAATCCGCAGCAGCGTTTGTCAGAGTTACCACTGTTGAGTGAATCTGAGCGGCATCAATTACTGCGGGAGTGGAATAATACAGAAGTTGAGTATCCTCAACAGCTATGCATCCATCACTTGTTCGATGCTCAAGTAGAACGCACACCTGATGCAGTAGCTGTAGTATTTGAAGATGAACAGCTAACCTATTGGGAACTCAACGCCAGAGCAAATCAACTAGCCCATTATTTGCAAGCTTTAGGAGTAAAACCAGAGGTGCTGGTGGGGATTTGTGTAGAGTCCTCTCTAGAGATGATCATCGGACTATTAGCCATCCTCAAAGCAGGTGGTGCGTATGTACCGCTAGATCCGATGTACCCACCGGAACGTTTGGCCTTCATGCTAGAGAATGCCGATATATTCGTCTTGTTGACTCATAAACAGCTAGCAGAGCGGTTATCGGAGTACAAAGGGGATGTGATTTGTTTTGACGCAGATTGCGAAGCCATTGCCCAACACAGCCAAGAAAATCCTGTCAGTGATGTCACACCAGACAATTTAATGTATGTGATCTACACCTCTGGGTCAACAGGTAAACCCAAGGGTGCAGGAGTCTATCAACGAAGCTTTGCAAACCTGATGAATTGGTTTGTGACGGAATTCGATTTTACCTGCAATGACTGTGTTTTACTCATATCTTCTTTGAGTTTTGATTTGACGCAGAAGAATATTTACGCCCCTCTGCTCGTCGGAGGTGAGTTGCACCTTTTATCATCTGGATGCTATGACGCTGCACAAATTGTTGAGTCCGTTTGTAACAAACAAGTGACATGGCTCAACTGCACTCCGAGCGCCTTTTATCCATTGATCGATCAAGGTGATAAAAGCTTATGCATGAAGAAGACGTTGAAGTATGTATTTTTAGGTGGTGAACCGATTTCAATCTCTAGGCTAAAGGTATGGCTCGACTCTATTCCCTGCAAAACACAAATTGTCAACACCTATGGCCCTACCGAGTGTACAGACATCTGTGCCGCTTATCTGGTCGCTCAACCAGAACAATGGCTAGAAAAATTAGTACCGATTGGGAAGCCGATTCATAATGCCAAAGTATACGTGTTAGATGAAAACCTCAAGCCTTTGCCGGTGGGTATGGTAGGCGAACTATATGTTGGTGGTGAAGGAGTCGGACGAGGCTATATCAATAACCTCGATCTGACTTTAGCTAAGTTTGTTTCTGATCCTTTCAGCAGCAAGTCGGGCGCACGTCTGTACAAGAGCGGGGATCTGGCTCGTTATTTAGCAGATGGTAACATCGAGTACCTTGGACGTATCGATCACCAAGTAAAAATACGTGGTTTTCGCATTGAACTCGGAGAAATTGAAGTAGCCATCAACCAATACCCAGCAGTAAAAGAAACTGTAGTTTTAGTCAGCGAAGAATCGGTAAATTCTAAACGTTTAGTCGCCTATGTAGTTCCTCAAAAAGAACAAACACTGACAATTCCTGAACTACGTAGCTTTTTAGAGTCAAAGTTGCCACACTACATGGTACCATCTGTTTTTGTCAGCCTAGAAGCGTTACCATTAACACCTAATGGTAAGATTGATCGTAAAGCACTACCTGCACCTGATACAGCAAGGACTCAGTTAGACAAAGAGCTAGTAGCACCTCGTAATTTCCTAGAAGCCAAGCTGGCTGAAATTTGGGCAGAAGTGCTTGGTGTGGATAAAGTGGGTATTTTCGATAACTTTTTTGAGTTAAGTGGTGATTCCATCCTTGCCATTGTAGTTATCACCAGAGCCAACCAGGCTGGTCTACAACTGGCAGTTAAACAGTTATTTCAACATCAAACAGTTGCTGGTTTGGCAAGTGTGGCAGTTACGAAAAAGGTAAAACAAGCTGAACAAGGACTGATTACAGGTTTAGCTTCTCTGACACCAATACAATACTGGTTTTTTGAACAGAATCTACTCGATCCCCACCACTGGAATCAAGCAGTATTACTAGAAGTTAAACAAGTTCTTGACCTAGCTGTATTAGAAAAATCCGTACAGCAATTGCTGTTACACCATGATGCTCTCCGCTTACGCTTTGAACAAACAGAGTCTAGCTGGCAGCAGGTGATAGCCAGCCCTGATGCAGAATTACCCTGGATACACTTGGATTTCTCTGCCCTATCAGCAAGCGAACAAGAACTAGCCATCGAAACAGCTGCTACCAAATTACAAGCCAGTCTTAATCTCTCAACAGGCCCATTGATACGAGTTGCTCTGTTCGACTTAGGGCAACAACCAAGCAGTTTGCTGATAGTCATTCACCATTTAGCCGTAGATGGCGTTTCTTGGCGGATTTTACTGGAGGATTTGGAGACAGTATACCAACAGTTAAGTCAAGGCAAGAAAGCGCAACTGCCAGCAAAGACAACTTCGTTTAAATATTGGTCGCAATGCTTACAGGAATATGCACAATCAGCTATCCTCCAGCAAGAATGGGACTATTGGCTGAGTCCGTCTTGGCAGGAGATTGTTCCTTTACCAGTCGATTTTTCTGACGGCAACAATACTGTGGAGCAAGTTCAGAACATCTCAATTTTTCTGACTGTGGAACAGACTCAAGTCTTGCTAAAAGAAGTACCAAAAGCTTACAATACTCAAATTAACGATATCTTGCTCACGGCACTAGTACAAGCTTTTTCTCAATGGACTGGGAATAATTCTCTGTTGTTGGCTCTCGAAGGTCATGGGCGGGAAGAAATTTTCGATGATGTCGATTTTTCACGCACATTGGGTTGGTTAACCTCTATTTTTCCTGTACTGTTAGATTTAGGAAAAACATCTGATCCCGTAGAGGCCTTGAAAGTGGTAAAAGAGCAGCTGCGGGGCATTCCCAATAAGGGAATGGGCTATGGTGTACTACGTTACCTGAGCCATGATACTACGAGAGTAGAGTCACTGCGATCGCTTCCCCAAGCTGAGGTCGTCTTCAATTACTTAGGTCAGTTCGATCAAACATTTTCCGACTCATCAATATTTAAAATCTCTCATAACTCCCAAGGACAAACGCGCAGTTCGGGGAATTGCGAGGCTTATATGCTAAATATCGATGCTTTGGTAATTGATAACCAGTTGAGAGTGAATTGGGCGTACAGTGAAAAAATACATCGACAAAGTACTATCAAACGATTAGCGCAAGAGTTTTTAGAAGCATTGCAAGTACTCGTGACTCATTGTCAATCCCCTGAAGACAGAGGATATACACCTTCTGATTTTCCAGAAGCAGACTTGATTCAACAAGACCTTGATCGGTTTTTAGAGAAAATCAACCGAGGGAGTAAAAATAAAACAATATGAAAGAAGATATCCAAGATATATATCCACTATCTCCGATACAGCATGGTATGCTTTTTCACAGTTTGCACGCTCCGGAAATGGAGCTATACCATGCACAGTCTGTCTACACCTTTAGTGGCAATCTGAATCTTGCGGCTTTTGAATATGCTTGGCAGCAAGTAGCAACCCGACACACAATGTTGCGTACTAGCTTCTATTGGGAAGAATTGGATCAACCACTACAAGTTGTGCATCGGCAAGTAGAAGTACCTGTAGAATACCAAGACTGGCAGGAAATCAATCCATTAGAACAGCAAGAGCGTTTACAGTCTTTTCTCAATAGCGATCGCCTGCGGCGTTTTGATTTTTCTCAAGCACCTCTAATGCGTGTGGCTATCATCCAGATTCAAGAACACGCTTACTATCTTGTTTGGAGTAGCAACCTGATCGTTCTCGATGGTTGGTCATATCCATTGGTATTAAATGATGTGATTGAAATTTATGAAGCTTATTGTCGGGGTGAAGATGCATCCTTATCAGATGGCAGTTCCTTTAAAGATTATATCAAATGGCTAAAACAGCAGGATTCATCAAAAGCAGAGGAGTTCTGGCGACAGCATCTTAGTGGAGTCAAAGAGGCTACTCGCCTAAGGAATTTAGAGTCAAACAACTTGTCCAACTTAGAACAACGGTACGAGGATATAAAAATCAGTCTATCGGAAGCAACGACAAAGAATCTATATTTATTAGCAAGACAGCATCACCTCACTATGAGTACCCTAGTTCAGGGAGCTTGGGCTATACTTCTGTATCACTACAGTGGCAAAAATGATGTAGTCTATGGCTGTACTACTTCTGGTCGTCCAGTAGATTTAGAAGGTTCGGAGTCAATGGTAGGGGAAATGGTTAATACCTTACCAGTAAAGATCAAGGTAAATATGAATGAGTATTTATTACCTTGGCTTCAGCAATTACAAAATCAGTTAATAGATATTCGTGAGTATGAATGTTATCCATTGGTAGATATTCAAAAGTGCAGCGAAGTTCGGGGTAATGTAACCTTGTTTGAGAGCATAGTGGTGTTCGAGAACCAAAAAACAGGTAAATTTCTGGAAGAATGGGGGAGTCTAAACATCTCTGAGAAAACTGAATATTACAAAACTAACTATCCTCTAACGATAGTTGGGTATCCTGGTTCAGAACTGACAATTGGAATTAATTATGATTTTCGCCGCTTTGATGCTGCAACAATCATTAACATATTGGCGCATTTAAAAATATTGCTCGAAGGCATGGTGATGAATCCTCAAGTACGTCTTCAGGAATTATTGTTGCTTACAGAGCAAAAGCCCCATATTAAATTATCAATGTTAGAAACAGAAATGTCATTGGATTTTGATTTTGTTTCTACCAATTAAAAGATCAAAAAGAACACCAAATTTCATTTCCAATATTTTGATCTTGATTTATTTGTAATTAGAGAAGAAGAAGGGGTTTTTAGCTTTTAGCGATCGCTTGTATGACCCGAAGAGTTTTTTGAAGGAAAACCCCGAATTCAGCAATACCAGATTAATTAATGTATTTTGCAATTTAAATAGAAAACTCATGAATATATTTGAAAAGCGTGAATCAAATGTCAGAAGCTATTGCCGCAATTTTACCGCAATTTTTCATCGAGCTAAAGGTTCTATAATTTATTCTGAATCAGGTAAAGAATATATTGATTTTTTAGCAGGAGCAGGTGCTTTAAATTATGGACATAATCACGACTATATCAAAGAAAAAGTGATCTCATACTTAGATGCCGATGGAATAACACATGGTTTGGATATGTATACTGCGGCTAAGGAGAAATTTTTAGCCAAGTTTGATGAGGTAATACTAAGTTCAACAAAACTAGATTATCGCATTCAGTTTTGTGGACCAACAGGAACAAATGCAGTTGAAGCTGCTTTAAAACTAGCGAGAAAAGTCAAAGGAAGAACAGGTATATTCTCCTTCATGGGAGCATATCATGGAATGACTTTAGGGAGTCTATCGATTAGTGGCAACATCGGAATTAGAGCAGGCACAATTGGTACATCAAGTAATGTAAATTTTATGCCTTATCCCTATGGATTTATGGAGAGTTTTGACACAATAGAATATATAAATTCTGTTTTAAATGATGTCAACTCCGGAATTGAAAAACCAGCAGCAATAATCTTTGAAACAGTGCAAGCTGAAGGTGGAGTTGTTGTAGCTCCCATTGAGTGGATGCAAAGACTAAGAAGGTTATGTGATGAGAATGATATTTTATTAATCTGCGATGATATTCAGGTCGGCTGTGGTCGAACAGGCTCTTTCTTTTCCTTTGAAAGAGCAGATATTGTTCCCGATATGGTAGTACTTTCTAAATCTATTAGTGGGTACGGGTTTCCAATGTCACTATTATTGATTAAACCAGAATTGGATATATGGGAACCGGGTGAGCATAATGGTACTTTTCGGGGTAATCAATTGGCATTTATAGGAGCAACAGCGGCTCTAGAGTATAGAGAAAGTAGCAATCTGGAACAGGATGTCAAAGCCAAAGAACTTTTTTTGAAAAATTTTCTCACTCAACAAATATCACCAATTAGTGAAAAGATAGCAATACGTGGAATTGGTATGATTTGGGGTATTGATTTAAAAAATTTTGGCGGCAATAGTTTTGCTAAAAGTATAACATCGCGTTGTTTTGAGCTAGGATTAATAGTTGAAAGCGCAGGTAGAAATGATACTGTAATTAAAATTTTGCCACCTTTGGTAATTGATATGTCTACCTTAGAAAAAGGTTGTTCAATTATCAAAGAGGCTTTTAATGACTGCATGTCAAATTAAATTGGCATACTAATATTCATAACTCAGCAAATAGTTTGTTATCAGGAAAACAATATGAGTACAAAATCACACTCAAATGACTTATTGTCTCAAAAAATTTATTGGATAAATAAGTTATCAGGAGAACTACCAGAAACAAATCTCATGCTGGACTATATAAGACCTTCATTTCCTAGTGATAGAAACAAATCTCTTAGCTTTGACTTATCAAATAACTTATCTAAAGCAATCATTAAGCTAGCTAAAGGTTCTTATTTTTCAACGTACTTGATACTAGTGTCTGCATTGAATATATTGCTACAAAAATATACTCGAAATAATGATGTTATTATTGGAATACCTATATATAAAGAAAGTGGTACAGGTTGCGTAAATAGCAAAGTCATTCCCTTGCGGACTCAGGTAACACGTCAACTTTCATTCAAAGATTTTACTTTTGAAGTCAAAGATGCAATTATCGGTGCTTTCAACAATCAGAACTATAATTTTAATGAGTTAATTAAGTTGTTAGAGCTACCAACAGCCCCTAATCGTTGTCCAATTTTTGACATAGTAGTTTTATTAGAAAATATTCATAGCAAAGAAGATTTAAATCAACTTAATAATGACATAACAATTTCTTTTTCAGTTAATGGTGAAGGTATTATTGCCAATATTGAGTATAAAGAACATCTGTTTAAAGATGAAAATATAAAAATGATGATTAGGTATTATACTAATGGTCTTGAAAGTATTATCAATAATTTTAATAATAGAATCTCAGATATTCTTTTTTTGAAAGAATCTGACAGACATCAGTTATTAAAACAATATAACAACAATACTAAAGAATACCCAGTTGATCAGACAATAAATAAATTATTTGAATATCAGGCATCTCGAACCCCAAATAAGATAGCTGTGGTTCACAAATCAACTGAATTAACATATCGAGAAATAAATATAAAAGCTAATCAGATAGCTAGATTACTGCGGAAAATAGGAGTTTCTCAAGGAGAGTTTGTAGGCATTTTTAAAGACCGCGATATCAATTTTCTGGTTGCTATTCTTGCTGTCTATAAGGCAGGTGGGGCATATATACCGATTGATAGTACTTATCCACAAAATCGAATTAAATATATGCTATCTAATAGCGAAGTTAAATTTATCCTCACAGATTATTCGCTATTAAATTCCTTATCAGACTTGCTAGAAGATGATTCGCAATTATCATCTATTATTTGTTTAGATGATGTCTTGAATAAGACTACACTATTGGCTAATAAACCAGAGCTTAAAATATATAGCAAGTGTGATTTTGACCAGCTACCTCATGACAATATAGAACATCTGAATGATGCTGTCACCCCAGCTTATATGCTTTATACTTCAGGCTCTACAGGATTATCTAAAGGGGCAATTGTTAGACATGATGGTGCAATAAATCATATTTATGCTCAATTTGATGAGTTGGAGTTAAGGTCGGAATTTTGTTTTCTCCAAAGCGCTCCTTCTTCAACAGATATTTCTGTATGGCAATTTTTGGCACCACTTTTAATTGGCGGAAAGACTATAATTATAGATATCGAAACTGTTGCGATTCCCGAACAATTATTTAAAGTACTTAAATCAGAGAAAATTACGGTTATTGAATTAGTACCAACATTATTTAGTGGGTTACTTGAATATACTTCCCAATTACCAAACCATGAACGGGTATTACCAGATTTAAAATGGATGATATTATCGGGTGAATCTGTATCGGTTAAATGGGTAAATAAGTGGCTTGAGATATACCCCCATATCAGAATTGCTAATGCTTACGGTCCTACCGAAGCTGCTGATGATATCACCCAGTTTATCGTTAACAAGCCTTTGCCAGAAAATCAGCGAACAGTTCCAATTGGTAAACCATTAGCAAACATAAATCTCTACATTCTGGATGAAGAAATGCAGCTATTACCCATTGGTGTTCCTGGAGAAATTTGTGTATCGGGAATTGCTGTAGGTGATGGGTATTGGAAAAACGAAGAAAAAACCAATTTAAGCTTTGTTCCTAACCCATTTACAGATACCATAAACAGCTTATTTGGTAATCGCAGAGATTTAATTTATAAAACTGGAGATTTAGGAAGGTGGCTGACTGATGGGAATATCGAGTTCCTTGGACGTATTGACCATCAAGTAAAGATTCGTGGTTTCCGGGTTGAACTGGGAGAAATTGAGACATTTCTAAGTCAGCATCCGAATGTACGTGAAAATGTAGTTGTGGTTCAACAGGGGCAAGCAGATAACGTGCAATTAGTTGCCTATGTGGTTGCGAAGACAGAAGTAGTTCCTAGTATTAGCGAACTCCGTAGCTTCTTGAAGAAAAAATTACCTGACCACATGATTCCTTCTGCCTTTGTAGTACTGGAAAATCTACCACTAGCACCAAGCGGTAAAGTAGACCGTAAAGCTCTGCCTAAACCAGATAATCTTCGTCCAGAACTAGAAACAGCTTACGTATCTCCGCGAAATGAAATCGAGCAGACGGTTGCCGATATTTGGCAAAAAGTACTTAAGGTGGAGAAAGTTGGCATTAAAGATAACTTTTTTGACCTCGGTGGTCATTCGCTAAATGTACTTCAGGTTTATAGCAAAGTGCGAGAACTTTTGAAAGCGGATTTAGCTATAACTGACCTTTTTAAATATCCGACTATCAAGTCTTTATCACAATATTTAAGTCAAAAAGATCATAGTGATGAAATATTTGCTTCTGAAAGTCATCAAATCAATGAAAATCTAGAAGCTGGTAAAGCTAGATTAAAACAAAGCCTCTTACGAAAGAAACAACAACTTATTTAAAAACGAATATAAGATTAATTAAAAGGATAAAAATTATGCCTAACTCAGTAGATTATTTAAGTGACAAAACAGGCTTAGAAATAGCTATTATTGGGATGAGTGGCTGTTTTCCCAAATCTCAAAATATTGAGCGATTTTGGCAAAATATCCGAGACGGAGTAGAGTTGATTTATTATTTCACCGCTCAAGAGCTAAAAGATTTAGGTGTAGATTCTGCCGACCTGATAAACCCTTATTATGTCAGGGCAGAGGGTGTAGTTGAAGGTATAGATTTGTTTGATGCTTCATTCTTTGGTATAAATCCCAGAGAAGCTGAAATTATGGACCCCGGACTCCGTTTGTTTTTGGAACAGGCATGGACAGCACTTGAAAATGCTGGTTATAGTTCCGAAGCTTACAATCAGCCGATCGGAGTTTATGTTGGTACTAGTTTTGGCGGTTATTTACGTAATATTTATTCAAATTATGAAATTGTAGAATCTCTTGGTGAACAACAAATAGAGAAAGGAACCTCTGGAGCTTCCGTTACATTTGCTTCTTATAAATTAAACTTGCAGGGGCCAAGTTATGCCGTTCAAACTACCTGCTCAAGTTCATTGGTTGCTTTACATTTAGCCTGCCAAGGTTTGCTTAGTGGCGAGTGTGATGTTGCTTTGGCGGCTGGAGTCTCAATATCAGAAGCAGTCGGTTATGTATATCAGCAAGATGGGACCTCATCTCCTGATGGACATTGCCGGGCTTTTGATGTAGAGGCCAAGGGATGTCCGAGAGGAAGGGGTTTAGGTGTTGTAGTTTTAAAACGTTTGGAGGAAGCGATCGCAGATGGAGACTGCATCCATGCGATCATCAAAGGTTCTGCCATTAATAATGATGGAGCAAACAAAGTTAGCTACACTGCACCCAGCGTTGACGGTCAGGCAAAGGTGATTAGAGCGGCTCAGATTATGGCTGAGGTGGAACCCGAAACAATTACCTATATAGAGGCTCACGGGACTGCAACTGCTCTAGGCGACCCCATTGAAATTGCGGCTTTAACACAAGCTTTCCGCAGCAAAACTCAGAAAAAGGGCTTTTGTGCGATCGGTTCTTTGAAAACCAACATTGGACATTTGGATGAAGCTGCTGGCGTTGCAAGTCTAATCAAAACCGTTTTAGCGCTCAAGCATAAACAGATACCACCTAGCTTAAACTTTGAAGAACCTAACCCCCAGATAGATTTTGCTAACAGTCCTTTTTACGTGAACAACACATTATCTGAGTGGAAAAGCAATGACGCTCCTCGTCGTGCTGGAGTTAGTGCTTTTGGTTTTGGTGGGACAAATGCCCATGTAATTTTAGAAGAAGCGACCATAATTAAACCCTCTAGCCCTTCTCGGTCTTGGCAGTTATTATTACTTTCAGCTAAAACAAATACAGCACTGGAAACTGCTACAGAAAATCTGGCTAATTATCTCCAAGAGCATCCAGATTTCAATCTCGCTGATGTTGCTCATACTTTGCAAGTGGGGCGCTGGACTTTGAACCATCGCCGAATGGTAGTTTGCCAAGACCAAGAAGATGCAATCAAGGCACTGCAAGACCCTCAAATAGCTTTCACCCATTATCAAGAACCTTGTAATCGCTCGATTGTGTTTATGTTTTCTGGACAAGGTTCGCAGTATGTAAATATGGGTCGGGAATTATACGAGAGTGAAACCGTATTTAGAGAGCAAGTTGATTACTGCTGCGAGCTGCTCATACCTCACTTAGAAGTAGACCTACGTACAATTTTCTACCCCTGCGAAGAAAAAACTCAAGAAGCAGCACAAAAGTTGCAGCAAACAGCAATTATTCAACCAGCTTTGTTTGTGCTTGAATATGCTCTAGCCAAGTTATTGATGGCCTGGGGCGTGCGTCCTGAGACTATGATTGGTGACGGTATCGGAGAGTATGTAGCTGCCACTGTGGCTGGAGTTTTCTCTTTGGAAGATGCCTTGGCAATAGTAGCTACGCGCGGAAAACTAATGCAGCAGTTGCCTGGTGGTGCTATGCTCTCGGTTCAGCTTCCAGAACAAATGGAACCCATCATTGAAGCTTTCACCTGGTCATTACAAAAAATAAAACTCAATCCCCCGAAAATTCCTTTTGTGTCCAATGTTAGCGGAACTTGGATTACCGTAGCAGAAGCGACAGACCCTAACTATTGGGCTAGACATTTAAGGCTGCCAGTGCGTTTTAGCCAAGGGGTAACAGAGTTACTCAAACAGCCAGATCAAATACTGTTGGAGATTGGCCCGGGAGGGACACTGAGTAGTTTGGCTAAACAACATCAAACAGATGAACTGATAGTGCTACCCTCTATACGGCATCCTCAAGAGCAACAATCAGATGTAGCATTTTTACTCAACACCTTGGGTAGACTTTGGGTAGTAGGAGTTCACATTGATTGGTCTGGTTTTTACGTAGATGAAAAGCGTCATCGTGTACCCTTACCTACTTATCCTTTTGAGCGCAAGCGTTACTGGCTGGAGGTAAATCGAAATGCACTTCTGGCAATGAAGTCGCAAAAAACCTTAGATAAGAAGCCAGATATTGCTAACTGGTTCTACATTCCTCGCTGGAAAGAATCTACACCGCTTGAGCTTTTCCAAAAACAAAAGCTGGTAGAACAAAAGTTATGTTGGTTAGTTTTTGTCGATACCTATGGAGTGGGATCAGAAATTGCAGAAAGACTCAAACAACAAGATCAGGATGTGATTACCGTCAAAGTCGCAGATAATTTTGCGAAACTTAGTGACTGTACATATACAATTAATCCCCAACAGAGAGATGATTATGATACCTTGCTTCAAACACTACGAGAACACAATTGGATTGCCCAAGGGATTGCCCATTTTTGGGGCGTTACTCCCAACGATACTCTACACTCTCAAGAGCTAGAGAAACAAACACAACATCAATTTTTTGAAGATTGTCAGTATCTCGGTTTCTGGAGTCTACTTTTTTTAGCACAGGCCTTAGGAAAACAAGATATTAGCAATTCTCTGAAGCTGATGGTCGTCACCAGTAATTTATATGATGTAACTGGCGAGGAAAAATTATGCCCCTCCAAGGCAACCGTATTAGGGCCATGTAAGGTAATTCCCAAGGAATATTCAAACATATATTGCCGTAATATTGATATAGTAGTCAATTCTTTAAAAACCCCACCAGGACAAAAAGTTTTAGACAATCTGATCGCCGAATTTACAGCAGATCAAACAGATGACATAGTTGCCTACCGTGGTTATCATCGCTGGATTCAATCCTTCGAGCCTGTGCATTTGGAACAGAGCATAGCTGATAAAACTAAGTTAAAGGAGGGAGGGGTTTACTTAATTACTGGTGGACTAGGCGGTATTGGTTTAGTATTAGCAGAGCATCTAGCAAAGAAAGTGCAGGCTAGATTAGTTCTAGTTGGACGAAAGAGTATTCCTGAAAAAGATCATTGGCAAGAATGGTTGGCAACTCATGATCAACAAGATCGGGTTAGCCAGATAATTTGTAAAGTGCAAGTATTAGAGGCTCTTGGTGCAGAAGTTTTGGTAATCAGTGCGGATGTGACTAATTCCGAACAAATGCAGGCTGTGATTGCTCAGTCAATAGAAAAATTTGGTGAGATTAATGGTGTTATCCACGCAGCTGGTATTGCTGGTGGCGGTGTCATCCAACTTAAAACCCTGGATATAGCAAGCAAGGTACTCGCACCAAAAGTCAGAGGAACGATATTACTAGAGCAAGTTTTTCAGAATATTAATCTAGATTTCTTGGTACTTTGTTCATCCCAAAGTTCTATATTGGGTGAATTTGGACAGGTAGATTATTGCGCGGCTAATGCATTTCTTGATGTATATGCATATAATCAATTTTCTAAATCGGGACGATTAACAATATCAATCGACTGGGATACTTGGCAAGAAGTAGGGATGGCAACGGAGATTATTTTACCAGATAATCTCAAATACCTAGCTGAAGATATAGTTGCAGAAGAATTAAAAGAAGCAATAATGCCCCAAGAAGGTGCTGATGCTTTTGATCGCATTTTGGGAAGTGCCTTACCTCACGTTGTTGTGTCAACAAAAAATTTCCCAGATGTAATTAAGGAGAATCATTATCTCAATTTTCTGGAAGAAGGATTAAAACTTCTGGAAGATAACTCAGCTTCAGCTAGTATTTCCCAAGCAAACCATCCTCGGCCTAATCTAGGTAATGATTATGTTGCACCTAATAATAAAATTGAAGGAACTATTGCTCGAATCTGGCAACAGATCCTGGGAATTAATCAAATAGGTATTCATGATAGCTTTTTTGATTTGGGAGGACATTCCCTATTAGCTACTCAACTTCTCTCTCGATTGCGTCAAGAATTTCAAGTAAACCTGTCTCTGCATAGCTTTTTTGAAGCACCCACTATCATCGATCAAGCATTGATAGTTGAACAGATCCGAAGTTCGGGAGAAAGGGATAGCATCAACATGATTGAAAGAATCGAGCGGAGTAATGAGCAACAGGTGTTGGCAAAACTCGATCAAATTTCAGACCAAGAAGTTGAGTTACTGCTTAATAAGGTGTTAGCAGAAAAGGGAACTGAGCAATGACCAGTAATCACGAGCAGATTAATGATATTTCACCAGAAAAAAAACGTGAATTGTTGGCAAAACTACTTCAAGAAAATGTTAGCCAGCTTCAGACTTTTCCAATGTCTTTTGGTCAACAACGACTTTGGTTTATAGACCAATTACAACCTGGTAACTTTGCTAATCACATATCGGCAGCTTTGCGTCTTACAGGTTTCCTAAATCAAGCTGCATTGTTGCAAACCCTGGATGAAATAGTGCGACGCCATGAAGTTTTGCGAACTACTTTCGCAACGATGGAAGAAAAACCTGTTCAGGTAATTATTCCTAATTTAAGCTTGAATCTACCTACCATCAATCTGGAGGAATTATCTGAGGTTGAGCAAGAAGCTGAAGTTAAAAAGTTAGTTATACAAGAAATTCAGCAACCCTTTAATTTGAGCCAAGCTCCATTACTGCGAGCTACTTTGCTGCGTCTCAAAGAAACAGAACACATTCTAGTGTTCACAATGCACCATATTATCTCTGACGGATGGTCAATGGGAGTACTGACTCAAGAAGTCGCAGTACTTTACGAAACCTTCTCGAAAAGGCAACCTTCTTTGCTTTCAGAACTACCAATACAGTATGTAGATTTTGCAGCTTGGCAGCGAAAACGGCTACAAGGAGAACTACTACAATCACAAATATCTTATTGGAAAAACCAGTTAGAGGGCGCACCAAAATTATTAGAGTTACCCACTGATTACCCACGACCTGCCGTTAGCAGCTTTCAGGGTGCCAGCTATTCATTTGAGTTATCTGATGATTTATATGTAGCCTTAAATAAATTGAGCCAGCAGTATGGAAGTACCTTATTTATGACCCTGCTGGCAGCCTTTCAAACACTATTATGGCATTATACGGGTAGTGAAGATATTGTAGTCGGCTCGCCCATTGCTAACCGCGATCGCACAGAGTTAGAAGGATTAATTGGTTTCTTTGCCAATACAATTGCGCTCCGAACTAATTTGGCAGGTAATCCTACCTTTGAGGATCTACTAACTCGCGTGCGGACAAAGCTATTAGGAGCCTATGCCCATCAAGATTTACCTTTTGAGCAGCTAGTAGAAGAATTGCAACCACAACGAAACTTGAGCTACACGCCAGTATTTCAAGTAATGTTTGTGCTTCAGAATACACCAATGTCTGTTTTCGAGTTGCCTGGTTTGACTATCAGTCCCTTGACAATTGATAATGGTAGCGCCAAGTTTGATTTGACCTTAGAGATCACAGAAACACCACAAAAACTTTTTGCTAACCTAGAGTTTAATACAGATTTATTCGAGTCAAGTACTATTAAGCGGATGGCTGGACATTTCCAGACCTTACTTCAAGAGATTATTGCCAATCCAAAACTACGACTATCAGAATTATCACTGCTAACAGAAGCAGAGAAACGTCAATTGCTAGTGGAGTGGAATGACACTCAGGTTAATTATCCTCAAGATCAATGCATCCATCAGTTATTCGAGACTCAAGTAGAACGCACACCTGATTCTATAGCAGTGGTGTTTGCAGACCAACAGTTGAGCTACTGCGAACTCAACGCCAGAGCGAATCAGCTAGCGCACTATTTGCAAGCTTTAGGAGTAAAACCAGAAGTATTAGTTGGGATTTGTGTAGAGCGATCACTCTTAATGGTAATCGGGCTGTTAGCCATCCTGAAAGCAGGTGGTGCATATATACCATTAGACCCCAGCTATCCCCAAGAACGCATTGCATTTATACTAGAAGACACTCAAGCCCCAGTGTTCCTAACTCAAGAGTCGCTTCTTGAAGCAATGCCGCAACACAAAGCTAAAGTGGTTTGTTTAGATACCGATTGGCAGACAATCGCCCAACAAACCCAGGAAAATTTATTATCTGTTGTCACAACTGACAACCTAGCTTATGTCATCTATACCTCTGGCTCAACAGGCAGACCAAAAGGTGTAATGATTCAACACGCAAGCACAGTTGCAATGTTGGATTGGGCAAACAAAACCTTTGCGATGTCAGCTATGCAAGGAGTTTTGGCATCAACCTCAATTTGCTTCGATCTTTCGGTATTCGAGGTGTTTGTTCCTCTCTGTTGTGGTGGCAAAGTGATTTTAATCGAGAACGCACTCTTGTTACCAACTTTGCCAACAACCTTAGATGTAACCTTAATTAATACTGTCCCAAGTGTAATTTTACAATTATTAAGAACTGATGGGATTCCAGCGTCAGTGCAGATTGTGAATGTCGCAGGTGAACCACTTCATAATAAACTTGTACAACAACTTTATCAGCAGGATAATATACAAAAGGTATTTAATTTATATGGGCCTTCAGAAGATACAACTTATTCAACCTTTGCCTGGATACACAAGGATACTAGCAACACTCCACCTATCGGTCGTCCGATTCACAACACCCAGATTTATTTGTTAGATCAAAATTTACAACCTGTTCCTGTAGGTGTACCAGGAATGTTGTATATTGGTGGTGCAGGTTTAGCCCGTGGTTATCTAAACAAAGCGGAACTGACTGCGGATAAATTTATTCCTAATCCTTACGCCAACTTGCCAGGGGAACGGTTATATAAAACTGGAGATCAGGCACGCTATCTGCCCAATGGAGATATCGAATATATTGGTCGCGTTGACTATCAAGTAAAAGTCCGTGGTTTTCGGATTGAACTGTTAGAAATTGAAGCAGTTATTCTTGAATACCCAGCAGTCCAAGAAGCTGTAGTTGCGGTTCATTTTTCACAGGTAGATTCTCAACAGATAGTCGCCTATGTAGTCCCTCAAATAGAGCAAACACTGACAATTCCTGAACTAAGGAGTTTTTTAGAAGCGAAGTTGCCAAGCTATATGGTGCCAGCAGCTTTTGTCATATTATCAGCACTACCACTAACACCGAATGGTAAAGTTAACCGTCAGGCACTACCTACACCTGATACAGCTAGACCTGAAGACAAAGAACTAGTGGTACCACAGACAACTATTGAAAAGCAGTTGGCTGGAATCTGGGCAGAAGTATTAGGTCTGGAAAATATAAGTATAAACGATAACTTTTTTGGATTGGGTGGGGATTCTATTCTTAGCCTTCAAGTAATATCCAAAGCCAAGCAAACAGGGCTGCACCTAACTCCTAAGCAGATGTTTCAGTACCAAACGATTACCCAATTAGCGACAGTAATTGATACAACTCAGAAAATTCAAGCTGAACAAGGAGTTTTAATTGGAGCGCTAGAGCTAATACCCATTCAGCACTGGTTTTTTACACAAAAGCAACCAGAACCACACCACTGGAATCAAGCTGTATTCTTAGAAAGCAAGCAGAATATTGACCCTGTAGTTTTAGAGAAAATTATCAAGTTTCTACAAATACATCATGATGTCCTACGTTTACGATTTATACAGGAGGAATTTAGTACTCAAGCACTGATCGTTAGTCCTGATGATGTCATACCACTGACATGCTTCGATTTTTCAGCACTGCCAAAAGACCGACAATCGCCAGCAATAGAAGCAGCAGCAACTAAATTGCAAGCCAGCTTAAATCTGTCACAAGGGCCGTTATTCCAGGTTGCGCTTTTCAACTTGGGCGACAATCAACCCAACCGCTTGCTGTGGATTATTCACCACTTAGCTGTTGATGGTGTCTCTTGGCGAATTTTAATTGAAGATTTTCAAACAGCTTACCAGCAAATTAGTCAAGGCAAAGTAATTAAGTTGCCACCCAAAACAACTTCTTACAAACAATGGTCTAGCCATCTACAAAAATATGCACAATCTTCAGCACTACTTTCAGAGCGAGACTTTTGGTTGACGACACAATATCAATCAGTTTCGTCTATACCAAGAGATTTTCTTGATGGAAATAATATAGAAGAAACCACTTCTATGGTATCAGTATCGCTGTCCGTAGCAGAAACCCAAAGTCTGCTGCAAGAAGTGCCAGCAGCTTACCAAACACAAATTAATGATGTATTGTTAACAACACTGATACTAACGTTTAACCAATGGACGGGAGAAAATTCTCTACTAATTGACTTGGAAGGGCATGGGCGAGAAGAAATCTTTGAGGATGTGGACTTATCGAGGACTATCGGTTGGTTCACAACTATTTTCCCAGTACACCTAAAGCTAGAAAATACCAACGAGCAAGGAAAAGTCTTGAAGTCGATCAAAGAGCAGCTACGAGCAATTCCGAATCGAGGTATTGGCTATGGATTACTCCGCTATCTTTGTCAAAATCAGGAAATAGCTGAAAAATTTTCCTCATCAAAGGCTGAAGTTGCTTTCAACTATTTAGGACAGTTCGATCAAGTTTTACCAGAATCATCTTTATTTAGCTTCGCGAAGGAATCGAGTGGTTCCACTCGCAGTTTGCAAAGTAAACGAACTTACTTGTTAGAAATTAACGGTGGTATTTATCAGGGACATCTGGAAATGAGTTGGTCTTACAGTAATCAGTTGCATCGACAAACCACGATTGAAGTACTTGCTCAAAGGTTTATTGAGGAACTGCGATCGCTGATTGCTCATTGCCTATCTCCCAATGCAGGTGGTTTTACCCCTTCCGATTTCGCAGATTTTCAGCAAAGCCAATGGGATCAAACCGATCTCGATGCCATTACAGCAGCTATGGGGGATATCTAAATATGGGTTTTAAAAACAAAAACATTGAAAATTTTTATCCCCTCTCGCCCATGCAGCAGGGCATTCTGTTCCATAGTCTTGCAGCTCCTAAATCTGGCATCTATTTTGAACAATTTAGCTGGACTATCCACGGAAAGCTCAACGTTACAGCATTCCATCGCGCATGGGAATATACTATAGAACGACATTCCATTCTCCGAACCTGCTTTGTTTGGAAAGGCTTAAAAGAACCAGTACAAATTGTGCATCGACAGGTAAACCTACCGTGGCAGGATTATAATTGGCAGCATTTCTCTCCAGAAGAACAACAACAAAAGTTAGAACTTTTCTTGCAAAGCGATCGCTCCAGTGGCTTTGAACTTAAGCAGCCTCCATTGATGCGCCTAACACTGGTTCAACTTTCGGACATTTCCTATAATTTTACCTGGAGTCATCATCATCTATTGTTAGATGGATGGTCTGTTGCCTTAGTTTTTAAAGAAGTCCTTGCTTGTTACAAAGCTTTTAGCAATGGTCAAGACTTATACTTAGAATCAATTCGCCCGTATCGAGATTACATTGTCTGGCTACAGCAACAAAACCGATCTGAGGCTGAGATTTTTTGGCGACAGATGCTTAAAGGTTTTACCACTCCGACACAGCTATCGGTGAATCAACGAGCTAGAAAATTACTGACTCAAACAGATGGCTATGACGAGCGAGAAGTTAAACTTTCTGTAGTCACAACAACAGCATTGCAATCTGTAGCAAAGCAACACCAGTTAACACTGAACACTATAGTCCAGGGAGCCTGGGCTTTGCTATTGAGCTGCTACAGTGGTCAAAAAGACGTAGTTTTTGGGGCAGTAACTTCTGGTCGTTCCCCTACTTTAGCTAAAGCCGAGTCTATGGTAGGGCTGTTTATCAACACGTTACCCATTAGAGTACAAGTATCACCCCAAGAATTTCTTTTGCCTTGGCTTCAGAAAATCAAAGATCAACTAGTTGAAGCACGTCAATACGAGTATTGTCCATTAGTGAAAGTCCAAGAATGGAGCGAAGTTCCCAAAGGTGTATCTCTGTTCGAGAGTATAGTAGTTTTTGAGAACTATGCTGTAGATCCTTGCTTACGACAGAGGGATATAAATTTGCAGATAGAGGAATTTCATAGCTTTGAAAAGACTAACTATCCGATAACCCTAAGCGTGAATCCAGGTGAGGAGTTGTTGCTCAATATTACTTGCGATGATTGCGATCGCTTCGACAATGACACGATCACCCGAATGCTAGGGCATTTGCAGACTTTGCTAGAGAGTATGTCCACCAATCCACAGCAACGTCTTGGTGAGTTGTCGCTCTTAACAGAACATGAGCGACATCAGTTACTTGTGGAGTGGAATCAGACTCAGGTGGAATATTCTCAAGATCAATGCATCCATGAATTATTCGAGGCTCAAGTAGAACGCACACCCGATGCGATCGCAGTGGTGTTTGAAGACCAACAATTGAGCTACTACGAACTCAACGCCAGAGCCAATCAACTAGCACATTATTTACAAACTTTAGGAGTAAAACCAGAAGTATTAGTGGGAATTTGTCTAGACCGATCAATCGAGATGATCATTGGGCTATTAGCCATCCTCAAAGCTGGGGGAGCCTACGTACCGATTGATCCAAACTATCCGCAGCCGCGATTGGCACTGCTGCTAAATGATGCTCCACTGACAGTATTACTTACACAACAGTACCGAATGGCACAGATGCCACCGCATACAGCAAAAGTCATCTGCTTCGATGATGATATTAATTGGCAAGCCGGATCATCAGCAATCAAACAAAACCCTGTAAATCAAACCACCCCGGCAAATCTAGTCTATGTGATTTATACATCAGGCTCTACTGGCACACCCAAAGGTGTCACCATCCAACATCAATCTTTGGTAAACTTTGTCCAAGCAGCGATCGCAGAGTACGAACTACAAGCACAAGACCGGATCTTGCAATTTGCCTCCATCAGCTTTGATGCCGCTTGTGAAGAAATTTTTCCTTGTTTGCTACACGGTGCAACTTTGGTATTGCGAACTGATGAAATGTTGGTTTCGATCAAAGCTTTCAATGAAAAATGCCAACAGCATTGCATATCGGTTTTAGATATACCTACTGCCTTTTGGCATCAGATAACTTCAGAACTGGCAACATCAGCATTAAAGCTACCAGAATCACTGCGCCTAGTTATTATTGGTGGCGAAAAAGCTGCACCAGATAAAGTTAACATTTGGCAACAGCAAGTAGAATCGAGCATAGGTTTGATTAATAGCTACGGGCCAACAGAAACCACAGTAGTTGCTACAGTTTGCGATCTGACAACTGTAGAAGGGGAAGTGCCGATTGGCAGAGCGATCGCTAATATGCAAACCTATGTCTTAGATTCTGATTTGCAACCAGTCCCCATCGGTGTTTGGGGGGAGTTGTACATTGGCGGAATTGGCGTAGCCAGAGGCTATCTGCATCAACCAGAGTTAACATCTGAGAAGTTTATACCAAATCCTTTTAGCGATCGCCCAGGTTCTCGTCTTTACAAAACAGGCGATCGGGTACGCTACCGCAGCGATGGTCAAATTGAATTTAGCGATCGTATTGACAACCAAGTAAAAATTAGGGGCTTCCGTATTGAGCTAGGAGAAATAGAAGCACTCATCAACGAACATCCATCTGTTATGGAAGCAACAGTGATTTCTCGGAAAGATGTGTCAGATTACGAGCAGTTAGTAGCCTATGTAGTTGCAAATACATCAGCAGTCGATTTGATGTCTAATACTCAGGTTGTGTCCCAATTACGGCAGCATTTAGAGGCGAAGCTGCCGAACTACATGATGCCGTCAGCGTTCGTGATGCTAGATGCACTACCACTTACACCTAATGGTAAGGTTGATCGCCAAGCATTGCCTGCACCTAGTACGACAAGGCCTAAATTAGAAGCAGCTTATCAGCCACCCCAAACCGAAATAGAAAAAACTATTGCTAGTATCTGGCAAGAAATACTGAATATTGGGGACGTGGGAATCCATGACAATTTTTTTGAACTTGGTGGTCATTCATTGCTCTTAATTCAGGTTCACAGCAAGTTGCAAAAAGTATTTCAGCGAGATTTCACCTTAGTTGATATGTTTGAATATCCGACTATAAGTCACTTGGCTAAATATTTTAGTCAGGAATCTAGTGAAGAAACATCTGTTTTACTACTTGCTCATCACCCAGAGAGCAGAACGGCTTCAGTACAGCGGCGAAAACAAGTGAGAAAAGAGTATCGAGCAGCAACAAAGCAAAAAGATATTTAGTCTCAACAAGGCATTGAGGAAATAAGAGCGATCGCTAGAAGATTGATGCCCTTCTTCTTTCAAGAATGAAGTATAAAAATTTATTGCAAAAAACACAATATGACATCGAGCAACCAAGAAATGCTAAACAAAAATTACCTTTTTGAATCGGAACAGGTCTTACATGATGGGATAGAAGAGCAAGTAATGCAAATGTTTGCTTCATTCAATCAGGTAAACTCTATTGAGAAACAAATAGATGAAATAACTGATAATATTTATCAAGATTTCTTCAGCAATATTGACTCTAATACCAACATTGATTTAGACTCACTACTAGAGAAGTTTTCTGATAGTAAAATTCCAGTTCAGCCCACTAACTTTGAAAGCTATCTCAAGTACATAGGCAACAATGTTGTTGCTCATTCAATACATACTTCTTCGCCACGATTTATTGGTCACATGACCTCGGCACTTCCTAGTTTTGTACGCCCTTTAGCTAAACTCATGACGGCAATGAATCAAAACGCCGTCAAAATAGAGACAGCTAAAGCCCTCACCTTCTGTGAACGTGAGGCTTTAGCTATGTTACATCGACAGATTTATAATTTCTCTGATGGTTTCTACACTCAACATATTCAAAACAACCTCAGTACACTAGGAATCTTAGTTTCTGGTGGAACAGTGGCGAATATCACAGCACTTTGGTGCGCGCGAAATGCTTCACTAGGGCCGAAAGATGGATTTCTCGGCGTAGAAAAAGAAGGTTTAGCAGCTGCTCTAGATTTCTATGGCTACAAAGGAGCAGTGATTATTGGCTCTGACTTGATGCACTACTCTTTTGATAAAGCTGCGGATTTGATGGGCATTGGTACTCATCGTTTGATGAGAATCTCTGTTGACTGTAATAATCGAGTTAACTTACAAGCACTGCGCCAAAGTGTTGTAGAGTGTCGTAACCAAAACTTACTAATTATCGCAATTGTCGGGGTTGCTGGCACGACAGATTCAGGTGGAGTTGATTCCCTTCAAGATATTGCGGAGATTGCAGAAGAAGCCAATGCTCATTTTCACGTAGATGCTGCTTGGGGTGGCCCGCTGATTTTTTCTGAACAATATCGGTATAAGCTTGCTGGTATAGAAAAAGCTGATTCAGTCACGATTGATGGACATAAACAACTGTATTTGCCAATGGGTATTGGTATGGTTTTTTTCCGCAACCCCTATCTAGCTTCTTCAATCGAAAAACAGGCTAGCTATACCATGCGTAAGGGATCTTTTGATTTAGGTAAACGTGCTTTAGAAGGTTCTCGGCCGGGCATGGCTTTATTTTTACACGCTGGTCTAAAGCTGATTGGGCTTAAGGGATATGAATTTTTAATTGATGAAGGAATCCGCAAAACTCAATATATGGCTGCTCGGATTTCGGCGATGCCTGAATTTGAATTGTTGGCAGAACCTGATACTAATCTGTTAATGTATCGCTATATTCCAGAGCAATTTAGAGGGGTGATTGCAAAAGCACAGTTAACAGAAACAGACAATAAAATTATCAATAATTTTAATGAATACTTACAAAAAATGCAGCGTCATATCGGTCGCACTTTTATCTCACGAACGACGAAAATAACTATCAAACTGGGCAAAGAAATTCCTGTAATTGCTATGCGTGCAGTAATTGCTAACCCATTAACTACTGAAGAAGATATTGAGGCTGTTTTAAATGACCAAATTCAGATCGCTTCAGAAATTTCCATTTCATATTGAGAATTTTGATATTAGAAAAAATATTTATAATCAGGTGTTGACTTATGGATATAGCCAATAATTTTATTCATAGCTTAAATGATCATGATCAAGACGAAATTGCTATTATTGGTATGGCAGGTCGTTTTCCGGGAGCAAATGAAATTGATAGCTTTTGGAAAAACCTGCGGGATGGCGTAGAGTCAATTTCTTTTTTCACGGATGAGGAACTAATATCTGCTGGGGTAGATTCAGCATTACTGAATGATCCCAATTACGTGAAAGCAAGCGGTATATTAGAAGGTATAGAGTTATTTGATGCTTCATTTTTTGGCTTTTCTCCCAGAGAAGCTGAAGTTACAGACCCACAACACCGTCTTTTTATGGAAAGTGTTTGGGAAGCTTTAGAAAATGCCGGCTATAACTCGGAAACTTATAGCGGTCAAATAGGTCTTTTCGCTGGTGTTGCTGCTAGTTCCTACCTGCTATCAAACTTATATTTCCATCGGGATTTGATGGAATCAGAAGACAGTCTTACTATTGGGAATGATAAGGATTTTCTCCCAACACAAATTTCTTACAAATTAAACTTAAGAGGGCCAAGTATCAATGTTCAGACTGCCTGTTCCACATCATTGGTTGCTGTCCACCTAGCCTGCCAAAGTTTACTAAATGGTGAAAGTGATATGGCTTTAGCAGGGGGTGTTACCGTTGGAGTACCACACAAAACTGGTTATCACTATCAACAAGGAGGAATTCATTCTCCTGATGGTCATTGTCGAGCTTTTGACGCTCAAGCCAAAGGAACTAATGGTGGCAATGGTTTAGGTGTAGTAGTCTTGAAAAGATTAGAGGATGCTATTGCTGATGGTGATTTTATTTATGCAGTAATCAAGGGTTCAGCTGTTAATAATGATGGCTCTTTAAAGGTTGGATATACAGCCCCTAGTGTTGATGGTCAAAGGAAAGTTATTTTAGAAGCTTTAGCTTTAGCTGGAGTCGAACCTGAGACTATTTCTTATGTAGAAACGCACGGTACAGGAACCATCTTAGGAGACCCGATTGAAATTAAGGCTCTCACACAGGCTTTTCGTGCTAGCACAAATAAAAAAGGTTTTTGTGCTATTGGTTCAGTAAAGACCAATGTGGGACATTTGGATACAGCAGCTGGTGTAACAGGTTTAATTAAAACAGTCCTGGCATTAAAATATAAACAAATACCTCCAAGTTTGCACTTTCAAGAGCCAAATCCACAGATAGATTTTGCCAATAGCCCCTTTTACGTCAATACCAAATTATCCGAGTGGAAAACCAACGGAACACCCCGCAGAGCAGGTGTGAGTTCTTTTGGTATTGGCGGGACTAATGCCCATGTTATTTTGGAAGAAGCTCCAGTAGAGACGCGCCAAGTTGCGTCTCTAGACTCCCGTCCGTGGCAATTGTTGTTACTCTCAGCCAAAACCAGCACAGCTTTAGACACTGCAACAGCACAACTGCGTAATTATTTAGAGCAAAACCCCGATATTCCCCTACCAGATGTCGCTCACACCCTACAAGTAGGTCGTCGAGCTTTTGACTATCGCCGCATCGTGATTTGCCAAGACCCAAATGATGCAGTGAAATCGCTTAACAGCCAATACCCACAACGTATTTTTAGTCACCACCACAAGCCAGGTCACTGTCCAGTCATATTGATGTTTTCAGGACAAGGGTCACAATATGCAAACATGGGTCGGGAACTGTATGAAGTCGAACCGACGTTTAAAAAACATGTAGATACTTGCGCTGTGATTTTGCAACCCCATCTGGGTATTGATATCCGTTGCCGACTTTATCCCAGAGAAGAAGATACTGAAACAGCTTGTTTGCAACTACAACAAACAGCCCTGACCCAAAGCGCGTTATTCGTTACAGAGTACGCCCTGGCTCAGTTATTCATATCTTGGGGTGTGCGACCAGAAGCCATGATTGGTCATAGTATTGGGGAATATGTCGCCGCAACCATTGCAGATGTATTTTCTCTAGAGGATGCTTTAAAAATCGTGGCAAAAAGAGGACAGTTGATGCAACAGTTGCCCTCTGGGAGTATGCTGGCAATTAGGCTGCCAGAAAAAGATGTGCAGTTGCTACTGTCTGCACAAAGGTTGTATCAAACATCTCTACAAATCGCAGCGATTAACAGCCCATCTTCTTGTGTAGTTTCGGGAACAAAGGAGGCAGTTGCAGCCCTAGAAAAGCAACTATCTTCTCAAGAAGTTGAATGTCGGCTGTTGCATACATCTCATGGGTTTCATTCGGCGATGATGGAGCCAATATTGCCAGCATTTCTTGAGGTGATAAAAACAGTCAAACTGAATCCACCACGTATCCGCTTTATTTCTAATGTAACTGGTAGTTGGATTAGTAAAGAGCAAGCTGCAAATCCGAATTATTGGTGTCAACATTTACGAGAAACTGTCAGATTTTCAGATGGGATATCCCAACTCATACAGCAATTTGAAGGTGTTTTTCTGGAGATGGGACCGGGGCGAACTTTAAGTACATTCACGACACAGCATTTGGATGGAAATGCCAAGCAACAGGTATTGACTTCGTTACGCCATGTTCAAGAACAGCAATCGGATGTTGCTTGGTTGTTGCAGACATTAGGTCGGTTGTGGCTTTCTGGTGTCGAAATAGATTGGTCGGGATTTTATACCCATGAACAGCGTCATCGTTTGCCTTTGCCTACTTACCCCTTTGAACGACAAAGGTACTGGATTGAACCTAACAAGCAAGGACAAGATGAGCGTCACACCCCAGTATCACTGGGTAAAAAATCTGATATAGCCAACTGGTTTTATATCCCTTTTTGGAAGCCTTCTTTACCACCATTACAACTTGAACATCAAGAATTAGTATCTGAGAAGTCTTGCACTTTGGTGTTTATCGATGAGTGTGGCTTGGGTAGTAAATTGGTCAAACAATTAGAAACGCAAAACCAGGATGTAATTACTGTAAAAGTTGGTGAAAAATTTACCATACTCAGTGAGTCTCAATATACTATTAATCCAAAAAATAATTATGACTACGATATTTTACTTCAGGAGCTTTATCAGCAAAATAAGTTGCCAAAAACGATTGTTCATTTATGGAATGTTACACCTAGTAGTGGCGAAGAATTAGAAATTGAAAAAGTTGAAAAAGCTCAAGCAATAGGATTTTACAGCCTGCTATTTCTTGCTCAAGCTTTGGGAAAACTAGAAACTAGTGATGATTTTCAAATTACAGTTATTTCTAACGACCTACAGTCAGTAAATGGCAATGAAGTACTTTGTCCGGAGAAAGCTACTTTACTTGGGCCAATTAAAGTCATATCTCAAGAATATTCAAATATAAACTGTCGTAGTCTTGATGTTATACTTGCAGAACAACGAAATTGGCAAGAAGAAAAACTTGTAGAACAATTGCTGGCGGAACTGAAAGTTCCTGATTCGGAAAAACTCATTGCTTATCGAGGTTTGAATCGTTGGGTACAAACTTTTGAACCTGTACGCTTCGATAAAGCTAAAATCGAAAAGCCTCGACTAAGAGAAAAAGGAGTCTATTTAATTACAGGTGGACTCGGAGGTATTGGACTTGTTTTGGCAAAATACTTGGCTCGAACTGTACAAGCAAAACTAGTATTGCTAGGACGTTCTGGTTTACCCAAAAAAGACGAATGGTCTCAATGGTTTGCTACTCACGATGAAACTGATAGGACTAGCTGCAAAATTCGCAAAGTTCAAGAAATCGAAGACTTAGGTGCAGAAGTTTTAGTGGTGAGTGCTGATGTGAGCAACATCGAAAAAATGCAAAGTGTCATTGCTCAAACTCAACAGCAATTTGGTCAGTTAAACGGTGTCATCCATGCTGCTGGAGTTCCTGGAGGCGGTGTCATTCAGCGAAAAACTCAAGCAGAAGCAGAAAGTATTCTGGCTCCGAAAGTCAAAGGTACAGTAGTTATTGATTCACTTGTCAAAGATATTCAGTTAGATTTCTTGATCTTAGTATCATCAAGCACCTCAATTTTAGGGGATTTTGGACAAGTAGACTATTGTGGAGCGAATGCTTTTCTTGATGCCTTTGCTCACCGTAATGCCTCAAAACATGGCACATTTACTACAAGTATCGATTGGGATGCTTGGCAAGAAATTGGAATGGCTGTAAACACAGGAGTTCCTCAACACCTGCAAGAATCACGAATAGAAGAGCTTAAACAAGGCATATTACCTAATGAGGGTATAGAGGTTTTTATACGTACTTTGGGAAATACAATATCTCAAGTTGTAATATCTACCTCTGACTTCTTGGATAAACTCAAACATTATAATTCTTCCAAACAAATACAATCCCTAGAATTTTTAGAAACTGCCAGTCTATCTAACTCAAAATATCCTCGACCTGAATTAAGTAATGATTATGTTGCTCCTCGAAATAAAATTGAGCAACAGCTATTTGAAATTTGGCAACAAATCCTTGGCATTGAAAGGATAGGAATCCATGATAATTTTTTTGAACTTGGTGGTGATTCGCTGATAGGTATTCAACTGATTGCAACCTTAAATAAGGTATTTCATGTAAATATTTCTGTTGCCAAACTTTATGAATGTCCGAACATCAGTTCTATGGCAAAGATTTTTACTCCTGAAGAATCTCAGGAAAATACTTTTGAACAAAGACTAAGCCGAGGGCAGAAAAGAAGACAGATGAAAATCCAAAGTAACTAAAATGTGTTAACTTCAGTTAATTTATCTAGATTGGGAAATTATGAATACCAATATAAAACAAGAAGAAACAGCAAATATAGATATAGCAATAGTGGGAATGTCTGGTCGTTTACCTGGGGCAAAAAATATTGATGAGTTTTGGCATAATCTTCAAAATGGTGTTGAGTCTATTTCATTTTTCTCCAATCATGACTTAGTAGATTTAAATCTTGAAGAGGAAGTTTTAAACGAATCCAATTATGTTAAAGCAGCACCTATATTAGAAGACATTGAGTATTTTGATGCTAGGTTCTTTGGTTGCAGCCCTAGAGAAGCTGAAGTAATGGACCCCCAACATCGCCTATTCATAGAATGTGCCTGGGAAGCTCTTGAAAACGCTGGATACGATCCAGAAACCTATGAAGGTTTGATTGGGGTTTATGCTGGCGTAAGCACAAATAGTTACTTTTTTCACAATATATATGAAAACGTTAATTTAATAAATATTTCCCATAACTATACTCTGAACAAAGATTTTTTGACCACCAATATATCGTATAAATTAAATTTAAAAGGACCAAGTGTCGGTATCCAAACTTACTGTTCTACTTCATTAGTCGCTGTACACTTAGCCTGCAAAAGTTTACTTGATGAAGAGTGTGATATTGCTTTAGCAGGTGGGGTGACGATTATAGTTCCACAAAAGTCAGGTTACTTATATGAAGAGGACGGAATTTTGTCTCCTGATGGTCATTGTCGAGCCTTTGATGCTAAAGCACAGGGTACTATTTTCGGCAGTGGACTGGGAATAGTCGTTTTAAAAAGATTAAAAGATGCAATAGCAGACAGAGATTACATTCATGCAGTTATTAAAGGTTCAGCAATCAACAATGATGGCTCTTTAAAAGTTAGCTATACAGCACCTAGTGTAAATGGCCAGGCTGAAGTTATTGTAGAGGCTCTGGCAAATGCTGGAATAGATGCTGATGATATTTCCTATATCGAAACTCATGGAACTGGAACAGGTGCTGGAGACCCAGTAGAAATTGCTGCGCTCACTAAGGCTTTTCGTGCTTTTACGCGAAGAAATGGCTTCTGCGCTGTAGGTTCAGTAAAACCAAATATTGGACATCTAGACACAGCATCTGGTGTTGCAAGTCTGATCAAAACTGTCCTAGCATTAAAATATAAACAAATACCTCCTAGTATAAATTTTGAAGCTCCCAATCCTGAGATTGATTTTGTCAACAGCCCCTTCTACGTTAATACTAAACTTACTGAGTGGAAAGCTAACAATAGTCCCCGGAGAGCAGGAGTTAGTTCCTTAGGTTTTGGTGGAACTAATGCCCATCTGATTCTGGAAGAAGCCCCTGACATTAAATATTTTGATGACTCTAGACCTTGGCAATTAATATTATTATCAGCCAAAACTAGCACAGCCTTAGATACTGCAACTGAAAATTTGGTTACGTATTTAAAAGAACATCCAGATATAAATTTAGCTAATGTTGCTCACACTCTAAAAGTGGGTCGTAGAGCTTTTAACCATCGCCGAATTTTGGTGTGTGAGAGTGTTCAAGATGCTGTAAACGTCTTGACGACACAGGCGCAGGAACAGATTTTTACTGTATGTCAAGAGCATAGAGAACAGCCAGTCATATTGATGTTTTCAGGACAAGGGTCACAATATGCAAACATGGGTCGGGAACTGTATGAAGTCGAACCGACGTTTAAAAAACATGTAGATACTTGCGCTGTGATTTTGCAACCCCATCTGGGTATTGATATCCGTTGCCGACTTTATCCCAGAGAAGAAGATACTGAAACAGCTTGTTTGCAACTACAACAAACAGCCCTGACCCAAAGCGCGTTATTCGTTACAGAGTACGCCCTGGCTCAGTTATTCATATCTTGGGGTGTGCGACCAGAAGCCATGATTGGTCATAGTATTGGGGAATATGTCGCCGCAACCATTGCAGATGTATTTTCTCTAGAGGATGCTTTAAAAATCGTGGCAAAAAGAGGACAGTTGATGCAACAGTTGCCCTCTGGGAGTATGCTGGCAATTAGGCTGCCAGAAAAAGATGTGCAGTTGCTACTGTCTGCACAAAGGTTGTATCAAACATCTCTACAAATCGCAGCGATTAACAGCCCATCTTCTTGTGTAGTTTCGGGAACAAAGGAGGCAGTTGCAGCCCTAGAAAAGCAACTATCTTCTCAAGAAGTTGAATGTCGGCTGTTGCATACATCTCATGGGTTTCATTCGGCGATGATGGAGCCAATATTGCCAGCATTTCTTGAGGTGATAAAAACAGTCAAACTGAATCCACCACGTATCCGCTTTATTTCTAATGTAACTGGTAGTTGGATTAGTAAAGAGCAAGCTGCAAATCCGAATTATTGGTGTCAACATTTACGAGAAACTGTCAGATTTTCAGATGGGATATCCCAACTCATACAGCAATTTGAAGGTGTTTTTCTGGAGATGGGACCGGGGCGAACTTTAAGTACATTCACGACACAGCATTTGGATGGAAATGCCAAGCAACAGGTATTGACTTCGTTACGCCATGTTCAAGAACAGCAATCGGATGTTGCTTGGTTGTTGCAGACATTAGGTCGGTTGTGGCTTTCTGGTGTCGAAATAGATTGGTCGGGATTTTATACCCATGAACAGCGTCATCGTTTGCCTTTGCCTACTTACCCCTTTGAACGACAAAGGTACTGGATTGATGCGAAATCCCCACCCACTTCAGTAAATACAAAATCAATCACATTAGATCATAAACAAGATATTGCTGACTGGTTTTATATTCCTTCATGGAAGCGCTCTTTGCTGCATAAGTCATCTTCTTATCCAATAAAATCTACACAAGAAAAATGGCTGTTTTTTGTGGATGATTTGGGACTGGCTCAAAAAGTCATTGATGCGTTAGCAAATCAATCTACAAATATTATTATTGTTCCAAAAGGAGAGTATTTTAGTAAATTAAGTGAGGGTATTTATACAATTAATCCCTATATAAGTGAAGACTATAATACCTTACTAAAAGAATTAATATCATCAGGTCAAAATCCAGAATATATTGCTTATTTCTGGAGCGTAAGCCATATTGAAAATTGTCAACGAGGAAATTATTTAGAATTCAACAGTTTACTATTTTTTATGCAGAGCCTTAGTAAACTAAAAATTAGCGATCGCTTGCAAATTTTGATCGTATCGAACAACATCCAAGAGGTGAATGGGAATGAAAAACTAGACCCAGAGAAAGCAGCCATATTAGGTTTATGTAAAGTCATCCCTCAAGAGCATCCTAATATTACTTGTCGATGTATTGATATTGCTTTAACTAATCGCAGAGACGCAGAAAAAGCACAAGAAGATTGTGAGGGTAATATTATTGACCAACTTTTGGATGAGTTGACCTCTGTATCCTCAGACATGATAGTTGCTTATCGCGATCGCTACCGTTGGGTACAAACGTTTGAACCAGTTCGCTTAGAGTCAGTAGTTAACGAAAAAACACCATTGAGAAAACAAGGTGTTTACCTATTCACTGGTGGTTTAGAAAGTATTGAAGTTGTGCTTGCAGAATATTTAGCAAAAACTTTTCAAGCAAAACTCATATTTATCGAGGATTCTACCTTCCCAGAAAAAGATGATTTCTCGCAATGGCTGGAATCTCACACTCAAGAAGATGACGTGAGTTGCAAAATTCAACAATTGCTAGCATTAGAGAAATTAGGTGCAAAAATTTTGGTAATGCGTGCAGATACAACTAATTATGAGCAAATGTCTCAAAGCCTTGCATCTGAAAATATTAGACAAATTAATGGGGTCATTTATTCAACTGGAATAAAACGCGCAAATATATTTGGTTCCATTCCAGAAATTGGTAAAATAGAATTACAAGAATTCTTAGACTCCCAACTTTGTAAGATTACAGTATTAGAACAAGTCTTACAAAATATCAAATTAGATTTTTGGATTATTTTTTCTTCTTTATCTTCCATTTTAGGAGGATTTGGACTAGGCTTATATTCAGCAGCTAATCAATCCATTGACACCTTTGCTAACCGACACAACCAGAATAATGATTTTCCGTGGTATATTATAAATTGGGATAAATTACAACTGAATACTAACCAAGAAGAAACAACACTTGAGCAAGTATCTGGGTCAAATTTAGCTATTACCCAAACAGAAATTGTAGAACTATTTAAACGAGTATTTTCTTTAAGAGAAGGAACTCAGATTATTCTTTCTAAAGTAGATATTAATGCCAGAAAGAATCATCCATTTAGCCTCGATTCTCTAGTAAATTCAACATCAACTAATCAATTAAATTTATCCTCACACTACTCTAGACCTAGCCTGAGTAATTCCTATGTTGCTCCGACAAATGAGTTGGAAAAACAAATTACGGAAATATGGCAAGAGGTACTTGGAATTACAGAAATTGGTATTCACGACAACTTTTATGAGTTAGGAGGCGACTCACTGATTGCAACTCAATTAGTTTCTCGATTGCGAACCAAATTCCCTATAGACCTACTACTACGTGACATTTTATTTGAAGCAATGATCCCAGCGAAACAAGCAGAAATAGTTGAACAACTTCTCTTGGAAAAAATCGAAGAATTATCCGAAGAAGAAGTAGCAGCTATTTTATTATCAGATTCTCCAAATACTTGATTTTAAATCTTTATCTAGAAATAGGAAAAACAGCTTATGTCTTTAGCCAATAATAATGCAAATCACGACCCTATTGCTTCGGTATATAACGCTATTGGTATCGCTTCCGAAGCCGAAACTATAGCACTAATTTTAGAGCAATTAATGCTAAAATACCTTTCTCAAGGATCACATATTCTCGACATTGGTTGCGCTAATGGACAGTTAGTTCAACAGTTTCATATCAGAGGTTATCAAACGACTGGACTTGATTGTTCTGAAAAACTATTGCACTACGCCCAAATAAATGCACCTGAAAGTAAATTTATTCTTAGTGATATACGTAAGTTTGAGTCGCTACCCACCTATGATGCAGTTTTTTCAAGAAACACTCTCGGCTTCATTCTCAACCTTGAGGAATTGACAACTGTCTTCAGAAACGTATATGCGGCAATGCATAATAATGGTCTGTTTGTGTTCACCATAGTAACTGTGGACAGTGTATCGCGTGAGAGTCTTCTAGAAGATTTCAATATATGTGATGTCACTGATAAATATGTTTACCTTGAAGAAGGCAAATATAACCCAGAAGAAAGGATACGGGAACTCAAATCCACTACGTTTGAATTGATAAATGGAATGTGGAAGCGTTCGGACAGTACCGTACTAGATAAAGCTTATTTTTCATCAGAAATTCAGTCGGCTTTAGAAAATGTGGGCTTTATAGAAATTAATCACTACGATAGCAAAGATTTTGGAGACCCTACCCCAACAGGTGAGGATTGCTTTGTTTGTCGCAAACCATCCCTGACGCGATAGTATAATTGCCGAGATTAGTGGCTCAGTCAAAATTAATTGTTTTAGCTGATAGGACTTGTCAGTTAATAAGCTTTTGATAACGGTATAGCTATCTGAGTCAAGAGTTTGGGGATGAAAATTTTTATTCAGCGACAAGTCCAAATTTAGCTAAAAAACTCAGAACTAGTAACTATTAATAATTTATCAGCAATGGAGAAACAAGACTTTAATTTATCACCAGCCAAAAAAGCCCTTTTAGAAAAATGGAAGAGAGGGAATCTTCAAGCTGATATTATCCCCAAGCGTCAAGTATTTAAAAATATTCCCTTATCTTTCTCCCAACAAAGACTGTGGTTTGTTGACCAGCTTTATCACGGGAGTTCTTTCTACAATATTTCCATCGCATTTGAGATCAAAGGACGGCTGAATATTACAGTACTGCAACAGTGTTTGCATGAAATCCTCAATCGTCACGAAGTTTGGCGGACAAATTTTCAGATTATAAATGGAGAACCAATACAGGAAATTGTACCCCAATTAACTTGGGATTTATCTATTATTAATCTTGAACATTTGTCTGATAATAACTGGGAATCGGAGGTTAAGCAATTTGCAGCAGAGTCAGCAAAAAAACCTTTTAATTTAGCTAAAGGGCTTCTAGTCAGAGCAACTTTACTGCGCTTGAGTGGAGAAGAACACGTTTTGCTTGTGACTATGCACCACATTATTACGGATGGATGGTCTTGTAATGTGTTCCTGCGGGAGTTGTCAACGCTGTATGCTGCTTTTTCAACAAATCTGCCTTCTCCCTTACCTGCACTCCCTATTCAGTACGCAGATTTTGCAATTTGGCAACGCGATCGCATCCAAGGTGAATTCCTCGCAACCCAACTAAATTATTGGCAGCAACAACTCAAGGGTGAGTTACCTGTACTACAATTACCTACAGATCGTCCGCGACCGAAGTTTACTACTTTCAGTGGTGCCAAGCAGTACTTTACACTCTCAAAAGCCCTGACTGATGTACTCAGACAATTAAGCCAGCAAGAAGACGCAACTTTATTTATGAGTTTGCTGGCAGCATTTAACATATTATTATATCGTTACACAGACCAAGAAGATATCTTAATTGGTTCTCCAATTGCTAACCGCAACCGTGCAGAATTAGAAGGGATGCTGGGTTTATTTGTTAATACTTTGGTGTTACGTAATAACCTCAGTGGTAATCCCAGTTTCCGTAAATTTCTATGTCGAGTGCGTCAGGTGACTCTCGATGCTTATGCACATCAAGATTTGCCTTTTGAGATGCTTGTAGAAAAATTACAACCCGAACGCGACTTCAGCCGAAATCCACTTTATGAAATCATGTTTGTCTTGCAAAATACTCCAACCTCTGTACAGGAAGTGTCTGGATTAACCTTGCGTAACTTGGAATTTGATAGTGGTACAGCTCAACTAGATATTTTCTTGTCGATATCTGAATCCCAAGAAGGGTTAACAGGATGTTTGGAGTACAATACAGACATTTTCGATTCAATAACAATTACTCAATTTATCAACAACTTCCAGACATTGTTAGAAAATATTGTTATTAATCCAGAACAGCGCATCAGTGAGTTGTCATTACTAACTGCTTCTGAGCAAGAACAACTATTATTTAAATTTAATCAAACTCGTACTGATTATCCTCAAGATGCATCTTTGAATCAATTATTTGAGCAACAAGTAGAATTAACACCTGACTCTTTAACGTTAATTAGCCTGTCTGAGAAACTGACTTATCGTCAACTTAACCACAAAGTTAATCAGCTTGCACATTATCTACAAAAACAGGGTGTAACAAAAGAAACGCTGGTTGCTCTATGTCTGGAACGCTCCATAGACATAGTGACAGGAATTTTAGCTATCCTCAAAGCTGGTGGTGCATACATTCCCCTCGATCCGAGTTATCCTGTAGAGCGCCTGAATTTTATGCTCTCTGATTCCCAAGCATCGCTGTTAATTACCAAGCAAGAGATATTAGAAAAACTGTCATTATCTTCGGCTCAAACCGTTTGCTTAGATATCCACAAAGATGAAATTGCTCAAGAAAGTTCAGAAAATCCCATTAACATCTCTGCATCTGATAATCTCGCCTATATTATCTACACTTCTGGCTCAACTGGAACACCTAAAGGCGTTCTTGGGACTCATCGTGGTACAGTCAATGGCTTACATTGGCTATGGAAAACCTATCCTTTTACCCAAGGAGAAGTTTGTTGTCAAAAAACAGCTATGAGTTTTGTAGATTCTGTATGGGAAATTTTTGCTCCTTTACTTCAAGGAATTCCTACAGTAATTATCAGCAATGCAACTATACTAGACCCGCAACTATTTATAGAAACTCTGGCTGATCATCAAGTAAGCCGTATTATACTTGTACCCTCACTACTGCGCTTACTGATTAACAATTACAGTCATCTGGTCAAGAAATTATCGCGGCTCAAATTTTGGATAACTAGCGGGGAAACACTATCTATTAACTTAGCTAAAAGTTTCCGAGAATTAATCCCATTTGCGAAATTAATTAACCTTTATGGCTCCTCGGAAGTTTCCGCCAACGCTACTTACTACGATACCAGTTTATTACAAGACCAAGCAAACAGTGTCCCTATCGGTCGTGCTATTGACAATACTCAAACTTATGTGTTGAATCGTGATTTACAATTAGCACCTAGAGGAGTGATTGCAGAACTTTATATTGGTGGTGATGGGTTAGCGAAGGGTTATTTACACCGTCCAGAATTAACTCAAGAACGATTTATTGATAACCCCTTTGTTCCAGGAGCCAAGCTTTATAAAACAGGCGATTTTGTGCGTTATCTTAACGATGGTAGTCTGGAGTATTTGGGTCGTCAGGATGAACAAGTAAAAATTAGAGGTTTTCGAGTAGAATTGGGTGAAATTGCGGCGGCGATCGCACAACATCCAGATGTGCAAGAATCTGTTGTAATTACCAGCGATGATGCTCAAGAAAATCAGCGTTTGGTTGCTTATGTCGTCACAAATAAACAGGACATAGCTACACAATTGTTGCCCTATTTGCAGCATCAGTTGCCTAATTACATGCTACCGTCTGCTTTCGTTGTGCTGGATAAGCTCCCACTTACACCTAATGGCAAAGTAGACAAGCATTCTCTGCCAATTGATGAAGTTATCCGACCAACTACTAGCCAATCATTTGTTGCTCCTCGGAATTTTACAGAATTATCATTAGTAAAACTTTGGGAAAATCTCCTAAATACTAACCCTATTGGGGTGACAGATAACTTCTTCGAGTTGGGTGGTCACTCGTTTTTAGCTGTACGCTTAATGGCTCAAATTCATGACAGATTTGAGCATAATCTTCCCCTATCTACTCTTTTTGAAAACCCCACGATTGAAAAACTAGCAACCATTGTCAGTCAGCCATCCCGTCAGAGTTCTAATTCTCCTCTAGTAGCAATTAACTCTTCCGGTTCTAAAATACCTTTTTTCTGTATACATGGCGCTGGTGGAGGTATTAGTCACTACTTTAACTTATCCAGAAGACTTGGTGAAGATTATCAATTTTACGCTTTGGAAGATACCTTAGAACAAGACAAAGCAGAAATTATTTCAGTAGAAGAAACTGCAACTCGTTACCTCCAAGAAATTCGGAAAGTACAACCAAATGGTCCTTATCTTTTAGGTGGTCATTGTTACGGCGGTGTACTTGCTTTTGAAATGGCGCAACAGTTGCAAGAGAAGGGTCAAACAGTAAGTTTATTAGTTATCATCGATGCCATACTATCAGAAACACCCATTGAA
Source organism: Nostoc sp. (assembly GCF_036917155.1). Classification (GTDB taxonomy): domain Bacteria; phylum Cyanobacteriota; class Cyanobacteriia; order Cyanobacteriales; family Nostocaceae; genus Nostoc. Next base: position 39,122 of record NZ_JBALDZ010000079.1, on the reverse strand, counting down.
TCTACAGACGATGACGATGCAAAATTTTTGCTCCGGATCGCTGAATCAATAAAAACCGATAATAATATAGACTTTTTAGTACCTTTTGAAGAACTTCGAGATTTACCATTAAATCAGCAACTTAATTTTATTAATCAAAAAGCAAATTTCATTTTTAGCGATCCGGAGATTAACGATTTTCTTCACCATTACAAACTGTTTAAAGCTCATGTTCAAGCTATGCGAGGTTATGTCCCGCAGATTTATCCTGAGAAAATGACTTTATTTCGAGCAAATGAGGAAATAATTCATGATTTTGAAAACCCCGAATGGAATACCGACGATCCATTTCTAGGTTGGGAGAAATTTTCCAAGCAACCTATACAAGTGATTGAAATTCCTGGCGACCATTTCTCAATTTTCGTAGAACCTTATATTCAGGAATTAGCCAGATATCTGAGAGTTTGTATTGATAATGCTGTATAAAAATAATGGGAGTAAAAAAGACTGATGAAACTACCCCCAGGGCCAAAAACTCCTGCTTGGTTGCTAGCTCTGCAATTCGAGGCTAACCCCTTTGCCTATATGGATGCTAATTCCCAACTTTATGGGGACATGGTGACTAGAATGCTTGGTTCTACGCCGATGATTTACGTTAGTAATCCTTTGGGTATCAAGCAAATTTTCACCAATACTAGAGAAATTACCGCATCTGGTACATTGAACCAAGATTTTGCCCTGTTCACAGGAACTCAAGGAATCCTGCAACTTGATGGCTTAATTCACAAAAATCGACGTAAGCTCCTCATGCAGGCTTTTCATGGGACGCGAATGCAAGCCTGTGGACGACGTATCTGCGAACTTACGCAAAAAATTATGGCTCAACAAGCGATTGGGAAACCTTTTATCGCTTACTCAATTATAGAAGAAATTACGCTGTTGATAGGTATGGAGGTTGTGCTGGGATTACCTGAAGGTAAACGCTATGACAAACTCAAGCATTTATTTGTTTCTGTATTCAAATCCGAGCGATCTCAACTTTTTAAATTTATTACCAAACTACCTTTAGGAAACCGGGATTTAGGTCGGTGGAGTCCGGAAGGATATATGCTTCACCTCCGACGAGAAATTTTTCAATTGCTATATACTGAAGTGCAAGAACGCCGCCAGCAAGCAGATTATTTACGCACTGATATGCTTACCGATCTGATATTTGCTGCTGATGAAACAGGTGAACCATTAAGTAATCAAGAGGTGCGCGATCTTCTATTATCGCCGATATTTGCAGCTCAAGACGCTTCCGGAACTGCGATCGCTTGGTCTTTGTACTGGATTCACCGTTTACCTGCTATACGATCGCGCCTGCTGGAAGAAATTGATAGTCTTGGTGAAAACCCAGACCCCATGAACATTATCACATTACCCTACCTCAATGCTGTTTGTAACGAAGCTTTACGAATTTACCCAACTCAGTTGTTTGCATTTCCCAGGTTGGTAGAATCGACCGTCGAGATCATGGGCTACGAGTTGAATCCCGGTACAATACTTATTGCTAATATTTATTCCACACATCAGCGAGAAGATTTATATCCCAGTCCAAAAGAATTTCAGCCAGAGCGCTTTTTAGAAAAACAATTTTCTCCCTATGAATTTCTCCCATTTGGTGGTGGTTCTCGTATTTGTATTGGCGGGAGTTTTGCTTTATTTGAAATGAAACTTGTATTAGCAACCATTCTTTCACATTATGAATTAGAGCTAGTTAGTCAGCGCCCAGAACGTCCCAAATATGGAGGTCTGATTTGTTATCCAGCTAGCGGTGTGAAGATGGTCATACGTGGTCTGCGTCAAAATCAAAGGCAATCACCGAACAAGGCAAAAGTAAAAAGTTAAAAGGCACTCATAAAGAAAAAGAAAAATGGTTGTGAGCCGCCTAAATTTATTTATGGAACGAAATAAAACGGACTTAATCATTTCCCATCAATCTATTTATGGGGATTATCTTTTTACTTTCGACTTCTTAAAACTATCCGTAGTCGGTTTAGTTTAAGAACTATCAATTATTTAACATTTGTCAGAAAAATACCAATGAAACTACCTGATGGGCCAAAAACTTCTCCCCGATTACTCAATCAATTTGAGACCGATCCCCTTGCCTTCATGGATGCTATGGGCGATCGCTATGGCGACATTTTCACTATTATGGCTGATTCAATACCTCTAGTAATAATCAGCAACCCAGAAGGGATGAAGCAGATTTTTACTAATGCAAAAGAGATTACAGCTTCTGGTAAGTTGAATCAAGGTGGAGAATCAATTGTCGGCAAGAATGGGTTGCTTGCACTAGATGGGTTGCGTCACAGAAATCGCCGTAAGTTGTTGATGTCGCCGATGCGCGAAACTCAGACACAAGAATATGGACAGCATATTTGTAGAGTTACAGAAAAAGTCATGAATCAACTGACTTTAGGTAAATCTTTTCTTGCTTACCCCACTATGCAAAAGATTACCCTAGAAGTAGTTTTGCCATCATTATTTGGGTTAAATCAAGGAGAGCGTTACGAACAATTTCGACAACTGTTTTCTAATTTAATAAGTTACGCTCGGTCTCGCTGGCTAGATATATCTCTGTCCTACCCTTTTCTCAAGAGGGATTTGGGTCGCTGGAGTCCTTGGGGATACTGGCTTCACTTACAACGGCAATTTGACAAACTACTCCACATCGAAATTGAAGAGCGCCACCAACAAGTAAATCCTTTGCGTACCGATGTATTATCAGAACTGGTCTTGGCTTGCGATGAAATGGGTCAACCAATGACCTATGAATATATCCGAGATTTGTTTCCATCATTGCTATTTGGTGGTCAAGATGCGTCAGCCACTGCGATAAGTTGGTCTTTGTACTGGATTCATAGCACACCTGGCGTTTGCGATCGCTTATTAGAAGAACTTGACAGTCTTGGTGAATCCCTAGAACCTGGGAAGATTATTGCATTACCTTACTTAAATGCTGTTTGTAATGAATCCCTACGAATTTATCCAACTCAGGTTGTGACATTTCCACGACTTGTAGAATCACCAATTGAAGTCATGGACTACAAATTAGACCCAGGAACCTTAGTCAGAGGATGTATATACTTAACTCATCAACGAGAGGATTTATATCCACAACCAAAGCAATTCAGACCAGAGCGCTTTCTAGAAAAAGAATATTCTCCCTATGAATTTCTACCATTTGGTGGTGGCGCTCGTCGCTGTCCAGGTGAGTTATTAGCACTTTTTGAAATGAAACTGGTATTAGCAACAATTCTCTCACGGTATCAATTAGCGCTAGCACATAAAAAAGTAGAGAAACCTAAGGCTAGGGGCGTTAACTATCCTCCTGCTAGTGGCTTGAAGATGATAATGCTTGGGTCACGCTAATAAGTAAATATTTTTTCCAGCTACTTACATATCTATTCACCATAAAGGCCACAAAGATGAATCCAAATAATACAGACTTTCAAATCAGCCCAATGGAATGGGTACATGCTTACTGGGTTTCACAGTGTATCTATGTCGCTGCTAAATTTGGTATTGCTGATTTGCTCAAGGATGGTTCTCAACATTGCGATACTTTAGCTGCTGCAACAAATACACATAGTGATTCTCTATATCGAGTTTTACGGGCGCTCGCCAGTATCGGAATTTTTGCTGAGACACAAACTCGATGCTTTGAGCTAACACCGTTGGCAGATTGTTTGCAAAGCAACGCTCCTGACTCAATTCGTGCTACAGCTATTTTGCGAGGTGAAGGGCACTACTATAAATCCTGGGGAAATTTGATGTATAGCGTACAAACCGGGAAAAGTGCCTTTGAAGATTTGTACGGTATGGATTTGTTTAAGTACAACGAGCAAAATCTTGACCAAGGAGAAATATTCGATCAGGCTATGTCTTCGTCAAAAGACGAATATGCCTTATTAATAGAGGCTTATGATTTTTCTTCGATTGACAAACTAGTTGATATTGGTGGTGGTAAAGGTAGCTTACTCACTGATATACTCCAAGCTTATCCCACTATAAAAGGAGTGTTATTTGACCATCCAGATGTGATTGATAGAGCTAAGAATTTGCTCGAAACAACAGTTGTGAATAATCGCTGTCAATTAGTAGGGGGAGATTTCTTTGAGTCTGTCCCAGCAGGAGGAGATGCCTACTTGCTCAAGAATGTTCTTCATAACTGGGATGATCAACGCGCAAAAGATATTCTTAGGCGCTGTCATCAAGCCATGAAAGAACAAGCACGATTATTGGTAATAGACTTCATAATTCCTTCTGGCAATGACTTTTTTGCAGGTAAGTTTATGGACGTAAATATGTTGGTGATGTGCCCTGGTGGACGCGATCGAACGGAAGCCGAGTTTGAAGAATTATTTAAATCAGCAGGTTTCAAACTTACGAAAATTTATCTAACACAATTGGATGTTAGTATTATTGAAGGGGTTAAAATAGATATTAATTAATATTGAAGAAGGCAGGAGGCAGGAGGCAGAGGGCAGAAGGCAGAAGGAACAATTGAATGGGGATTCAGACCCCAACGAAAAAGTCAGCGCCGTGTAGACGGCAGGGTATTAAACCCTTGTTCCCTTTGGTCACGGGCTTCATATCTGGAGCCAGCATTGCCTCCTCCCTCCTGCCCTCTGCCTTTCCTGATGAAAAACTCCACGCCACTTGCGGGATGGAGTTTCCCGTCGCTTTCAATGAAAAGGGCTGAGTTCTGAATTAAAAGACAACCTATAATATGCAAGCTATCAACTTCTTCTACTAAGAAGATTCCGCCCAAGTTTTCCCAGAACGACACGAAGTACGGGTAGGGCTTGTACTGATTGCATTAATAATGTGTAGTTTTTACTTGAATCAGCACTCAGTACTGAGTTTGCTCGATAGGCTATTTTCTTACAGCACCATTGCTACTTTTTAGCTAATTAATTGTCTGTCAACTCATTATTAATTGATTGGAGAAACAAATGTATCAAGATGAAAAAGAAGATACTACGATTTATAAAGTCGTAGTCAATCACGAAGAACAATACTCTATTTGGCCTGCTGGCAGAAATAACCCTCTTGGTTGGAAAGATGTAGGCAAAAGTGGTCTCAAGCAAGAGTGTCTTGGCTACATTAAGGAAATTTGGACTGATATGAGGCCTCTGAGTCTTAGAAATTAAATATTTTTTTCCTGTCACACCTCCATAACTTGACTGAACAAGGCAAAAGGAAAAAGTAAAAAGGCACTCATAAAGAAAAAGAATAATGGTAACAAGCAACTAAATTTATTTATGGGGATTATCTTTTTACTTTTTACTTTTTACTTCTTAATAGCTAGGCTTACCAATTACTAGAGAGTAAATTACAAACTAAATTCTGCTGCGCCATCCTCATCCACACCTGCATCCTTACCCATAGCAATAGGTTTAAATTTGGAGCCATGAATTAATTCACCAAACGCAATTCCTGGATTTTGGTGAAGAATATTCAGCACACTCATAAAATCTCGCACAATTTCCCCTGGTGTCAGTAATGCTTCTGCACCCAAGCGATTAATAATTTCTTGCACAAACTCCTTCAACTCACGATTTGTCAAAGTCTGTTCATACCCAAAATTGAGTGCGTGAATCTCAGCTAAACGTTGCAGAAGCGTCAATATTTCTCCTTCACTCAACGGATTTAGCCGAATCACTGGCCCTAAATGTTCTTGAACATTAGCTTGTGCAACAAAACGGCTTTCTTTTGTACGTCTTTGCCAAGCTTGGTCTGCAAAAAGTCCTCGTTTAGGGTCTTCTAAAAATTTAGTTGTTCCACCAACCACAATGCCAAGATGTTCTGCTTTGCACTGCATAGTATCGTTAAACATTGCGAGGAGTCGATTATAATTCTTTTCCCGCGTGACTGTAGTAGATATTTGATATAAATGTACGGCTTCATCAACTAAAATTAACAGTCCTTTATAGCCAATTTCAGCGACAAATTTTGCAAACAGTTTGATATAGTCATACCAACTATCATCATCAATAATGACGCGCACTCCTAAAGCTGCTTTCGCCTCAACTTTAGTAGTAAATTCTCCCCGCAACCAGCGCATCGCCGCATTTTTTAAATCATCATCATCCAATCGGTAGCCACGCCAATAAGCGATAATCACGCTACCAAAATCAAAACCATGAACTAAGTCTTCAATATACTGAATTACTTCCCTAATTTTTGATTCAACTTGGTCATCAAAACCATCGTCATTCGGACGCATTTCAGTTTCTTTAACCACTTCTTGTTGAATTTTATTAATCCATCCTTCTAAAATAGAGACTAAAGCACCACCATCAGGACGAGTTTTTGTAGCTAGGTGGCTCATTAATTCTCGATAGGTGGCTACACCTTCATTGTTACTTCCAGCTAATCGGCGTTCCGGGGATAAATCAGCATCAGCTACTACAAAACCTTGCTCCATAGCGCGGTTGCGAATTAGTTGCAGTAAAAAACTTTTCCCAGAACCGTAGTTACCAATTATGAAGCGAAATGCTGCTACACCTTCTGCAATATCATCGAGATTTTGTAATAGGCTTTTTAGTTCTTTTTCTCGGCCTACTGCTATATATTCAACTCCCAGTCTGGGTACTACCCCCGCGCCAAGGGAATTGATTAAAGCAGTGGAGATTTTTTTCGAGATTTTGAGCTTTGCCATGTATTACAGTTCAACTTTATTCTAAACACAAAAACACGCAGTAAAAATGCCCCTACCTAGCCCTAGCGAATTCTATTTGCCACGTATATTTGCAAAGGAGAGATGCTCGCGTAGGTTAAGTGACATATTGACATTACTACTAAATTTGACGACGGCAATAATAGTTTAATTGGACGAAGTATGTCTAGCCATGAGGTCTTCATACATTGCAATCATTTTTTTGACATGGGCTATATGCTCAGGATAAACTTTTGGAGTTTCTGAATCCGAACTAATTATTAATTCACCAATAGTATCATTTGCTCGTTCATTTATAGAATCGATTAATAGATTCGGCCTAGTGATGTTTGCTTCGGCAATTTTTTTAATAGCACCATTAGGATTATCTTGTTCAACTAGAGCTTTTAATACTTGTAACTCATCTCCTGGTAAATTTTCTATAAAATTAGTCCATTCTTCGGGTATATTCTCCGATGTCTCAACTTCTGAAGTTTCAATTATTTCAGAAAAAGGAAACAATTCAATATCATCTTCTGGGAAATCATTAGACAAATGCTCTGGATTTAATGTTTCTACTTGTTGTAATAATTCCCATACTTGATTTTGCAATGAATCTCGTTCTTCTTGCAATAATGAAACTTGCCCTTGCAACTGCTGTAATTCGGCTTTTTGTTCTGCTAGTTGGGTTTGTGAAGAATTCAATATAGCTTGAATATTTTCTCTTTCAGCTTTTGTCTCTATCAGCAATTGATTTTTTTGGGTTGTCTCAATTTCTAGTTCTTGAATTGCAATTCGTAATTCATATAGTTTTTCTTCCAATTGAGGTTTGAGTCTGCCTAAAAGAGTTAAATTACTTTCAACTCCTTGTTTCTCCTGCTGGAGTTCGGAAATTTGACTTTGTAACTGGGTGATTTCAGCACGAGATATATTACAGTTTGACTCTAGACGGCGCTTCTCTGCTGTGAGTACAGAAAAAGCATTGTTCAATTCTGTTTGATTCTTCTGCAAGTTATTAATTTCAATTTGCAGATTATTGATTTCAGTTTCTAACTGCTTTTTTTGTCCTGTAAATGTTCTTAATTCTCGATGTAAACTATCTCTTTGATTCCGGCTTTCTGTGACTTGATTTTGTAGTTGTTGTGATTCAGCGTATAATAAATTATGATGTTCTTCGATTTGATTTATTTCTCTAACAATCCGAGCCTTTAATCCCTCCATATCTTTAATTCGCTTGCGGAGAGAACCTAAAATAAACATTTCATAATTTCTGCGCCGCTTATCTACAAATAGTGCTGTTGTATAGATAGTAGCGGCAGTAATTACACCTGTGAGAAAGGCTTTATTAAAATCCCAGCTTGGGACAAGGCTCAGGCCAAAACTCACACTAAAGGCAACTATCACTAGTATAAATCGATTGCTGATCATTACTGATTGCATATTGCTGGTTTTTAGCGTAGTTAAATTATTATCAGAATAAGTAGTTCTTAAGGTCATTACCCCTCTCATAGTCGTTCTTAAATCTCTAGTTTGAGTTACTGGTGCATAATATTGTTCTGTAAATAACAAGAAAGTGCAATCATCAATGCCTCAATTTTAATGTTAGGTGTTGGATATATTGTTATTTGCATGAAAAAGTGTTAAATCTGCTTTGAGAAAATCAATAAACTGTCGTGCTGTACGTCCAGAACGACCATTATGGCGAGTTGCCCATTGTAATGCTTGAAATTCCAAATCTTCTTGGGTAATATTAATTTCAGCTTGGGCGGCTAGATGTTGTACTATTTTTAAATAAGTTTTTTGATTGGCTGGTTCAAAGGTCAAGGTTAAACCAAAGCGATCGCTAAACGAAAGCTTCTCCTGCATCGTATCCCAAGCATGGATTTCTTCATTATCCTTAGGTGCAGGTCTATCCACAAAAAACTCCCGAATTAGGTGGCGGCGATTGGAAGTAGCGTACACGACTATATTTTGAGGCCGCGCGGTTAAATTACCTTCTAAAACTACTTTGAGAGCTTTAAAAGCATCATCATCTTCTTCAAATGAAAGGTCATCGACAAAGATAATAAATTTTTGTGACACACCCCGTAAATGTTCCACAATTTTTGGTAAGTCTTTTAAATCAGATTTTGCTACTTCCAACAAGCGGAGACTGCGATTGCTGTATTCATTCAACAAAGATTTCACCAAAGAAGATTTGCCAGAACCGCGACTACCGTAAAGTAATACGTGCAGTGCCATCTCTCCTGATAATAAAAACTCTGTATTTTTGAGCAAAGCATCTCTTTGAGACTCGTAACCTACAAGGGCACTCAGCTTAATTGGGTCAGAATACCGAATACCGATAAACTGGCCTGCTTGCCAGCGTAAAGCGCGATATTCTGCAAATAAACCAGAGCCACATTGCCGATAATAAGCTGCTAACTCTTGTACAGCATCACCCCAATTATCTAACTCTTGTAGATATGTCGCGAACTTTGTCTCTACTCCTACCAATTCTTGCCCTTTATACCACACTACTGGTGAAATTGGCATGTGAGCAACGCCTTGTACCCACTCGCTCAAAGAAGCGCTGCTACATTCATAGAGACTTTGCAATACTTGTAAATCATGCTGGACTGCTGCTACTAAAGCTGGGGGCAAATCTTCAAATTCTTGCTGTTGGGCTAACCTTGTAAAAGGATTCTCAGAAAAAAGAAGTTGAGTAATTAAATAGTCTTCCCAGTTTTGATTTATAGCAGCCAAAGCGTGAAAGTAACTGCCGTAGGCTTGGAGACAACCCTGTGCATCGGCGTTAGTGTAACGTATGGCTTGCAGCAGTTCCAGAAATGCCATCCCCACTTCGCCTTGCAGAACAGATTGGTACAGTAAAAGTGAGGCTGCTTGGCGCTGGAGATGTTGCACCTTTGTATATGAGGAAGTACTTGCCATTGTCATCGCTTGATTATCCATCAATCAACTGTGTGGTATAGCTAAATAGCTATGGTAAATTGTCTGCTGACCCTGGCAGTAAAGTCAAAGTCTATATAGGTTTTAACAATGAATTTAGGTATAGTTGCTGCTTTTGCCTATGGCATATTAGCGATTGTTGGTGGAATTATTGGCTACATTCAAGCTACAAGTAGAGTTTCACTCCTAAGTGGTAGCATTAGCGGTTTATTACTAATACTGTCCGCTTACTTTCAACTCCAAGGGCAAACCTGGGGTTCAATTTTAGCAGTATTAGTTACTGCTGTTTTAGTAGTCTTCTTTATATTTCGACTGGTAAAAACACGCAAGTTTATGCCTGCGGGATTAATGATCATTTTGGGTATGTTGGCATTGGCGGTGATGGTGAATCAAATTGTGGCTTTAAGGTAGCATCAGTCTGCAAGCAATAACCACCCCCTGTTTTTTTGACATGGCATGACTTTTTTGCCTTGAATTATACTAGTACATTTATATTACTACGACTTGTTACTCTTGCCTGATAACTTCCAGGATTCTCAATGAGTTATGGCGGTTTTTGTTTAAATAAGGGATACGGTTAGAGGCGCACAAATATTTGTGCGCCTCTATTTCAACCTGCCAGTTGCGGTTATGCTAATTTATAATATGTTTGAAAAATTATTTGATGGCAAAGCCACAGAGTATCTATTAGAAAAAGGAATTAAGCAGACTTTTAGCTCTATTGACGAGTCTGTTTTTATTTATCAGATCCCTGACTTCTTCAAGAAGTCAGGGAGCTAGATGTAACCCACCATCTAAGTTTTCGGTGTGTTATGCCGTAGGCTAACGCACCAGACGAAACTGGCTACCAGTTACCTACTGGTTGAGCATGAGCAGAAAATACCGAGGGATCAATTGAAATGCCTAATCCCTCAGCTACACGACTACCATAGGAAACATCTGCCCTAAAAAAGTGGCAAAGTTGGCGCATTTGGATGTCTTGCCTTGCTTGAGAGAGACTGCCGACAATATTTTTAGCAAGACGCTCTTGCTGTTCAGGAGTTAGTAACCGATACAGATTACCTGCTTGGGTGTAATCGTCGTTTCCTTCACGATGACTGTAACGATCGACTGTGACATCGCCCAAATGACTAGGTGGTTCTGCATAAGCTGGATTTTCTTTGGGTGTGCCCTCAACACTATTGGGTTCATAGTTAGGGCCACTACCGCCGTTGTTTCCTAACGCCATGAAGCCATCTCGCTGATTATGGCTGACTGGACATTTGGGCTGGTTCACAGGTAGTTGCTGATAGTTACCACCTAAACGATACCGTTGAGCATCTGGGTAAGAAAAGAGGCGAGCTTGTAAAACTTTATCTGGAGAGAAGCTAACGCCTGGTACTACCGCACTAGGGCTAAAAGCGGCTTGCTCGACTTCGGCGAAATAATTCTCAGGGTTCTGATTTAGCTCTAATATCCCAACTTCGATTAAGGGATATTCCCCTTGCTTCCAAACTTTTGTTAAGTCAAAGGGATTATCTGGATGTTTTGCGGCTTGCTCTTCTGTCATCACTTGAATAGACAGCCGCCATTTGGGATAGTTACCTTGAGCGATCGCTTCAAATAAATCACGCGTCGCATGATCGGGGTCTTCTCCTTTGAGTTTGGCAGATTCCTCATTCGTCAAGGTTTGATGCCCTTGGAGAGTCTTAAAATGAAATTTCGTCCAGACGCGATCGCCCTGAGCATTAATCAAACTGAAGGTGTGACTACCAAAACCATCCATGTGGCGATAGTCTTTCGGAATTCCCCGATCTGAAAACAGGATCGTTACCTGGTGCAGCGATTCTGGACTGAGTGACCAAAAATCCCAAATTGCATTGTGGTCTTTGTAATTGGTTTGGGGATTGCGCTTTTGGGTATGGATGAAATCAGGAAATTTCAACGGGTCACGAATAAAGAAAACAGGGGTATTGTTGCCTGTGATATCCCAGTTGCCCTCTTCAGTATAAAACTTGACGGCAAATCCTCTAGGATCGCGCTCGGCATCTGCTGAACCCTTTTCTCCGCCAACTGTAGAAAAGCGCAGGAGAACTTCCGTTTTCTTGCCAATCTCAGAAAAAAGTTTCGCTTTAGTGTAGTGGCTGATGTCGTTGGTGACAGTAAAAATACCGAAAGCACCCGCACCTTTAGCGTGGACAACTCTTTCAGGAATACGTTCTCTGTTGAAATGAGCCAGCTTTTCTATGAGGTGGAAATCCTGTATTAATACAGGCCCACGCGAGCCAGCCGTGAGTGAGTTCTGGTTATCGGCAACAGGTATACCGTCAGCAGTTGTCAATTTTTGGGGTTCAGTCATGGGTAAAAAAGCTCTCCATTAAGTTACTCAAATTGCCCAGAATACATTTTAGCTAGTAGATAGACAGATGCTCGATCAGCGAGCCGCCTAACTCATAGTCATAACGAGTTCATATATAGAGCATACTCGATATGACTATGAATTGCCACAAATTTATTTTGTATTTTTGGGTAGAGAACTGGGGATTGGGGATTGGGGATTGGGGATTGGGGATTGGGGATTGGGTTCAAGGATTTTGATTGCAGCAGCTAATTCTTCATTACTGCATCCAAAAGCACATTGGCATCAAAGCGTACTACATCGGTGCAAGGTAGTCCTGTTTCTGCTATTATTTGAGCGATGCTTTCCTCGGCCGCAGACTCATCTAGATGGGCTGTATTCAGCGCTATACCCACTACAGGAACACTTCCAAAAGTACCACCAGCACTAGCAATAGTTTCATAAAGCTTAATCACCTCTGGTAAAGGCGGAATTAGTACATGGGGATGATTACGTACATGAACTTGTCCCGCCCGATGTACTAATACCAGTTGGGTTGGTTGCGAACCACGAATGAGGGGTAAAGTTGCTGTTGAACCAGGGTGTAGTAGTGAACCTTGTCCTTCAATGTGCAAAATGTCGTAGTTTTTGCCATAACGCATAACTATTTGTTCCACAGCACCGGCGGCAAAGTCTACCCGCACGGCATCTAAAGCCACGCCGTCCCCTTCTAACATCACACCAGTTTGTCCTGTGGCGAGAAATTTAGAACGCCAACCCCGCAGTTTTGATGCCCAATGTAACTCTAGGCTAGTTGACATTTTACCGATCGCCATATCGGTTCCCACTGTCAATACCCGCCGACAGGGAAGAGTGCGTGCTATGCCACTAGCAACACTGATATTAGACGGCTCTTTTCGTATATCCCAAATTAGTTGCCCAGGTTTGAGTAGTGCATTTAACTCTGGGATACTTGCCATTGGTGTATGTAAACCATTTACTAGAGACATTCCCGCCTCTAAAGCATTTTTGATTTCTAGCCAGTAATCATCTGGTACAGCACCACCACCAGGGGCAATGCCAATTACTAATACTTCCGGCTGGTACTCTAGGGCTGCGGCTACTGATGCCACAATTGGTACATTACGCTTGATACCTGTTAATTCTGTTAGGGATTTGCCAGCAGACTCACGATCGATTACGGCTACGATTGGGGCTTCACTGTAACGTAAAATTGCTAGCCCTGTTTTGCCGTGATGCCCGCTAATTCCCTCATGAAGTAAGATCGCTACTCGTTGATTAAGTGGTAGACGCACTGTGTTGTACCCCCAAACCTGGTAAATCGTTTGGCAAAACTCTCCCTTCTTTTAGCAATGCACCCGTAAAGGGATCATCGATTAAATTCAGGTGACTATCTAAATCTAAATAATCAGCTAGTGGTGCTAGCTGTAATGCTGCTGTATTAGCTAGCGAACTGTCAGAATAGCAACCGAACATTACTTGTAATCCGTAGGCTCGTGCTGTGTGTACCATTCGCATTGCCTCCGTTAGTCCCCCTGATTTCATCAGTTTGATATTAATACCATCCACGTAGTTTGCCAAATGGGGAATATCGGCGCTTGTAAAACAACTTTCATCGACAAAGATGGGTAGGGGAGAGTGTTCTTTGAGTTTTGCTAAACTTGGTTCCTGCCCTCGTGGTAATGGTTGTTCTACATACTTTATACCCAAATCAGCCAGCCAATTGCACATGGCGATCGCATCTTCTAAACTCCAACCGCCGTTGGCATCAACAAAAAACTCTGGTAATGGTGCTTCTTTTTGCACTGCTAATAGCATTTTTTTATCTGCATCTATACCATCTGGGCTACCTAGCTTAACTTTAAAAAGGCGAACATCAGCAAATTGTAACCAGTCTCGCGCTCTGGCGATCGCACCTTCAGGTGAATTAATCCCAATTGTGACTGAAGTCGGGACTATTTGATTGCGATCGAGTCCCCAAACTTGCCACAAGGGTAATCCTACGCGCTTACCCAACCAGTCATGCATTGCCATATCCAAAGCAGCCCTGGCCGCAGAAGGAATTTGGTTTTGTGTTAAAACTTGCTCAACTTCCTGCCGCTGTAAGGGGCTGAATGTTTGTAACAGTGGTACAACTTGCTGTAGCGCGTCTTTGATTGCATCAGTTGATTGCCGATGATTACCCACACCAAATGGTGATGCTTCTCCCCAGCCTTCGATGCGATCGTGTAAAATTCTCACCCATATATTCGTAGTCTGTGCCGTTGTGCCTCGACTAATAGTCAAGGGAAATCTCTTGTTGACTGTAAATAAGTTTACATTTATTTGCATACTTCTTATACATATTATGATATAGCAAAAGCTAGTGTAAGTTGAAAGTTTAGATTATCGGATGCATCTGTTATAGTTTTTTACATTCATAGCGAATTTTTTATAAAAAATATATTACTTAATTTATGAACAACTTAAAAAAATGGAAGACTTTAAAATCAAAAATGGTCTTAGATCATTACTGGTGTAAGGTAAGACAAGATGAAATAGAATTGCCCAATGGTAAAATTATCGATGATTATTTTGTCAGTATTAAGCCTGACGTTGCGATGGTTTTACCTATCACTAGTAGTGGAGAAATTATTTTTGTCCGGCAATACAGACACGCCGTAGGTGAATTTTTCTTAGAACTGCCAGCAGGGAATTTCGATCCCACAAAAGAGAGTGCAGAAGTAGCAGCCATTAGAGAATTTACAGAAGAAACTGGTTATATTCCCCAAAAATTTAGAAAAATCGGAACTCTATACGATAAGCCGAGTAAAGATACCAATCAAATACATTTATTTTTAGCAGAAAATGTGAGTAAAGTTGGAGAGCAACAACTAGATATTACAGAAGAAATTGAAGTTGTATTTATTCCTATAGAATCAGTTTTAGATAAAATTATTCAGGGAGAAATTTCTGTTGCCGGAACTGTAGCTGCTCTCTTCTTAGGTTTAAAGTTTATTACTTACATTAATAATCAATAGAGCTTTTTAGATTTAGTTAAGAATAATGCTTGAGGCAGGTTTAAACTTTGCGCCATTTGGCATCGATACGCGATCTTCCTGGCACAATTTCTATAAATCCTTTCTTCCGCAACCTATAAAGAATATTTTTCATTACTGTACCTGATTCGATCCCAGCCACTTGTCGAGCAATACGATTAGTTATTTCTTCATGAACTAAAAGATAGTTCATGACCGAAAAGGGTGTGGGGTGTAGGGTGTAGGAAAAGAAGGTTATCCCACACCCAACGGGTACAAGCCCCTATTTTTAAATATGGAAAAAGAAAAAGATGTATTTTGAGACACGTATGTGCAAGAAATACAGCGTCCCTTTTGAAACCCCTGATTTTAATTATGGGGTTCCCTACACCCTACACCCTATCCCCTACACCCTGTTCATTAATTGCTCATACTTTGGATACATTTCATAATAGGCACTCATCCCAGTGGCATAACAGGAATTTCTGTGGAATGTGCAGTAGGATTATCAATAGCGGAGTTGGCATCAAGTATTCCTCATGGGCAGATTGGTGTAACAACAGTTGGCGAGGTTCGCCAAGCAGGTGGTGATGTAATCAGAACATCCGGTAGAAGTGCTAATCATGCAACATTGAGGGGTTTAAACCCACAGCAAGTTAGTCAACTTCTTACACCTACTGTTCTTAATCCAGCAAAGCAGCAGTTATAGCTTGGATCACCTAGAATGATTACCCCTAGAGTTTTTGTAGATTTTCATAATGCTGATGTTGAAGGACGTTTGCGTTTGAACTGTATTGGTACAATCGAAGACTTGGCAAATCAAAGTATTGAACTACAAGATGGGCGATTACTCACGCTATATAGCGAGGATTTGGAAGTTGATGGAGTGGTGCAGTTCTCCGAAGATGAGAAGTTGTGGGTTGCTGCCATTGATTGGGATCAAATCAGACAAGTTGAAGATTTTGTTGTGCAGGCAAAAGTTTGAGTATCCACTTCACTTAATTTTTTAGTTTTTTATCTTGCCCATTGCTGCAAGATGTAAGCATAAAAAGCCTCTTTATCTACCTGATCCATTGCATAAATTTTCCGACCATTAGGAACTACTTTAGTACGTCCCTGACTAAGACCAGTTGTGATAATTTCTGTTTCCCATTCGCGCAGTTGATAAAATTCTGGATGTCCTAGATAAGCTGTTGCTAAGACATCCCAAAAATAATAATCTTGGGGGATAACTAGTGCATAACATTGTCCAGCTAAATCAGAAATGGGATAGTGGCGTTGTCGTCCCATTTTGTATACTAACTCCGATGTGACTGGGACATTGTTAGTTAAATCCAAAGGACACATAATAATTTCAATTTGGGTTTGCCATACCCGCACTGCTGAAACTGCATCCCAATAAACATTCCATTCGGCAGAACCATCTTGTCCTGCTTCCAGACTTTTTTCTACATTACCACCAACATTTAACGCACCCCCCATCCACACAATTTTGTGAATCTTGGCTTCAATGTCTGGTGCTTTGTCTAAAGCTACTGCAACCGTCGTTAACGGCCCAGTTACCATCAACGTTACGGGGTCTGATGCGTCACGTAACACCTGTATCATGAAATCTTGACCTGTTTGGGCAACCAGAGGCGTAGTAATGGTTTCCCTTTGATTGAGAATCGGGAGATGATCGACGATAAAGGAATCACGGCGATAGAGAGTAGGAAATGGATTGATACCGCGCACTGTGCTTTCTGCAACCGGGATATGAGAAAATCCCATCAAATCGAGAATTTTACGTGTAGCGCTAACAGCCGGTTGAACGTAGCAATCTGCTGGAGTGACGACAACACCAAGAAGTTCTATATGATCCATCGTCAACAGCAGCATAGTTGCTAGATAATCATCTACACCGCCATCGTGATCCATTAATACAAGTTGTTTTGACATAAAAGGAGAATTAATATGGATGAGTTTATGGAAGCTGCTATTCAAGAAGCAAAACAAGGCAGAGAAGAAGGTGGAATTCCTATTGGTTCGGTTCTCGTCAAAGACGGCAAAATTCTCGGCAAAGGACACAATAAACGTGTGCAAGACGCCGATCCTGTTACCCACGCCGAAATCGATTGTCTCCGCAATGCTGGAAGAGTTGGCAGCTATAGAGGGACAACACTTTATTCAACTTTAATGCCGTGTTACCTGTGCGCTGGGGCAGTGGTACAATTTGGCATTAAAAAAGTCATCGCTGGAGAATCCAAAACTTTTCCTGGTGCTAAAGAATTTATGGTATCTCATGGTGTGGAAGTAATTGATCTTAATCTTGACGAATGCGAACAAATTATGAGTGAGTTTATTGAAACTAACCCTGAACTTTGGAATGAAGATATTGGTAAATAGGGATTGGGGATTGGGGATTGGGGATTGGGGATTGGTAAATAGGGATTGGGGATTGGGGATTGGGGATTGGGGATTGGGGATTGGGGATTGGTAAATAGGGATTGGGGATTGGGCATTGGGCATTGGGCATTGGGCATTGGGCATTGGGCATTGGGCATTGGGGATTGTGTATGGATCAATAGTTCATCTCCCTCATCTCCCTCATCTCCCCTACTCCCCTACTCCCCACTCCCCATTCCCCTTTCCTTAGGAAATGCATCAAATGTAAACCTATCCGGTAGCGAAGTTTGTGCGCCTGGTTTTGTCGCCGTCAAAGCACCGGCGGCTGCACCCCAAATAACTGCCTGATGTAAAGAAAGTCCTTCAAAAAGTGCTGCCGCTAAACCGCCATTGAAAGCATCGCCTGCGGCTACTGTGTCAACTGCATGAACTGAAAACGCGGGTACAAAAAATTTTTCCTCAGCAGTGGCACAAAAAACACCCTTAGAACCCAATTTGACGATCGCACATTTCACACCCCGTTCCAACAAAACCGCAGCTGCTTTGGCTGCTTGTTCCTCTCCATCCACAGGAAAACCAACCAACTGCGCTGCTTCAACTTCATTCGGTGTAATAATGTCTACTAATGGATACAGTTCATCTGGTAAATTAGATTGTGCGGGTGCAGGGTCAAAAATTACTTTTATGTTTGCATGTCGTGCCACTTGAGCAGCAGCAACCACAGCAGTAATAGGAATTTCTAGTTGTAAAAGTAGTGCTGTAGCTGCTGGTAATAAGTGGGATAATCGCTCTACATCTTCTTGGTTGACGCGCCCATTTGCACCAGGAATGACGACGATTTGATTTTCACCAGTATGACTTACGGTGATGATGGCGACTCCAGAACTAACAGTTTCATCCACAAAAATATTATCAGTCTGCACACCAGATGCTTGCAAATTGTTAACAAGTTCCGTACCAAAATCGTCTGCGCCTACACGCCCAACTATATACGTAGGAATGCCCAATTTTGCTAAGGCTACAGCTTGATTGGCTCCTTTACCTCCCGAAACTTTAAAAAAGTCTTCTCCTAGCAACGTTTCTCCTGCAACTGGCAACCGGGGTGTTGTTGCTACCAAGTCTATATTGATGCTGCCGAAGACGATTATACTCATGGTGCTGATTTTTATTGAGCTTAAATTTATTTTGATTGATATTACAGGATGCGATCGCTGATCGCTCTGCAAACAACCTCATATTTGGAAATTTTTAGCTGTCATCAGTAAACCTCAAATGCCTTAATTAAAAATTCTCTAACAGATTTGACTGCTCCTTTATCTGTCTCATTTTGAGGATGCGGTTCGTGACAAACAGCTTTCACATCATTAATATAGCGGACAAGATTTTGTCCATCAAATTGAACGCTGTATATGTTTTGCTGCTCAACAGGCGATGTCTACGACGGGCTATTCGGCGTCGCTTTGCAGAAAACCTCAAAAACAAAGCGTAGACGCGTAGCGGCTTGTCGTTGGACATTGCGTGTTGTCTAAGAGTGAGCGATCGCCTGGGTAGAATAATAATTTACTAAGCTGTTGCAAATTCTGTAAATTTTCTCACGTCTGGAGGCTGAAAAGCTAACACAATATCGCTGCTATTTACACCTAACTTCATTAATTCAGTCGCTATTCCCTCTTCTGTCCAGTCTTCTTCTATGAAAATTTTTTCATTCTTAATCCGAATATGAACATGAGTATATTTAAGTCTTTTGCTACCTTGCCAATCTACAGTTAACCAGAGATAATGATCGTGATTTTCATCAAATACTAAACAATTTTCAGCAATTTTATCAGGTGATTGACGAGATAAATTATCATATTCAGTTAGCACCTGTTTAATTAACTCTCGATATTGTGTTAATTTATCCATAAAGTAATTTCCTCCCTTTCATTGTTAAAAACAATAAATTCAATTTTCTGAAGTTTAACCACTGCTTGAATAGATTTTATTTGAAAGAAAGTATCAAATACTGTATCTCTGATTGCTAGATAAATTTTATAGTTTTTACTGGCTAGTTGTAAAATATCGCGGTATAAAATATATTGACCTAGAGCATTTTCAAAATCTCTCATGGGAGAAGGACTGATAAAACTCTTAATTTCTACAACTATTTTCCGTCCTTCTTGTTCTGCTAATAAGGCTTTTTCTACAAATAAATCAGCATAAACTTCTGCATCTTCATACTGCAAAAAATAAGGGTCAGCTATAATTTTCCAACCATCTTTAATTAAGGCATTTTGAACAGCATCATGGTAAATGTCCTTTGCTGGCATTTCCTTCGTGGTAATATTGGCTAGATATTAAGTTTAGTTATTCTGATTATACTCACTGGCCAAGAACTTCAATATCTCATCCCCTTAAAATTACACTCCCAAAAAGCGATGTCTTCGACGGGCTATTCGGCGTCGCGTTGCAGAAAACCTCAAAAACAAAGCGATCGCTGTTGTGGAAGAGTGAGTGCGTTAGCGTAGCTTACCGTAGGTATCGCTGTCTGTGTATATTTAACTTAAAAACAAAAAAGTATAATAGTGAGTATCAAACCCATATTTGTTAAAATATCTTTTGTTACTAAAGAGAGAGAAGTTATCTGGTGGACTCTACATTTAACTGGAAACTGGAACAGACTTTACTTGAAAAAGTCATAAATCTGGCTACTCAACGAGGGCAATCTCCTGAATCAATAATCAGTGAAGCTGTTAGGCTATATCTCGAAACCCAATTGCTAGAAACAGTTGATAATGCTGCGTCTGACCCATTAATTGGCTTATTTGCAGGAACATCTGATTTGGCTACAAACTCAGAAGATATTCTCCAACAGGAGATTACTGAAAAATCTGGTTGGACATGGAAATAACCTTAGCAGTAGCTGATACGGGTTTTGTTGTAGCATTGTTGAACCGTTCGGATACAATGCATAGTGTTGTTGCAACAGTATATATACAACAAAAACAAATTCTGTTACCCCAAACAGTATTAGCAGAATTAGCTTATTTGGTAGGACGTAATGCAGGTATAGCGACAGTAGTAGCTTTTTTGCAAGGACTATCTGCGAGTCGATTTAGTTTAGTAGCTTTTACAGAGCAAGATGTAATTCGTGTGGCGGAAATCTTGGATGAGTATGCAGATAGTCGGATTGATTTTGTAGATGCAAGTGTTATGGCTATAGCTGAACGCTATGGTATTAAAAAAATATTTACCTTAGATCAACGAGATTTTAGATTATATCGACCTCAGCACTGCGATAGCTTTGAGATTTTCCCCTAAAGATAAATAATAGTTAACAAAAGAGCGATCGCCTGTTATGCAAGAGTGAGCGATGTCTACGATGGGCTACGCCTACGCCTTACAGAAAACCTCAAAAATAAAGCGTATATGATGGCATTGTAGGCGATCGCATTATTAGCTGCTTGAATTGTCGCACCTGTAAGTTGCAGACGTAATTATTCTAGTTCCCGGATTTCTCACCAGATTTATCAAACCGAAGTGCAGAGGTCGTAGGGGCGGGTTAAGCGAGACATTCGTGAATGATGGATCATATCTGTTAACCCGCCCCTACTGAAGAGTGATAAATGCGGGTAGTTGTAGCTTGGGGTAAACGCAGTGAAACCCAACAAATAAACTATGATCAAGAAGCAGACATGATTTACTAGAGTGCTTTGCATGGTTTCAGCAGAATTAATCTCCACTTTGCGAGAACTTAGTCGAGCAGATAAGTTTTACATTATGCAGGTTTTAATCTCGGAGTTAGCCCAACAGGAAACCGATCTGATTAAGCCCGATCAGTCCTATCCTGTGTGGTCGCCTTATGATGCAGTTGAAGCAGCAGATACTATGTTGAAAGTGCTACAAGCTGCTAAAACTCAAGACCATGCGTAACGCACAACGGTATTCCTTTATCCCGATTGATGTTGCATTGGGCGAAGCCAGTTTCCGCCCCTATCTACCCGTTACTTTGATCTACCAACAAAGTTCTGCGATCGCATCCGGTCTGTTGGATACTGGAGCAAGCGTGAATGTGCTTCCTTATCCAGTGGGAGTTGAGCTTGGTTACGTATGGGAGCAGCAGACAACTGCATTGAGTTTGACAGGTAATTTAGCTCAATACGAGGCGCGTGTCGTGGTTCTTCAGGCAGTAGTTGGGCAATTTGAACCTGTACAACTTGTATTTGCATGGACACAGGCTACAAACGTACCTCTGATTTTGGGGCAAGTTAACTTCTTTATGGAGTTTGATGTTTGTTTCTACCGTTCACATTTACAGTTTGAGATCAGCCCTAAATCGGTAGCGTCAGAGTAGATTTATTATTGCATTTGCCAGCTACCTTACACTTCAGATTAGTGTACGTAAGCCGTTGGTGAGGGACATTATAAAGAGCGATGTCTACGACGGGCTATTCGGCGTCGCCTTGCAGAAAACCTCAAAAATAAAGCGTAGACGCGTAGCGGCTTTCGTCTGTCCACTAAATTGCACTGTTAGGTTCGCATCTGCCAAGATTTTGGATCTCTGCGACCATGAAAAATTGCTGTGACAATTACTCGACTCGAAACAATTCGATAGTACACAGCATACGGAAATCGTCTTACTATTGCTCGTCGAACATCACGGTAGGTAACTGCATAGGATTCTGGCATCTGGCAAATTAGATTCACCGTTTCGTCTACACAGTCTAAAAACTCGTCACCCAGACCAGGTCTCTGGCTCTCGTACCAACTGTGTGCATCATTAAGTTCTTCTCGAACCTCTGGGCGAAACACCAGGACATAATTCATTACTGCCCCTTAATTGATGCTTTGATTTCCTCCCAAGTCAGCACATTATCTGGATTTGAATCATATTCAGCAGTTCGACGATCAAGCTCTTGCTTTTGTGCATCGGTTAAATCAGGGTAAACTTGCTCTGCTGCGATGCTATCCCAAATTGCCTGCACAATACGGATTCTATCTTCAACACTAAGAGTTGCGATTTCGTTCAAAGTAGCTGTGATATCCATGCTGATTAACTGGGAGTGAGGAAGCAACTGGTACACCTTAAATATAGCGGACAAGATTTTGTCTATCAAATCAAACGCTGCATTTGCTTTGATGCCCAACAGTGCGATGTCTACGACGGGCTATTCGGTGTCGCCTTGCAGAAAACCTCAAAAATTAAGCGATACCTACGGTGAGCTACGCTAACGCACTTCATGTTTTAATCAATTCACCAGATATCTTTAAGATTAAGCACAAATTGCGGTAGCACATTTTCTCCTGATAAACTGGCAGGAGATTGCAGTAATTCAACATCTCTAGCGGAGCGATAAATTTCTACTTGCCGATTTTCTAAATCAATTAACCAACCTAATCTAGTACCGTTGTCTCGGTACTCTTGCATTTTATTTTGTAGCCTTATTAAACAATCAGTATCAGAACGCAATTCCACGACAAAATCAGGACATACAGGCGGAAATCCCTCTTTTTGCTCCTGTGTGAGAGAATCCCATCTGTCACCTCTTAACCAAGATGCGTCAGGCGATCGCACTGCCCCATTTGGTAAAATAAACCCAACCGAAGAACCAAAAGCTATACCTAGTGACTCATCACGATTCCACACTCCAAGTTGAGCAGTTAAGTTAGCATTGCGGTTGCTGGTTAAACCTCCTACTAAAGGCATTAGTAGCAATGTGCCATCAGCATTACGCTCAAATCTGATTAATTCATTTATCTGACATAACTGGAAGAATTGCTCATCTGTTATTTGAAGAACAGGAGCAAAGTTGATAGTTAACGCATCCATATAAAAATTTCAACTTGAATATTCCTATAAAAATGCCAAAGGCGAATGCACTTTAGCGAAAAACATATTTAGAATGATTGACTCTAAGTATTGATTACTTTATCCGCAGCACCAGTTAATATTTCATCAATCCAAGCATTTATGCTTTTGCCAGCCTTTTTAGCAGCAATAAATATTTTTCGGTGGTGTTCTGGAGTTGTGCGGAATGGAAGTTTACCAGAGAATGGTTTATCAGGCTCCTCTCCTAGTTCTTCACAGAAAGCAAGATAATCGTCAACAGAAATTTGAAATTCTTGACGCGCTTCGTCTACAGTTTTTGCCTTAAAGGTAATTACGTCATTAATATCTAGGACTTGACCAAAAAGTATTCCCGCTTCTACATCTACTTCTATACTAGCTGTGTATCCTTTATAAATCATCATATTTCAATTCCTGCCTTAATTAAAAATTATCTAACAGATTTGACTGCTCCTTTATCTGTCTCATTTTGAGGATGCGGTTCGTGAAAAACAGCTTTCACATCATTTAATTTCACACGAACCCGCGAACCTCTACCTTGAGTAATATCAGCACCGAGAGCTATAAATAAACTTTCAATATCTTTCCAAAGAATATTAGATGGTACAGGATTTGTAAAAATTAACTCTAAAATCTGACGTTGTTTGTTATTGAGATCCATTTAATCAATACAATTACAGCCATCTTACAGTTAAGTTGAATATAGCCACAGATTTAATGATATCATATTATGATATCGTTGAAAATATAGAAGCGTAGGCGTAGCTGGGGTACACTACATCTCCAAAATTTCCCAAAGTGCGTTAGCGAAGCTCACCGTAGGTATCGCGTTACAGAAAACCTCAAAAATAAAGCCTAGACCTGTAACGGCTTGCTGTTTGTTAGACATCGCTTATTGTGGAAGAGTGAGTGCGATCGCAATGGTTATTCTGATAAACAAGCATATATCAAGCCTGTCTACATTTATTTATAAAATAAAGAAACGCAGTCTGTGTGTCTGTCTGTGTATATTTGACTTAAAGTCCAGAGAAATGGCAGTGTATATTTTATGTCTAATTATCAAGAAGTACTATTGCAAGCTCAAAGCCTAACTCCTGAAGAGCAAATACGCTTAATTGAAGACTTATCAAGCTTAATTCGTCAACAGGTGACTATGACACCTAAGCAAAAGCATAGCATTCTCGAATTACGTGGATTAGGTAAAGAAATCTGGAATGGCATTGATGCTCAAGAATACATTAATCAGGAACGTGATTCATGGAATGGCTAGTCCAGCTACAGGGGCAAATTGTAGGTTTGGATACTGCTCCACTCATTTACTTTATTGAAGAAAATCCTAATTATTTGGATGTTACAGATGCTTTTTTTGAAGCAATGTTTCGTGGTGATTTTAGCGTTGTAACATCAGTTTTGACTATCACGGAAGTGTTAGTCTATCCCTTGCGACAAGGAAACACAGCATTCGCTCAACAATATCGTAAAATTTTATTTAATTCCCAAGGTTTGACTACTATAGAAGTTTTGCCTGACATTGCTGAAAATGCAGCACAATTAAGGGCAAATTATAACTTAAGAACCCCAGATGCTATTCAAATGGCTACTGCTATTCGTGGAGGTGCATCATTTTTCTTGACAAATGATGCGCGGTTGCCGTCTTTACCAGCGTTATCAGTGTTAGTGTTGGATACACTTATAGTTTGAGTCTTTTTTGTATGTTGCGATCGCTTGTTGTAGAAGAGTGAGCGATCGCCGTTGCAGAAAACCCCAAAAATAAAGCGATCGCCTTACAGAAAACCTCAAAAACTAAGCTTAGACGCGTAGCAGCTTGTCGTTAGACATCGCCTGTTATGGAAGAATGTGCGATAGTTTATCTAGGGCGCTTATACTAAGTAAAGCAACCAAAATAGCGATCACCGTACTTCTTTTATTCTTGATACTTAAAAAGTATTTCTAAAATTTTCTTAAGTTCGATAATAGGTAATGGTTGTTGTCGTGAACCTCCGAATAATTGGTGTGTGACACCATAAAAGACATTAGTTGTAATATCTTTTTCTGTGAGAATATCACCTTTTTCTTTTTGCAGGGTTTCTTTATCTTCAAAATCAACATCCCAAACTACTAAAATGTCAACATGACTTATATCTTTTTTATTTGAACTTATGTCTTTATATATGCCATTCAATTCCTTTTTAAATTCTATTAATATGTCTTTTTTTAAACTTCCTCCATTAGCACTAAATATATTTTTATATATTCCTAGCTTATTGTTTTCCGAATACTCTACTTCTTGGCTTTGCTCTAATTGGTATTCATATAGTCCATCATAAACTTGATAGCCAGAAAGAATTTTAAGAAAATACCCTTTTAAAAATTTTTGCGCTACTAATTCAACAAAAAGACTAATTACTTCTTGCTCTTCTACAGGGGGGAAATATTTTTGTGTTAAAATTGAATCAAACCATTTTTTATCTTTAAATATATGAGCAAGTTCTTTTTTAGGATCGTATAGTGGATTATTAATTCTACTGTCACCACCACCTACAATATAGCGTCGATATTTTATAAAGTTTCGTTCTTTTAATATTTCCAAAACTGTCTCAGCTATTTGTTTCATTCGATAAGCACTAATTCCTTTACGACCAGCATCTAACTCTTTACGTATTGACATATCTTTTATGTCAACAATTACTGTGTATGGCAAATAGTTGCTATGCTCAAATGGGTCTAAGCAAACACCAATTGGCATTCCACATATTGCTAACCACAGCCCATGTTCTAACGCAAAATCATAAGAAATACCATCCTCATTTCTAAATCGATCATTATACTGATTAATGTGAGATTTGCTAGTTGCAGAAATAAATATACGGGCTTGTAGTGGATTTCTTGTACCAATTTCTACATATAAACCCGAATTTTCCAGTATTTCTCTCTCTTTTTAGAGATTTACCTGTAACCAGTATCTTGGATATAGTAGATTCTTCTATACCAATACCATTATCTATTATTGTAATAATCCTTTCATCAGGACTTATTTCCAGTGCAATCTTGCCTTCACTAATATTTTCCTCACCAAACTGCTCAATAATTGCATCTGCACTATTTTGTAATAGCTCTGTATAAATATCCCAAATATGTCTGTAACTTGAAATAATACGCTCAATATTAGAACGTATTTGACTTGATTCCTGCTTTGATAACTCTTCTTTTAAAACGTTACTCATATTGAAAACTCCAATATTTGGTAGTAAATACCTATAGAAAGCTAGAGTAAACAAGATGCCTGCCCTAGAAGTACTATTCTATACTCTGGTATTTAAAATTCCAATATTTGGCAGTAAATATCTATAAAAGACAAAATGGAGGCGTTATACCTGCCTAATTCGCACTATTCTATTTCTTCAATCCGCTCTTCAACCTCTTGGTACAGCTCGCAGATGCGGTCTAAATTCTACTCGCTAGTCTCACAATAGGCGCGTACATTCACTTCCAATAAAGTTGTGGCTTTACTAAGCAAAGTTCAACTTTTTGCTGAAGATTACGCCAAAGTCTTGACCCAGGAGTTCGGGTTAACATTCATTAAGTAGTACTTGGAGATTTTCAAAACATCTCCTAACTCACTGCATATTCTGTAAACTGTCTCATAAAAGGAGACTGAAAACCTAACACAATGTCTTCCTTGGGAACTCCCGCAGCTACCAAATTAGCTGCAATATCATCTTCTGTACCATTCCACTGAAGCCAAATTTTCCCACCTTTAATATCAATATGAATAATACAACTATGTACCCAGTCTTGACCTTCCCACCCAACATGAACTATTTGATAATGGTCACGTTCTGTATCAAAAATTGTTTCAACTTCTATATTTCCGTTAGCTGGTTTTTGCTCACTATAATCATGTAATATCTGTTGTACAAGCTGGCGATATCGAGTTAATTTATCCATTGGAAAATCACCTCTTGTTCTACATCATAAATAAGCATTTTCACTTAATTTTCTGCAATCATCTCTTTAGGAAAATCAAGTTGAAAAAATGTTTTATAAGTTGTTAAAGGTACTGCTAAATACAAAACACGCTCCGGTTGCCGCCGTCGTAATGCACCTCTATAATTAATAAACTGTCCTAATGCTGTATGAAATTCTGAAATAGCAGACGACCTCTCTAAAAAACTTTTAACTTCGACTGCAATTTTTTGTCCTTCACGTTCTGCTGCAATCAGCTTTTGGGCGGCTAAATCAATCGAAAGGTTAACTCCTCCCACGCTAATTGTGAGTGGATCGTGAGTAATCTGCCAAGCATCTTTGTGTAAAGCTGTTTTGACAACTTCATGAAAGACATCTTTAGCAGACATACATATCTATAATTATATATTTTATTTTCATTTAGCCGCATTCCATACAATTTGTCAAAACCGTTTTTTATGTAGAGACGTTTTATAGAACGTCCCTACATTTATGAATTAGGGATTATTCTATCCCTTCAATCCGGTCTTCAACTTCTTGGTACAACTCGCGCAGACGATCTAAATTATCCTCGCTAGTCTCCCAATAACCGCGTCCATTCACTTCCAACAAAGTTGATACAATCTTGCGGAAAGAATGGGGATTAAGGTTCAGTAACCGTTTCTGCATTTCTTCATCTTTGATGAAGGTTTCGTTAGTATCCTCATAAATCCAGTTATCCACAGCGCCAGCTGTCGCACTCCAACCCGTTGTATTTACCAACCGCTTGGAGAGTTCGCGCACACCTTCGTAACCGTGAGATAGCATCCCCTCGTACCATTTGGGATTTAACAATTTGGTACGCGCATCTAAACGCACGGTTTCTGATAATGTCCGCACTTGGGCGTTAGCTGTGGTTGTATCTGCAATATAAGATGCTGGTTTTTTACCATCACCCCGCAGACTTGCCACCAGCTTAGTAGGATCTGAATCAAAGTAGTGGGAAACGTCCGTTAAGCTAATCTCGGAAGAATCCAGATTTTGGAAAGTTGCATCAGCAGTTTTCAATGTACTTTCAAAAATCTGCCGGGATTCGTCCATGATTCCGGGGTTATCGGAATTGAAGGAGAAGGATTTCCGGTTGAGATACATTTCCTGCAACTCGGCTTCGCTATCCCAAGTGCTGTTTTCTACCGCCAAGTTGATATTTGACGAGTAGGAACCAGAAGCGTTGGAGAAAACGCGCGTTGCTGCTTGACGCAGATTAATCCCCATATCTTGGGCTTGTTGCAAAGCGTGTTTGCGAACAAAGTTCATTTCTAAGGGTTCATCTGCCTCAGCCGCCATCTTCACGCCTTGGTCTAGCAGGTTCATTTGGTTGATGAACAAGTCGCGGAATACACCAGAACAGTTGATTACTACATCAATTCTGGGTCGTCCCAACTCTTCTAAAGATATCAATTCCAACTTGTTCACCCGTCCCAAGGCATCGGGAACTGGACGCACGCCCACCATCCACATAATTTGGGCTAGGGATTCGCCGTAAGTTTTGATGTTATCGGTTCCCCAGAGGACGCAGGCGATAGTTTCTGGCCATTTTCCATCATTTTCAGCCTTGTTACGGATCAAGAGCCTGTCTACGACAATTTTGGCTGATTGTACTGCTGCTGTTGTGGGGATGGATTGCGGATCGAGAGCATGGATATTCTTACCCGTAGGTAATACATCCGGGTTACGGATGGGATCGCCACCAGGGCCGGGTAGAATGTATTCACCTTCCAAGCCTCTGAGTAATGCTCCTAGTTCGTTGTCGGCACAAACTTGTTGCAGGCAGAATTCCAAATACTCAAGTAGGGGTTTTAGGGCCGCGGTGTCAACTTTAGGATAACCTGCTTTATGCAATGCTTCTACCCAAGGTTCTTTTTTGCCCATGTTGAAGAAATTCAACCGAGAAACCAGAGAAACTCGTCCTTCGGCGTCGATTTGCTCTTGAACAAGGGCGGTAACTGCCGCACGGGTTGCCAAAGTGATATCTTGCAATAACTGAACATCTTCTAAAATG
This sequence comes from Nostoc sp., assembly GCF_036917155.1. Lineage (GTDB taxonomy): Bacteria > Cyanobacteriota > Cyanobacteriia > Cyanobacteriales > Nostocaceae > Nostoc. The sequence continues at coordinate 9,908 of NZ_JBALDZ010000079.1, read as the reverse complement.
CCTCTGTCGTTATTTTGGTAAATATCGTCAATGTTACGCCCAATGCTGTTAGCGATAATTCCCGGTAAGCCTTGAAGTTCTTCTTCCTGACGATCCAGACTAGCAATGTTGACGAGAGTTGCGATCGCTTCTTCTGCACTTGGCGGTTTACCAATGACGTGCAAACCACAAGGCAACAACCGCGACTCAATTTCCATCAACTTGCGGTAGACGTTACCAACAATATTATCGCGATCGTCGGTACTCATGTCTCTGGCATCGGTTTCTGGCAGGTTAATATCCTTATCCAGATTCACGATTCGGCATTTATCCATGATGCTGTTGACAATGGAAACACCGCGTCCACTATCTTTCAAGGTTTGGTAGGAAGCGATTAATTCGCTGAGTTCCTTCAAGCCTTTATACAAACCAGCATTTTCTGCAGGCGGTGTCAAGTAAGAAATTGTTTCGGCATAACTCCGGCGTTTGGCAATTGTCGCCTCACTCGGATTATTGGCTGCATAGTAATATAGGTTGGGAATTGAGCCAATTAAGTTATCTGGATAACAGTCACCAGACATCCCCATCTGTTTACCTGGCATGAATTCCAAGGAACCGTGTGTACCAAAGTGCAGTACAGCATCAGCTTTCCAAACTTGCTCTAGGTAAGTGTAGTAGGCAGCAAAACCGTGGTGAGGACTAGCTGAACGGGAGAATAACAGCCGCATCGGATCGCCTTCGTAACCAAATGTGGGTTGCACACCGATGAAAACGTTACCGAATTGCTTACCATAAATCAGCAGATTTTGCCCGTCGCTGTTGAGATGTCCAGGAGGTGGGCCCCAGTTTTCCTCTAAGCGGTGAGAGTAGGGAGTCAGCGCCTCATACTCAGGAACCGACATTTTGTAAGCAATGTTCAATTCTGGGCTGTTGTACTGCGCTTGAGCGTCATGGATGACTTCTTGCATCAACGCTTCGGCTGATTCTGGCAATTCTGGTAAGTCGTAGCCGTTATTTTTCAGTGCTTTCATCACCTCGTAGATGGAACCGAATACATCCAAGTAAGCGGCGGTTCCCACGTTGCCTTTATCTGGCGGAAAGCTGAAAACAGTGATAGCGACTTTTTTATCCAGCTTCGGTTTGCGGCGGAGATTAGCCCATTTTAAGGCGCGTTCGGCTACAGCTTCCACCCGATCGCGCAGTGCGATCGCTTTGCCTGTAGTTCCATCTCTACCCGATAATATAATCGGCTCAATTGCTCCATCCAATTCGGGAATCGCAATTTGCAAAGCTACTTGAATTGGATGTAACCCCAAATCGCTATCCATCCACTCTTCTGTGGTTTGGAATACTAAGGGTAACGCCACCATGTAAGGACGGTTTAAGCGTTTGAGTGACTCAATTGCTTTGGGATGATCTTGTCTGGCTGGGCCACCCACTAAAGCAAAACCAGTCAGCGAGATCACTGCATCTACTAACTGTATCTTGGTAATTGGTTCGTAGAAGTAAGCATCCACAGGCTTGGAGAAATCCAAACCACCAGCAAACACAGGTAGTACCCGTGCGCCTAGTGCTTCCAACTCCTGCACCATTGCTATATAATGGGCATCATCCCCTGTAACTAGGTGGGTGCGTTGCAATACCAACCCGACACAAGGAGCTAAGGGATCTTTTAGATCGCTAGAAATATCCTTACGAGCTGTATACCAATTGAGGTACTCTCTGACATCCTCAAACATACTAGGAGCCAAAGGATGCCAAATCCCTAAATCGGGATAAACCACCGGCTGTTCGTATGTAGAAGGTGCAAAATTTTGTTTTTCTAAACCTTTAAATACATATTTATCAGCTAGCATCAACAAGAAGTTTTCCAGATTTTCTGGAGAACCACCTAGCCAATACTGAAAACTGAGCATGAAATTTCGGGCATCCTGTGCCTTATCCATCGGTAAAAACTTCAGCACTTGCGGCAGGGTTCGCAAAAGCTTTAGCATCCCATCTTGGAATCCCGCACCGGATTTTTCTTTGCGTTTCCGCATGAATTGGGCGATCGCGCTTTTTGACTGACCCAACTGTGCCAGAGAAAAGCTGCCCATTTTATTCAGGCGCATTACTTCTGGCATTGAGGGAAATACAACGGAAACGTCCAGATGATCGCGGTGTGGTTCTACTGCTGCTACTACTTTCTGTGCTAAGTCTTCGATGAAAATGAGGGAAGCGATGAAGATATTCGCACTCTCAATTTCTCGTTTGAACTCCTCGTAATTCTCAGGGTCGCGGAGTTCCTCAATCAAGTACCCGCTGATTTCAATCGCCAAGTTGGGATTGTTCGCGTTAATCGTGCGAACCGCTTGCGACAATGCGCTCTGGTACTGGGACTCAAGCACGACATAGACCACCTTGATTAAACTACGTCCGCGTAAGTTATCAGGCGCAATGTGTCTAATGGTGGACTTGACGTGTGTGAACATGCTTCTTCGGCTCCTTTGATGCGTGTTCTCTGAAGGAAGTTCCTAGCGGCATCATCAGCCACAGGTAACTTGTGATCTTTTAGGCAATATCTGTTTTTTATCAGAAAACGCTTGCCCAGTAGGCATTTTATCGCCTATATGACACAAATCGATATAAAAAACGAAATATTTCTTCGTAATTGTTGACTTTATCTAAAAGTATTAGCTCACAATAATGTAAATTATTATTTACATTGATAGTTGACTATTTAGTTATTAATGCTATTAAATATATTCTCTGAGAAGAGAGATTTTGAATGTCTGTTCTCAAAATCATCGAGTAACAGTTTAGAAAAACTCACGGCTATTTTGATAAAAAACCCCGCTTTCCGATAGCGGGGAAATTTAAGTTTAAAAAACTAGATAGAAAAGATTAAGGTTGGGAACCAGGAGCATTACCATTCACAACAGCACTTGCTATCCAATTATTAGTACCAGCAATGCGATACCAACGGCGATCGGGCTTACCTGTCCAAGTATCTGCTACGGAATCGCCATATTTCCATCCATCAAAATTAACTCTTACAGTACCCCCCAATCTTCCAACAATTGAAGCAGATATGGAAGTGCCAGAGCGCACATTAACTCCAGCAGGAGCAGTAACTCCACTGAAATTGACATGGGTCAAGTCGTCACTAACAAGACCATTTCTGGAAGTGTATGTCCCACGCGTCATAGTTGCAACTTGATAACCATCCACAACTAGGTTGCGGCTTGGGAAATTTATATGAAGATGGGGACCTGTAGATATCGCACACTTAGGATCATTAGGAGTGTCAGCAGCTACTACACCTATCTGTTCGTAGCGCTTTTACCTGCTTGCCAAGGAAAGCTCCAATCTGCCGCCATAGCTGGTGTACTACAGCAGAACACATCAGGATTACAGCAGGAAACGCGATCGATTTTAACTTTGCTCCAATTTTTAATTGATATTTGTTCATCATTATTTTATCCGTATATTTTGTAGTTTTTATTGTCATTAATCTAAGTATCTGCTAATTAAAAGCTAACTAGCTTCTGGTAAGCGTCAGGAATTATGCTAGGATTACATCAGTAAAAATTATCACCATCGTAAATGTAGTCATGCCATCCAGCAATGAACCGTTCACGCAAGCAGCGAATAGCTGGGACTTGGAAACCCTTTATTCTGATTTGTCATCAGTGAAAGGTAAGTGTTTGACACCAGTGGAAAAGCGACACTTGCGGGGTTTGCTTTGTGGCTGTAGTCCGGCTGAAATAGCTGATAAACTGGGTAAAAATGGCAAGGGTGTAGAAACTGACCTCTGTGCAACCGTATACAGGTATGTAAAAAGTCTGTTGGATAAGTCTGATGAAAAGTTAGAAAATTGGCGAAATATTTCTGAATGGCTTGATGACGCAGGGTATAAAAATCAGTCGATAAAGGTTCCAGGTTTAGATTTATCGCCTGATAAAGCAGTAGTTAATGTAACTAATATAAATATTGAAAATAATCAATTAGTTATTGGTATTAAAGTTTGTATTCCCACTTCAGAAAATCCAGATTCTTTGGAAGATGAATTCAATAATTTAGATAATTATAAAAGCAATTAGTATTTATATTCTGCCGAAACCAGACCATGCTTGATAAGCAAACAGGTAAAAATGAAGTATATAATTTCTCGTCATGCACAGACAGAGATGGAGCGAAGAAATATATCTAAAGCTGTAGTTGAATCCGTTCTGAATGCTCCTGGGCAAGTAGTGTCAGAAAAGGAAGGTAGAAAAGTCTACCAGTCAAAAATTGACTTTGGTAGTGGGAAAATATTCTTGCTACGCGTTATCGTAGTAGATGATGTTGATCCCGCAGTTGTAATAACCGTATATAAAACTAGTAAAATCGAAAAATACTGGAGAGAACTATGAAAATTACCTATGACCCAGAAGTAGATATATTAAGAATTATATTGAGTGATGTACCCATAGAAGATAGTGACGAAGAAAAGCCAGGGGTAATTTTAGATTACGACGAAGATGGAAATATTATCGCCCTAGAAATATTAGACGCTTCTAAAAGAATCGATAATCCACGTTCCCTAGAGTATTCGATTTCTACATAATAGAGGTTTGAGAGGGTTAGCGTAGGGAGCATCCTGTTTTGGCGGATCGCCCTGCGCTAAGGCGCACGCTACGCGAACAGACTAGAAGTCTGGGGCTATACAAACAAAACCCGCCTACGCGGGTTTCAGAGAGTCCGCGCAGGCGGACGAAAGTTTGTGTAGCCGCGATTTCCAATCGCCCGGTGTTTCTTCCAAAAGTGGATGCTCCCGTTAGCGTACAGCTAGCTTTTCGTATCTTTGAAGCGATCCTGTTTTAAGCACAGACACTAAGACACAAAGATCAAAATATCTAACCTTCCCACACCATCCAAACCAACATTCCCAATAGTATTTCCACTGGCGGAACTGTATAATTATTCAAATCAATACTCAGTATTTGCCCTTCTAATTTCAAAAATCGCCAAGCCGTACCGCTGCTGACGCTACCATAAATTGTCTTAATCGGTATATTATTGATTTCATTAAACTTTTGCGCGGCAATCATTTCTGCTGCACATTGCCCTAAACCAGGTTTTAAATCACCTTTTTTTGCTTCAATAATTACGATCACAGGAGCTTCAATAAATATTTGTTCGGGTGAGCGGCTAATTAAAAAATCACATACTCCACTTAAGCCTAATTCTGATGCGACAGTAAAATCTTCACCCGAAAAAAAGCTGACTTTACGTTCCAGAATTTTCCGAACTTCTACGAGGATAGGACTAATAATTAACTCTGAGCGAGCTTTTTCTGAGCCTGTTGCTGTTGCTAGTGGTAGTCCTTCGTTTAGTGCTTCTTTGAGGTAAATACTAGGTTCTATGGACTGGGTTTCAGGTAAAAACCGTCCATTTTCAACCATAGTTAAGTTCAAGTCGCGTTTGACTTCTGACAGCGAATTTATCAGCTAGCATCAACAAGAAGTTTTCCAGATTTTCTGGAGAACCACCTAGCCAATACTGAAAACTGAGCATGAAATTTCGGGCATCCTGTGCCTTATCCATCGGTAAAAACTTCAGCACTTGCGGCAGGGTTCGCAAAAGCTTTAGCATCCCATCTTGGAATCCCGCACCGGATTTTTCTTTGCGTTTCCGCATGAATTGGGCGATCGCGCTTTTTGACTGACCCAACTGTGCCAGAGAAAAGCTGCCCATTTTATTCAGGCGCATTACTTCTGGCATTGAGGGAAATACAACGGAAACGTCCAGATGATCGCGGTGTGGTTCTACTGCTGCTACTACTTTCTGTGCTAAGTCTTCGATGAAAATGAGGGAAGCGATGAAGATATTCGCATTCTCAATTTCTCGTTTGAACTCCTCGTAATTCTCAGGGTCTTAATGGTTAAATAACTATTTAGCTATATTAGCGTTACTTTGACAAGCCCATTTGATTCCCAATTCGACTTGTGTATACATGGTAGCCTTTATAAGGGTGGATTAAGGAGGGTAAAGGATGTACTCTATTTAGATGCCAAACGCTGTATAGGTCAGGGCGGCCGCATCATGTCAATAAGTAAAGTCTATTCTCAATAGAGTTAAGAATAATATCATTAACTTTTGCTTATTGCGAAAAAATTAGGTGATCGCTTTGGGGCTTAAAAAATAATTAAACGCGAAATCCTGATTTTTTCGTTGGTTCTTAACCTTCGTTGTGATCAAGAGTAATTTAGATGCGTTTGCCCTGCTGTATAGGTAAAAATGTAGGACTCAAGATAATTATTAAAGAGTTTCTATTTCCTGCCTCAATACCCATAAATTTATACTTCATACAGAAGAAACTTTATTAAAGAGAAAGATTGACTTGTAGCCCCTGCGTTCAAATTAAAGGCAGATAATATTTAGACATTTTAAGGTAATTCTCAGCGGAAATTAATTTAATTACCAATAAATGCATTTAGATTATTATTAGACCAAGATTCGTAGAGTTAAGGGGTCGATAAAATAAAAATATTTAGCAATCTTTTTGGAATGGCTGCACTTTTCACTGTAGGTATGCAACAGAGGTAAGTTCAAATCAGCTATAACTAAAGATGTCGCGGTTGACAGTAACTTTACATTTAGCAGTCTGATTTTATTGATCAAGCCTTATTAAACACATCAAGCGCAACCAGAACAGTGAAGCAAATCATAAAAGTTTGGATAAGTATAGATCCATTTTCCTTACAGTCACGCCTCACCATTGGTATTGCAGCATTTTCAGCTTTGGTATTAGGTAGTCTCGCTACATGGACTAGCTGGAAAATGCAGCAAATTTTAGTTGATAGTCATAAATATAATATAGAAGAAATAGCCAAGCGCTTGCCGCAAGATGTGCAAATTTATAGTGAAATGATGCAACTTGAAACTGGGTTGCAAAAGGCTATTAATAATTTGGGAAATAGCAACACATTATTATGGCTAAAAAGTCCTGATAATAAAATTTTAGTAAAATCTGCCAATTTAAATTTATTATCTGGTACTACGGTTACTGAGTTAATGTCCCTGACTAAGATGCCGATTAAAGCACAAGTTTACAAAGTAAACCAAAGCTATTTTGTTTTATGTGGTAGTTCTGTGCAAGTGCAGGGGAAGTTTATCGGTGAGCTATTTGTAGTTAAGGATATTACCCGCGAACAGAAAATGTTTGTGGGAATGGTGCAGAATTTAGGTATTACTAGTATTTTGGCAATTATTGTTTTAACTGCTGCGATCGCATTTTATATCAAACGTTCTCTGCAACCCCTACGCCAGCTAAATCAAATGACTTCTGTGATTTCCGCTGAAGATTTAGGACAAGCACAGCTATATCTTGATAATGCACCCAGCGAAGTTAAAGAATTAGCTCAAACTTTAAACATGCTGTTATCACGCCTCTCCCAATCGTGGGAGCAAGAGCGAGAATTTGTGAGTAATGTTTCTCATGAGCTACGCACACCTTTAACAATTGTACATGGTTATTTGCAAAGCGTCTTACGAAGGCAGAATAACTTAACCCAAACCCAGCAAGAAGCTTTAGAAACTGCGGCATCAGAAGCGGAACGCACTATCCGCTTGTTGCAAGATTTACTTGATTTGGCACGAGCCGATAGTGGTTATTTATACTTTCAGATGAAATCTTATGTACTCAATGAATTGGTTGAAGAAGTTGTAATGATGGCAGAAAAATATAGCGATCGCACAATTACAATTGAGTCAAAGATTTATCCAATTGAGATCAAAGCAGACTACAGTCGTCTCAAACAAGTGTTATTAAACTTAATTGATAATGCTGTTAAGTATTCTGAAGCTGATACACCCATAAGTTTTAAGTTAAATCAGGTTCAAGACAAGGCAATTATTCAAGTTTGTGACAAAGGCTATGGCATTCCTTTACAACACCAAGCACGGATATTTGAGAGGTTTTACCGTGTAGATGAATCTCGCTCTCATACTACTGGGGGTTGTGGTTTGGGTTTATCGATTGTCAAGACACTTATAGAAGGTATGGGGGGTAGTGTCAGTGTGCAATCTAAATTAGGGGAAGGTAGTATATTTACAATCAGTTTACCTACATATAGCAGTCCTATCTGATTTGCTCTCCACCGAGAGGAGCAGATCCCCGACTTATTGAAAAAGTCGGGGATCTTTTAGTTCGTGACCGAAAACGACTCATGATACAGAGCAACTAAATTTATTTATGGGGATCATTAATGCAAGAATTTTGTTAGCGCAGCATTATACCATTTCTTTGTGAGGCTGCGCCAAATGTTCTTTCTTTGCGTACTTGGCGGTTCGTTCCTCATGTAGTTTGGCGCATCTTCATACAGAATTAGTATTAGCGAATCTGTGAGCGTCATTTTGAATTTTGAATTCGGAGCGTTCGCCCTTGGCGTCTCGTAGAGAAGCGACGTGACCGAAAAGGGTGTGGGGTGTGGGGTGTAGGGTGTAGGAAAAGAAGGTTATCCCACACCCAACGGGTACAAGCCCCTATTTTTAAATATGGAAAAAGAAAAAGATGTATTTTGAGACACGTATGTGCAAGAAATACAGCGTCCCTTTTGAAACCCCTGATTTTAATTATGGGGTTCCCTACACCCTACACCCTATCCCCTACACCCTGTTCATTCATTTAGGATTGCTATATAGCATTTATATCTGATTTATGAAAATCGAAAGATTTAGATTCTCGACTTCTTGATTTGATAGCAGACATAGTGTATATGACAGAAAAACTTTGTTTTGAATTTTGAATTATTAATCTAACATTACCTGCTTTAGGAGCAAAAATATGACAGCACATATCCTTTTGGTAGAAGATGAAGTCAAACTGGCGCGATTTGTCGAATTAGAACTTAGTAGCGAAGGATACAAAGTTAGTGTAGCCCATGATGGTATTGCTGGTTTAACTCTAGCCCGAGACTCATCACCGGATTTAGCGATTCTGGATTGGATGCTTCCAGGCTTGACAGGTTTGGAAATTTGTCGCCGTTTGCGGGCAACAGGGAGTACAGTACCAGTGATTTTGTTAACAGCAAAAGATGAAGTGAGCGATCGCGTGGCAGGATTAGATGCAGGAGCCGATGATTATGTAGTTAAACCCTTCAGCATTGAGGAACTATTAGCTAGAATTCGCGCCCATCTCCGCCGCACCCAAGAAACAGACGAGGATTTGTTGCAATTTGAAGATTTAAGCCTAAATCGCCGCACCCGTGAAGTATTTCGGGAAAAACGAAGCATTGAGTTAACAGCAAAAGAGTTTGACTTATTAGAATATCTCCTTTCATATCCCCGTCAAGTGTTTACTAGAGATCAAATTTTAGAGAAGGTTTGGGGTTACGATTTCATGGGTGATTCTAATATTATTGAGGTTTATATTCGTTATCTGCGACTCAAGTTGGAAGAAAATAATGAAAAGCGTTTGATTCATACAGTCCGTGGTGTAGGCTATGCACTACGGGAATAATCCTAATGACTTGGTGATTTTGATAAAAAGCAAATTAAATACAAAATAAGGATCATGAAGAAAAAATGGGCTGTTAAACGACTGACAGTAAATCTCACAACCGAGGAAATGAAGAAACTTGAACGCTACTGTGCTTTTACAGGAAGGCCAGCAACAGATGTCATTCGAGAACTGCTCCGAAGTCTTGAGGTTGACAATGCGGAAAACTCTGAAAAGGAAACAGCAGACTCAGCAATAACTGTTGGCAGTTAAGTAAGTCGGTGCTAATGTTTCCAGCTATGTTAAGGAATTTTAATGTCGGGTGTGTTGTCGCCAAGCGCCGCACCGTCAACAATCTCAGGTGCGTTGCTATTTGGACTTTGGACAAAAAGAAGAAGTTCGCGAGTGTGACTCGCGAAATAAAAACTACGCATCATAAATTACACCAGTTATTTTTCAAACTGAG
>NZ_JBALDZ010000078.1:0-33235 GCF_036917155.1 Nostoc sp. | reverse complement strand
TATTTTCTGGTTACTTGATTGTTCAAATTATCATCAGCGCATTTTCTGTTTATGTAGTTTATCCATGCTACTTATTGAAGTGCGGAATGTGGGATAAAAGAGACTCTGAGTAGCTAGACAACTTTACGTCCACTGAGAACTACAAGAGCAGATGCCATGACTACGCTGTAACCTCTACTTGATGAGTTTCCACAGTGAGTGGGAAACCAAGTTTTGTAGGAACTTTAAGCAAGCTGCGATCGCAAACCTGCATTGTTATTCGATAACTCCGCTTTGTATAGGTTTGGGTAGGTATTTGCTAACGGTTCATCTTAACATAGAAGGGTTAAAAACCCAGCTTATTTATCAAAACCGGGTTTTTAAGTAATTGTTAACTTATTTCGGAACAGTACAACAGGGCAATAAAGGCTTATTTACAACTTCTTTAATGTCTACTGAATTCAATAAATCTTCCCAATATTTCTCAACTTCAGGATCATTAGGGCGCTGGCGGCGTAAATTAGCTAAAGTTCTCAGAGCATCTTCCCAAAATCCGGCTGTTGCAAATAAAACTGCACGATCCAAGTCTGTAGTTGGTTGGTTTAGCTCAAGGGACAGGTTTTCATCTTGCGATCGCACAATTCTACCTTCTACATAAGAATCTTTATCGCGGTTATCAATATCACAAATCATCGAAAAAGTCCAATTGTATTCTTTACCGATTTGTAGAGATGGCTGATCGGCAGGTAAATTGACACTAACAATACCATTCTGCCCAACAGGTTTGAAAGTTCCCTTATATAATGGGTCAATGCTATTACCATCCCGCAAAACAAATTCTAGTGCTTGCACTGTTGTAGAAGTTTGAGGAACGTAGAAAAAGAATGTCGGACGTTCTGCTGTGGTTCGTTGAGCTTCCTTATCTGTTGGCGTTAGGGGAATAAGATATTGTCCGGCTGGAAAGCAACTTCCCCGTGTACCTGCTGATCTTACCCTACCAGGTCTACCTGGGACAAAGGCAATACGATTTTTACCGCGTTGGATGTAACTTGTAACATTTCTAATTGCAGAAGTAGCATACCTATCTCCAGGGCGTAGGCGTTCTGCTTGCTGAAAATTCAATAAAGCTTTTCTATAGTTTCTCCGTTTGGTTTCATTATAACCAAGAATCATATATTGGGTGTAAGCTGCTTTAGCTTGTGCTAGTTGGTAAACTGACTCTGTTGCCAAAACCTGAGTAGTGCTTACAGGCTCGAAAGAAAGAAATGCTAAAGCAGCAAGCAGATAGCTTGCCCAAAATCTATGTTTCATGATATTTATGTCTATTTGTAGTACATTGTTTGGGTATATATAATACAATAGCGTAAGCTTGACAGTGGCAAGACTTGAGGTGTGCTACTTTGTGCGAAGGCTGAGTTAGCCTTCTAAATTTTTTCCAAAAAACTTCCCGACTTCTTAAAAAAGCCGGGAATCTGAACCTTTCGATTTTCAGTAGCCTAAAGTTTATAGACTATTGAGTTTTGTCTAATAGCCATCTCCAGAAATTAAATACGCGTTATCCAGAACCCTTGTAAAGAGTTAGCACTGCTACCTCTCTAGATTCTTTGTCACTCATAAGTCTAATGAGGTACAGCCAATTGTTCATCGGCTACCTGAACATAATCGGCAACAATTTTACGGAATAAATCGCCTTCAATTGTTTCCTGCTCCGCTAGCAAATCGACTAAACGCTCCAAAACTATGCGGTTTTCTTGCAACAGTTCTTTGGCCTTGATGTAAGAACTGTTGACAATTTCGCGTACTTGTGAATCAATTTTGGCGGCAATTTCCTCAGAATAGTCTGATTTATTCATCCAATCGCGTCCTAAAAATACCTCTGCACTCTGATTTTCTAGTGACAATGGGCCTAATTCTGACATCCCGAAGCGTGTCACCATCTGCCGCGCCATCCCTGTCACATGTTGCAAGTCATTGCTAGCACCTGTGGTCACTTCTGGCTTCCCAAAAACGATTTCCTCGGCAGCGCGACCACCCAAAGTAGCAGTAATTCTGGATTTGAGTTGGGAACGGGAAATTAACCCCTGTTCTTCGTTGGGAGTAAACCAAGTTAATCCCAGTGCTTGTCCCCGTGGAATTAATGTCACTTTCTGCACAGGATCGTGGTCTTTAAGCAATGTGCCCACTAAAGCGTGTCCAACTTCATGATAGGCAATCAAGCGCTTGCTCTTGCTGTCTACTAAGGCGGTACCTTCCATACCTGCAACCACTCGATCTATAGCCGCATCAATTTCTAAAATGGTGACAGCTTCTTTGCGTCTTCTCGCGGTGAGAATGGCGGCTTCGTTGAGTAAGTTGGCTAAGTCTGCGCCAGTAAAACCAGGAGTGCGACGAGCGATCGCTTCTAATGATACGCTAGGATCAATTTTCTTGTTCCGGGCGTGGACTTTCAAAATTTCTAGTCGCCCTTTCAGATCAGGTGCATCCACCATCACTTGTCTGTCAAAGCGTCCAGGCCTGAGTAGGGCTGCATCTAAAACATCTGGGCGGTTTGTGGCAGCAATAATAATGATGCCTGTGTTCCCTTCAAAACCATCCATTTCGGTGAGCAGTTGGTTGAGGGTTTGTTCGCGCTCATCGTTACCGCCACCAATACCAGCACCCCGTTGTCTACCTACTGCGTCAATTTCATCGATAAATATTAGGCAAGGAGCATTCTCTTTGGCTTTTTTGAAGAGGTCGCGCACACGAGATGCACCCACACCAACGAACATTTCCACGAATTCCGAACCGGAAATACTGAAGAATGGTACACCTGCTTCACCTGCGATCGCTTTTGCTAGTAAAGTTTTACCAGTACCAGGAGGGCCAATTAACAGCACTCCTTTGGGAATCCGTGCGCCTACAGCGGTAAATCTTTCTGGCTGTTTCAGGAAAGTAACAACTTCCTCGAGTTCTTCTTTAGCTTCTTCAACGCCAGCGACATCTTCAAATTTCACTCCAGTTTTTGCCTCCATTTGGAAGCGGGCTTTGGATTTGCCGAAATTCATCGCTTGGCTAGAAGCATTTGTAGAGCGCCGGAGGAACAATAGCATTAAAGCTACCAGTGGCAAAATCCACATCAAATTAATCAACAGTCCAACAGCAGCTCGACTGTTAGCAGAGGAAACTTCACCAAAATCAACGTTCTTCTCTTTGAGAATGTTAATTAACTCTGTATTTTGAGCCAAAAGTCTCACCTGTTGCGGTGGTGCATCATCCTTTTGCCCCTTGAGATAAACCCTTGCTAGCTGTTCGGTTTCGTCAAGCTCTACTTTTTGGATTTCTCCCGCCTTCGCTTTTTTGATCAAGTCGCCATAATTTAGAGAGGTGGTTTCTGCTTTTTGTGCCATGACAGGAGTACTAGCGAAAATTCCTGGCAACATAATCAAACTAGCAGCAATGCCTATGGCGGGTTTCTTTACGAGACGTTGCGCGAACGCCAACGCACCAACCCAAGCACCGCGCTTCGAGGACTGCTTTTTTATCAATGCTTTTTTTCCCAAGTTTGTCATAATAATTACCCTTTGTCTGCTGGCACAAGTTGAGCTATGGTTTTATGCCTATTCTTCTATTAAAAATTGTAATAACTGGAAATTACACTTTTCTTATCTAGTCTAACTTCCACATAAAACCATTCCCAATTTTCTGCCGGCTATTCTATAAAGTTGAGCGACCTGGATCGTTATCTAGATTTATGCAGATGTTAAGACTGGACATTGGAAAGAGGTAGCCAAAGGTTGATTTATGTGCGGATAATAACTTTATTCTCTAGTCCCCATTCTCCAATCCCCAGTCCCAATCCCCAATCCCCAATCCTCAATCCCCAATCCCCAATCCCCAGTCCCCAGTAAATATCAATTTGACACATTCTGACGCAAATCGCTAAGATAGGCATAGTCATAACGATTCCGTTTTTTAAGAAATCTGGTACTAGTAGCTAATTAATAGTTTGTGGGTTAATTATGGTCAGAATTATTGGTATTGGTGGTAGTTTAAGATCCAACTCTTATACCCAGCTTGCTTTACAAGTAGCAGTGCAAAGGGTAGAAGCCCTCGGTGCAGAGGTAGAAGTTCTCGATTTACGGCAGTTGCAGCTACCGTTTTGCAGTGGTGCAAAGGAGTATCCAGAGTACCCAGATGTTAAGCGGTTGCAGGATACTGTCAGTCAGGCTGATGGCTTAATTTTAGCGACACCTGAGTATCATGGTAGCGTTAGTGGTGTCCTAAAAAATGCTCTGGATTTGATGAGTTTTGAGCAATTATCTGATAAAGTGACAGGACTAATTAGCGCCTTGGGTGGTCAGCCTAATAGCAACGCCCTAAATGACCTGCGGCTAATTGTTCGGTGGGTACATGGTTGGGTGATTCCTGAACAAATTGCGATCGGACAAGCTTATGGTGCTTTTAGTCCTGAAGGCAAGTTATTGGATGAGAAACTCTCCCAAAGATTCGATCAATTTGCTCAGAGTTTAGTTGATAACACTCGCAAACTGCGGGGCGTAAATTAATTGTCGGGTGGGCAAGTAAAAATACACCTGCTCTGGCGAATGGAATTCGCGGCTATACAGACAAAACCCACCTCCGTGGGTTTCAAATTCTTTAAGTCCGCGTAGGCAGACGAAAGTTTGTGTAGCCGCGATTTCTAATCGCCTGGTATATTTGCTAGATATTTATACTTTGTGGAATTTGGGAAGGTAGCAAGAACTTGTAAGGCATTATCCTTTTAGAATTCTTCTGATTAATTTCTTGCTCAATTCCTTTGAGTTCATTTTGAAAAGCAAGCAGTGCCGAACTCAGTTCTGGCTTAGATTTAAAGTATGAGTTAGAGTACTGCCCTAGCTGCGTATAGTAGACCGAGCCAAGCAAATAAGTTAACTTAAGTTGGGTTTTAGCTTGGTCTAGCGGAGGTAACATCCTCATAAAGTCGCCTGCTTGGTCAGGATTAGTCGGTGCTGGAGAGTAGACAGCTAGAGGAAAAGCAGGTGCATAGGTCATGAGTTCGCTTTGCGGAAAATTAACCGCAGCGTGTTGGGCGCTAGCAGTAAAAATGATTGTGGAAACAGCATCAATTAGATAATCTAGCGTTTTAATTGTGCCTGAGATATCTTCACCAAAATTCTGGAGGCGACCTCCTTGTTCAGAGATTAATTCCTTGGCCCAATTTTGTAACGCTTGGTCAGCTAATATTTGCTGTTCACTGATATAGTAACTGCTCAAATAGGCACGCACCCATTTATGAATAGCATTCCAAATCAGCAGTCCGTCATCTCGATAAGGATATTCAGGTAGCTGAGAAGTATTATTAACGCCGCGACTTGCCAAAATTTGGGGAAATATAAGATCGTTGAAATGGTGCAAATAATCTTGGGCAGCTTCAACAGTTAGCTGGCGATCGCTCTCAATTGTACTAGCTAAAATCGCATCTACTTCACGACCAGGGGCAATCAAAATCTTATGAGCGCCGTAATTGATTAATATAGTCCCCTCAAAGTGAGGTTCCAGCAAAATTCTTAAGTGATGGCTTGCTGGTAATCGTCGCTTAGTAGCGATCGCAAAAGGTTCGATAAATAGGTGAGTGCGACCAAGGTGGCTAACCAATTCGTGGTAGTTACTATCTGCCATTTGGACAATACTCTTAGCGATCGTCCAGTTATCGCCATTTAGAGGTGTGAATACCGGATCTTGCGGCTGACACTGGATAGCCACTGGTACTAGAGAGTGAGATGGGCTACCAGATGGTGGTACTGCAAATAATGCCAAAGGCGAATAGATATACTTTTGTTTGTCAGGAAAACTCCCCTTTTCCATGTTTTTTAACTTAGAATAATCAGCTTTATAAAGCCGACCCTCTTTCTTCGCAACTTCAAGGGAGTCTGATATACCAATAATTTGCTGGTATTGTTCGTTAGTAATTTGTAAAGGTTGTTCCTGTTCTAATACCTTTTGAAGCATGAGTGGATTTGGCCCAGCAACCTGCATATAGGCAAAAACCAAATCCTCTTGAAACCTAGAGCTAATTTCTGGTAGAGGGATTTTGATAAATAATTTATTATAATCCTCAAGACTTGGCTCAATTGCAGATGCTTGTTTAGAAAATTCTACTTCTATCGGCAATGGTTGAGTGCTTTCTAATTCCAACAATTCAGCATTGGATTTAATGATTTCTTTGAAAGCGGAACTTAGCAAGTCTGTGATTGAATCTTCTAGTTCAGGAGGCAATGACAATCCTATATTTCCTGAAGTTGCACCTATTTGATACAATTCAAATTGCTCGTCAATCTCCTGAAGCTGTTCCTCAAATGCAGAAATTTCTCCAGGGTCAGATGACACAACATTGGATGGATCGGTTGCAACTATTTGTTCAGTAATATCTTGAGTAATCGATGCAAGATTTAAAGCAATTTTTTCTAAGTCTTGTTTACTTTCCGCATCTTTTATTTTTTGTTCGATATCTTCTAAGCTTTGTACTTTAATGTTCAGGGCTAAACTATTGCTTTTGGCATCATTATCCAATCCGTAATAAATGCCATTATCGAAGAATCTGGGAAACTTACTTAGAGCATCATTTACCAAGATAAGTGTTAACTTCTGAGCTACTAAAAGTACCCATTTTAAACTAGGCAATTCTTGAATTGGTAATTCTACCTGAATGATTGGTAATGAAGTAGCACCTGTCAGAGCCAGTGGCGGAACATAATTATAATTATATTCATATTCTGTAAATGGCAATGAGCTTTTATTGTGCTTTGTAAGCTTATATAAAAGCACCAAAAGACTTTCTATATCTGATTTTGTTAGACCTAAAGAAGAAGATATTGCCTGAGAAGATAGAGACATAATTACTCCTGAATTTAGCAAATTTCTCACTAGCGAACCAGCATAAAATATTGTCTAAGTAAGTCGGTGCTAATATTTCCAGCTATGTTAAGGAATTTTAATGTAGGGTGTGTTGTCGTAGAGCGCAACGCACCGTCAACAATCTCAGGTGCGTTGCTATAAGGCATAACACACCCTACAGCTAATTTATCTTTCTTCGTATACATTGAATTTTTCTCACCGACTTACTTATCAGATATTTATGTTGGCATTTGCGAATTTATCAAAGATAACACAACATATTAAAGCTTAGTAAATTAAAGAGTGCTTTCATGCCATAGTAAATATTAAAAATTTATAATTTTTTACTTTAGATTTCAGTAATTCAGTATTTTTTCACATAAATGAAATTAATTGAATGAAAATACATATCTTGAGTTTTGAATTCGGAGCATACCCCTTTGGGGATCTTGCTACGCGCAGCGTCTCGTAGAGAAGGGGGTTTCCCCCATGAGCAACTAAGATACAAGGTTGGGTTACGCTCCGCTCCACCCAACCTACAATTTTTTTGCTGAACCGTATTGGGGCATAAAGAGAAAACACAGTTTCATATAAAAAATCCCACGCCTTGAAGCAAGCGTGGGAGATTTCAAATAAATACACCAGAAATATCAGGTGGGCAAAGCCTTGACCACCCAATAAAGCTTAATGATGGTGGTGATGATGATGGTGCCCAGCTAGTTGGGGATTAACTGCCAAAGTTTTCTCTGACAACAACTCTGCAATATGAGCATCAGCCCATTGGGCCACCATTGCCAAAAATTCTGGATGGTCGTTGACGCAAGCCATTTGCACGTAGTTTGTACCAGGATGCTGTTTTTCTAAAGCATGGATGATGTGGTGTACATCCAATAAAGTTTCGTGGTTTTCTGTCGCAAAGCCAATTGGCATAAATATCACTACTTTCGCACCCAATTGAATCAGGTTATTTGCAGCTTGCTCTGCATTTGGCTGTGTCCAATCAATTAGGGGTGTGTCATGATTTAGCCAACCCACTGAGATTAAGGGATAACGGTTAATCAACTTATCCCGAACTAAATCGTACATTGCTTCACTTTCGGCAATCCCAGAAGTAAAGCCTTTAGCTTTATGGGGACAGCCGTGATTCATTAACACAATACCGATTTGAGAAGGTAGATAAGCTGCGGCTAATTCAGCAATTTTCTCCTCAACCAGATGAGCCATCAAATCGATGTAAGCTGGTTCGTTGAAGAAAGAAGGAATGTAGCGCTGTGCTTTAACCCAGTGTTCTTCACCATCAGTCAACTCAACAAGAGCATTGTTAACTTGCTCGATCGCAATACCACTAGTAAAGATAGAATCAACAACTAGCAGTGGATAGATTAGCAGCTTCTCGAAGCCTTGGTTTTTGATTTCTGCCAGGACTTGGTTGGGTAGAAAAGGGGCACAGAAGTTAAAAGCTTTGAAAACTTGAACCTTATCACCCCATTTTTCTTGTAAATTCTTTTCAATGCCAGCACGCTGCTGTTCAAAGATGGCGTTGTGTGGGGAGATAAAATCGTGGTGTGTATGTCCCCACTCGTGGCGGTCAAATAGCGCCAAAAGCTTTGCTAGGGGGGGATAAATCCAGGTTGGTACTGGTGCAAATTTTGCTGTCAGTAGATTTAAAGCCTGTTCGTTATAGTTGGCGAAATCTTCGTAGCTTTCGACTTCGCCGTAGCCCATGAGCAATACGGCTACACGGTCTTTACCTGATAGATGCTCGTGAGTGTGTTGTACTTTTTCCGGCGTGGCAACCACAATGAGTTCCTCAATATAACCAGAGTGCAGAGAGATTTAGAGCTAGGGAATAGTTTAGATATTTTCCCTACTACTAACTTATTATCCCATCCGGGGGGATAGGATAGGTGGGAAAATCCTAATAATACATCAAAAGACATACAAAACTTACGTGGGCATTGGGCATTGAACCAATGCGGCATCTGCTATGTTGCTGGAATACCGAAAGTGCTTAAGATGCCTTAGAAATCGCGGCTATACAAACGTACCCCGTTGGGGAACCCGTTCGCGAGTGCGTCTCCGAAGGAGAAGGGTAGGCCGCCTGCGCGGACTAACGCAAAATCAATGTTTTCAACCCGCGCAGGCGGGTTTTGCCTGTGTAGCCGCGACTTCCAGTCGCCCGGTGCAAGATATGAGTCAACTCGTAAAAGTGAAAATACAAACAAATAAATTATATTGGATTGAATTATTGTTTCATATCTCCTAACCATAAAAAAGATAATATCTAAAAAATTAGTCCAATCATGTTTTAATTCTAATTCTGCGCGAATATTCGAGAAACAGATATCAACACCATTAATTTTACCAAGCCCCTTCGGGGCGGGAACAGGGAACTCTTAACAGGGAACAGAAAAAAAATTAGCCCCGAATACAGGGTTTAAAGCCCCTAAATTTATTTATGAAAAGAGATAAAAATATTTGAAACGAGATGGCGTCAGCCACGATGTTTCAATGTGTCCTTGTACAAATCCCCTGATTTTAATTATGGGGATTTCCCTGTTGCCTGTTGCCCGTTCCCTGTTCCCTTTTAACATAAATATAAATATCACTTTCAATCCTGTTTGGGTTAATAAGTCCTTTGAATAGTTGGCTATGTTGAAAAGAATTAATACTATTTTTAACTTCTTCTAAGGTTCTTCAATATAAATATAGCAATCCTAAATGATTTATGAGAATATACGGAGATATACAACGTGATTTATAAAACTAATTTTGAAGCTATATATTATGCAGTGTATATAATTCTAGTCTCCAAATCAAGTCATCAATGAGTGTTTGAAACTACATTTATGGGTTAAGCATTTTCTCACGTATGATTCCGGATTGCTATATAATCTTTGATATCAAAAGATATCATGGAGACAAACTTAAACGTTATAATTAAAAAAGACAAGAAAAATAGATTAAGAGCAACAATAGATAATAAAGCTTGTTTCCTACGAGATTCAAATATTTTTAATTCACTCAATAGATTTTTCTGACAAAATACTTTGAATTCTTTTAATGTTTTTGGTGTAAATTTTTCAATAACTAGTTCGGGTTCTTCTGGCAAGGTTTCGCTTGGTGTTTGTAGCTTAACTTCTGATTCGGTAGGGTTTTGTGAAATTGCAGATACATCAATATTATCTGTAAATAGGTCTTAATATATAATAATATTGCTTGATTTTTGAAGAAACTCTGTATATCTCAAGAGTCAAAAAATCAAAGGTAGTGTCACGAATGAGTATAATTATTTGCCCTGGAATTCATGAACCAGAGTTAACTGAAAGCTTTAGAGTAGGATTGTTAGATTTAGTTTCTCATGGTGCGATCGCACCAAATTCCGCAAATATACTGATTTATCCGGGTAAAGATGTTTTGGTTTTATCAGCATTGCACATTTTGCAGTTTTTGCGCGATTGCTTGACTGGCTCATTAAAATCACCAATCATATTCATTAGCTTTAGTGCTGGTGTCGTTGGGGCAATAGGGGCAGCGCATTTATGGCAACTCTTAGGTGGCCGTGTCAAAGCATTTATTGCTATAGATGGATGGGGAGTACCACTACAGGGGAATTTCCCTATTCATCGAATGAGTCATGATTATTTCACTCATTGGAGTTCCTGTTTGCTAGGTAGTGGGCAAAATAACTTTTATGCAAATCCCGCAGTCGATCATTTATCGATTTGGAAATCTCCCCAAACTGTACAAGGCTGTTGGGTAGATTCTTCCATTGAGATTATTCCACCCAAAGGTCGTCTGACAGCAGCGGAATTTTTGCTTATGCTGTTAAAGCGCTATGAAGCAAATTAATCCGGACAATGGAGTAATTAAACAGGAGATAAGGAGGATGAGGGAGATAAGGAGGATGAGGAAGATAAGGAGGATGAGGGAGATAAGGAGGATGAGGGAGATAAGGAAAAATTTTCTCCCCCATCTCCCCCATCTCCCCCATCTCCCTCATCTCCCCCATCTCCCTCATCTCCCCCATCTCTCCCATCTCCCCCATCTCCCTCATCTCCCCCATCTCCCTCATCTACCCAAAGAAAGTATCTAAATGTTTCCAACTGAACCGGCTGCTGTTAATAACGGGTTTGGCGCACTGCTAAAAAACCGTGGTTTCATGTTCCTATGGTTTGGACAACTGGTGTCTCAGTTAGCAGATAAGGTCTTCTTTTTGATGCTGGTCGATCTGGTAGTAGACAAAAACAGTAGCTACTTTCCTCCTGCGGGAGTAGGAAAAGAATCGATGTACCCCATTTTGATGGTGGCGTTTACTATACCAGCAATTTTATTTGGTTCAGCAGGGGGTGTATTTGTCGATCGCCTACCGAAAAAGCTGATTATGATCGGCTCTGATATTTTACGCGGGCTATTGGTCATTGGACTTGCCTTTTTACCAAGGGATTTTCATATACTTCTGCTCATCACTTTTGGGGTTTCCACCGTTACCCAATTTTTTGCCCCAGCCGAACAAGCGGCGATTCCTTTACTGGTGAAGCGAGAGGGTCTAATAGCAGCTAATGCGCTGTTTACTAGTACAATGATGGGTGCTTTAATTGTCGGTTTTTTGTTAGGAGATCCGCTGCTGAGTTTGGCTGAAACTGGTATAGCTAAAAACTATGGGCCAGAGTTAGTGGTGGCGCTACTATACCTGTTGTCGGCTGTAGTTATGTTACCGATTCACTTTCGGGAAAAAAAATCATCAAGCGAAATTCTAGGCGATCGCATCGACCTTTGGGCGGACTTTAAAGAAGGCTTACGCTACCTTAAGAAAAACCGTTTGGTGTTAAATGCAATGCTGCAAACTACAGTTTTATACTGCGTCTTTGCCGCCTTGATGGTACTTGCCCTGCCTTTAGCTGAAAAGTTTGGTTTACAAGGAAAACAATCTGGACGCTTTATCGCCGCAGTGGGAATTGGTATGGTTATAGGTGCTGGCATTTTGGGTCATTGGGGCGAAAAAACGCATCACAAACCTTTACCTTTAATCGGCTTTTTGGGTATGGCGCTCATTTTGGCTGTGGTTTCCTTCACCAATAGTCAAGTATTAGCACTCGGATTTTGTATTTTACTGGGTGTGAGTGGTTCCCTAATTGGTGTACCAATGCAAACTCTCATTCAACAGCAGACTCCACCAATTATGCATGGTAAGGTTTTTGGCTTTCAAAATCATGCCGTTAATATAGCCCTTTCTGCACCACTGGCGATTACAGGCTGGTTAAATCAAGAGTTTGGCTTACGAATTGTCCTGATCGGAATGAGTCTTGTGGTTGCATTTGTCGGTATTTGGGCTTGGAAAAATACCCGCAATGTCTTGCAAGACGTAATTTAATTAATGTAGGCTATTGACACTCTCAGGTCTAAAGACACGCTCGTTTCTTAGTTCATCGACGTACCTTAAAATCATCCATCCTTTCGGCAATACTTAAACCTGAAACCCGTTTAATCAACAAAGTTTCTAGTCTAATTTGGTTGACCAAGCGTGGGTTTCATCTCCCTAAGCGTTAGAGAATTATTTCTCTAGTTCCCGTATGCCCTACGGTACTTTGTTCAATTAATAGATAGTCTTGTTTACTGGTCTGAATGCCCGTTGGCATCCTAGTTATTTTTAAAGTGGTTTATTCACTACCCACTTGCTATTATTTTTTCCTAGCCAGTCGTTTTGGGGTTGATTATCCATTTGAGAAGCGCGGTTATTCTACCTGTGCCATAACTAATATTATACCATGCACTGTACCAAAAATTAATTCTGAATGCCTTTATTACCGCACGGGTTGCTTATATCTCAGCGGCTCAAGCCAGTGAAGCTCTACGCTTACCGGCTAACTTGTAATCTAGCTTTAATATTTAGATAATTAGATATATATAAAATTCTCGGAATTTAATTGAGGTTTTCCATTAAAATGAAATCTTAACTACAGAATTCAGCATTAACTTTAGCTATAGTCTGAGGTTTGACCGTGCGTTCACGAAGTGTCTCCGCAGGAGAATCGCTCTCCCCAATTAGTCTCCCACAAACCGAGAATCACAAACAGCCCCGTAATTCTAGCCCGCCAGTCGTGCCCAAACGTGCATCTGGCGGTTTTGCTCTGCTTGACAGCCTTCACCGCCACGGCGTTGATTATATTTTTGGTTATCCCGGTGGAGCAATTCTACCAATTTACGACGACCTGTATAAGGTGGAAGCAACTGGTGCTATTAAGCACATTCTCGTGAGACACGAACAAGGTGCAGCCCATGCTGCCGATGGTTATGCCCGTGCCACAGGGAAAGTCGGAGTCTGCTTTGGTACTTCTGGACCAGGAGCAACTAACTTGGTGACGGGCATCGCCACAGCCTACATGGATTCGATTCCGATGATTGTGGTTACGGGACAGGTAGCACGTCCATCGATTGGTACAGATGCGTTTCAAGAAACCGATATTTACGGAATTACCCTACCAATCGTCAAGCACTCTTATGTAGTGCGTGACCCCAAAGACATGGCGCGAATTGTCGCCGAAGCCTTCCACATCGCTAGCACTGGGCGTCCGGGGCCAGTTTTGATTGATGTCCCCAAAGATGTGGCCTTAGAAGAATTTGACTATGTACCTGTAAAACCAGGTTCAGTGAAATTACGCGGTTATCGTCCCACTGTTAAGGGAAATCCCCGGCAAATTAATGCCGCAATCCAGTTGATTACTGAAAGTCGCCGGCCGCTATTGTATGTGGGTGGTGGTGCGATCGCAGCTGGTGCCCATGAAGAAATCAAACAACTAGCTGAATTATTCGATATCCCTGTCACCACAACCTTAATGGGGATCGGTGCATTTGACGAACATCATCCCCTCGCTTTGGGAATGTTGGGGATGCATGGCACCGCTTACGCTAACTTTGCTGTTAGTGATTGTGACTTGCTAATTTGCGTCGGCGCTAGATTTGACGATCGCGTTACAGGTAAATTAGACGAATTCGCCTCCCGCGCCAAAGTAATTCACATTGATATCGATCCGGCAGAAGTCGGCAAAAACCGCATTCCCGAAGTACCCATCGTCGGCGATGTACGGAACGTGTTAGTAGACTTGTTGCGTCGATGCAAAGAAGCAGGCGTCAAGGCTACACCGAATCAAAACCAAGAATGGCTAAATCTAGTTAATCGTTGGCGCGAAGAATATCCTCTCATCGTGCCGCATCATCACGACAGCATTTCACCCCAAGAAGTGATTGTAGAAGTCAGCAACCAAGCACCCCAAGCTTTCTACACCACAGATGTGGGACAACATCAAATGTGGGCAGCACAATTCCTGAAGAATGGCCCAAGGCGCTGGATTTCTAGCGCTGGTTTGGGAACGATGGGTTTTGGCTTACCTGCGGCGATGGGTGCGAAAGTGGCATTTCCTGATGAAGAAGTCATCTGTATCAGTGGCGATGCTAGTTTCCAAATGTGTTTACAGGAACTAGGAACCCTTGCACAGTATGGGATAAATGTCAAGACGATAATTATCAATAACGGTTGGCAAGGGATGGTACGCCAGTGGCAGCAAGCCTTCTATGGTGAGCGTTACTCATGCTCCAACATGGAAGTAGGGATGCCAGACGTAGAGTTATTGGCAAAAGCCTACGGGATTAAAGGGATGGTAATTAGCGATCGCAGTGAATTAAAAGATGCGATCGCCGAAATGCTAGCACACAAAGGCCCCGTGATTGTGAATGTTCATGTCACCAGAGACGAAAACTGCTATCCAATGGTAGTCCCTGGCAAGAGCAACGCTCAAATGGTCGGCTTGCAGAAGCAAGCGCCAAAAGCTGCATCAGAGCCAGTGTATTGTAGTCACTGCAATGCTAAAAATGCTCCTACTCACAACTTCTGTGCTGAGTGTGGGACAAAGTTGTAATACTGTTTTCTCTGCGTCTCATAAGGTTGAATTAATTACTGTTTAACCACAGAGGCGCAGAGAGCGCGGAGAGAAAAAGAGATTTTACCATACTCAGTGCTGAGTACTCTTATTCTTACTCAGCACTCTTCATTAATTTTTCCCATGCGGACGCTGAATAATCGTCTCCACTACCCGCCGCTTGGCTTTTGGATCGATACCTACTAAGCGTACATACTCACCACTATATTCTGTTAGAGTTGATTCCAAATTTGAGATTGCATCAGACTCAGCATCAATGTGGCTGTTAACACAACTTTGCCAAGAACCTGTGCGAAAACGGCGTTCATCAACGTGTTCAATACTAATTTTGTAACCCTGAGATAATAATTGCCGAATCTGTTCTTGTGTCTCTAGGGTCAAATGTGGACTTGATGCTTGTTCTTTTTGGAATCCATTAGTTTTTACTTCTGGAGTTGCGCCATTTGATGGCTGACTAATTGGTGTCACCGCAGCAGTTGGTGCAGATTGATAATAATTTCTGCCCCGATTTAGTCGGTTGTACTCATCAACCAATTGGGAATTTTCCACCCGTTTGTGTTCGCCAACCATCAAGTTACCAGACTCGATTAAGTGAGACAGGGTGAAATTGGGCTTTTTAAATTCTGGTGGTCCTTCAACGCTGTTAACCACATTCAAAGATACCTGCTCAAAACCGACTTTATGGATATAGTTGCGGATTTGTTCGTCATAAATGCGCGATCGCAAAGCGCTAAAAAAGTCAATGGACTGATTGATAAAAGTATCAACTAGCTGTTCAACTTCCCGTGGTGACAGTCCATCGGGTTCAAAAATCCCCTTGACAATTCCCACCTTGTCATCTCTATCTGGTTCCCAGTAAAATTTATCCATCCGTCCATCCCGAATTAACGGTGCATAGAGGGTAGAAAAATCATTACCTGTGACGATAATCGGCACACGATTTAAAGGCGTGGAATCATAGCTTCCCGGCAACTGCACATCTGTAGGATTATCAGCAATATTCATCAGTGTGGCATTTACCAACTGCGTATTTACAGTATATTGAGTGCCTTCATCAAAGCGTCCAGCGCCAGCATCTAAATCGTTAATCATCAGTACACACATTTTGCCGCGTACTTTAATGAGTTCTGCTGTTTCTCGATAGCGCAGCCGAATCAACCGCGCTGGATCTCCTGCATCTGGACTTTCTAATTCGCCGCCAGATATTAGAGTCACCTCAATACCCATTTTTTCAAAGACTAACTCACATTGAAATGTTTTGCCCTCACCTTTGCGTCCATGAATTCCCAAAATCAAGGGTACTCGCACGCCAGGAAGCTTCAAAAAGTTTTTAGTGATGTGGACAGCAAGTTTGTCCAAAAAGCGAGGAGCGATGTAGTAACCCATGAGTTTATCTTATGAAGAATTAACACTTCTAAGCTTAATGTTAAGTTTTTTTGGGGATAGCGATCGCTTTTCTTTCATCTGACGATTTTTCGGCTAATGGCATCTCCAATCTCCATCAGTATCTCTTCCTCTTCTGGAGTAAATTCGTAGGGAATTGGCTTGGCAATGCCCAAAGTACCATGCAATTGGCCATTCAGCATTAGCGGCACAGTGATAGAACCTTCTACCTTAGTTTCCTTTGCCGAGGGTCTGGCCACCCCCGATTCATCAGTTTGTAGGTTGCAAATCTGCACAGGTCGCTGGCGTTCAGCGGCGACACCAGCCATCCCTTTGCCAATGGGAATTACTGTCATTTTAGGCAACAGGAATTCTGGAATGCCCTGGTAAGCCTTTAGGTGCAATAATTGGCTATCTTGATCCAGGATATGGATAGTACCTGTAGAACAGTCGAAAGCAGCCAGGATTTCGGTCAGCAGCCGGTTCCAGTCTATGGCTGGGTCTGACAGGGCATCAAAAATTGCTTTGGTATCTGAAGTCGTCATAGTGGTAATAAATTCAGATGCGGTACAACATTATATCGCGAGGTCTAGGGGCACGGCAGTGCCCATTGGTGTCAACTTAACGTGAAACCGCTTGTCCGCCGGGAATTGAAATTCCCGTCTCATAGCTAAAGTCATCTGAAGATGACTAAAATATCGCCAAAAATCTCCAGTCTACTTCAGTAGACTTTAGCTAAAAGCCAAAGAAATTTATTTTTGAAGTAATAAGTAATGAGTAATACTCATTACTCATTTATTTATTTCCGGGCGGGCATGGAAGCCAACAGATAAGCTATTTCCAGCTTAAGTTGACACCAATGGGCACTGCCGTGCCCCTACGGGTGTACTCACATCTACATCAATTCCATCTCCTGTAACCCTTGGCGTAGCCTCTTAGCTTCTTCAGGATTATACCTTTCATGAATGGCGATCGCTTTTCTAAAAGCTGTTAAACTATCTTGATGATTGCCAACTTTCAGCAATACTACTCCTAAATTTTGGTAGGCTTCGGCATAATTGGGATTTAACTCGATTGCATTTTGATAACAGGCGATCGCATCTATAAATAAACCCAAAGCTTTAAATGTCATCGCCAGATTATAATGCCCAAAAACAAAAGTAGGGTCAATTTTCAAAGTTGTGGCGTAAGCAGTTTTCGCACCGTTAAAATCTCCTGCTGCTTTGAGTAAGTTACCCAAGTTGTTGTATGCTCCTAATTTGAGCATGGGGTAAATTGGCAATTTGATGGCAGCTTGATAGTGAGAAATAGCTTGTGGAAATTTTTGTAACCGGCTGTAGGCAATGCCTAAATGATAGTGGAGTTCATATAAAATATCGTAGTTTTCTTCAACAACGGTGATTCCTCGCCGAAGTAAATCCATACCTTGGGTAATTTTCCCAGTTTCCACATACAAGGCCCCTAATTTACTGCAAACATAGGGGTCATCAGGATGAGTAGCAAGAAACCCTTCCATCGCCGTCGCGGCTTTGGCATATTTGTTATTTTGAGTGATCGCACTTTTTTGATATCCTGTGTGTAAAAGTGCCACTCCTGGTAAATAACCTACTTGCCAATGCGGTTCTTTGGTTAAAATTGCTGACACGCTATCATCCACTAAGGCATGGTAAGGACGGTCAAAACGAATATCTAGATGATTGCGGAATAGCCTGGAAACCAGAGAATAGGGAGATTGTTCTGCACCAACTTCCTGGCGAACGAGGTTGATTAGCAGATATTCATCTCTAGCGATCGCCTCTTGCAACTGCGGTACAATTCCTGGTGTTAGAGTTTCATCGGCATCTAATACTAAAATCCAATCACCACTGACATATTTTAGAGCTTCATTGCGGGCAGCACTGAAGTCATTACACCATTGAAAATGATGTACTTTTGCACCGAGTTTTTGAGCAATATAGGGAGTGCGATCGATTGAGCCTGTATCCAATACTACCATTTCATCCACTACTTTTCTGACACTGTTCAGGCATTTAGGTAGTGTTGCTGCTTCGTTTTTCACAATCATGCACAGACTCAAACTCATAATTTAAAAATTGGGAGTGGGGAGTGGGGAGTGGGGGGATGAGGGAGATGAGGGGGATATTCCCTTGTTTTTGAAATAGGTTATACCAATTTAATGTGAAGCTGCACTAAATGAGTAACTCTCTATTCTTGGCGCTCTTCTCTAACGAGACGCTACGCGATGGCGTACTTGGCGGTTCGTTTAATATTCTGTGCATCTTCATACAAAATTGGTATTAGCTGCTTTCTGTGAATCTGCGTAGATGTTTACTCATACAGAGAAGCAATCTTATATTATCTCGAATCCCGTGAGTTGTCTTTGAATAAAAAAGTCCCCAGGTTGATGATGCCAGGGACTAAGTGCGTTATGGTCGTAAACTGATTTACTGGCTTAGTAGTCCAATAGCCATTTCAAGGTAAATTTTAGCTTTGTGCAAGTTTAGTAAGTTCTCTTGATCCCATCGGTCAGGGTAATTCATCACCTTGCCTTCCATTGTTAGCTTAATCAACGCCGCTTGCTCATCAGTCGGTGAGTTCATCTCATCTACCACCCCTTCAAGAAACTGGATAATGGTAAAGCCTGGTGATTTCAACCCTCTTGCCTGCCTTAGCTGAGAAAGTGCTATCTCTGGGAATGCCATCAAGGTAACAATCCAACTAGTACATCACGGCGGAAATAGACATTCAGGAGAAGCTAGACAGGAATAAAGAGAAGTAATCTAAAGTTCTTGAGCTATTAGTCTAACAACTACAAAAATGCCCTCC
The DNA here is from genome assembly GCF_036917155.1 of Nostoc sp. Classification (GTDB taxonomy): domain Bacteria; phylum Cyanobacteriota; class Cyanobacteriia; order Cyanobacteriales; family Nostocaceae; genus Nostoc. The sequence goes on along the minus strand of NZ_JBALDZ010000078.1, from coordinate 14,234 downwards.
TGTTAAGAGGGCATTGTTATTGCTAAATCGAAAAGGTGGAGTTAAAAAGTTGGAGAATTGCTAAATTCTCCTCACAAATAACAACTAACTAAATACGCGATTTGACAAATTTCTCTAACCTATCTATCCCCTTTTCAATCGTCACCAAATCTGTGGCGTAGGAAAGGCGAATGTTGTCATCAGCGCCAAAAGCAATTCCGGGAATGACTGCAACTTGATGTTCTTCCAACAAAGCGTCACAAAATTCTAGGGATTTTAGACCGGTTTTGCTGATATCTGGGAACAGATAAAACGCGCCGTCTGGTTTTGCGGTACTTAATCCGGGAATGGCGTTGAGTCTGTCTAGCATTACCTGTCGGCGTTTGGCGAAGGCTTGGCGCATTTCTTCGACACAATCTTGAGAACTTTGTAGCGCTGCGATCGCACCATATTGGGCAAAGGTACACACGTTAGATGTACTATGCCCTTGGATGGTACTGGCTGCTTTAATAATTTCTACTGGGCCTGCTAAATAACCGAGTCTCCACCCAGTCATAGAATAAGCTTTCGCAAACCCATTACTGATCAAAGTGCGGTCAAAAATTTCCTTTCCAAGAGAACCGATGCTGATATGTTCTGCACCGTCGTAGAGAATCTTTTCGTAAATCTCATCAGAGACGACAAAGATATCTGCATCAACTACTACCTGCGCCAGTGCTTTGATTTCATCTGGCGTATAAACCATCCCTGTAGGATTAGATGGAGAGTTGAGGATAAATAGCTTTGTTTTCGGCGTAATTGCTTTACGGAGTTGTTCGGGAGTAATTTTATAACCCGTCGTCGCATCTGTGGGCACAATTACCGAAACCCCGCCGACCAAAGTCACCATTTCGGGATAACTTAGCCAGTAGGGTGCAGGGATAATTACCTCATCACCTGGATCAATCAACGCCACGATCAAGTTGTACAGAGAATGCTTACCGCCATTGGTGACGATGACATTCTCAGACTTGTAATCAAGACCGTTATCAATTTTAAGCTTATGGGCGATCGCTTCCCTTAACTTTGGTTCTCCGGCTGCTGCACCATATTTGGTTTTGCCTTCTTCCAAAGCTTTGACTGCTGCGGCTTTAATATGCGCTGGGGTATCAAAATCTGGTTCTCCAGCGCTAAAACTACAAACATCTATTCCCTCTGCCTTCAGTGCCTTAGCCTTGGCTGCGATCGCTAAGGTTAATGAAGGTGTTACCTGACTTACTCTTGCTGCCAGCTTCATTCTTACTATTTTTGGCAAATCTTTCACTGATCTAAGGATATCCCAGAATCCTTACCAAGATTTGTTTTTTCTGAATTGGTTGGGGATTGTAGGGTAAGAGCATCTCAATTAAGCTTGACACAAGGACTCAGAAGAATTTAATGTATTGTCAATAGACATCTCCGAAAATGAATGTAGAGACGTAGCAGTGCTACGTCTCTACAAGGACTCTGGATAACGCATATTTAATTTCTGGAGATGTCTAATGAAACAAGAACTGAGAACCTGAATCATATAATTATTATCCATAGCGGTGCGCTTCATTTTTTGATGAACACTACATTTGTAGGTTTTTTCACATTTATGGATGAATACCCAATTATTTTTAATAATCTCCATAAAAGTAACCGAAGAGCCTGAAATTTCGAGTAATTTTTACTTTTGATTCAGAATATGCGGGCTATGTAGCTGAGGTTCCGGAACCTCCAGGTTGCGTGAGTCAAGGCAAAACCTTGCCTCATTTCCACAACTACTGCATTTTGCTCTAACACCTTTGACACAATTTTGCAATAACTTTGTCAATCTGATGTGCAATAGTTAGCTGATCAAACTATTTAACGGAACTAGGCGGGTAACTCCCGCTTTTTTTAATGGGAATTACTAATAGAAAATCCTCGATGCGTAGGTTTAAGAGTAGCTAACTCCACCTGAAAACTCACCTTGTCGCTCATTTCGCCACTTCTCGCTTCTAAAGTCCATTTTCCAGGACGCAAATACCAAAATAAAGAATTGGCTGAGTTGGTATCTAACTTTTCGCCATTCAGCCACCATTCCACCGGTGCAGATTTATTTCCCACTAACTTAAATTCAAGTTTCTGCTTCGCTTCCCCACCTGGATACACTAAGAATAAATCCCCATGATGGGGAGATAAAATTCTCAAATTATTAGAAGTAAAATTTGATTGCTGTTGTTTCGCCAACCATTCATCATACTCCGGCGGCAAATTGAACTGATTTTCACGTTCGTAATTATTTTTATCTTCTGGATAGAAATATTCCTGCACCACTGAGGTACAATCTGGTGTTGGTCGTAACCCCGAAACTGCACAAACAGGTAATTGCACTAAACCTTCTGGAGGCGGAAAACCTGCTGGTTCTTGATGTTCGTGCAGATGCAACATAATCCGATTCCACAAGGGTGCTGCGCCTGTCACACCTGACACTTGTCGCATCGGTTCACCGTTGAAATTACCTACCCAAGTCGCGACGGTATAATCTGTAGTGAAGCCAACCGTCCAAGTATCACGAAAATTGGAAGAAGTGCCAGTTTTAACAGCCGAAGGAAAGGGTAAATTTAACACCGAGTTTACACCAAAAGCTGTTGCACGAGCATGGTTGTCACTGAGGATGTTGGTAATTAATTGCCAAATTGTGTGATTGGGGAGTGTGTAGTTTGTAGAGACGCGATTCATCGCGTCTGTAGGCATTAGGGAATTAGAAAATGTGCTTACTAAAGAAGTTGCATCTCCAAGTCGTGCTATAATCAGGTAGGCATGGGCTAATTCCCAGAGACTCACTTCACCACTACCAAGAGTCAAACCCAAACCATAATGTTCTGGAGTTTGATTGAGGTGTTCAAATCCCAGTTGATGCAGTCGTTCTAAGAAAGTTTCCACACCTACTTTTTCTAACACGCGCACGGCGGGGACATTTAGGGAATTTGCTAAAGCGATTCGTACCCGCACAGGGCCAAGAAACTTTTCCGTGTAATCAGTTGGGCTATAAAGTTTCGCACCGGGAATGGCATAATGGGCGGGTACATCTGCCAAAATGGTATTTGGACGAATTAAACCTTTTTCTAAAGCTAATTCATAGACAAAAGGCTTGAGGGTAGAACCTGGTTGACGTAGTGCTTGCACTCCATCATTGCGTCCCAGTTTGGCTTCATTAAAGTAATCAGGTGAACCGACATAAGCCAAAACTTCGCCAGTATGGTTATCAATCACCAATGCAGCTGCATCATGGACATTGTTAGCGGCAAGAGAAGCAATTACCTGTTGTAACTGTGCTTCAACAAACTGCTGCAAAGGGCGATTTATAGTTGTGCGAATGGGGGAATTTTGTTCTCTTTGCGTTTTATCAAACTGACTAGCTAACCAAAATAAAAAGTGTGGTGCGGCGATAATTCCTTGCTGGCGAGATTGAAACACAACCCTTTCGGCGGATGTTCGGGTTGCGTTCGCCTCACTAATATACTTTTCCTGTACCATCCGATTAAGGACATATTTTTGTCGCTGCTTCAGCCGTTCCCAATGTTCATAAGGGTTAAAGTATGTGGGATTATTGGGAATAGCAGCTAACAAACTAGCTTGAGCAAGATTCAATTCACTCGCTGGGATAGAAAAATAAATCCGTGCGGCTGCTTCCACACCATATATATTCCCTCCCATTGGCAGCCGATTGATATATGCAGCCAGAATCTCATCCTTATTCATCCCTGCTGCTAACCGCCAAGATAGCCAAATCTCTTGCATTTTACCAGAGAAACTACGGGGCACTGGATCTAACATCCGCGCCAACTGCATAGTAATAGTGGAAGCGCCGGAAACAATTCGTTTTGCGTGGATGGCTTCTTTGCTGGCGCGGATAATTGCTTTCATATCCAACGCGCCATGATGGTAAAAGCTGCCATCTTCGGCGGCTAAAATGGCATGGATAAACTGGGGCGAAACTTGATTTAGTAGTACTACTGATGTATGCTCTTGGTCACGAGTGAGTAGTGTTCCTAATGGTAAACCATTGCGATCGCTAAATTGCATTGCCAACTGAGTTTGGGCAATATCTGCGGCCCGAACGGGCGCAAAATAGGGTAGTAAGCGTATAATCAAGCAGATTAGCAGCACAGCCAGGATAACTTTGCTACTGTGCTTAAGTTTGAGTAGCGATCGTGAAACTAGTTTCATCAGGGAATACCCTGTCTAAGAAAACTTACCTTAACTTTCCCGCAGACTTACTTATATCTACATCAGTAAATATATCAAATACTTAATAATTTATTATTACTAACTTAGCAGATATAAATTAATGTTTGCGAAATTTAAATACTTCTTTATAGTTAAGAATTGTAGTTATTTTTTGGAACAATCACACTGAGTTAGTTATCAATATAAATAAACATACTTAAATCCAAACTTTGGGTACAACTAACTAGTCGTCAGGGCTATTTCATTCTCATCTAGCCCGCCTCAGAATGAATTCTGAGTCTAATAGCAAAAGTCGTCTAAAGACGACTGATAAAAGGTTATAGTCCGTTAAAACGGACTTTAGTTATGAGCCGCAGAACTTTAGTTCTGGGCGGTTTATGTCTAGAATGAAATAGCCCTGAACTAGTCGTACTGCGTCCTTTATTAGCCTTGACATTGCCCAATACATAAGGTAGTGCAAACTTTTATTCTCTATAGTTTGTGAATTTTTAATTACTAAAAATATGATTATTAGAGTTTTACTCCGTTTTCACTATAAAATTCTCCATCTCTTCCTCGGCGTCCTTGGCGGTAGCCTGCGGCAAGCCGTTCGCGTAGCGTCTCGTAGAGAAGCGTCTACGTTAAAAAAAATAGCACATTCCTCCAATCGCAAGAAAACAATACAGTTTCTTCTACTCTTTACATTTACACTAGCGATGACAGGGTGTAACTTCTTTGGTATCAACTCAACCAAAGAACAACTCCCAGTAGTCTCTCCACTCACACCACCAAAATTACCAGACTGGATTGAACAAATTAGTCCCATTGGGGATGCCAAACCTCTTAACCAAATCCGCATCCGTTTTAAAGAAGCTTTAATCCCAGTTGAAAGCCTTGACAGCCCAGAACAGCAACAATTATTACAAAAATTTGCCCTTTGGCCGCCTTTACCCGGTCAATTTCGCTTTTTAACACCGCGCATGGTAGGATTTCAAGCTGATAAAGCCTTGCCAATAGCGACAAGATTTCAAGTCACCCTCAAAGCAGGTTTAGCAGACTTAAAAAATCATCGCTTAGACAAAGATTTACCTTGGACTTTCAATACCGAATCTATCAACCTGACCAATTTACCAGGTGTCAATCCCATTGAAAAAGCTGATATCGAACCAATTGATTTACAACAGAAGTTACAGTTTACTTCCAATGTTGAATTAGATTTAAATTCTGTACAAGAACATTTACAGTTAATCCCTGAAGGAAAAAACAAGAGTGTAGGTTTCAAAGTCGAATTAAACAAAGAAGAAAAACCATTAAAAAATGAAGAAGACCCTTTAGAAAAATTTGACCCTTCAGCAAGTAATTGGATTTATAACCTCATCCCCCAAGAAAATCTCGAAAAAGCAACCCGTTATCGTCTGGTATTTTCTCCTGGAATACGCCCGGCTTATGGCAATCTACCTACAGAAAAAGAATTTGCTACTAAGTTAGCAACTTATTCGCCTTTGGCATTTCAGAAAATTAACTTTTACGGACAGCCAGATTCAGGGGGAACTTTTGGAAGATTTCTTAAAGGTAGTCCGCAGCTAGAATTTAATAATGTTTTATTGCCAGATTCAGCTAAAGAAAATATTTCTATTAATCCTGCACCAAAAGAGATTTCGAGAATTATCCAAATAAATGATGAAGATAAAATTGTCGGCATCAATCCTTATGCCCTAGAACCTGCTAAGACTTATACAATTACTATCGGCGGAAATCTCAAAGATAAATTTGGGCAGACTTTAGGTAAACCTCTAACACTTAAATATGATACTGGAGATTTAGCTGGGGATATCTGGGTGCCATCAGATTTGAATATTTTCCCTACAGGTAAAGATTTACAGCTAAATATTAGTACGGGAAATCTGCCAGAATCTAAATATAAAGCCGCTTATCGAGTAGTTAAACCTACAGATTTAGTTTATTTTAATAATGGTAGTGATTTATTACCACAACCTTCTGAATGGCAAAGCTTTCAGGTATCGGGTAAGAAAAATCAATCAGTTGATATTGCTGTTCCTCTGCGGGAAAAAATTAGTGCAGCTACGGGAATGTTAGCTTATGGAGTCCAAGCCCGCACGAATAAATATCAGGATAATGGTAAAGAACTGTGGCGTGAACCTACGACTTATGGCTTAGTTGAATTGACAAATTTGGGCGTATTTACTCAGTGGTTTCCTGAGTCAGGGTTAATTCGCGTCAATCATCTTACAGATGGTTCACCAGTTGCAAATGGGGCTATAGAAATTTATCAATCCAAATTACAAGCAAAATCTCGCCCCGAAGCAGTACCTTGTGCAACTGGTAAAACTGATGACAATGGAATTTTCAGAATTGTTCGTGAAGGACTACAGCAATGTTATTCTGGGAATGAAAGCTCTAGTAAGTCACCACAATTATTAGTAATTGCCCGTGAAAATCAAGATTGGGCATTCGCTAGAACCGAAGAATACAGCGGCGTTTATGGCTATGGTATTGATGCAGGTTGGCAAGATGCTAAACCTGAATCACGTGGGGTAATTTTTTCGGATAGACAATTGTATCAACCAGGTGAAAAAGCTTGGTTGACTGGTTTCGCGGACTTCTTACAAAATGGCGCGATTCAGCAAGATAAAAATGCTGCTTACCAATTAACTTTGGTAAATCCTGATGGGCAAAAAACCAGCTTAGGAACACAAACCACAAATGAATTTGGCACATTTTCTCTGGAATTGCCAATCAAAACTACTCAGCGCTTAGGCTACTATACAATCCAGGCGAAGGGGAAGAACGGACAAGAAATTTCTGGAGAATTTCGGGTAGCTGAGTTTAAGCCACCGAATTTTAAAGTCGAACTTAACTTAGATAAAGAATTTGCTCTCATTGACGAGAAAGTTAATATTAATGCTACAAGCAATTATTTGTTTGGCGCACCTGTAGAAGGTGGAGAGGCAAAATATTTTATCACTCGCCAGCAAGCAAATTTTGTTCCTAAAGGTTGGGAAGAATTTACTTTTGGTAGGCAATGGTTATGGCCAGAGGAAACTCCTAGTATATCTAGTGATGTCTTGCAAACTAATGCCCAGCTAGATGCTAATGGTAAAAGTAGTCAAACTGTGAATGTGGCTAATGATTTACCATATCCGATGACTTATCAGGTAGATGTGCAAGTTGCAGATGTTTCTAATTTGTCTGTAGCCAATTCCAAAACTTTTACAGCCTTACCAAGTAATCGCCTCATCGGGTTAAAAAGTAATTTCATCGCCGATGCTGGCAAGGCTTTTCCCATTGAAGTGATTGTTACTGACCCTACAGGAAAACCGATCACAGGTCAACGAGTTCGAGTAGAATTACAACAGATAAAATATAGCAGCGTCACGCAATTAGTTGAAGGTAGCCGAACACCAAAAAATCAAGTCGAATATAAAACAGTAGGACAAGCAGAAATTACATCTGCTAGTAACCCGCAATCGGTAAGTTTGACAGCGCCGGAATCTGCTTCATATCGGATTAGAGTTAATTTTAGCGATGCCAAAAGCGAATTAAGTGCGACAGATTTACAAATTTGGGCAACTGGAGGAAATTCTGTATTTTGGGGTTCGAGAGAAAAAGATGTCTTAGAAGTTAAATTAGATAAAAAAGAGTTCAAACCTGGAGAGACTGCTACTGCACTAATTCAATCTCCCTATCCAGACGCAGAATTGTACTTTGCTGTAATTAAAGACAAACCCCTTTATCAGCAAATTATCAAAGTTCAGGGAGGCGCACCACAAATTCAGTTTCAAGTCACGCCAGAAATGCTACCTAATGCAGCCATTGAAGCTGTATTAGTGAGACAAGGTAAACCCATAAACCAAGTGGAAGCGGGAAGTTTAGATAACTTGGTGAAGATTGGTTTTACACCTTTTAAAGTGAAGTTAGAGGATAAGTATTTAAAACTGCAAGTTAAGCCGGTACAAGCATCATTAGAACCTGGTGCAGAAGAAATAGTAAAACTGGGACTGAAGGATAATCAAGGAAACCCCACCAAAGGGCAGTTTACAGTCATGGTGGTAAATGAGGCAGTGTTACAACTTTCTGGTTATCGTCCGCCAGATTTGGTAGATACAGTTTATGCAGAACAGCTGATTTCTACCCGCTTTAACGATAATCGCGCAAATGTCATATTACAAGCACAAGATGTAGCTAAACCCAAAGGTTGGGGTTATGGCGGTGGTTTCTCAACTGGTGCAGCCAATACTCGCACTCGCACCGATTTTCAGCCCTTAGCTTACTACAACGGTTCTGTCCTTGCTGATGCAAATGGGAATGCACAGATAACCTTCAAACTCCCGGATGACTTAACTACATGGCGGGTGATGGCTGTAGCCACCGATGGAAATCTACGTTTCGGTAATGGGGACGCGACGTTTATCACCACCAAGCCACTGCTAACTAATGCCATCTTGCCACAGTTTGCCCGTCCAGGCGATCGCATCCTGGCTGGTTTATCTGTAACTAACAACACCGGGAATCCAGGAAATCTCTCAATTAATGGCGAACTTAGCGGTACGGTGAAGTTTGCTGACAAAAACCCCACAGCAACTTCTTTGCAAACCAAAGCTGAATCCGCAACTCATGCTTATCGCTTTCCAATGGTGGCGGATAGTGTGGGAGTTGGGAAAGTTCGGTTTACCACTCAGCTAAATGGTACAGCCGCAGATGCTTTTGAAGTACCTTTGGAAATTAAGCCAATTGAAATTACAGAACAAGTCGTGGAAACTGGTGTAATCCCCCCAACCCCCCTTACGAAAGGGGGGGATAATGTGAAGATTCCCCTGAATGTCGATAAAAATAGCTTCCCTGATGCGGGAGGTTTAGATATTCAGTTGGCGAGTACTTTGATAACGGAGATTAAAGCACCAGCCAAGCAGGTTTTAGAAGATGATGATTTGCCGTTTACAGAACCGGCTGCAAGTCAGTTAATAATTGCTTCAAACTTGCAAACTGTTGCCCAAAAATATGGTCAGACTTTTGCAGAATATAATCCTAGCCAACAGGCAAATAAAGCAATTGAAAAATTACAAAAACTCCAAATAGCCGATGGTGGTTTTGCTGCTTTCCCCGGACAAGAAAAATCTGACCCTTGGGTTTCTTCCTATACGGGAGAATCTTTAGCTAAAGCCAGTCAGGTATTCCCGAATTTAGTCGATTCGGCAATGGTGTCTCGCCTGAAAGCTTATCTGCAAAAAGTTCTAGCAAACCCCGGAGAATACGACTTTTGCAAACAACTACTCTGTAAAAGACAACTGCAACTCAATGCTTTAATTCCCTTAGCAGAATTGGGAGATAAACGCAATACTTTCCTCGCAGATATTTATGAACAGCGCAACAACTTTGATGTAGTAACTCAAATTAAACTAGCGCGATACTTATCTCAATTCCCCGAATGGCAAAATGAATCTCAAAAATTAGTCAACAATCTGCAACAGAATATCTATGAAACTGGCCGCACAGCAGTTGTAAGTTTACCAGGTAATTGGGGATGGATGAGTTCATCTACCACGACGCAAGCGCAAGCTTTACGATTATTTATTGCCAAACAAAGTAAACCCGAAGTTATAGATAAGTTATTCCAAAGTCTTTTGGCATTACGACGGGATGGTACATGGCAAACTGACTATAATAATGCTCAAGCATTAACAGCTTTGGTAGAATATAGCCAACTGCAACCCACACCGCCTAATTTTGTTGCCACAGTGGAATTGGCTGGTAATAAGTTAGGAGAAAATCGCTTTAATGGCTATCAAAATCCTAGTTTACAACTAAATGTGCCGATGACTAAATTACCTCGTGGTCGTAATGATTTAACGCTGCAAAAATCAGGTAATGGCACTTTGCACTATTTGGTTGCTTATAATTATCGCTTGCAAGGCAATCAACCAGGCAGATTTAATGGTCTACGCATAACACGAGAAATTAGTCAAGTAAATCAAGAGAAAGTTTTGCAAAAAACAGGTCTTTATGCTTTCGATAAACCCTTGACTTTAGCCTCTGGACAGGTGTTTGATATTGGTTTAGAAATTATTGCCGATCATCCTGTGGATCATTTGGTGATCAAAGATCCGCTACCATCAGGTTTTGAGGCGGTGGATGCAAGTTTTCAAACTGCTACAGCTGCATTACAAGCAAAAGCCGATAGCTGGGAACTTGGCTTTAAGAATGTGTACCGCGATCGCATTATCGCCTACACCGACCACCTAGAACCAGGAGTTTATAGCCTGCATTACTTAGTCCGTTCTGTGACTCCTGGGACATTTTCTTGGCCTGGTGCGGAAGTTCACTTGCAATATGCACCAGAAGAATTTGGGCGTACTGCTGAGTCTACATTAATACTGGAGGATGGGAAGTAATCAAACTAATAACAGTAATAGGACTTACGCAAAAACCCTCTCAAACTCTATTAATTTTCGTAGCTGGCGATCGCAACAATAGTAGATAAAGGCACTTCCGCAAAATATTGTTGCTGAAATTGTTCTTCTCGGACAGCAGCTAAAAATCGTGCAACCGCTGCATCAGCAAGGTTTTCGGTACTATCGCTTGGATGCCAAGTGATTTGCAAATAATGGTCTTGTCGTTTGACTGTGAACCCGAAATATTTTAAAGTTTTGATGCCGACAAGTAAGGTTTGGTCGCTGATGCCGATTTTCTTTAGAAGTTGTACGCGGGTAACTAGTTGATTTGTGCGACTGAGATATTTGGCAATTCCTACGAGAGTCAGCCAAATTTGATTGGGTGGTTGGTGGTTGGGTTTAGACCAAGCGATCGCTAATTGTTGCTGATTGTTAAACCCAGGCGTAGAGCGGCTTGTCGCCAAACATCGCCGCAACCAGATGCGTAAATCATCCCAATTTGTCGGACAATCTTCAATAATTAGTGCTGTTAGCGGATGGCTAGGGTTGAGCCAGTGCTGAGTGCTAAGTGCTGAGTGTTCCTGATTCCGTAAGTCTAGGATGAAGGGTGTTAGCGATAGCGGGGTGTTAAGTGCTGAGTTAGCAGAAGAACGCACGGCAATTAATCTGATTTCATAACGTTTTTTGAAGGTGTTGTAGTCTATTTCTGCTATGCAATCACATCTTCCTATAGGCAATTCATCTTTGTAGTGTCCCCACCATAAGCCAGGAAAAGCACTTCTGCTAGAATCATCCCGAATATCAAACTCAGCTTTAATGTACTGTACTTTTTTCCCTTGCCAATCTTGCTGATTGCGATGCCAAGCATTTTCAAACCAGCAATTTTGAATTAGCAATTTCGGAACCGGATTACCCATTCCACAAGGTTCTAGCAGTTTCAGTTCCAAAAATAACTCTTTCCCCAAGTCTGCAACTGTTACCGTCAAGTCTGCTTGCACAGTTGGTATTAGGGTTGTACTCCCTAAAGATTGCCGCAACTGCTGATTAATCGCCGCTGTAAATAAAGGAATGTTCTCCACCAACAAACTTAAACCCGCTGCAAAGGGATGTCCCCCAAAACGGTGTAACAAATGTGCTTGGTCTTTCACCAGTTGGTATAAATCGACAGAATTTACCGAACGGGCGGAACCATGGGCGAGGGATTGGGGATCGGGGATTGGGGATTGGGAAGAGTCTTCTCCAGTACCCAGTCCCCAGTCCCCAGTCCCCAATCCCTCTGTACTTAACAAAATCGTGGGGCGACCTGTTTCTTGTGCTACTTGCCCCGCAACTAAGCCCAATACACCCGCAGGCCATTGGGCATCTTCTAGGACAATGACGCTGGTGGTTGATAAGTCTAATTGGTTGAGTTTTTGTGCTACTTGTGCTTGCACATCTTTTTGTAAAGATTTACGGCGGGCGTTGGCGAGTTCTGTAACTTCGGCTAGTTCGTTACAACGTTTGACATCCCGACTAGTTAATAATTCCACGCAGAAACTAGCATCACCTTGGATACGACTAACGGCGTTAATTCTTGGGCCCAAACCAAAAGAAATATCTGTGGGGCGATCGCCACTTTTCTGACACAATTCTAATAATCGCCCTACCCCTGGACGCCGCCGCGCTGCTGCCGGCTGTTTAAAATCTTCTTGCAGTCGTTGAATTCCCATCTGTGCCAAGTAGCGACAATCTCCACTTAACTGCACTAAATCGGCAATTAATCCAACTGCCACTAAATCTAATAAATCTTCTAAGGGATATTTGGCAACATTGGGCAGGCTTTGATATAGTGCTTCCACCAACTTATAAGCGACTGCCACCCCAGAAAGATTAAATAACTGATGTTCCTTGGGTAAATAGCGGGGATTGATAATCGCTGCAACGGGTGGGCGTTCGGTGGGTAAGGTGTGATGATCTGTAACTATTACATCTATACCTAGCTGTTTAGCATAGATAATTTCCTCAAGGTTTGTGCTACCTGTATCGCAAGTCACAATTAATTTGCAACCTTGTTTTGCTAAATTATCAATGCCTTGATTATTAAGTCCGTGGGATTCTTTCAAACGATTGGGAATGTAGTAAATTAACTGGGTATTTTGAGCGAAAAACTGCCCCAATCCATCCCAAAGTACCGATGTGGCAGTAATGCCATCGGCATCGAAGTCTCCCCAAATGGCGATTTTTTCTTTCGTATTGTATGCTTGTTGCAAGCGTGCGATCGCTAAATGCATTTCTTGCCCAAACTCAAAGGGACTTGCTGGCTGATAAGCTTTATAGTTGATAAAAGCTGTTAATTGTTGACGATCTTTAATACCCCGTTGCCACAACAACTGTGCCGCATATAGTCCACTTGATGCAGGTGTATGCTGTTTCACTGCTTCGATCAACCACTCTGGTGGTTGTTCGGTTGCTGTTATAGTCCACTGCTGTTGTTCTGACATACAAAGAAAGTTAGGAGTTAGAAATTAGGAGTTAAAACTCTTAAAATACGAGAGTGTCTTAAAGCATTGAAGATTGCTGACATAAAATTTGAAATATCTCTAGAAAGTCAAGTAACTAAAATTTTATGACTTAAATCTCATCGTACTACAAGACTCCTTCTTTTCCACTCCTCACTTCTACAAAATCTTGTGGCACTGGACTAGGACTTGCTATCTCCAAACGTATCGTCAATGCTCATAATGGGAAACTGTTAATCTCTTCTGACCTCCTGACAGGAACTAATGTGAGTATTCAATTACCTGTAGTTATTCAATGAGGTTTTGATTGATCTAAATGCCAGGTATTTGTAATAATATTTATTACTTTTATTTTTATTTGCAACTTGTGAGTTAAATCACACTATCAACCTAAATACTGAAATAGAATTATATTTGTGCATAAAATATTACATACAAAATGACGGAATTACTTCAACTAATTTTGGTGTTAGGTACAGTAGTTGGTGTTGCAGACGGTAACACAATTTTGGTTAAAGATGAAGCCGGACAAACAACTACAATCAAGCTAGCGTGTATTAATGCACCAGAGGCAACTGACAAGCGCTATGGTTTAGCAGCAACACAAAAGCTAAAACAGCTACTACCACCTCAAACTCCTGTCGTGATTAGAAGCACAGAACAACTTAAAAATGGTCGTCCAACTGGTGAAGTGTTTGTGGATAATCGGTCAGTAAATCTCCTTTTGGTAGAGTCAGGTGATGCCGTCGTTGACCAAGAATCTTTACAAAATTGCTATGAGAGTAAAACTCAATTTTTAATTGCAGAAGCTAATGCTAAAAATAAACATTTGGGATTGTGGCAGCAATCAAAATTACAGTTGAAATTCTATGTCAAGTAAGCAGGTGCATTGTCAGTTATGACTAATTGCATACGCTTCAGTTGGGATAGTTTTAGAATTGCTGTACTTGTTTCATTATTTGAGATTTTCTATATTTCGTTTTGTCAATAAATAAGTGGACAAGAGTAAATTAAATTAAAAGGGAACAGGGAACGGGCAACAGGGAAATCCCCATAATTAAAATCAGGGGATTTGTACAAGGACACATTGAAACATCGTGGCTGACGCCATCTCGTTTCAAATATTTTT
>NZ_JBALDZ010000077.1:0-2267 GCF_036917155.1 Nostoc sp. | reverse complement strand
TCTATTACGAAGACAAAGCTTTCAAAATCAGATTTAATTAATACTTATGTACTACAAACTAGCGATCGCATTGTGCCAGTTGCGTAAGTCCTGTTTACTTCTATTTCCAGCCTCGCCTCTGATTGCAATCCTAATTCTTCGACTACCCTTGCCAGTCGGTCGTCAGTTGCATCTTTTTTCCCTATCGACCACCCCGTAGTTAGCTCTAAAATTTTTCGGTTTGCTTCTATCCAGGGTTCCACCGCCGACAACCGATGGTCTGACTGGGTGATTATATATGTCAATAACAATACACTCAATTCTCCGTAACTCAGTCCTTTGTGATTTCCGTGTGGTGGAGTGAGTTTTTCGTCAATCCACTTGCCTATCTCCATCTTGTTTAGCCATTCCACTATTACCGGAATATCATCAATTCTCTCAGAATAAATTTTTACCAAGAAGGGGAAAAGGGGAAAGGGAAAGGGGGAAAGGGTAGAAATAAAGAACTTTTCCCCACAGGGTATAAAGCCCCTGTTTTTAAATATGGAGAACAAGAAAAGAAGATTTTTGAGACACGTAGTGTGATAAAAATCAGCGTCCATGCTTGAAACCCCTGCTTTTAAGTATGGGGTTCCCTTTCCCCTTTCCCCTTTCCCCCTTTCCCTTTCTTCATCTGTTCGTTTATTGCCATACGCACACCCCTCTCCAGAATCTGTCTTACAGACTAACGGAAAATGGTGCTATTACTCCTTATCGCCCTATTCCTTTCCCCTCAAGGCATTAATTCCTCTTGCCTTCAAAAATAAGCGAACGTACAGTAATCAACTCATACAGGAGATTAATCCGCTGCTTCTTTTGCTTCAGCGATTGCTACTACTTGGGGTAAACTTGTCCAACAGGCGATCGCGAGAAGCAGTACAGCGTGGTTTGCGAGCATCCATTGAATCATGAGTCCAGGATCGATTTCTGACGAAATGCGGACAAAAATCCGCGTCCAAGCATGAGTCCCTTTCCCCTTTACCCTTTAACTTTTTACTTTTGCTTTTTTGGTAAGCTACTAGATCCGAATGGAATCAGAAAGTTTATGAGCAAGCAAAAGCGCCACCGAATTTGGTAAAATCTCTGTATTTGGCTCGTAGTTGTGATTATTTACATTTGCGCCGACTTATTTATGAGGTCGATGTCAAATCTTACTATTTTCTGCTGGGCCTACATTAGCTATTTTATAACCATCTGGATAACTGCGAATAGCATGATCGATAAAGTAGTATGGCTGATTTCGTGGGGGAAGGTAACGTAATAATCGCGCCCTAATTTTGAGGATATTTGCTAGGAGCGATCGTAAAAAAGGGGAAGGATGTTCAAACCCAAAGGCATCGAGCATGACATCATCAAGTAAGGCATATACCAAAGGTTTTAAAGCAAAACTCATCCAGCCGGGAAACCAACTCAAAAATAAATTTCGCGTTGCTTCTCCCACACGTCTATTGGTATCTGAATAACGAAAGTTTGCTTGCTCGTAATCACGGTTATAGCGTTCAAATTCTGCGTAAGTTTCAGGGATATTCTGGATATGCATTCGCTTACCCACTTCCCGCCAGAAGTAAAAAGCTGCTAATTTTTCTTGTTCGCACATCAAGCGCCAACCAAAACTTGCATTCCAGCGAATTGGATCGTAAATAAAGGTAGAGAGTACATACAAAAAATCGGCATTATCAATCTTAAAGCGTCCGTGGATGGCATTCATGCGTTGCATCGCTTCTTTGCCGCGAGCGCTATCGTAACCCCACTTACCGATTTCCCCTATAATTATACCTGTATCGTCGTAGCGTTTTTGTGAATGCTGATAAAATTCCCCTGTTTTATCCAATAATTTAGAAATGCTGGGAACACAATAAGTTCGCATCAAAGCCACTTCCAGCGCTCTTGTCATTTCCCATGAAAAATCATAGCCAATCATTATAGAGTAAATTTGGCAATGAGCTATCACAGGATCGAGCTGCTGAATCAGATGGAGATTTTTGTAGCGATTAAAAAGCATCTGAGATTTTTCCTGCGCTCAATACAAGCAAACTTCAAACTTCCATAATCATACCTTTTCAGGGGTTAAAAATTAATGCACAATCCTTTTCTTTCCTGGCTGAGTAAAATTTGCAGTGGGAAAAGTTATTTTTCGCGTTCTTTAAGTAGTGAGTAAGTAGGTAGGCAAAAAAAAACCAAACTATGTAAAGATAAATAAACACGGAGAATGCATCTACCGAGGTAAGTTAAAGTATGGGCGCTCGTCT
>NZ_JBALDZ010000076.1:0-45681 GCF_036917155.1 Nostoc sp. | reverse complement strand
AGGAGTTAGGAATGAGGAGTTAGGAATGAGGAGTTAGGAATGAGGAGTTAGGAATGAGGAGTTAGGAATGAGGAGTTAGGAATGAGGAGTTAGGAGTTAAGAGTTTTGAATAGAAAACTGCTTCATAACTCACAACTTTAATTCTTCACTCAGCACTCAGAACTCAGAACTGAGTATATAACTCCTAACTCCTAACTCCTAACTCCTAACTCCTAACTCCTAACTCCTAACTCCTAACTGCTAACTCCTAACTCCTAACTTCTAACTCCTAACTCCTAACTGCTAACTCCTAACTCCTAACTGCTAACTCCTAACTCCTAACTCAGCACTGAATATGAGATTTTGGTCTTTTTGGTTCAACAGCTTTGTTTTATCTAGCCAATACAACCCGCCCAGGTTTGTAGAATTATTGATGCTCTTATTAGCGATCGCCATGCTGGCAATAGCTAGTATTTTACCCGATATGCCCTATTTAATCTTAGGCTTGAGCTTAGTAGTTGGGGCATCTGTTTCCATCTTAGTGCGGGAAGCGATCGCACCCTCACCCCAGACGCGAATTACCCAACTAACAGCATCCCTATTACTCATCATCAGCCTCTATGGTTTTGCTGATTTAATGTACACTCTTTAAAATTTAATTAATCAGTTAGGAGTTATGAGTGAGAAATTAATTAATAACTCCTAACTCCTAACTCCTAACTCCTAACTTTTACATTTACCAATTCTGCATTTCCACCAATTCCATACACAACTCATTAATTTTCTCTAAATCAGGTTTGTGAGGTAGGGCGGATTGTTCGTAAACAACTTCCATTTCGGCGACCAAATCTTCTGCCATTTTCATCACCTGCTCATAAGAATACTCACCCTTTAAAATAGCTTTTAAATCCTCAACATCACCAGCTATTCTCCTATCTACAACCACTTCACCTCGCCGCAATATTTCTACTCCACTGCGTAACAATCTAATGCAGTGCATCCCATGTTTGAGGTCAAAACCCGACTTTCTTTCCATTTCTGCCCTAGCGGGATTTCTATTCTCTTGCCAAGATAAGTAAGCCTTCCATTCTCTTAAAGCTATCTGATAGCTTTGGCTTTTCTGAAGCAGGCGGATAAAATCTTTACGACTATTGGTTAACTTTTGGGTATATTCTAAAGTTTCATCGGGTAAAGCATATTGTTTTAGCACTCCTTTAAAATCAATATCTGCTGTCAGCAATTGATATAATTGTTCCGCTTCTTCCAGAAACTCAATCCGTCCTCTGATTAAGTTATAAAGATACTCCAGAAAAGCATTTAGCTCATCTTTGCTAAGAGGTGCTTCGTCTTCTATAGCGAAGTCAGACGGTATCGGTTTTTTTTGCGGTGGCTTTAACAACCACTTACGATGAGTTTCCATCTTTTTAATTTGAGCAAAGGCATAACCAGTGTAAGTATGTTTTACCTTTTTACTCAGAAATAACTGCTTATGATCGATTAAATGCTGTCCGACTGTGCTTAAAAAAGGATAATTATTTAACCAGAGCAATTCTAAAACATTGGGATTCGCGCCCGCTAATAACTGGAGGATTTTTCTTAATTCATATATAACCGTGTCTTTGTTACCATCAACGAATGGAAATATTCCTGGTTCATCCCAACCAGCATCTTTTTGTTCTATGTGGTCAAATCCTAAGTAGTACCTTTTGGGCGCGATAAATACTCCCCGATAATCAAAATCAGAATCAGGACGATTTAAACCATAGCCGTGGCTACCAGCCAAACCAATTAAAATAGTTCTTTGCTCAACTTCTATTCTTTTCATATCACCTAATTAAAATATAGTCATCCTAACTCATGAGCTAAGTAGGTGGCGAGATGGAGAGTAGAGAAATAATTTTTAACTCTTATTGCATAGATACTGTCACAGCATGTAGCCAAAGATGGGTACATAACAGCCCTACTTAATCATTCGCGAACAATAAGATCCCCGACTTCTTAGAGAAGTCGGGGATTTTAACCTTGGTTTAACAGGAATACCCTTAAAGGAGATGATGCAACGGTATCCCCTTGAGGAGCAAAACTTGTCAATTCAGTTGTTCCTATACTTTCGATTTCCCAGAGCAAGAATTATCTAGGATAAATGTGGCGTCTAGTCCCCCATCCTGGATTGACAATGGCGGCTAAATCTTCTTCAGATAATTTGCTAATTTCACTATCCAGTTCTCTGGCGGTGAAATCATAGCCACGCTCTTGAGCAATTTTGATGAAGGCTTCTGGATCGGCTGTTACTTTGAGTTTTTGCTGTAATGCTTGATCTTGTTTTACAGCTTGAAAAAGTCGGGCAGCATTTTGCTGTGTCATGACAATCAATCTCCTGTTTGAAATATCAGGTTTGAATGTGGTAATTTAACTTTTGAGGATTCACTAACTTCTGCAAAGAATTTCTAAATTATGCATCTCACATTTGATCTTAAAACAAAGAAGAACAATGTGTTGATTTTGATAAAAAAATATAACTTCTACGCTAATCTTAATGTGAATTTTTTTAAATTCAGTCCTAAGATAGTAGCAATTTTTATCTAAAAAGTATTGGTTCTGACTTCTTGATAAATGCAATTTATATTTGTGCTAGTGGGCGATAAGCTGTTGCGCCTACAAATTGCATCACAAGCATGATTAGGCAAAACCTGTAAATCCTCTCCCTTGCTCCCTGCACCCTGCTCCCTTGCTGCCTCAATGTGCAAACTATAATCACAACAGCTTATCTACGAAGGGCTACACCTATGCCCATAAAGACCGTTGGCTAATTCCTCCCCACTCTGGGAAAATGAGTTTTCATTTTTAGGTAGAGCAGACAGCAATGCCAAACCCAAAAATCCTGTTAAAGCTTGACTTGACACCTGTTAATAAAATATGATATTAAATTGTCTGTCTAATTCCTGCTCGGATCAGGTAGACATATTACAAAGGCTGGCAAAAGCGTCTCTATAAGAGATAAAACCAGCTACCTGTACGGCAACCTCAAGGACAATTCCATGACCTACGCAATTATTGAAACTGGCGGCAAACAAATACGAGTAGAGCCAGGTCGGTTTTACGACATTGAACTGCTTGCGATTGAACCAGATGAAAAAGTTACAATAGATTCCGTATTGCTCGTGCAGCACGATGGCGAAGTCACCATTGGACAGCCACTAGTTACGGGTGCGACTGTAGAAGGGACTGTATTGCGACATTACAGAGGTCGCAAAGTCCTGGTATACAAAATGAAGCCGAAAAAGAAAACCCGCAAAAAACGGGGGCATCGTCAGGAAATTACCAGACTTTTGATAGACTCCATCACCCTTAATGGTGCAGTGTTTGCTGCCCAAGGAGAACCGGAGAAAGAAACCCCCGTTATAGATGAGACTCCTGCCGAAGAAGTTGAAACCGCTGCTGAATAATAAAAAGAAGTAGATACACAAGAGGAAATTATGGCTCATAAGAAAGGAACAGGTAGTACACGTAACGGTCGTGATTCTAATGCTCAACGTCTGGGTGTTAAACGTTATGGTGGTCAAGTTGTACGTGCAGGAAACATTCTCGTGCGTCAGCGTGGTACAAAATTCCACCCTGGTAACAATGTCGGTATTGGTAGCGATGATACTCTGTTTGCCTTAATCGACGGTGTTGTAACGTTTGAGAGAAAGGGCAAAACCCGTAAAAAAGTTAGTGTTTATTTACCCGTAGCTGCTGTTGAGGCGGCGGCGGCTGAAGCAGTAGCAAGTTAGAGTGTTAGGGTGGTTGACATCCACCCCATTTTGATACCTGACGGCGATGGCGCAGCTAAGCCGGGTCTTCTCCCTTGGCGTTAGCCTCTCCCTTTGGGAGAAGGGGAGACGCCAAGGGCGAACGAGCGTCTTAAAATCGCCCGTGCCTAGCCCCCATAAATAGAGTCAGTAACTCAACCCTGAAGGGATTGAGCTTGTAAGAGAAATCAAACAAGCTGTACTGACCAGTCTCAGTCTTTGCTGACTACGTTTTTTGAATGAATTGACCAACAACATAATAGAATTTAGGGGCTTTCTCGGCACGGACAATTCGGTAAAAGTCCCTTTGTCCAGATCCCCGACTTTTTTAAAAAGTCGGGGATCTAATTTTTCACGAATGATTTAAGATTGCCATTGGATTAAGCTACCATAAATTGCCTGAGAAAATGCTGAGAATAAAATAAATTTTCTCAAGGGATAAATTTATGAAAATTATGGCTTCGTTTCAGATAAGCTTCAGTCCTAACAGAGATACTTTGGATGTTCGGGATAGCTCAAACATCAGTAACAAAAGTCTGATGAAGTCCCCTACAAGAAGGCATCTTCTTTACCCCAATCATTTTAATGAATCTGCTTGTAGCTTAGTTTACTCCGATCAATCAATACAAAAATAACTATCCAAAGGACGAAAGAAGACTATGAACTGGAAAACACTTTCTTTAATTGCTGGTTTGATTTTAACTACCAGTCTCACTGCTTGCTCTAGCAGTCCTGCCAGTAACAATCAAATTGCTCCTGAAGCCTCTCCTGCTATGAGCAAAGACAAAGCCGGCGATGCGATGGGCAAAGATGCTATGGGTAAAGACAAAGCCGGCGATGCGATGGGTAAAGATGCGATGGGCAAAGATGCGATGGGCAAAGATGCGATGGGCAAAGATGCGATGGGCAAAGATGCGATGGGCAAAGATGCGATGGGTAAAGATGCAATGGGTAAAGATGCAGACAAAGCTGGTGGTGCGATGGGTAAAGACAAAACAGGTGATGCAATGAAGCAATCGCCTGCTTCTACCAAGCCTTAGCCACAACTAGCTTTGCATTTCACTTTTCTTGTACTGGGTACTAGGGACTGGTAAACCAGGAAAATCCTAATTCCAATCCTTATACTTTGGTGCTTTGACCTCAACAGGAGAAATTCTGATGAATCACAACCTGCTCCACCGACGTCAGTTACTTTTTTATCTTGGGTTAGGGGTTGTTGGAATTGGTGCAGCTACAACATTTTCCAACTTTAGAAAAGTGAATGCCCCTTCTATCTCTCCTGTAAATAGTAAGAATATACAAAACTCGGAAACTATTGCAGTGAAACCTCTGGCAGGCGATAGTTTACCAGAGTTTCAAGGGATAAGTCAGTGGCTTAATTCTACACCTTTGTCAATAGCTGACCTCAAAGGCAGTGTTATTTTGATACAGTTTTGGACTTTTGCTTGTATTAACTGCCAGCGTACACTGCCTTACATTACTAGATGGCATCGACAGTACGAGTCGCAGGGACTCAAGGTGATTGGTATCCACACAGCAGAGTTTGCTTTTGAGCGAGACGCGGATAACATAAAAAAGGCATTACGACAACACCAAATTACTTATCCGGTTCCGGTTGATAACGAATATAAAACTTGGAACGCTTACGAAAACCAGTATTGGCCTCATATATTTTTGGCTGATCGTCAGGGATTGTTGCAATATGACCATATCGGTGAAGGGGCATACGAAAAAATAGAGCAAACTATCCGCCAGCTATTGGGGTAAAAAGATTATGAATTTTAGATTTTGGATTTTGGATTTTGGATTAAAAGATTCAAAATCCAAAAAAATTTTAGCAGCCCTCTTAGTTTTAAGTATAGAAAAATCTAAAATCTCTAACTAGAGTCAATTTCTTAAAGCATGGAGTCAATCTAAAATCTAAAATTGTATGACTACTTCTACTTTATCAATCAGTCTGGCTTTCTTGGGGGGAGTTTTAAATGTGCTTTCACCCTGCGTTTTACCGATTTTGCCTGTGCTATTGGGGCGATCGCTAACCACAAGTCACTCTGCATCTACGCCCCAATCCCATACCTACGGCCCAGTCGCACTGGTAGGGGGATTAATCGCTGGTTTTGCCCTGGTAGGTAGTTTACTCGGTGTAACAGCAAGCTGGTTTACAGGCTTGGTAAATTTATTACGTAATGGAGCGATCGCACTCCTCTTATTTTTGGGAGTACTGGCAATTTTCCCCACCTGGAGTTACCGAATATTTAGTTATATTCCAGTTGGCAAGTGGGCTAAAAAACCTCCACGTATGGGACTTATGGGAGAGTTTTGGCTAGGGACTCAGTTGGGGCTTTTGTGGACTCCCTGTGCTGGGCCGGTTTTGGGGGGAATTTTAGTACTAGCAGCAGTTAATCATCAAGTTACAAGTGCATTTTGGCTACTGCTTGCTTATGGAATTGGAGCAGGTTTGCCTCTATTAGCGATCGCTTATGGTGGACGAGTATTCAGCCAACGAATCCTCAATCTCCGCTTTCATAGTGCAGCTTTGCAGCGGATTGGTGGCGTTGCGATCGTGGCTACAGCAATTGCTATTCTTCTGGGTTGGGATGTTCAAATACAACTTTGGCTAGCTCCATTTTTCCCCACTCAATCCCTGTAAGACTTGCCAATTTTAGATTTTGGATTAGAAGACCCAATCCAAAAGTCTAACTGGGAACAATCTAAAAATCCAAAATTCAAAATCCAAAATTGGTATGATTTTATCTAAACGCAAAGTCCGCTCAACACCAAGTCAGACTTTTCTATCAAAAACTTTTCACTGGATTAATATCATTAGTCTCATCTTGATGATCGCTAGTGGACTGCAAATCTATAATGCTAATCCGGTATTTGGAGGGCGTGCAGGTTGGCATTTTCCTGACTTTTTGTTGCTGGGAGGTTGGTTAGGAGGTGGAAGACACTGGCATTTTGCTGCTATGTGGCTGTTTTCAATGAATTTACTTTGGTATGGACTTTATATCTTTGTAACTCGTCGTTGGCAGCGTCGCTTTGCCGATGGCGGTGATTTAAAAGCATTGCAAGTCAGCCAGAATCCAAAGCGCAAGAATTACGCATGGCATCGCCTAGTTTATACTGCTATCATTCCAGTGCTACTGCTGGCCATCTTGAGTGGTTTGGCGATGTACAAACCTGCTCAATTGCATTGGCTTTCTGGACTGTTTGGGAGTTGGCAGACTTTACGGACTGTTCACTTTATCACTGTTCCCACTGTCATACTGTTTACAATTGTTCATTCCTTACTTGCCCTGAAGGTAGGAAGCATCCGTCTAGTTAAATCTATGTTCCTGTAGAGGTTCTGTAACCATTCTCCGACCTAAAGGTACGGAGCTTTTTCCCCCTCCCAACACTACTAACAATTGCTTGTTCACTTATGTTGTTTGCGGAACTTACGGGCACGGTTACGTTTGATCAGAGGGTGTACTCACCCCCACACCCCACGACTCAATTTGCGTGGATACGACCCTCGCGGACTCGCTTTCTCGTGTCGCTATCGCTATGTCACTGGGTTACTACTTAAGCTTTGGCAACGAGTCAATTTCCTGCATTTAGTAATTTCACCGTATATTGATTTTACAGTAAAGCCGTCCTCCAAGGACGGGGAACAACCCAAATTTCTTATGAGTCTGATTCTTCCCAAAAGCACATTATCTCGTCGTCGGTTACTGCAACTATCTGGATTTTCAGGTGTAGGTTTTCTTTTAGGTGGCTGTGGGACAAATTTGTTCTCAGATAATCTGCGGCAAATATCTGAGCCACTAAACCAAAGTTTTGAAGCACTCCTGCTAAGTCAAAAACTAGTACCTGAATTTTCTGTCAATGCCATAGAAGCAGACAAATTGCTGGTTAATTCCTTTAACTTCACCCCGCAAATTGATCCGGCGCGGTTTCGCCTGACGATTGATGGTGAGGTTAATAACGCGATGCAATTGAGTATGGCAGATATTCAAAAACTTCCCTTGACTTCAATGGTAATTCGCCATGTCTGTGTTGAAGGCTGGGCTGCGATCGTTCAATGGGGAGGTGTGCGATTACGAGACTTAGTAGCGCTGGTACAGCCTAAGTCAAATGTCCGCTATGTCTACTTCAAATCTGCTGATGGCTATTATGAAAGCTGGGATATTGCCTCTGCTGTACATCCCCAAACTCTCATGGCTTATCAAAAGAATGGACAACCATTATCAGCTGATAATGGTGCGCCTATGCGCCTAGCATCTCCGATAAAACTAGGCTATAAGCAAAGTAAGTGGGTAACTCAAATTACATTCGTCAGCAATTTGTTACCTACTGAAAAAGGCTATTGGGAGGATAAGGGCTATGAGTGGTTTGCTGGGTTATGAGATAGGTAAAAAGCTAATCTAAGTCGGGTTCAACGCCTAGCGATCGCAATTGTGCAATCAACCGTTCAGTCCGTTGACTTTCTAGTTCAGCTCGTTGACTTTCTCGTTCAGCCCGTTGACTTTCTTGTTCAGTAGAAGTCAATACCCAATTGAGAGTCCCATCATACCACCGTAACCAGGGCTGTTCTACATCTTGATAGCGTCCCTGCCAGACGCCCAAGCCTAATTCTAGTTCTGGTATCCAAAGACGTGACTCTGACAATGCTATCTCAGCATAACGACCGCCATCTAATTTAAACACCCTTAATTTATATTTGTACCGATCAAATACTGCATAATAAGGCACACGTAGAATCTGCTCATATACTTCCCATTTTCCTGGTGGTTGCTTGATATCCCGCAATGTCTGCCCCAAATCTTCCTTTTCAGTGCCGGGAGACAGCAACTCAATCACAATAAAAGGATGAACTCCCTCTTGCCAAACGACATAACTTAAGCGTAAATCCCGCTGTTCATAGAGACGGGAAACACCTAAAACGGCAAACCAATCTGGTCGCTTATGCCACAGTGGATAGCGCGGGTCATAATAAAGATTCAGATCGCTAGCAACAAATATTTCGTCGCTAGGATAATTTGGTGGATGAAAGGTTTCGTCTAACAGACGAGGTTGCAATAAATGAAACTGATCGGGCAAACCAGGCTCCTCAGGATCTTCACTGGGAAGATCATACATGGTCGGCAATACATCTTTTGGCGATCGCGGCGGGTCAGTTTGATACATCATAAAGCAGTCCTGATGATGAAACTCTCAGTTCTATTATGATTGAACGCACTTTGAATAATTGAATCCAAAATCCAAAATCTAAAAAATCTAAAATTTCGATGTTTCTTCAAATAACACTAAGCCATATTTCTCGCCAGTCGGCAAAAAGCCAATTCCTCGATAAACTGCTTGGGCTGCGTGGTTATTATCACCTGTAAATAGGATGGCACGTTTTATTCCCTGCGATCGCGCATTTAATAACGAACCTGCTACCACACTTTTAGCGTAGCCTTTACCCCGCAATGCTGGAGGTGTCCAAACTCCACCAATTTGCACAATATCAGGTAGGCTGGCATTAAAGGCAGAGTAAGAAACTAGAGTATCTCCTGCTACCAAAACCCAATGCGTAGCCGTAGCTTGACGGGCTTCAATTACGAGACGGCAAGCTGGATGCGAACTGGTGGTTTCTATTTGTCCTAAAGCTTCCACATTATAAGCAACGCACCATTCAGTGAGTAATTCCAACTCATCTGGATGTGGTAAACGACACTGCACTTTTGCCGATGCTAAGGCTTGGGGTATTTGTAAATCTGGCAGTGCTAGAGAAAACAAAATCTCAGATTCATCAAGTTGAGTTGGTCGGTTGCTAAGTCTCAAAATGCTTTTTGTTGCTTCGACTTGTGCCGCTGGCCCGCTAATTCCAGAGATGGCACGTCCAGATTGTGTCACAACTGCTTGTACCACCTCTGATAAATATACAGGGACCTGGACTATTACCATCCCATTCCAAAAGTGGGCTGCAACTGCCACTATAGTTTCATCTATGTAGGCTGCTATGTAATTTTAAACCCACGGAGGTGGGTTTTGTCTGTATAGCCGCGAATTCCATTCGCCAGGGCTAGTGGTCTATCGCATTAATTTTATTGGGCTGCTAGATCCCCGACTTCTTGAAGAAGTCGGGGATCTGAACACCACTAACCTCTCAAAACTTTTGGGACAGACTACTAGGTGTGTTTTTACCACACTCAGCACTCTTCATCCTGTTTCAACAGGCGTTGAACCCTCATAAATTGGCAAAGGTATTGGTAGCGGTAGATTATCTTTATCATAGAGGACTTTTAGATGTCTGCTAAACTGTTCCTCAACAAAATAGCTGCTAGAAAATTCACTTGCAAAAGAAACCTGATGAAAATGATAATCTAGATTCAACAAATTGTAGACAAGTCTTAAAAAATAATCATCTATCCAAAAATCTACATCAAATAGTGAAATCCCATATTTCCCTTCTAACCTGCGATTTAAAGTTTTCAGTAACCAAGACCATTGAGGTTTGAGAGTCGGATCGATACGATTACCAAAGACAGGATTAAAAAACTGATTTACTTGAGTTGTCCTAACATCACTCACTTTAGTTAATAAATCTGCCGCATTTATAGGAGATGAATTAAACCAATAGTTAGCAACTACTAAATCATGTAAATAAGCAACTACAATTTTCGGATTTTCTTTAATAAACTGTGAGCGACAAACAATTCCTCTGATTGATGGAATTCTTAAATTAGTTGTTTGAGATAAAGGTAGTTTTCTGACAAAAGCATAAGCTTCTAAAATTGAGGCAAAGGTGTGACAACATACGTAAGCGTCTATAGTTTTATTTGCCAAACTCTTACTTGCTTTACGAGGATCTTCATTCACTAATCTGCAATCTATACTGACATCCAGATCATAGAGATCAAAAAGAGTAATGATGAACCTATGAGCATTTGAACCAAATAAGGTAGAAATTCGTTTACCTTTTAGATCCTGGACAGTGTTTATCGGAGAATCTTTATTCAGAACAATATTTATATCTTGACCCAAAATATTATAAGAAGCAATCCCAATTAATTTAGAACCAAAACTTAAATCATCAAAAAATTGGCTACCATTATTCAAAAGAGAAATATCATCTAAAATACAAATATCTAGTTCTCCCCGTTTCATCTGACGGTTCATTTGTTCCCCAGAAGCAAACGGCAGAATTTGTAACTCAAAATCTCGATTAATTTCAACATTTTTGAAAATAGCCTGTTCAAGTGATGATGCTCTCTGCAAATCAGAAATATACTTAGTTCCATAGCCAGCAACAAACTGTCCTATAGAATCCCTCTGAATACCTATCCTCAGAATATTTTCCTCTTTGGGAGAACCGCTACCTAAAAATAGATTTACATTGGGTAAACTTTCTAAGTTATCCCGATCGAGTCTAAAACTTCTCACCAAACTCTCTGCGGATATTAACAATTCACTAAAGCGAGGAACATGAAGATAAATTCCATATTCGTTAACATCTTGAATCGGAAAAATTAAGGCTTCGTATTCAGATATTATATCAGCTTGACAAAAGTCAGGTAAAATCGTTAGCTTTTGATTTTTTGAAGCATAGTTGAGTACATCTTGATAACTATTTAGCACTTGTACGCCACTTAATTTATTTATCAAAAATCCATTTTTAGATAGTTCCTGATGAACCTCGTCTAAAAGCACAACATCAGCCAGATCGATATCATTTATTTTAACTAAGCTACGCTCATTGAGATATTTACTTGCTCCAAAGGATACCAACAGCATTTTATGAGTTGTTAATCTAGTGCAGTGGTGTTCTTCTTTATATCCAGCGCAACTGTTAAGCAAGAGATCCATTTCTATGAGTTGAGAATTTGAAAAAAAGCTGCTATCTTTAACTGCAATCTCTTTAATATTTCTACCCGGAAAACAAAGCTGAAATCGCTGCAAATATTGTTGGAGCCAGACTTCTAAAATTAAATTAGTAGCTCCCAGTGTCAAATTTTCGCCCTCAGCGCTAAATGTTGCCTGAAATTCTTCTTGCAGATTTTCTACAGTTTCTACTACATTGAGTGTCTGGGAAATCAATTTCTTGCCTTTATTAGTCAAGTATATAGAGCCAGGAGAGCGATTTAGGAGAATTACTCCAAAACAATCCTCTATTTGTTTGACTTTTTTACTAATTAATGCTTGACTATATCCTAGCTTTTGGGCGGCTTTGGAGAAGCTACCACAGTCATCGACTGCTTTTAAGATTTTCAGGTGATTTAGGGTAATGTCTTCGAGTTTAATCTTATTCACTCTAGTAATTTAGGGGTGTAGGGGTATAAGGGTGTATTGGCTCTGGTGCGTTGGACGAGGATTGAAACCTCGTCCAACGCGGTTGTCCCAAGGGACGGGGCTTTTAACCTAGGGGTTGTTGGGGCTAGTCTTTTTTCCCTACACCCCTACACCCCCACACCCGACCCAACGGGGCTTGGTAAGGCAAGATTTTTAATTACAACGGAATTAAAGTACTCTGCTCTGCATATTCGGAAATAACTAGTTTGTGAAAGCGAATAGTATCTTCCAACATAGATTCAAATTTGAGTACTATTAAGTCAACGCCAACGGCTTCGTATTCTTTCAGGCGTTGAATAACAGTATAGCGATCGCCAACGAGTTGAGCGGATAAACCGAGATTGGCTTCAATGGTTTGACTGATATCTAGTTTGTTGTGGGCAACTACGTTAGGATCGATTTGCTCTTGAAAGTACTTAATCTGCTCCTGATCGGCAGAACGATAAATCGCTTCTAATCTGGCTTCAGCTTGGGCGGTATGTTCACGAACGATCGCAAAAGCACTCATGGCTACTTTAATCTGACGACCGTAGCGATCGCTAGCCAATTTTTTCACTTTCTGCACCAGTGCTGCTGTTTTTTCAGGATCATCAGCATTGATAAATAAATAATCTCCCCGGCGAGCCGCTAGGTCAATCGCCCGATCTGATTCACCAGCAATAAAAATTGGTGGTGTTGGTGTCGGTTGATCTGCGAGAATACCGCCCTTAATGGTGTAGTATTTGCCAACATAATTAAAGCCTTCTACTGTCCACAGCCCCTTAATTACCTCAATATACTCTTCTAATCGTGCGTAGCGATCGCTATGGGGTAGCCAGATATCTCCATAGCTTTCTACTTCTAATTTCCACCAGCCTGCAATACCACTGAGAGCAAATCTGCCATTACTAAATTGATTTTGAATGTTTGCACTCAAATTGGCCACCACCGCAGGTAGTTTAAAACCAGGTTGTACAGCCGCAACAATCTTGATATTCTTAGTGTTCAAACTTGCTAAAGCTGCTGTAATCCAACCGTCAGCAACATTATAGTTAGGCCCATGAACTGCATTTAAGTAATGTTCAGGAATGTAATAGAAGTCATAACCTAACTCGTCTGCCTGAACTGCCAGCTTTACCAAATCTTGGGTGGATAAATTAGCCTCATGGTTGACAACCCGCAACCATCCACCACAGACCGGCGACCAAATTCCAAACTGAAGCGGCATAAATGTTTTTCCTGTGCTTTTTTTTACGAGGCATCAATTAAACTACGGCATCTACACCTTTTTACCGTGATTTAGTAGTTAACACTACCATATTTATTTCTGCTGTGTACAGTTGCAGATGATACATGAAAATCAGTTATCTATCACGATATGGAATGGTATAGATAT
This sequence comes from Nostoc sp., assembly GCF_036917155.1. Lineage (GTDB taxonomy): Bacteria > Cyanobacteriota > Cyanobacteriia > Cyanobacteriales > Nostocaceae > Nostoc. The sequence goes on along the minus strand of NZ_JBALDZ010000076.1, from coordinate 32,220 downwards.
TTTGTCGAGTCCTGATTCCTGATTGCCCTGACAGAATCAGGATAATAGCCAGCTAATATAAAAAATAATTAAATACTCAGCAAAAATGGGCTGTATTCCATTTTGGAATACAGAAATGGAATTTAAGTATATCGAATCACGACATCAGAAAAATTGTTGTGATAAAGTCTGATTCATTCAGAACTACGGTAGTGCGATCGGTTTATGGTATATTATTGCCATCAGAGATTTGTCTACTTGTAAACTCAGAGTAGTTTCCAACCGCTCTCAAGCTTTCGATTTTGACTAAGATTTTGCTCTATCAAATTTTAGCTGATTTGTTAGTGATGACAAATTCCGCTTTGTTGCATCACTTGCAAACTTAGATAAATAACCAAGCAGTTTCAATTACAAACGCACAATTATGGTAGATATTAAATTCGCATACTGGATTCCCAACGTTAGCGGTGGGTTAGTTGTTAGTAAAATTCCCCAACGCACAGATTGGACTTACGAATATAATGCTCAACTAGCTCAGACGGCTGAAGAAGTTGGATTTGAATATGCTCTAGCACAAGCCAGATTTATCGCCAGCTATGGCGCGGAGTACCAGCTAGAGGCACTTACAACCGTATCAGCTCTAGCTCCAGTCACCAAAAAATTGAAGCTAATTGCAGCAGTTCACCCTGGATTGTGGCATCCGGGAGTAGTTGCCAAAATCGGTGCCAGTATTGATTTTCTCTCTAACGGTCGGTTTGCTCTGAATGTAGTTAGCGGCTGGTTTAAAGATGAATTCACTATATATGGTGAACATTGGTTAGACCATGACGAACGCTATCGTCGTTCAGAAGAATTTATCCGCGTTCTCAAAGGTTTGTGGACTGAGGATGAGTTTCACTTTAAGGGTGACTTTTACCGGATTAACGGCGGTTGGGTGAAGCCTAGACCAGTTAATCAGAATCCACACCCAGAGATATTCCAAGGTGGTAACTCCAAAGCAGCGCGGCGGATGGCTGGCCGCGTCTCTGATTGGTATTTCATGAATGGCAATACCATAGAAGGAGTGAAAGAGCAGATTACAGAAGTGTCTAAATTAGCGAGTCTTGAAGGACGCAAAATTAAGTTTGGACTGAATTCCTTTATCATCGTGCGAGATACGGAAGCAGAAGCCCATGAAGTGTTGCGCGATATTATTGCTCAAGCTGATGTAGAAGCCGTGAAAGGATTTGGCGAAGCGGTGAAACAGGCGGGATCTTCGACTCGTGAACGTGAGGGAATGTGGGCGAATTCCAATTTTGAAGACTTGGTGCAGTATAACGATGGCTTCCGTTCCGGCTTGATTGGTACGGCTGAACAAGTAGCTGAAAAGATTCGCCAGTTCCATGCAGTGGGAGTTGATTTAATTCTTGGTGGCTTCTTACACTACTCAGATGATTTACCAGCATTTGGTAAGACAGTAATCCCACTTGTGCGTGAACTTAAAACTAATCGTCGGACATCTGATGAGTTGGTTGGGGTGTAGATTAACACACACTTTATAAGAGTGGATTTTGTTGAGCTGACGTTGCTGAATTAAATAGGACTTACGCAAAAATCGCCAAAAAGCCTAATTTATCGTACCGCCTTCTTTTCGAGAGGCTGACGCCAACGCACAGCGTCTCGTAGAGAAGACGCCAAGAGCGCCGAGAATTCATAGAGTGTGCGTAAGTCCTATTAAATAAAGTATGATTTTTTTGGGCTACACCCCGCTTCGCTGACACGCAGAGGCGCAGAGAGTAAGAGTTTGAGAAATGGAATTTTTAATTTTCATACCTCAATTCAGCAACGCCATTGAGATCACGGCTAAACCCACTTCTACAGCAACTAGCGAAACGCTACGCAGACATCAACACCTAATTAGACATCTCCGAAAATGAATGTAGAGACGTAGCAGTGCTACGTCTCTACAAGGACTCTGGATAACGCATATTTAATTTCTGGAGATGTCTATTGCATAAACTTCCTAAATTTAGGATAACTCTGCGTACCTCCGCGTTTTCCTTAGCGTTCCTCTGCGTTTAAAGATGATCAATCACAATCAAGGAGCTTTATTATGACATCAGTAATTAATACCGAACAAAAAGCCCATATTATTCGGGATGACAAAGAAGCGATCGCGATCGCTCACGAATTAGCAGCTGAGTTTGCCAAGGGAGACTCAGAGCGCGATCAAACTCGGCGTTTACCTGCTGAAGAGGTAGAAAAGTTCTCCCAAAGTGGATTATGGGGAATTACAGTCCCGAAAGAGTATGGCGGTGCTTTTGTCTCAAGTGCCACCCTGGCAGAAGTAGTTAAAATCATCTCCGAAGCTGACTCTAGCCTCGGTCAAATTCCCCAAAACCACCTCTACATGGTGGAAGCAGTCCGCTTGGATGGCAGCGATGAGCAGAAGAAGTTCTTCTTTGATTTGGTTTTACAAGGTAAGCGCTTTGGTAACGCCTTCTCGGAAATTGGCACTAAGTCTGTCACCGATGTGCAGACAAAGTTAGAACCATCTGGATCTGACTTCGTACTCAACGGACGCAAATACTACTCTGCTGGAGCATTACTGGCGCATTGGGTTCCTGTGATTGCCAGCAATTCAGATGGTAAGACAGTGGTGGCATTTGTCGAAAGAGATGCCGAAGGACTAACCCTACTTGATGATTGGACGAGCTTCGGACAGCGTACTACTGCTAGCGGCACTACCATTATTGAAAATGTGAAAGTTAAAGCAGAACACGTGATTCCGCACTACTTAGCCTTTGAAAGGGCTACTCCAATGGGTGCGATCGCGCAAATCATCCAAGCCGCCGTAGATGTAGGAATTGCTAAAGCCGCAGTCCGTGACACCATTCACTTTGTCCGTAAATATACCCGCCCTTGGGTTGACAGCAATTTAGAAAAAGGTTACGAAGATCCGCTGACACTGTACAACTTAGGCAATGTCCAAATTCAGGTTCACGCTGCTGAAGCATTGCTGCGTCGTGCAGGCGAATTTCTTGACGTTGCCAACGAGTCAGGTTTAGAAGAACCCAAGGTAGTTGAAGCATCGATCGCAGTTGCTGAAGCCAAAGCCTTAGCCACCGAAGCAGCATTACTAGCTACTAACAAGTTGTTTGAACTAGCAGGTACTAAGTCCACATTGGAGGAATTCAACTACAATCGCCACTGGCGAAATGCCCGCGCTCACACACTCCACGATCCTGTGCGTTGGAAATACTATGCTGTTGGTAACTACTTCCTCAATGGTGTCTATCCCCCGCGCCATCCTTGGTTGTAATTGCCACATTCTCTATTGGGGTGACTCAATTTTGGATTTTAGATTTTGGATTAGGAAATTTTTCAATCTAAAAGACGCTCATAGATTCGTTCGGCTTAACTAAGCGATCGCCAATCTAAAATTGAAAGATTTTTTAAAGTTTTGGATTTGTAATTATTTAATCCAAAATCCAAAATTTAAAATCTAAAATTTACCAGAATGCTTTATCCCTGATAAATCCAACATTATTTAAGTTGATCCTATGAGCGTTGCAAATCCAACCCAGAGGCGGAGCATTTGGAAAAGCCAGCCAAATTCAGCGGACATAATATAAATTGCTCTTTGCACCTTTGCTAATTATCTAAAAAGTGAAGGTTGTCCTGACAGTGCCAATTACTGCATCTTGATTGTCATTGTTTTGAGCAGGAGCCGTGATCCAAATTACGCCAGGGGTGATGGCAATGTTATCTGTAAGCTGATACTTGTAAAAACCTTCAATGTGTAAGGATAAATCGTTTGCAGGTGCAGGATTACCACCCCGATAAGGTTCTGCACCCACAACAACACCACCAAGGTTGCCTTGTTTACCTAAATCTGGGAATGCCAATCCCAGAGCATAGTACCAAATATCTGCACTACCACTACCTGCCAGATTCTTGGCGTTAGTGTAGCCAAAGAAGCCATTGACTGCAAATCGAGGACTAAATTTATAAAAAGCTTCCATTCCGTAGGAGTTGGTAATCATCCGTTCAAATGGAGTATTGGCTTGTTGTGTTCCGACTAGTGTAAAACCACTACCAAGGTCAAATATTCCTCCCCGATTTTGGTAGGCATTTACATAAGTCAAACCAATGCCAGAGTTCTTGTTGGGGTTCCATGCTATTTGTCCAAAGGCGCTGTATTGACCATTAAAAAAACCGCTGTCTGGCTGAGGATTGGCATGATCTCCTGCTAAGTAAGCCAAGCTCAATACCAATTGGTCACTTAATCGATAATTGAATCCTCCACCGGCACCACCACCAATACGGTAGATAGGACTAGAGGAAGCAAATTCTGTCAAAGCACGACCGCCGCCTGTAGCACTGTCCAAATAAGGACTCAGAGTCGGAATGAAATCAAAAAATACTCCGTTTACGGCTCCTATATAAGCATCGATTTTGCTGCCAACTTGGAAGTAGTAAGAGAGCCAATCTACGGATAATTGGTTGTTACTAGGAGCAAGATTGAAGGTTTGCAAACCTTCGGCTGAACCACCAGGAAGCTGCAAGGTAGTAGTGTTTCCGGTACTTAGACGAGTATTGAGAGTGTCTTTACCTGTAAAACTAGTTTTGAAAACGAGGCGAACTCTATCTTGAAAAACGGTGTTATTCCCATTAACTGTGCCTTGGAAGGCATTTGTAATCGCAAAAATTACTTCCGCAGAAAGCTTTGTAGTTGTGGAAAACTGATTGGCTTCTAGTTCCGCAGTTCTCGCTTCTAAACGATCAACACGACCTCGTAGAGTTGCTAGTTCAGCGGTAAATTCTTCTTGCAGTCTTTGGACGCTAGTTAAGTCTTCTTTGGTAACTAAGTCAGATGTAGCTGTTGCAATTAGCTCGTTGATTCGAGATAAACAAGCATTTAAACCTGCTGCAAATTCATAGCGAGTGATGGCGCGGTTTCCCCGATAAGTGCTATTTGGATACCCCGCAATACATCCATAACGCTCAACTAAAGACTGGAGTGCTTGAAAAGCCCAATCAGTTGGCTGCACATCTGAAAACTGAGATACAGATGTTACCTGAGACATGCTGTTTGTCTGTTGGACATTTGTATCACTATTGATTTCAGGAATTTTAGGCGTTTGGGCAATGGTTATTACCGAGGTATTGTCCCTGAAATTGGCGGTTTCAGCCACTAATTTGCTGTCTTCGGCATGGGCTGATGTGCTGACTAGCAAAGTAGCCCCCAAAATCACCGATTCCATAAATAAATTATGAAATGAACGGTTGAACATTTCTATCACTCCTCACATTGTTGATTTGAAAAATTTAGTGAAAGCCATCAGACATCTCAGTGAATTGTCCAGCTAAAAACTTATGACTGCCCTGAGAAATGTTGAATTACTATTACACTTAAAAGGTTTCACTAATATTGCTACACTTACAGATACAATCAGATAAATCAGTGAATTTCTGAAGTTTTATCTGCATATTTTAGTGTCAAAAAATACTTGTTTTCACAATAATAGAATTCCTCTAAAAGCTGGTCTATTTGCCAAGGAAATGTCTATCTGTAAAAGTATTTAAACTTTTAGACAATCATTAGATTTTTGTCCATTACTTACTAACTATTGTTTACCGATTAAGCTAGAGTAGGTTAGTCTATTCAAGTTAATAATATTGCATATATGCTCTTAAAAAACAAGTACATTAAAATAATTTTTCTCATGTATTTTTTTCCTGCTTGACTCTCAAGTAAATATTTTTTATCTGGCACTAAGAAGCTATAGATTTAGCAAAAAATAATTTAATTTTAACTTGCTTTATTAGTTAAACCATGTAATGATATGGTGATAGTACAGTAGTTTTATCAAAACACTGTAAATTGAAAGTTTTTCCAAGCAAGTTTATAGTTACTCCTTACAAAAGGTTAGCCGGAGAAGTTGCAAGATATGCAATTAATCGAAACTAAAGAATCTCAAAATTATCTTGATATAGCTAAGTCTTTAGCAAAGGAATTTGCCCAAACTGCTGTAGAGCGGGATGCCAAAGGTGGAACACCAAAGTATGAACGCGATCGCTTGCGTCAAAGCAGCTTACTAAAACTGATCGTACCCACAGAGTACGGTGGTTTCGGACAAAACTGGATTACCGTTCTGCAAATTACCCGCGAGTTTGCCAAGGTTGATAGCTCCATTGCTCACGTCTTTTCTTACCACCATCTAGGTGTAGTCATTCCTCATATCTTTGGTTCGGCGGAGCAAAAACAGCGATATTACTCAGAAACTATTCAGAATAATTGGTTTTGGTGCAATGCCCTTAACCCTTTAGATAAAAGAACTACTCTGACACCAGAAAATAATTATTTCCGTCTCAACGGTGTTAAAAGCTTTTGCTCTGGCTCTCAAGACTCAGATATATTGCCGATCGCTGCCATTCATCAAGAAACTGGTGAATTGAGTATTTTGGTAATTCCTAACCAACGGCAAGGCGTTACTGTTAATCATGATTGGAATAATATCGGGCAACGGCAAACAGACAGTGGTAGTGTGACTTTTGAGAATGTGTTGGTGTACCCTGACGAAATTCTTAGTAGTAGAGACAAACAAGGTCAACCCTTCACCACTATTCGCGCCTGCTTAACTCAATTGAATCTTGCTAATATCTACCTGGGAATTGCCCAGGGAGCCTTTGAAGCTGCTAAAACGTATACTTCCACGAATACAAAACCTTGGCTGACATCAGGTGTAGAGAGTGCAACCAAAGATCCTTACATCCTCCAGCACTACGGCAAAATATGGGTTGATCTGCAAGCAGCTACACATTTAACTGAGCAGGCGGGAGAATTGCTACAAGCAGCTTGGGAGCGGGAATGGTCACTGACCTCAGAACAGCGGGGAGAATGTGCGCTCTTAGTTGCTGCTGCTAAAGTCGTCGCCACTAAAGCCGGCTTAGACATTACCAACCGCATATTTGAAGTTATGGGCGCACGTGCGACTAGTGCAAAATATGGCTTTGATCGCTATTGGCGTAATCTCCGCACGTTCACTCTCCACGATCCAGTAGATTACAAAATCCAAGATATCGGAAACTGGGCGTTAAATGATGAACTGCCAAAACCTAACTTTTATTCATAGTAGTCTGTCAAATTCATTTTCATTTTGACGGTTAGAGAGACGCGATAAATCGCCGTCTCTACTAAGATCCTCAGTTTTTGTCCTCAATGAGTTTTTGCCATACAAGCTAAAACTGCATAAGGTGAGTGACTCTGGAATTAAGAACCAATGTCAGGCGATACTGCTGTTGATGGTTTAGTTCAAATACTTATGGGTGTGGCATCACGATATTGGCAACTAGTGAAAATTGATGGGGCGGGACGGCGACAGATTCGGGAAATTAGTGCAGCTAAGGCGTTTTTTGTAGATGTGTTCCCAGCGATCGCCTCTGGTGGAGGGAACGCCATGTCTACGACGGGCTACGCCTACGCAGATAATACAGATCGTCATCATGTCCCAGATGCAGAAATTCAACTCCAACTGCTGCAACTATCGCGGGATGCGCCTGCTGATAAATGCTTGTTAGCACAACGTTGTCTATTGTGTTTTATATCTTGGCAAATTGAGCAAGTTTGCTTACAATTGGCAGCCAATTTTGGGAGTGTTCACGGTTTCAGTTGTGCTGATTTGCTGCCTTACGTCCTAGATGATGATGGCAGGCTACAACCGAATGGCACTTATCAATCTCTTTCTCAAAAGATTTTGCAGAGTTTTAACCCACAACAAAGCAGTCTCACAACCTGGACAACTACCAGAGTCAAACACGATGCTGCACTCAATAAATTTTTGCTGGAGTGCGGAGTTTACATGGTGAGTGACTGGGCAATTCTCAATGATACTCGACCTCAACAGCTAGAGCGCATTTTCCGAGAATTTTACGCCTTAACACCTCCAGAAATTCAACAAGCGCAACAGCTTTTAGAAAGCTACCATGCTGTTTATCGGACAGCACGTCTGCAACAGCGATCGCTCTCGATTGGGGGGAAATGTACTACACCGACAACTCAACAACTACAACAAATCGCCACTCTCCTCCAAAGTCAAACCAGTCAAACTCTCAAGAGTGAGACTGTGATGACACAACTGCAAAAACTCGCGACTCAACTAAGAGAATACCGGATTTGTATGCGGGGTGGGGCTTTACCGACAAAATCTCTAGATACTATTACTGGTGACGAGTATAGTGACACTAGCAAAGCGTTAGATAATGAACAAACAGAATTTTTGCAATTATATCGCCCCCAATTTTTGGCTTGTTTAGAACAAGCATTGGCTATAGTGACTCAATCACGGGTAAATAGTTTAGAACGGAAAAAGGGTGAAAAAGCCAAAAAGTTTTTGCAAGCACTCAAATTATTTCACTGTCAAAATTTACGCATGACAGAAATTGCTGACAGTATGGGATTACGCGCCCAAGATGCAGTAACTCGTTTGCTAAAACTAAAAGAATTTCGTGCTGATGTCAGACAACAGCTTTTATTATTGTTATGCGAGCGCGTTTTGGATTTGGCAAAAAACTACTCTCATCCAGACAGGCTAATAACTCTAGAACAGCAAATTAAACTTGCTCTTGACGAACAAATTACTCAAGTTATAAAAGAAGCAGGAAATCAATCTCAAACAGCAAAAATCAACACAATAGAAAATGGTCTGTTTAGTGAAAGACTCTGCCGTTATCTCGATTCGCTTAATGAGGAAATATGACTAACTTATCCCCAAATACTCCGCAGATGCGGCTAGATTTTGAATCTTTACCAACAGCCGCCATTACTCTCTCTGCTGATCAAATTACTCAAGCAGTAGAAGTCAGTAGTAAAATCAAAAATTCGTCTCAGCAGTGGCAAACTTATATTCATGCTTTGGCGTTATGCGCTTTTGAAGAATGGTTAGCATCACGGGCAATTTCTCTGACAATTAACCGGGAAAGATGTACAACTTTGCAGCCAGCACTTGCCAAGGCGATCGCGGCTGTGGCAAATTTACAGGTAGGGAAATTTAAAATTTGTTTAATTACCACTGGTAGCCTGACTGATGAGCAAATGTATTTACCGCAAGCAGTTGTAGATTTACCAGAATATATTCCTCATTTTTATGTGTGGGTGGAAGTTTTAGAAGAAGAAGATGCAGCACTTATTTCGGGATTTTTATCCTATCAGCAGTTAAGAGAACACCAGACAAGAGTTAATTTACAATCATCAGCAGATTGGAATTATCAAATACCTGTGAGTTGGTTTGAGAAGAATCCAGACCGCTTATTGTTATACTTGCGTTGTCTAGAACCAGAGACAATTGCTTTACCAGCTAAAAGCGAAAATACCCAGCTTTTATCGACAATTCAAAATGAATTACTAGCATTATTACCCCAATTGCGATCGCCTGGAACAGAACTATGGCAAGTATTAACTTGGGAACAGGGAAAGGTAGTATTGACTCATCCAGAGTTGCTGAATTGGATTGATAATTTACAGCAGCAAACACACACGTCTTCAGTTAGTGACAGCTTAAAAGATTTACTAAAATTGTTGACAGAGCCAGCGCTGAATGTGGGACGTTGGTTGTGGGATGAATTAGATGAATTAGCAGAGGAATTTTCTTGGCGATTATTGCCGAGTTTGACACCAACGGCGGCGATGCGAAGTCCAACAGAAGAGTTTCCAGCCATTATTAACCAACTTCAGCAGCGAGGTTTAGAAATTCCGGCTGTGGCGCGGGGTGCGTATCAAGATTTTCTCTTAACAGCAATTCCACTGCGATTATATGCCGTGACTTGGCATTTGTTAGGGGAATCAGAACCAAATTTGTGGACATTATTGTTAGTTCTTGGCACAGCTTCTCACACAGCTTTACCGGGTCATTTAAAGCTGCGGGTGAGTGACCAAACTGGGGTTTTAGTAGAACGGGGTATAAATCCACAACAGGGTGATTCTTATTTATTTACGCGTGTGGTGGGGAATTGGGATGAGAAGTTTTTGGTGAGTGTAAGTTTAACAGATGGTGTTGAGGTGAACTTACCTCCATTTACATTTTCTCCCAGGCGGTCGGTTTAGTTTCTCCGATTACATTTTTGGTAACAAATATCTCGTGTATAAGTGTTAATCTATATAGTCGGTTAGAGGTACAAGATTTGTTTCATCTGATGGAAAACCTACACAAGATTGGCGGTTCTAATCAACGGCTTCATCAGGCTAAAACCTTTCTCTGGCAAGGAAAAGTTGATGATGCTATTGCTGTCTTTGCTGACTGTCAGCTAAAACAAGCTCTTAATTTCTGTACTTATCTTGAGAAACATCGACACCGGATTGTCAATTACCAATATTATCAAGCAGAACAAATCTGTTCCATTGGTTCTGGTGCTATTGAGTCTACTGTCAAACAGATTGACCGTCGAACCAAAATTTCTGGCGCACAATGGAAATCTGATAACGTTCCTCAAGTCTTAGCTCAACGCCAGAGCTTATCTCAATGGATTAATCTTTGCTCGCTAAATAAAAACTGGGATGCTCCCGTCATTTGTTTGTACCAAAAGCATTTTCACTTTCGCATTGGCGCAGCCGTTTAATTGTGATATATGAAGTTCAGAGCCAATAAAACAGCGCTCTTGTTACTACAAAAGCGCTTTTTATTACTAATTATTTGCCCTGTACAGATTACAATACGGTTCGGTTAAGGTTTTTTGATTAAAATTCTAAATTCCAAAGACGCGATAAATCGCCGTCTCTACAAAGGAATGATTATTGTAGAGACGGCGATTTATCGCGTCTCTTGCCTTAACCGAACAGTATTGGTACAGATTATTGATGTGAATTAAATCTTGCTAATAACTCTTCACGGGATAAACTAGACAATTCCAGTAAAAATCTTGCAAAGTCACTAAAAACAGAGGAAGTGCCACAGAAGGTTAAAGATAGAGCGGAAGTAATCAGGCTAAACGCACATGGCTGGTATGTAGAAAAAATAGCAGCCCACTTTGATTGGGATAAGCAAACAGTTAGAGATGTTTTGCACAAATGGAGAAAGCAGGGTTTAGAGGGTCTTTGGGAATTGCCGGGTCGAGGGTTAAAACCCAAGTGGAAAGAAGAGGATATCGTATTTTTGGAAGAATGTCTAAGAATTGAGTCAGATCAACTGCTCTTGCCAAGGGATCAGTGGTACAACCTATTAGCTAGAGATGATTAATTAAAAAAGTCAATATAGCTTGGTCGCCGGATTCAAATGCAACAAGCCTCTAACTCAAATAGTGATAAACACCCAAAACATCGACATTGGTTTTGGTATATTTTTGGAACGTCAGTTGGTTTACTCGGCTTATATGGAGTGGTGAGTTATGTGGTTTTACCAGCACTGTGGCGTCACTACGAACATAACCCCAAGCTGGAACATTCTCCGAAAACGACGCAAACGGCAGAAGGGATCTCTGGAGATCCTTTGAATATTGGATTTGTCGGTACAACAGCAGAAGTGGTGCAGGTGCTACTGGCAGCAGGCTGGTATCCGGCAGACCCGATCACCTTAGGCTCAAGTGTTGGAATTGCTAAAAGTGTTCTCCTTAAGGATTCTTACCCAACTGCACCTGTAAGTAATTTATATCTGTGGGGCCGTAAACAGGATTTAGCTTTTGAACTACCTACAGGAAACAATGCCAAAACTAGACATCACATTCGCTTGTGGCAATCAAACAACCTGAATGCTGATAGTAGACCCTTATGGTTAGGTTCAGCAACATTTGACCAAAGCGTGGAACTTAGCCACCGCACAGGACAGATTACTCACCATATTGACGCAGACATTGATCAAGAAAGAGATAACGTAATTAAAAGTATTGATTTGACACACCAGATTGCCCAATTATATCAAGTCACAGGTATAGGGGCCACATGGGTTGGTCGTAACGGAGGAGGTGACAGATATTTTACAGATGGCGAACTAACTATTTGTGTACTTTCAATGAATAATATTGCTCAAACAAAACCATCAACTTATTCACCATCACCAGAGCCTGTTCAGTTCAAAAATCAACTGTGGTCATGGCTGCGACACTATTTGAAATAGCTCAACTCAAGAAAACAGGATAATTTTATGCAGATGCACAAAATGTTAAACTTATCGGGAAAGGCAGAGGGCAGGAGGCTCAGTTGGCTTTTATGGAATTCTGACTCGTGTCAAGAAGCTCGTGACCGTTCGCGCAGCGTCTCGAAGAGAAGGGAACAAGGGTTTAAGACCCCCACCAAACTTTCTTGTTTTGTGGCCTCAATTTAGGAGGGGTTTGAATCCCCTTCTAAATTGAACCTTCTGACTTGAAAATACTCCTTCGATGAGTATCTATATAGATCCATAGATCCGTCTCACATGACATTTTCATTCATGGTGATGAAATTTTTTCATTGGGACTGCCCTCTGCCCTCAGCATAGCTGCCTTCTTCAATTTTCAAGAAAGATAATTTAAATTTCTAGACCTCTGTGAGGGTAAATAGAATAAAATTTTAGCTAGGAAGTGAAATATCTGAACAAATTAAAATTGACTTGACTATATGGGCACAAACAAGAGAGAAAAATGAGACTTGTGTTAATCAGGCTTACAGTTCCTCTTAAAAATAAAAATTCTGCGCCATCCCAGGCACTAAATTTGTAAAATTCAAACAGAAGAATAAGTGATAGTAATGGCGAATCCCAGAGATACAGAGAATGGATGGTCGCAGTTAACTCGTGGTGCGCCATTGGCAGTAATGGTAGCGGTGGTACTCTACATTTTATACCAACTTTTACCAGTATTAGAACTTTTAGTTGTTGCAGCATTGATTGCTTTAATTTTACGAACCCTATTAAGGTTTTTGCAAAAGTTAGTCAAATCACAGGATATTGCTGTTTTGTTACTAATTGGATTAATCATCGGATTTGTTGTGGTATTAGCTACTGTAGTCCTACCTAGTGTGACATTTGAATCTCAAAAATTAATCAAAACATTACCAACTTATCTCAATAGATTGACAGGAGATGTTGAGCAACTGCGCCAGAAATTTGCTTTTATTCCTGACATTTCCCAAGCACTAATACAATTACGGAATTTGACCGACCAGTTACTAGGGGGAGTACCAGTTTTCTTAGGTGAAGCTTTGAGTTTAACCGTAGAGTTGGTAGCAACGTTAATTTTAGCGCTTTACATGGCTTACGATCCTAATTCCTTAGTGAAAGGGATTTTAAGATTAGTACCAAGGCGACATCACCATCGGTTTAAAGGAATCCTTAAGGCTTGCGAGACAAGATTGCGAGGCTGGATTTTTGGGACAGGAATAGCGATGATATTTCTGGGTGCTGGAGCAACATTTGGACTTTTGATTTTGGGTATTCCGTCAGCACTACCATTTGGGATTATTGCAGGTTTATTTGAAATAATTCCTTACTTTGGTTCGGTCATTGGTGCTTTTTTACCAGCATTAGTAGCATTGAGTATTTCACCGCTAAAACTAATATTTGTGTTGATACTTTTCTTTGTAATGAATCAAATAGATGCTCATGTTGTTCAGCCTTTGGTGATGGGTCAGCAAGTTAATATTCATCCAGTGATGGTGATTGTAACATTTTTGGTAATGGGTAAGCTATTTGGATTTATTGGTGTGCTGCTTGCAGTGCCTGCGGCAGCAGTGATAATTACGCTTATTGATGAGTTTACGCCGTCAGAAAAGCTGATAGAATCAGTCGGAGTTGAAACTGAAATAGATGTTCAATCGAACGATATTACTCAAGATCACAACCAAAGTTGAAAATCGAAGAAAAAATCAGCATTTACTGTTTGATTTCTGTGAAGTATTTCTGAAACTTAGTGGTAATGTCTTGGCTATCTATGCTGGGTGCAAAAGATCCTTTAGTTTTGCTTTTCTTGTTCTCAAATCCTGTTGGCATTACTCGAACCTTGCACCTAGATGGATTCAATCTTACCCTAGCTCGGATAGTGCCACTTTCAACCCGACATTGCATATCAGGTAAATCAGATAATTCCTCTTGTCAATCGCAGTTCAGACAGATAAACATTTCTCTGACTTCCCCTGCGACTCGCCGAGGAACTTGTACTGAACCCAATGGTTGTAACAATTCTTCTAAATAATCTTTTATAAATTGGTCATTTTGCATAACCTCCCCAAGCGTGAGAGATATAGAGAATTAGCGAGTAATTTACTCTCATCTGCTTGGAGGACTGCTTTTCGTGCATTACCGTCTCAAATCCCTCTCTCTTGTTTTTAGTGCTTTCCCTGTCCTTACCTGTAGGCGTTGCGGAGTCACAGACAAGGGGAAATGTACAAACTACCCTGATTGCACAGGCGCAAACGACACAACAACCCAAGGATGAAGCATTGGGGCTCAACCAATTAGGTGTTCAACAATTAAACACAAGCCAGTTTCAAGAAGCTCTTAAGACTTTTCAGCAAGCTTTAGCTATTAATGCATTTCGGACGCAGTTTATAATGAATACTTACTAATTTTAGATTTTTATTCATATTTGATGATGATTGCTTCTAATTTTTATCTGAAAGTTCAACAGTTTGATAAATTTTGCTCATTTGAATTATCTTGGGGTGGGGGGCAGAATATTGGTGTCACACTCGCCTATCCTGAAAATCTAACGGCGCTTTATCAAGAATGGCAGCAAATTTATCTCCGATTTTATAATACACAACTGCGAGGAAAGGTAGAAGAAATCGGTAGTTTTATTGCACCCAATGTTGATTGGCACGCGCATTTAGTACAATCGGAAGCGCAACTTTTATATGAATTTCATCATTGGTTACGCAGTGTAGAATTATATGAAATTCGGGCAGTGATCGCCCAAGTAACTAAAAACAGTGATAATCCCTATATTGATATTTTTCTAACTTGCAATTCTCTAGAGTTGGCACGATTTCCGTGGGAAGTCTGGGAAATGGGCACAGAATTTGCTCTCGATTCTAGTAAAATTCGTATTGTTCGCACACCCCTAAATAGGCGGGAAACAGTAAATACTAATGCCTACCATGCCCGAAAAGCTAGAATATTAGTAATTTTAGGAGATGAAAGTGGTTTGGATTTTAAAACAGAAAAAGCATCTGTAAGTTCCCTAAAATCCTTAGCTGAAATTACTTTTATTGGCTGGCAACCCCACGGAAGTATCACGGAATTAAAAACCAAAATTGTTCAGGAGATCGCCTCAAAAGTCGGCTGGGATATTTTATTTTTTGCAGGTCATAGTAATGAAACAAATTTGACTGGGGGTGAATTCGGAATTGCCCCTAATACCGCTTTGCTAATTAGTGAGATAGAAGAATCACTAACTATTGCCAAATCAAGAGGATTACAAGTTGCTATTTTTAATTCTTGCAAAGGGTTGAGTATTGCCAATAAGCTCATAGACTTGGGTTTAAGTCAAGTCGCGATTATGCGAGAGCCAATTCATAATCGGGTTGCAGAGGAATTTTTTCTGCAATTTGTGCAAGCTTTGGCGGAATACAAAGATGTCCACGAATCATTATTAGCAGCCTCGAAATATCTGAAATTAGAAAAGAATTTCACTTATCCGAGCGCTTATCTCATTCCCTCTTTATTTCGCCATCCAGAGGCAACTTTATTTAGTCTCAAACCATTTGGTGTCAAGCAATTTCTTAAGAGTTTGAAACCAAATCGTCAAGAAGCGATCGCACTGACAATTATATTATTGATTAGTTTACTATTGCCGGTACAAAACTTTTTATTGCAGAGACGTTTATTAGCACAAGCTATCTATCGTCAATTGACTAATCAAGCAGGAAAACCGACTCCTCCACCGGTGCTGTTAGTAGAAATTGATGAAGAGTCTATCATCAAAGCCAAAATTTCTAACCCGAAACCGTTGGAGCGCACGTATCTAGCAAGTATAGTTGACAAGCTAGCAGCGAATCAAGCCAGAGTAGTCGGTATTGATTATCTCTTAGATCGACCTCAAGAACAAAGCGATCTCATACTCACCAACTCTATCCAAGCTGCTGTTTCTGCACCTCAGCCGACATGGTTTGTTTTTTCAGCTACTTACAACAGGAAAGGGAAATGGCTACAGACGCTACCTAATATTGCTAGTCTTAACTGGAGTTTACAAGGCGAGATTGAGATTAGACCTGCATATATGGAACTTTTCTCTATGGATGATTTACAATCCGAGGCTTGGCAATTTTCTAGTTTATTAACACTAGCAGAGCAATTACAACAAATACCTAACTCGCCACAGCCAAAATTAGATAGCAAAATTGATTTTCTACAACAAATTAATAATTTTCTGAAAGAAGGTAACAAAAGTCATCAAACGATTTTGTCATCACCGCGAGCGCACGTACAACCAGTAACCGCTTTGAGTTATTGGCTAGGGCAAATGTGGATGCACCCCATTGTTGACTTTTCTGTTCCCCCTAATCAGATATATCATTCTATACCTGCTTGGCAATTACTCGAAAATCAAGCTATTCCTCAAAGTTTACAACAGCAAATTGTCATTATTGTTCCCGGAGGATATGACGAAGCTGGAATTACTCAAGACGGCGAAGATAATTTTAAAAATTCGGATTTACCTCTAGCTATTGAATATTGGCGATATCAGGAAAATCCTCTGAATACGAATAGGATACTTACAGGCGGTGAATATCATGCTTATATGGTGCATCATCTGCTAAAGCAGAGATTAGTTATACCAATTCCCGATTTCTGGATGGTTGGTATAGCGATATTGCTAGGCAAAACTATATATTTACTGGGACAAAGAAAGCAGTTTTCTGTATTGCAATGGTTAATACTGCTCAGTATGATTACAGGGTTGTATGGACTAGTTAGCTTGCAAATTTACATCGGTGCAACTGCAATCCTGTTACCTTGGTTTTTCCCATCGATAGCATTGTGGTCTTACGTTTTACCTAATATTTTCAAAAGAAAAACTCATGTATAAACTTTTACTATATACTCTAGTATTCTCAACTATAGCTTTTAGTCCTGTACAGGTTCTATCTAATCAAGCAACACCTGCTCAAAAAAGTTCAATCCAACAAATATTTTCTTGGGCAAATATTTCCCGAATTCTATTTAGTAAAAAACCTCCTGTAGAACCGCGCAAAGGTGGTTCTCGTCCCATTGATCCTATCTGTATGGTTTCCCCAGATGCACCAGCTAAACCCAGAATTGTTTGGAGCGATCGCCCCTTATTTCTTTGGAAAGGTCGAGTGCAAACAATAGCAGTGCGTCTAAGAGATAGTAAGCAAGATTTATGGAATCAATCGGTAACAGAAACTCAGAATATCACCTATCAAGGTGAACCACTGCAACCAGGTCAAACTTATGAATGGGTAGTCAATTCATCAAGGTTCGTCCCATTTAAAATTATGGACACTAAAGAGCGCGATCGCATCACCGCAGAATTGCAGACTCTAGAAAATCAACTGCAAGCACAAGGTGTAGGTATTGAAGCGATCGCCCTTGCTAAAGCCAAGTATTTCGCTGATTCTAATCTGTGGTCAGATGCCTTACAGCAAGCTTACTCCGTGCCAAATCCTTCAGATGGATTGAAGGAGATGATCAAAAATATCGGTAACTTGTGTGACGTACCGAAATCAGACGGTCATAATTCCGCAACTCGTTAGGAAATCACTCTCATTTTGCATAATCTTTCAACACTCAGAGATATATACCTGTGAGCAGCAAGAAAACCTATGTATTTAATATTTTAGGAGATAGAAAAATGAAAGGTTTAAAATTAGCAGCAATTCTGGTATTGGGAACATTGACTTTTATACCCAAAGCTAAAGCTAAAAGCTTGTTGAACACTTGACAAATAATCAAATACTTTTGGTGACTGACATTGCCAGATGATAGGTGCAAAGAACAATTTGGTAGACGATTGCCGCTACGAATTAGCGACTGGAATGGTTGGCGGATGAGTTTAAGTATGGTTTAGGAATAAAAATCACAAGAGAGTAAATCCTTTCTATGATTGATAAAATTTTAGGCGAACGATACGAAATTCAGCAGGAGTTGGCAAAAAAGGCTGGGCGACAGACACTCTTAGCTAGAGATTTGGGAACTAATGAATTAGTAGTTATAAAATTACTCTCTTTTACCAATGACTTTGAATGGGATTCACTTAAGCTGTTTGAGCGAGAAGCCAACACTTTAAAGTCTTTGTCACATCCCTTTATCCCTCGCTATTTAGATTATTTTGAAGTAAATTCACCTACTATCAAAGGATTTGCTCTTGTCCAAACTTATATACCAGCCCAAACTTTAGAACAAAATTTACAAGCTGGTCGAACTTTTACAGAAGCTGAACTCAAAGAGATAGCTTCATCAGTTCTCTCCATTCTCATTTATCTACATGGACTAAATCCACCTGTTATTCACCGTGATATTAAGCCTAGTAATATTTTATTGGGGGATCGTTCTGGTAATAGTGTCGGTCAAATTTATCTGGTAGATTTTGGTTCTGTGCAAACAGCTAAAGCAGAAGAAGGTGGGACAAGAACTGTAGTAGGAACCTATGGCTATATGCCACCCGAACAATTTGGTAGCCGCACAGTAAGTGCCTCTGATCTTTATGGTTTAGGCGCAACATTAATTTACTTGGTAACAGGTATTCACCCAGCAGATTTACCTCAACAGGATTTTCGCATTCAGTTTGAACAAGTGGCTAATTGCAGTTCCAGACTAACTACTTGGTTGAGGTGGATGACAGAACCTAGTTTAGAAAAGCGTCTCAGTTCTGCGGATAAAGCACTCGAAGCTTTGCATGAAATGGAACTGCAAGGTTCTATAACTTTAAGCGCTAAAAAACAAACTTGTACTAAAGTTGAACTGACCAAAATTAAGCTTAATAAAAATGAGAATGTTCTAGAAATTATCATCCCACCGACTGTTTCTTTCTGCAATATTTTTAACGTTGTTTGCATTCTTCTAGTAACTTTAATTTTGATAATAATTTCACTTTCAGCTTCTTCTAATATCTCTAGCTTTGCTTCTCTCATTCCTTTCATGCTTGCCACGGGTTTTTCGTATGCTTTATATCAGGCAATTTTTGATTTACTTGGATGCATTCGACTGCGTATAGATAGCCAAAAAATTACCTTAACCTACACCTTATGTGGGGTTTTATTTTATCGTCGTCAGTCATCACGTCGAGGCAGTCACAGTGTTTCTAAACTGGTGTATATTCCGAGATACTTTACTGAAGGAGCTCATGGAGAAACTGAAACTCCAGCAAAATTGCAGATTTGGGCAGGTACAAAAAATTATCAACTTAGTATTTTTAGTAGCAGAGTCAGAACTGAAGTTGAAATTCAATGGTTAGCTCGTGAAGTAAGCGATTGGTTAGGTATAGAGATAACAAATGTTTAATTGCATTTCAATGTTTGCAAATCAAATAGGATTGCAATACCCAAATTAGACGGTAATAATTTCCCAAATTGTTAGTATATGTCCCTGATTTTGCATAATCTCTCAACACTCAGAGATATATACCTGTGAAGAGCAAGAAAACCTCTGCAATATTTAAGATTTTAGGAGACACAACAATGAAAGGTTTGAAATTAGCAGCAGCAATTCTAGTATTTATCACATTGACTTTTACACCCAAAGCTGAAGCTAAAAGTTTGTTCAACACTCGACAAGTAGCTGATTTACAGAAATCATTCACGCTGTTTAAACAAGAGGGTAATCAGGAATTCGCCCAAAAAGCCACTGACGCAATTGAGAAGATACAGCAGAGTTAAACTCTATTGCATAATTCTGACGACTAGGTGCAGAACAAGAAGCAAAAGCGATCATAAACGAGAACCCCTATAAGGGCTTCAGCCCTGACTACAAAATAATCTCTCAATCAAAGAAAATAACATGATGAAACGCATTACATCTGGGATTTTAATAACTGGTTTTGTTTGGTCTGGCTTGGGTATGTTCTCCCTACCACCACAAGTTACCGCAGTTGCTCAAACTCAAGACGATGGTAATTTATTTTACCTTTATAAAGGACAACGCATTCCCCTAAACCAACGGCAAGATACGATCGCAGTTGCCTTTAAAAAAGTAGCAACCCGTGACCTGGCTGCTACTCCCCTGTACCTCCAACTTCAAAAAGACCTCCAGGGTAGTATTCGCGCAATTACTCCACCAAGGGTCAGTCCTTTGGGCGAGAACTATGCTGTGGTCAGTCTGCCAACAGGAACTAGGGATATCGTACAGCAGAACATTCAACAGCAACCTTATGTGCAAAGTACTCTACCAGTGCTAAGTCGCAGCCAACGCCAAGAAATCATTATTGTCCCCAACGAAATTATCATCAGCTTTGATGCCAAACTGACCGAGGCTGAGAAACAAACAATTTTACAGCAAAATAATTTAGCGATTATCCGTCCATTGCGCTTTAACCGCGATCGCTATATAGTCAAATCCACAGTTGCTACTGGCACAAAAATTCTCAATACTGCCAACCAGCTAAACAGTGTCAAGGGAGTTACTTCTGCTGCACCCAACTTTATCCAATCTGTTACTGACGAAAATCTCAAAACAGCTGCTAAACAAGTCGCTAATCTGAAAAATTCTCAGCAATATTATAATCTGACGAAACAGAATACTGCCCCTCAATCTACTAGAGCTATTTCCCCAAAAACCAACTTCTTGGGATTGGCGTGGCATTTGGATAGTTTACCCCTCAAAGAATGTCTGCAAGAAGAGGTATCTAGCTGGGAATCACTGCAAACTTGTCTGCAAAAACCAAATGTCACAAAATCGGCTATAACCCGTACAGATATGCGGGTTACAGATGCCTGGAAACATAGCAACGGCGGACGCGGTGTAGTTGTGGCAGTTATCGACAGTTTGATTCAATGGGATCATCCCGATTTGGTAGATAGTTTGTATACAGTGAAAGCTGCTGATAAATGTCCAGGGGAAGTCCACGGTTGGGATTTTTCTGCTGGCGGTGATAGCAGCAACCCCTGCGAAAACGGTGATCCTGATACTCGTGTTAGCCCCGTAGAACTGGCTATTCTCGCTGCCAAATTTCAAGATACCTTCCAATTATCTGATGCCAAATTAGTTCAGCAATATCCCGAAGAAGCCCTGGAAGTGAAGCAAAACAACCCAGATTACTCTCTAGAGCAAATCGCGACTGTTTTACGTTACGTTTTTCGCACTTATAAAATAGGTGCGGAATTTCACGGCACTTATGTGAGTGGAACCATTGCTGCTAAACCGCAAAATGGTGAAGGACTAGTAGGCGTGGCTCCCAATGCTCAAATTTTACCAGTGCGGGTATTTGGGTTGAATGGTAGTATTCTCACCTCAGCTTACATCGAAGCTATAGGTTATGCAGCCTCGCGCGGTGCTGATATCATTAATCTTAGCCTGGGTGCTAGTCTGCCATCTGAGGGAGAAGAAGAAGCGATCGCTGATGTTCTCAAAGCACATCCTAAACTAGTAATTGTGGCTGCTGCTGGCAACGAAAACTTAAACAAAGTATCTTTTCCTGCTGCTTATGCCGGAGTAGTTGCAGTTGGCGCAACTAATATTGACGGTAATCGTGCGCCCTACAGTAACTACGGAAAAGGATTAGATGTAGTTGCACCCGGAGGCGACTTAAATGCACCAGGATTATTGGGTGGAATTCCCGCCACAGGCGGTACTTGGCTGAATGCCTTCTGGCAAGGTATCCCCAATCCTGAATCTCGTTGGTCTTCTGTGGTTGATCTTAAAGGTAAATATTGGTGGGTGCAGGGTACTTCTTTTTCTTCGCCAGCCGTGGCGGGGGTAGTGGCATTGATGAAAGGAGAAAATAGAGAACTTAGCAGAAACCGCTTGGTTAATATCCTCAAATCTACAGCCAGTTATGAAGGGCTGAGTATGTCTGAGGAAGATACTAAATTATATGGTTCCCTGCCAAGTAAAAGTGCAGTGTCTTCCTCAAAAGGTCAGCAGTACTTCTTTGGTCAAGGATTAGTCAACGCTGATGCAGCAGTGCAAGCGGTGAAAAAGGGACGATAAAGCCAATTTGGATGTTTAAGATGTAGAGACGCTGCAATGCAACGTCTCTACTGTTGGGTACGAGATGGGAAAATCCGTATTTCTAGGCATTTACAACCGTGGGAAAAATCCGACTCAAGTCTAATAAGACATCTTCAAATCCAGGAATCGCCACTGACTGATATGGCAAAAATATCTGTTTGCTGAGATAATTAAATTCACCTTGAGCATTTTGATACGGTTGGCTGTAACGCTCAAGTTGGCGAACATTTAAGTTGACAATCCAATAATCAGAAATTCCGGCTTCTGCGTAGACTTCTAACTTTGTTGTTTGGTCGTAATTTAGGGTTGAGTCCGAAATTTCAATCACTAAAAAAATATCTTCGGGATAAGGATGGTGGGGAAGATAGTCAGTCTCATTTCCGCGTGCGATCGCCACATCTGGTTCAGGTTCACTATCTGATGGTAGTATAATTGGCTCTTGACAACGCACAACAGCCCCATCGCCCAGCAATCGATCCAGTTGTCTACAAAGTCGAGTTGTGCAAAATGTATGAGGTGTGCCTTTGGCTACCATCTGAATTAGTTCTCCGCGAATTAATTCAATGCGATCGCTCTCCTTTAAAAATTCCAGTTCAATCAGCCGATGATATTCGTCAATAGTAAATCGCTTTGGTGTGACAACGTTCATGGGACATCACCGATTTAACTGTTATGTACTTTCTAGCTTACCATCTGTATTTATTGGCTTTTGCCCATTTTGCGATCGCAAAATTTTCTTGTAAAACGGGTGAGACACCTTGATTTACAATACACTCACAATAATAAACCGCCCTTGATCGCAAACCAAGCTGTTGGCGGTAAGCGTAGCCATGCCGTCAGGCTTATCGCTTTTGTTCACTCTTGCACAGTGGATCTAATTTGCATATCCTTCAGCAGGTGAGAGATATATCTCCTTAAACTCGCTGCATTACTCCTGACTCTAAAATCTATGGGCGATCGCAAACTTAGTTTAACCGCATTGATCACTCTCATCTTGACTGTTTCATTGCCGATTGCAAATTTGCCTCCACTATTCCAGGCGTCGGCGGTACTGGCGCAAACGCCAGCGAATCGTAAAGACGAAGCAGATCGTCTTTTACAGCAAGGTAGAGAGCAATATCAAACTAATCAATCGGAAGCTGCATTAAAATCTTGGCAACAAGCATTGATTATTTACCAAAAAATTAGAGATTATAAAAGTGAAGTCAAGGTATTAAATAATATTGGTCTGGTACACCAGCAACAAGCAGAATATGCCAGTGCCATTGATTACCTACAGCGTTCCTTAAGCATAGCAATATCCATAAAAGACCAGTTAGGTCAAGCTAAAGCGCTGGGTAATCTCGGTACTGTATTTCAAGATACAGGAGATTATGCTCAATCAATTTATTATCACCAACAAAATTTAGCGATCGCACGAAAAATAAAAGACAAGCAAAGTGAAGGGAAAGCACTTGCTAATCTTGGCCTTGTTTACTATTTCTTAGGCGATGCTACAACGGCGATTAAAAATTATTGGGAAGCTTTAGCAATTTTTCAAAAAATTTCAGATAGTCAAAGTCAGGGGGCATCGTTAAATAATCTCGGTCTTGCTTACTCTGCAATTGGAGATTACCCTAAAGCAATTCAAAACTACCAACAGGCTTTAACAATTGTCCGAGAAATCACAAACCGTCAACTTGAAGGAAAAATCCTGGGTAATTTGGGTAGCATCTATTATGTTTTAGGGAAATACTCTCAAGCTATTGATTATCAACAAAAATGGCTAGCAATAGCACGGCAAATTGACGATAATCAAAGCCAGGAAAACGCTATAGGCAATTTAGGTTTTACTTACTATACTCTGAAAGACTACCCCAAGGCTATTGATTATCAACAGCAGAGTTTGGCAATTGCGCGGAAAATTAACGACCGACTTGGTGAGGGTACATCTCTCTTAAATTTAGGACTTGCTTTCTATAAATCTGGTAATCTTCCCATAGCAGAGAAAAGTCTTTATGAAGCAATCAATATTTGGGAAGCTCTCAGAAATACAAAATTAAAGTTACAAGATACTAATAAAGTATCTCTTTTTGATACTCAGATAAACACTTATACACTCTTACAGCAAGTTTTAATTGCTCAAAATAAACCCGATAGGTCCTTAGAAATCTCAGAGCGTGGTCGCGCTAGAGCTTTGGTGGAGCTAATTGCATCTCGCTTATCTAGCGATAATAGCAATGAAGCCAAACCTCCCCAATCGCTGACAATTGCGGAGATGAAACAAATTGCCAATATACAGAATTCCACTCTAGTTCAATATTCAATAATTAGAGATGTAGGTAAAGTAGAATTTAAAGAATTAGAACTCTACATTTGGGTAATCAAACCCACAGGTGAAGTTACCTTCCGCAAAGCTGACTTGAAACCCCTGTGGCAAAAAAATAAGACAACTTTAAACGACTTCATTCTCACCAGTCGTAACTGCATCGGTGCAAAAAGTACAGCTTTCCGCAATGCTATTGATATAGCTGACAATCCCAATGCACCCAAAGCCAAAGACAATTTAAAGCGTCTACACGAATTATTAATCAACCCCATCGCTGACTTATTACCCAAAAATTCTAGCGACAGAGTTATCTTCATTCCCCAAAGTAGCCTATTCCTCGTCCCCTTCGCCGCATTACAAGACGCAGACGGTAAATACCTGATTGAAAAACATACTATTCTCACATCACCATCAATTCAGGTTTTAGATTTAACCCACAAACAGAAACAACGGATCGGCACAAAACCCATAGAAGGAAAAGATACGCTGATTGTAGGTAATCCAACAATGCCTTTTATTGCCCCAAAAATCGGCGAAACTCCGCAACAATTAAAACCTTTACCTGGTGCAGAACTTGAAGCAAATGCAATTAGCAAGTTACTCAAAACTGAACCTCTCGTCGGTAGCAAAGCAACAGAAGCAACTGTAGTCAAGCGTTTACCCCAAGCGCGATTTGTGCATTTAGCAACCCACGGTTTATTTGATGATATCCAAGGATTAAATAGCGGTATTGCTTTGACTCCATCGGGTAAAGATGATGGTTTATTAACAGCTTCCCAAATCCTCGATCTGAAGCTAAATACCGAATTAGTCGTTTTAAGCGCTTGCGACACCGGACGCGGACACCTAACCGGGGATGGGGTAATTGGTTTATCTCGTTCCTTCATTAGTGCTGGTGTACCCAGTGTCTTAGTATCCCTTTGGTCGGTTCCAGATGCACCCACAGCACTATTAATGACGGAATTTTATCAAAATCTGCAAAACGGCTCCGACAAAGCGCAAGCACTGCGGCAAGCGATGTTGACTACGATGAAAAATAATCCGAATCCCGTTGATTGGGCAGCTTTTACTCTCATTGGGGAAGCAGAGTAGTTTAACTAATTCGTAATTCGTAATGGCGCTGCTGCGTCGCCCTAAGCGTTGGCGTAGCCTCTCGTAGAGAAGCTATGCCGCAGGCTTTACGCTACGCTAACGTAATTCGTAATTGTTAGAGATTCCGAAAAGATAAATTAAATAACGCTAATTATGACCAAACTACATCCTCTAAGATTAATCCTGTTGCTGTGCCTATCCTTGTGTTCAGAAACAGTCAGCGCATATCCCAAACCAATACCTTTAACCGTACCCCCTCAAATAATAACCCAAAGCAACACCCTAGACAGCAACCGTGCTGCGGCCCAAAAAGCAGAAGCAGAAGCCCAACAATTAGGCAAACAGAAAGCACCCTTGTTAAGCCAAATCATTCCTAAATGGGAAGAAGCTCTAAAATATTGGCGTTTGGCAAAAGATCGCAAAAAAGAAGCCAAAACTCTCAATCAAATAGCTCGATTATACTTTATTCGAGGTGAATATCCGAAAGCTTTGGAATATGCTCAGAAAGCTCTGCCTATTTGTCAAGCTTTAGGCGATAAGGAAGATGAAGGAGCAGTCACTACTTCACTTACCTTGATCTACGATATGATGGGAGAACATCAGAAGTCGATCGATATCCGTCTGCAAGTTCCATTACTATTTCCTAAAGAGCCTAACTTGCAAACTATCATTTTTAGCTCAATTGGAGAGATTTACGCTGATAAATTAGGCGAAAAACAGAAAGCACTTGAGTATTACAACAAAGCTTTGGCTTCCTGGAAAGAAAAAGGTGATGTTCTCCGACAAGCTGAAACACTCGAATTTATTGCTTCGTTTTATACCCACTTAGGTGAAATAAACAAAAGCGTTGAAATCTTCAAGCAAGCTAATATTCTCGATCCCGAATTTAAGAGAAGCTCAAGCTCCGATGTGCGTTACCTCTCGTTAGCACTTTCAATTTGTTCTGATAAATTAGCATCATTAAAAAAGCCTCCCAAGATTGAGCAACGAAAGAACTCGTCGAATCAATCAGCAACTCCTAATACTGTCGCAGATGCCAACAATCGTATCGAAAAATGGAAACAAGAGGCTCAAAAATGGCGCACTCAAGAGAGTCTTTGGCGTGAGGCGGAAGTTCTACAAGAAATTGGCGATTTTGGATACAGCGAAATAGGGGAGTATCAAAAAGCCTTTGATGTTTATAAACAAGCACTAAAACTTAGGCAAATGATGGGCGGTAAGCCTGAGGAAGCGAGCACACTTACCGATATTGCTGATATTCTAAACAAGCAAGGGAAAAAACAAGAAGCGATTGATGCCCTCAATCAAGCCTTAGACATTCAACGTCAGATTAAAAATCTTCCAGACGAAGCAGCTACTTTGTTGACTCTCGGTGATGTTTACTCCTCTTTAGGGGCATATTCTGAGAGTTTACATACTTATGATCAAGCATTATCCAAATGGAGAACTATTGGTAATCGCAGCAGTGAAACTATGACTCTGAGCAACATTGGTGCTGTTTATCGAAAGTTGCAAGATTACCCACAAGCCCAGAATTATTATCAGCAAGCTTTGTCTATATCTAAAGACACGGGAAACTGTCATAATGAAGCCTTATCATTAGAGCATATTAGTGGAACTTACCTAGATTCGGGAGATGATCAACAAGCAATTAGTTTTGGCAATCAGGCTCTAGCTTTATCTCGTAATTTAGAGATGGTTGAGTATAAATTAGCCACACAAGCAAGGATACTTAATGTCCGCGCTGAAGTTGAGATTAAACAAGGAAATTATTCCCAGGCTCTAGAAGACTCTCAAAAAGCCAGAAAATTGGCAGGAGAAATAGGTGCTAGGGAGATAGAGGGAGCAGCTTACACCAAAGTGGCTGAAGCTTACGCAGCCCTTAAACAACCCGAAAAAGCTATACAAACTTATGAAGAACAATTTGCTTTCTATGGTGAAATGGGCTTTCTTTCTGAACAAGCCCAAAGTCGCTACAACATCGCCAAACTGCAACGCCAAAACAACCAACTCCAAGCAGCTCTCACGCAGATAGATAAAGCAATAAAAATCATCGAAAGCATCCGCAAAGAAGTCGTTAGTTCAGATTTACGAACCTCCTTTTTTGCCACCGTCCAGGATTATTATCGACTCAAAATTGACATCTTGATGGAACTCCACAAAAAAGACCCATCAAAAGGATACGATGCTCAAGCAATCGAAACAAGCGATCGCTCTCGCGCTAGGGGACTTGTAGAACTCTTAACCGAAGCACGCGCCAATATCCGCAAAGGTGCAAACCCAAAACTTTTAGAAGAAGAACAACGCTTACAAGCTTTAATTGATGCTAGAGAAAAACTGCGGTTTGAGATAGTTAATAGTAATAAAATTAAAGACCCGATTTCTCAAGCCAACGCTGACAAGTTGAAAACAGAAATTGACGAACTCCTGGGACAACAAAAGGAACTGGAAACGAAAATCCGCCAAAGTAGTCCAAAATACGCCAACCTGAAGTATCCCCAACCCCTAAAATTACCGCAAATTCAGCAACAACTCGATAAAGACACGCTGCTGTTACAGTATTCCTTGGGCGAGGAACGCAGTTTTCTATGGGTGGTGAGTCCCAATTCTCTCGATACTTACGAACTTCCCAAAAAACAAGAGATCGAAAAAAGCGCCATCAATTTATTTTGTCTGATCAGCCAGAACAGTTCTAAACCACCTTCGGTAACAAATAAAGAAAACCCCTGTACAGATATCAAAACTTGGCGGACTGACAAAGCAGCTACCGAACTCAGTCAACTCATTCTCGCACCCGTGAAAGATAAATTGGGCACAAAACGCTTAGTTATTGTTGCGGATGGAGCTTTGCAATACATTCCCTTTGCGGCGTTGGCTGACCTAACCCCCCAACCCACTACCCTGCAAGGGAAGGGGGAGAAAGATAAACTCCCCTCCCCTACCAGGGGAGGGGCTGGGGGAGAGGTGATTTCGGGAAGAGGTATTGATGTTATCCCAAATATGCCGGCATCAGGAAACAACTTTAACTACCAACCCCTATTTGTTAACCATGAAATTGTCAATCTACCTTCCGCCTCAACGATCGCTATTCAACGCCAAGAACTCAACGCACGCAAACAAGCACCCAAAACCTTGGCTATCTTCGCTGACCCAGTATACAACGCTACTGATACGCGAGTTACAGACGCCCAAAACAAACAACAAAATAAACAAGAATCCATCGATATCGAACTAGAACGTTCTGCCCTCAATCGTTCTGGCGATACCTCGCTATTCGAGCGACTGCTAGGTACTCGCACAGAAGCGGAGACAATTTTAAAACTCGTACCCGATTATAACAGTCTGCAAGCCTTTGATTTTGATGCTAACTACACTTTGGCAACTAGCAGCAGTCTCAACCAATACCGTATTTTACACTTTGCTACTCACGGCTTTGTCAACGATGAAAACCCAGAGCTATCAGGTATCGTCCTTTCTCTGGTAGATAAACAAGGTAAAAACATCCGGGGATATCTGCGCTTAGAAGACTTATTTAACCTCGATTATCCAGCTGATTTAATTGTTCTAAGTGCCTGTGAAACTGGTTTAGGCAAGGAAATCCAAGGTGAAGGCTTGGTGGGATTGACAAGAGGACTAATGTATGCAGGTGCAGAACGACTGGTGGTGTCATTGTGGCAGGTTAGCGATGAAGGTACATCTGTATTTATGCAGGAATTTTACAAACAAATGTTGCAGCAAGGCAAGCCAGCGAATCAGGCATTACGGGAGACGCAATTGAAAATGTGGCATCAGGAGAAATGGCGTAATCCCAATTATTGGGCGGCGTTTACGTTCTTGGGTGAGTGGCGATGACAACTCACGCCGATTTACTCAACTCAAAAGCACTGGAATATTTTGCATAACCTCACATAACCCAGAGATACAATCCTTGAAAGCGACTTCAGCCAAAATATAAATAAGATTTTATGTCTAACATTAAACGCCGTCATTTTCTCCAATTTTCTGCTTCTACTCTTGCAACATTGGGTTTAAGCCAGTTGGATATTATGCAGCAGGGCGAACGCATGAGCCAAGTTCTCGCCCAAAGCACACCCCGTAAACTGGCGCTACTGGTGGGAATAAATGAGTATTCTGATCCAATCCTAGCTTTAAAAGGTTGTGTAAATGACGTAATGTTGCAGAAAGAATTATTAATTTACCGCTTTGGCTTTAAACCAGAGGATATCCGCATCTTGACGGATAAACAAGCTACCCGTCAAGGTATCCTCACAGCCTTTGAAGAACATTTGATTAAGCAAGCTAAACCTGGAGATGTGGTAGTATTCCACTATTCCGGGCATGGTTCACAAGTAGAAGATCGCGATCGCGATTCACCAGATGGACTCAACAGCACTTTTGTACCCATCGATAGCGAATATTCGGTCCTTGGTGGCCCAGTCCAAGACATTATGGGACACACGCTGTTTTTACTCATGTATGCGTTGAAAACAGATAACGTTACAGTTGTATTAGATAGTTGTCATTCTGGCGGTGGAACACGGGGGAATTTGCGGGTGCGATCGCGCGATGGTGGGCCGAAGTTCCAACCGAGTCCAGGAGAACTCGATTATCAGCGACAATGGTTAGGAAAACTCGGACTTTCACAACAAAAGTTTATCGAACTCCGCAGAAAAGGTGTTGCGAAGGGAGTTGTCATCGCTAGCGCCAAACGTGAACAGTTGGCCGCCGATGCTTGTTTTGACGATTTTTATGCCGGAGCCTTTACCTATTTATTGACTCAATATCTATGGCAGCAAAGTGGGAATGAACCTGTCAATAGAGCGATCGTCAATGTAGCTCGGAATACGAAATACTTAGCGACCAAAGAAGGCAACAATCAAGATCCAGAATTAGAAACAAATTTTAGCAAAGAGAATACCAACGCACCCATTTATTTTTCTCGCTTTTCGGCTCTGCCGGCTGAGGCTGTGGTAACTCAAGTTAACAAAGACCAAGTGAAATTATGGCTCGGCGGTATAGATTCACAAAGTTTGGAAGCTTTTAAAAAAGATATAATTTTAACTGTCTTAGATCCGAATGGCGGTGAAAGAGGACTGGTAAAGTTAGGCGCTCGTCAAGGATTAATTGCCGACGGAAAACTCCTAACCACTGCTAGGGCAGAAATCCCAATTCAACCAGGAACTTTATTACAAGAACGCATCCGCAGTATTCCCAGCGATTTGACTTTAAAGATTGGGCTAGATAAATCCTTAGATAATAATACAGCCCAACAGGTAACACAAGCGTTACGGTCAATCAATCGCATTGAACCCAAACCCTTGGGAACTGTTGAAGTGCAATATATTTTTGGGCGCATGACTGATGCTAAACATCAGCAATTACAAAAACAGCGAGTAGCTAATCTCCCAACGGTGGGTAGTTTTGGCTTATTTTTACCTAGCCAAGATCAGATAGTTCCCGCGTCTTTTGGTAATAGTAAGGAAACAGTGAGTGAGGCGGTAAAGCGGTTGCAACCTAAGTTAAAATCGCTGCTAGCAGCCAGAATTGTCAAGCAAATGCTGGGCAATACTAATACATCCAAAATTGCAGTCACGGCATCCATGAATATCGCTGGCAATAACGAGTTACTTGGCGAAACTTTTACGATTCGCGGTGTGAAAAAAGCAACTCAACAAACAAAGAAACCAGCCCCCGTACAGGCTATAAATTACTCTGATTCTGGTGTCGCCAAATTACCAATCGGAACTGCAATTACTTTCCAAGTTCAAAATAACGAGTCTAGCCCTCTATACGTCAGCATTTTAGTAATTGATGCTCAAGGAGAAATGACAGTTATTTTTCCTAATGATTGGTCAGCCTCAGAAGATGCTGCATTAGTACAGGCAAAACAAAAGCAGGCGATTCCCCAAGCTGATGATGCCTTTAAACTTACTATCGGTGAACCCTTGGGAATCTCAGAAGCCCTAATCATCGCCAGTACAACACCTCTGCGGACTTCTCTCAAAGCCTTGCAAAAAATTGCTCAGTCAAGAGGACTGGAAAACCGCCGTGCGCCTGTTGCCGTCCCTGATGAAGTGTTAGATGTTACTAATAGTTTGCTTGATGACTTAGATGCAGGGACTCGTGGCGGCATTAATGTCGAAGGGATCGCTCTTCCCGATGGAGTTCGCGGTATTGATACCAAAAAACTCGCAGGAATGGCGATCGCTTTTGAGGTAGTTCCTGCTACGAGTAGTTAGCTAATTTCGTGACACTTTACCAAGTTATCCGTGCCGGGAAAGCCCCTAAATTCTATTTATGGGGGCTAGAGCGCCGGTCAAGTACAAGTAGTTGACGTAAAGCGCAGGATATGGGTGTTATGTTAATCGAACGTTTATCCCGCATTTCTCACTCTTCAGTAGGGGCGGGTTAACAGATATAATCCATCATTCATGAATGTCTCGCTTAACCCGCCCCTAAGACCTCTGCACTTCGGTTTGATAAATCTGGTGAGAAATCCTTATGCACTCAGTTTTAATGCGATCGCTAAAAACTAGACCTCAAAATTTAGCCATCAATAGGCGTTTTGACCATACACACGTAATGACGTTTTTGTCAATATATATTAGTTGACCGGCGCTCTAGGCACGGGCGAATTTATTCGCAGTGATATGTCTCTTGTGATATAATTACGTACGTTAGTGTATTCAACGTAATGATGCTGGGATTTGAGGCAAAATTGGAAGGAACAAAAGAACAGTACCAATCGCTTGATGAGGCGATTAGAACTGC
>NZ_JBALDZ010000075.1:0-9485 GCF_036917155.1 Nostoc sp. | reverse complement strand
TATTTTCTGGTTACTTGATTGTTCAAATTATCATCAGCGCATTTTCTGTTTATGTAGTTTATCCATGCTACTTATTGAAGTGCGGAATGTGGGTTATATTTCTTCATATACATTGAATTTTTCTCACCGACTTAATTAACTAAGTCGGCACAATAAAACTAAACTATGTGAAAAAAAGTGGCTCTTCACAAGTAAGTAATTTCACTAAACTATTTGATGAAGTATTAAACAATTTGCCTTTAATACTTTATTTATGGTCTTAGTTAATCAAATTTATGTAAAAAAATTACCGAATCACTGAAGAATAGATTGATGGTACTGTTCACCAAGGTTAAGCTGGTAATAATATGAACAGGCAGCCTTTTTGTCCTGATAACTGAAATGACCACTAATCGTTTATCAATTAGTCAGGAAGATCCCCATTGTGTTACGTCTAACTCTCAACGGCTAAATGTGCAAGTTGCACAAGAGGAGGTTTATAGCTTTTTCGTAGAAATTGTCAAAAAGCTGCCACCAGAGGATGTTTTGCGGGAATTCAAAGGTTTATTTATAGATGGACTTGATTCAGAAGATTCCGATTATATACCTGGAATATACAGCATTTTTTTAGATGATAACGAACAGGAGTTATGTAATACACTTAAACGGTGTTGCTACATCATCGTTAATAATTGGAAAACTAACCGAAAAGACAAGTATATCCAAGAATTAGTTAATTTATTTGTTAATGAAAATCTGAAGATCAAGGACAACAATCCTTCAGTAGTAAAGATTTGTAAAATCTGGCTAGAGAATTTTGTCAACAGCAAAGATTACAAGGATTTGAAATTATTCGCTACTAAATATGAGGAATCATCTAAAGGTCATTGGGCTAATCGCTACACTTCTTATTTATTAATTGATCAATCTGTTAATGAGAAGAATCCTAGAGAGCAACAAGAGGCTGCTAGAAAGCTTTCTAAACAGATGAAAGACAAATTTAAGTTTGAACTAGCAATGTATATTGCTCGTTCTCAATCTGCCGTCTCAAGCACAGAACGCTATACAAATCCCAGTATTTTGGGAGACCAAGCTCTGCGTTTAATCAAAGCAATTGTCTTAAAAAGAGGTGTGTTTAGTCATGAGAATATTGCCCATATATTTATCAAACAAACTCAAAACCAAACTCTGGAAGAATTTAAAATAAATCTGGAAAAATATCTATTTCTTTCTGTAGAAAATCCAAAATCAGTCGAGACTTGGCGGCAGCAGTTTGTAGATACTTTATCCTTATGGAAGACTGATTATAATCAAGAAAATATCACTAAAGAATTATTTTTGAGAACCTGTAATCGAGTAATTGATTGCTTGACAACAGAAAATAGCAAAGAGCCTTCGTCATTATTTGTCTTATTGCTGAACCAAGGCAATGCTCTAACATTGGTAATTATACTGTTAAAGATTATTTTGATTTCTAGAAATTCCCGCAGACATTTAGAAACTCGGGTTGCTAATCTGATTCGTTTTTACGAAAAATATTCAGAAGAGGAATGCAAGGGAGTAATAAATTTTATCGAGATTTTTAATATCACCTTTGCAATTTATGCAGAAAACGTAGAATATAACCTGATTAAGATGGAAGAAGAGGAGCAAAGCAGTAATCAGAAGTTAAATCTCGATGGTTATCGTGTGTTTTCACAGATGAAGGTAGATAGAAAAAAATAAGTTTTGCCTGATTTATGATTTAGCAAGGCGTTCGTCTAGCCAAGCGAGGATAGCACCCGCAGTTTCAGCTAGAATACTAATGAGACGATATAGAGCGATCGCACTAAATACTAAAGCTGCTGGAAAGTGGTGTCGTAAAAGTTCATAGGCAGTCGCTTCAAACACACCCAACCCACCAGGCGCACCCGGTACGACAAACCCCAATAACCAAGCGCAACTAAAAGCCCCTAACAACAAAGGAATTTGATTCGTATTCAACGAACCCAGGGCGGATATGGTTAGTATAAACCCAGCGGCGCGTAATCCCATAAAGCCTAATTCTCCTAGCAAAGGGCGTAAGGGATAGCTTTTAAGACTGAAAGGAACACTTGATTGAGTGTTAGCAGCAGACTTTTTTGCTTTCAATCTGTATAAAAAGCGAATAACTGGGTTTAAAAACCAGGGATGAATCGCACAAAGGACTACAGCTAAACTCAGCAATTGTAGTATTCGGATAACAAGGGTAGTATTAGCTGGTGCAAATTGGCTACTGCATAGAACAATAATGATTAAAGCAGCCGCTAGCATGAGTAGGGGTTCCAGCAAAACGCTTAGGGTGGCTGCACCAGTAGGAATCTTGGCATTTTTAGCAGCGACAACTCGTCCGTAGTGATGCCAGATATTACCTGGTAAATACTTAGCTATATTCGTTTTTAGGTAAACTTGGATAAACTGGGGAGATGATACAGGTTGATTTAACTCTTGGAGAATCCAAGTCCAGATCCAGCCTGCCCAAGTATGAGCTAGTAAAGTTATCCCTGTAGCGATCGCCATAATTGCCCATCCTACATCATCAATGCGGATAGCAGTAACCTCGCTCCAATTATCTTTCAAAGCTTTCCCTAAAAAAAACAGCGTTCCCCCCAAAATTATCCAGCGGAAAAATTGCTTCATGGATTTAGTAATTTAACGGTGAGAGCTACAAAGGCTAAATAGCTTAAATCTTATGGTATATCAGCTATATATCCAAAGCTTTTCAGGTATCAAACAGGTTGATGTAGCTCTTTTGACAACAACTATTTTATCTTAGTTTATCTCTCCCTAGAGTTAGATAAAATTATTCCTTTTGTACTAATTAAAATGTGACTTGCGCTAGAGTAAAACTCATTTTATTATTCATATTATTAAATAAAGTTATTATTTTTCTGAATGCTTGGAATACAAAAATAATTCCAAATGTCATCTTGGTTGAAGTTTAACTTAGTCACAAAAATGCAAGGAGTGAGAACTATGAAAAAAGCAATGAATTGGCTGAAAAACATTCGTCCCTTGAAATTCCTAACTGTTTTTTTGGCAGGAATGTTTTTATTTATGACACAGGCTTGTGGCGCTCCAGGAGTAGCAGCACAGCCACCACAGCCAGGTTCCCAAGCACCTAACGTCCGGGGATATGATTCTACAAAAGATTATCCTCTTTCTTCTCCTGCTGGCGGGATAAATAACTTT
Source organism: Nostoc sp. (assembly GCF_036917155.1). GTDB lineage: Bacteria > Cyanobacteriota > Cyanobacteriia > Cyanobacteriales > Nostocaceae > Nostoc. Next base: position 6,296 of record NZ_JBALDZ010000075.1, on the reverse strand, counting down.
AGTGATGTAGATCCGAGAGCGAGAGATGAAAAGGCAGCTAATGATAGAGCTGAGGCGCTAGTAAAAAATGCTCAAAAAAATATTGAGCAGAAGGGAATTGACAGCCGAGAGCAATATGTTCGGAATTTCCAACAAGGTACACCCCTTGGTGAAAGAGTGAAGAATCTGGGTGAAGATGTTAGTAGTTCCGCTGAGGAATTGCGGGAAGGTGTTGTTAAGGGTACTCAGCGTGGATTTGAAAATCTCAAGGAAAATACCCAAAATGCAGCCAAAGACTTGACGAAAAATGTTCAACGTGGGGCTGATGACGCTGGTAAAAATGTTCAGCGCACAGCAGAGGATGCAGCCGACGCAGTGAAAGGGGCAGTCAGAAAGGTTGATTGAAATTAGTTATCGAAACAGAACTCAGAAGTCAGAATTCAGCATGAATTCTATACAAGTGGCTGATGAATAGATAGGTTTAACACCCCCACCAAATCGTAAGATTTGGTGGTTTTCAATCAGTTGCGGGTCTATACCTGGATTTCTCACCAATGCTCAAAGCCTGTGCTTGTGCAGGGGAGCAGGGGAGCAGGGGAGCAGGGGAGCAGAGGAGAGTTCAATGTGCCAAGTTCAATCCCCTGCGCCCCTCTGCATTTCAAACTTGTGAGAAATGCGGGTATAGCAAGATCCCCGTAGGGTATCTATCCCCCACTGATAGCATTTGCAAAGCGTCTTGTAGAGAGCGTCTTGATTCTGAATTCTGAATTCTTCTTCACTACTACAAATACTTCTGCAACAATAACCCTAATTTTTCCTTTGTTGCTGCTGGTGCTTTATCCAACTGAGTCAAAATCGCATACTGCAACGCCGAATGCGCCTCACTCGGCGGCGGATTTTCACTCAAGCGGCGCACAGTTTCTTGAATCACCTTTTGAGCATTCACAGCATTCCGCAGCAAATTGCCAATCACTAATTCTACCGTCACACTGTCATGGTCTGGATGCCAACAATCATAATCTGTCACCAGCGCTAAGGTTGCATAAGCAATTTCTGCTTCCCTCGCCAACTTCGCCTCTGGTAAATTCGTCATACCAATAATTGTTGCATCCCAACTGCGATAAAGATTCGATTCTGCTTTAGTAGAAAAAGCTGGGCCTTCCATGCACACATAAGTACCGCCGCGATGGAGAGTAACTTCTGGTAAATTGAGAGATGCGATCGCATCTGCCAACACAACAGCCAAATTCTTACAAATCGGATCGCCAAAGGCAATGTGAGCCACAATTCCTTCACCAAAAAACGTTGAAATCCGATTTTTTGTCCTGTCAATAAACTGATCTGGCACCACCATATCCAGTGGTTTAGCCTCTGCTTTCAAGGAACCTACAGCACTAGCTGAGATTAAATACTTTACACCCAATTGTTTCATCGCATAGATATTCGCGCGAAACGGTAACTCAGAAGGTAAAAGCGTGTGATTGCGGCCATGACGCGCTAAAAAAGCTACCCGTGTCCCATCCAAAGTCCCCAGAATCAAAGCATCAGATGGGGAACCAAAAGGAGTTTGGACTTGCACCTCTTCGACATCTTTGAGCGCATCCATTTTATACAGACCGCTACCACCAATAATTCCAATACTAGCTTGAGCCATGACTCTGAACCTGTTACTTGCTGATCTGCTAAGTTATTTTATCGTGGATGTCTTGCCAAACTCTTCTTTACTCAACGCTTAGAAGTGAGGAAAACACATTGATTCTGTTAATTCGTACTCGTGCTACTCCTGAACAAATAGAGCAGATGCTCCAAGAATACAAGTTCGATATCAAACTTGCAGTTGATATCGAGAGTCGGGTAATAGTTGGAGGTGGTAATATGCACGCTGACTGTGAAGAAGTTTTGTTGAATGAGGGCAGTAGGCAACAAAATATTTGGGCTGCCAGTTTTATGCCTGTGACTGGGAAAGTTATTTATGAGTCAATGGTAAATCTTCGCCCTCGCCAAAACCGATCAATGGAGATACTTGACTCTAATATTAAAGAAAGGATGGCTCAAATCATCAAGGAGTTTTTCGGTAACTTATGACAGACTTTACCTTGAAGCAACAAAGCTTTGTGCAGAACGATATCCCCACTCGTTTGGGTCACTTAGCAGCAAATTTATCTCAAATTAAAACCTTGTGGCTCGAAGGGTCGCATCAGGACCCGATTATACACCTTGTTAAAGAGAGTAGGTATTTTATTGAGTGGATTGTCCCTGATATGGTAAAGGCAGACGACATTGACCGAGCAGCAGAGTTAGTTGACTTAGTTCGGGTTTTGACGCGCTGGCTGTTTAAGTGGGATACAATCTGGTCGGATGCTACAGAAAAGCTATCTGCTGCTGAACAAACAGAAAATTGGTTGAAGCGCGTTGTAGAAATATCGGGTAGAGAACCTGAATCACTGAGCGCTTGACTTCCAGGTTTTAGTTCTAGGAAAACTCTCGCATCTCTTAACCGACCACGACTTTTCTATATCTTTAGCCCATATCCATTTGGATAAAATTTTTAAATCTTTTAGCAAAGCATCAATAATTTCATTCCAAATCTCCTTTGTATATGGTGTGCGATCGCTGCTTCATGTATACAAATGTTAAGTAGATGCACTCCTACGCAGGGAAACAAAGCAAGCGTTATACTTTTGGAAAAAGACTTGTTTTAACCCCTGCTTTTAACATTTTCATAAATCAATGACTCTCAATTTTCGCTTTGCGGTAGTCAGCGACTTACACCTGGCACTTCCTCACACAATCTGGGATCATCCCAGCCGCTTTCATCTAGTGGAAGTAAGTATCTCGGCGTTTAAAAGCGTACTAGAACATTTAATACAACTCGATTTAGATTTCCTGTTGTTACCAGGAGATTTAACCCAACACGGCGAACCAGAAAACCATGCTTGGTTGCAACAATGTTTAGCCGAACTTCCTTTTCCCGTCTATGTTGTTCCTGGGAATCATGACGTTCCTGTACTGTTGGCCGATCAGCAATCAATTGCTTTTGCGGATTTTCCCTACTATTACACCAAGTGTGGCTATGAAGATCCACAGCAGATTTACTACATTCGTCAGTTGCTACCTGGAGTTAAGCTGATTGGACTGAATTCTAACTCCTTTAATGACCAGGGTGAGCAAGTGGGGTGTTTAGATGCCAAACAGCTACGGTGGTTAGAAGAGGTACTGGCGGCATCTGGTGATGATTTAGTTTTGGTGATGGTGCATCATAATGTGGTGGAGCATTTGCCCAATCAATCGAGTCATCCACTAGCAAATCGCTATATGTTGTCCAATTCCGCAGAACTGTTGCAATTGCTGAGGCGCTACGGAGTCAAGCTAGTGTTTACCGGGCATTTGCACGTTCAGGATATTGCTTACTCAGATGGAGTTTATGATATTACCACTGGCTCTTTAGTGAGCTACCCTCACCCTTATCGGGTGCTAGAGTTTCATCGCGATCACCAAGGTAAAGAATGGTTGCAAATTTTATCCTATCGGGTTGAGTCTGTGCCTGAGTTCCCCGACTTGCAACAGTCATCAAGGCAGTGGATGGGCGATCGCTCTTTCCCTTTCCTAATTAAGCTACTAACTCACTCTCCATTAAACTTACCATTATCACAGGCAAAAGAATTAGCCCCTGGTTTGCGTGACTTCTGGGCGACTATTGCTGATGGTGATGCAGTCTTAGATTATCCTCATTTTCCCCCAGAAGTGCGGCGTTATATTCAGACATATAGTGCATCACACTCCAACCCAGACATCGCCACTGCTGGAACTTTGACCATGATTGATAATAACACCACACTTTTGCTGGATAAGAGTTAGGAGTGATTGAATTTTGGATTTTAGATTTTAGATTTTTATTTCAATCCCTTCTCCCAAGGGGAGACGCTGCGCGAACGGGTTCAGCAGTCACTCATGGGGGAAACCCCCATCGCCTTTGGCGTCTCCCCTTGGGAGAAGACCGTGCTGCTTCACCAAAATCCAAAATTCAAAATCTAAAATTGGTTTAACACTGATTACTGATTTTGACGACAAATTCCAAATGCTGAAGTGTAGGCGTGTAAGAAGGTTCTGCCACCAACAGGGCCGATTTCACCGCCACAGAAAAAGCCACCTACAGGAATATCGTTAAGGTAGCGCTGAAATAGTTCCGAATCGAAGTTGGGTTTACCATACAGTCCTTCACCTCGTCCCAAACAGGCAAACATCAAAGCAGCTACGGCAGAGGGTTCAGATTCTCGCTGGTGTTGATAACTTTGCAGGAGTAATTCTAAGTCTTCAGCAGAAGCTTGGGCATCGCGGAGGTGGAATTGCAGCCTTTGACCAGGACGGACGCGATCGCCAATTGCGATCGCCCCAGCTGTTGGATCGACCCCAAGAATGCCACGAATTAAAAAGTCTCCTTGCTGCAAAGCCAACTTAAATTCATCCATTGCCACACCCACAAACAGAGAATGCTGTGCTAAACTCCGTTCTTGTTCGCTGAGACTAGCAATCAAATCTCGCAACACCACTAAAGGTACTTTTTCATCCAACTCCAGAATAATATTGCGATCGGCTTTTGTGACTTGCAATGGTTTGCCAATCGGCCGGCATCCTTGGGCTACAATCGTTTCTAAAACAATATTGCCAGTCAAAGCTATACCAACAGTGCCCTCTCTGTACAGGTTTTGCTGTTCCTCACTACTAGCATCGTTACAAAATAAGGCAACACGACCACCCATACCCCCACCACTAGCCTGTCCCCCTACTATTACCGATCCTGGATAAGCAAAATCCAGCCCTTGTAACAAATTGTTGATTCCAGAGGCGAAAGAACTAGAAAGTAAGATGAACTGGGGCGTGGGGAAGGGTGGCACACCAATCAAATCAAGCCAAGCATCTGGTGAACTATCTAAGTCAGGTAATTCTTCAGCAACAACATGAAAAACTTGAATCTTCACTCCTGGAAGATATGCTAAAGTCAAGCTAATAGCTGGTTCAGCTTCTAGTTCTTGGGTATCTCCGCTAACTGTCCTCCCAATCACACCTCCACCACTACAGCCAATTAACACTGGCACAGAAAGTTTCTCAGCTAACAAGGGTAACAGTCGGGAATACTCACTCGTAAAAGCAGACGAAATGAATACCAGTCCTAGATCCGCGGGTGCCGTTAACGATGAGACAGCACGTTCCACCACATCTGTAACAGCGGCTTCCAAAGAATGACGGGTTGATAGGGCATTTGCCCACTGCATTTGGTCTGCCATGAGTTTTGAGCTTCTTTCTCTTTTTAGGCTAGTAGGTTTTGACTTTTGATTTTGGGAAGAATTGCATTTTATAAGAATTGACACCAGCCCTTTGTCTCCACCATCCCAAGAAGCTGGGGTTGTCATTCCCTATATAGGCATCTAAATATATTGTATGATTATTTATCTATGCTACTGATTCCACAAAATCTTAAAAAATAAAGGTAAATGCATTATAGATGCGCTAACTTGCTGTATTGGTTATAAATCAATAGGCTAAAGCACTAACTTATGATCGGCTAAATGGTTAGAATGGTTATTAATCAAGCGAAAAACTGCCATTTCTGAACATTTTCTATACTAGTATTAACAACACACAACGAGACTAAAGCAATGACCAACATCCAAGAAACAGCAACAAGCGATATCCAAGATAAAATCCAAGAAGAAGTGGAACAAGCGCGTACTGTTTGCGATATCAACGGTAGCAACTCCCCAGAGTGTGCTGCTGCTTGGGATGCAGTAGAAGAATTGCAAGCCGAAGCTTCTCACAAGCGCCAAAGCAAGCCAAAAAACTCTCTAGAACAGTATTGTGATGACAACCCAGATGCAATTGAATGTCGTGTTTACGACGACTAAAAATTGAGACAAGCTGATTTTCTGTTGTTTGGTCAGCAAGCAACCAGGATTGACCAAAGAATACGCCCAAAGTGGGGGATGCGGAGATTCACCAATATCCTCCACTTGCAAGCGTTTTATTTAAAGCGCCCGATTTTAGTTGTGGAGAGAAAAAATACAGCAGAATTCAGGAGTCAGAATGGGCTACGCCCTCCTGCGCTAACACAAGCAAAATAGGCTTTATACCTGCTTTTGAGACTTAGCTTGTATACCTTACTAACTTGAAATCCGCTGTAAATTCCTTATTTGAACGTATCGCGGCAGTCCCTACCCTCAACATCAAGGTTGATTATTTTGAGCAACAGAATTGTTTACCGGCTTTTAAGGATGTCTGGATAGAATACAAAGAACTCCCAAGTCATGCGCTGCAAGCCA
>NZ_JBALDZ010000074.1:0-23861 GCF_036917155.1 Nostoc sp. | reverse complement strand
GATTGCTTTTGCGCCATGTGATTTATTCTACGATGCTATGTGCATCTATTTACTTTTTCTTTTTTGCACTACCCCGATTTATTGAGCGGATACAACCTAACTTTAATTTTTTAATAATTGAATTAGGAGATTCCCCGGTTATTTTCTGTAATTCGGAACCTAACTTAGACACAGATAGTTTAGTTTGAGGTGACTTGAGTTGTATATCTTGAATGATTTTTAATAGTAATTTATCTAATGTTTTTTCATTAGAAATTACCGAGGGATTTTCTTCTTGAATAGATTGTGCAGATAATTTATCTAAAATCGGGCTTATTTCCTCAATTTCTACTTGCTTGGGATGATGTTTAATATTGATATTAGCTCTTTCTTGAAATAAACTTGCTATCGTTGCTAAACTGTTTAATCGAGCATTGATTGAATTTTGTTCATTTTTAATTAAATCTTGAATTTGCTCAACCACTTTTTCCAAAGATGGAACTTCTGTTGCCATTGTTAGAGAATAGTGAGTTAATTTGCCAGTATTTCGGTTTTCTATATGCAAAGTTTGTCCTTGTCTACGTATCCAATAGACAATCAATCCCTGGTTTTGGAGTTCGTTACAGAGGTGAATTAAAATTCCATCGCTAGAACAGACCAAAATTTCTTTAACTGTTGGATAAGAGCGTAAAACACAAGCACCAAATGCGATCATTTTTGCATCAGCACTATTCTTACCCTCTGGCACATGGACAAGTTGATAACCACGATTATATAATTCAATATCTTGCTTCCCAATACTGGAATTTCTCCAGTTAGCAAATGCTATTTTAAATTGGAGAGGATACTTACAAATACTGGCTAAAAATAATTCTGAATTCACATCTAATTTTAAGTTTTCCGCATCCAAAAGCAGAAGTGAGATTCCTGTTTCTAATTGATGTTTAATTTCAGATTTTTGTTGAATTTTTTGGATAAATTGGCTGAACACAGCAGATTCTAGCCAATCAGCCGATAAGATAATTTGCAGCAATTCTTCAGCTAATCTCAAACTAAAAGAGTCAAGGCTTTTCTCTGTGGTTTTTTCTTCTAGTAAGTTTTTCACTAAAGAAAGTTCCGTCGCCTCATCTGTAGATACTTTTGTATGCCCGTTGCTGTTAGCAAGCAAATCAATTTCTAGAGAAGCAGGGAATACAGGCTCAAGGAATTGTTTACCACAATTTTTGCAGAGGTAATTCTGCTTGTCATGACGACGACCATTTTTACGATATGAAGTAGATTCGCACCGGGGACATTTCATTTTATGATTCAGGTGGTCTAGAGCAGATACTTGTCTTTAAATATATAGTATAAAAAAATACTGTAAATGTCAGTTCGTATTGCCCAACACAAGAAAAACTCAAAGCAAGAGAAAATTAAATTTAACCCCTAATTTCCGCAAGACTATCTAGCAACTTTCTGAATAGCTAGAATTTTAGAAACTCTTCAACTGACGCGGGCGAAAACATAGTCGCGGGTACGAGAATCCACGGGGTTAGTAAACATTTTATTTGTAGTACCAAATTCAACCATTTGAGTAATGCGATTTTCATTACTATAAAAGAAAGCTGTAAAATCAGATAGACGAGTAACTTGCTGCATATTGTGAGTAACAATCACAATTGTCAATTCAGAACGTAAATTATGAATCAAATTCTCAATTTTCATGCTACCCGTAGGATCAAGACCTGAACAAGGTTCATCCATCAACAGGACGTTCGGCTTGACTGCTAAAGCACGAGCAATGCATAGTTTTTGTTGTTGACCGCCAGAAAGCTCTAAAGCCGATTTGTGCAGCTTATTTTTAACTTCATCCCAAAGTTCAGCAGCTTTGATGGCAGATTCAACTATTCCATCTAATTCTACTTTCGGATGCCATCCAACCAATTTCACCCCATAAGCAACATTATCATAAACGCTCATAGGAAAAAGATTTGGCTTGGGAAAAACCATACTAACTTGGCGACGTAAGCGATTGATATTAACACGACGCTCATAAATACTCTGTCCAAAAAATTCTACTTTTCCTTCAACTCTCACTTCTGCTTCTAATTCACTCATGCGATTTAACGATTTAAGAAAAGTAGACTTGCCACAACCACTAGAACCAATAATTGCTGTGATTTGGTTTTGGTAAATATCCATTGACACGCCTTCAACTATCTTTTGAGTGTCGTAATAGAAGCTGAAGTTTTTGACTCTGATAGCTGGAATTAGTTTACTCATATTCCCAAAACGTGTGAAACGAAACTTGATTAGGTAAAACAGTACAAATCAGCGCCGCTGTTTCACTATGTTACTCCCAAAAGGAGATATTCATGGAAATTACGTAGCTACATGGTAGCTATCCAGCAGATAAACTGTTAGTAAATACCTGTATTCAAGCAATAGAAAGACGCGATAAATCGCCGTCTCTACAGGTAATTTATCCATCAATTATTTATTGACAGACTACTAGTGGTCTGTCCCATTAATTTTGAGGGTTAAGAGAACGAACCGCAAAGGACGCAAAGAGGAGGCAGCGCGGTCTTGGGGGTTTCCCCCATGAGCGACTGCCGTCGCAAAGGAAGAAAAGTTAAGAATGAGTTATCCATTATATTTAATGGATGAATTCCTTGTAGAGACGGCGATTTATCGCGTCTCTCTAACCGTCAAAATTAATGAGACAGACCACTAGATGTGGTTTAGTTTAATTAGATGGTTCGACAAAAATTATTAAGTCATGTTAAGATATACTTTAACCGAAACGCCCTGAAATGTAGTCACGGGTGCGGGGGTCTAGTGGGTTGTTAAAGATTTGCTCTGTAGCACCAAATTCAACCATTTGACCAATGCGACTTTCGTCGGTGCTGAAGAAAGCCGTAAAATCAGAGACGCGAGCGGCTTGCTGCATATTGTGGGTAACGATCGCAATTGTCAACTCAGACTGTAAACTATGGAGCAGTTCTTCAACTTTCATCGTAGCTATGGGGTCAAGAGCCGAGCAAGGCTCATCCATCAGTAAAACTTTTGGTTTGACTGCTAAAGCACGGGCAATACATAATCTTTGTTGTTGACCACCAGAAAGCCCTAAAGCTGATTTATCCAGCTTATCTTTGACTTCATGCCAAAGAGCAGCACTGTGAAGTGCAGATTCGACAATTTCATCTAATTCTAATTTTGAATATCTACCTGCTATTCTCATCCCGTAGGCAACATTCTCGTAAATACTTATCGGAAAAGGATTTGGTTTTTGGAACACCATACCAATTTGGCGGCGTAACCGATTGATGTTGACACGAGGAGCATAAATATTCTGACCAAAAAATTCTACATCTCCTTCAACTTTTACGGGCCCTTCTAATTCACTAATACGATTAAGAATTTTGATGAAGGTAGATTTACCACAACCACTAGGGCCAATAATTGCGGTTACTTGATTTTGATAAATATCTATTGATACCTTTTCGATTGCTTTTATTGTGCCATAGTAAAAGCTGATATTTTTAACTTTGATGGCTGGAATTAGGTTACTCATGCTTTCCCAAGGTGCGAAACAAAAACAGAAATTTATTTTACTTTAGTCTTCTCTGCCTAATAACTAAACGAGAAAGAATACTTACACATAAAATTAAGCTGAGTAGAACTATAGAAGTAGTCCATACTAATTGGCTTTTTTGCGGGTCGGGGTCGTTGTAGAGGTTAAAAATCAATACTGGTAAAGAAGCGGTTGGACTTAACAATCCTTCTGACCAATCTAGACTAAATAAAGCAGTAAAAATTAAGGGTGCTGTTTCCCCAGCCGCACGAGCTACAGCCAATAGAATACCTGTGGTAATTCCGGGGATTGCAGCAGTTACAATGATGCGAAAAGTCGTTTGGAAGCGAGTGCCGCCCAAAGCAGCGGAGGCAAGGCGTTGAGATGTGGGAATAAGTTTTAAGGATTCTTCTGTTGCCAGTATAATTACAGGTAGCATGATTATGGCTAAAGCAAAACCACCTGCGATCGCACTAAATCCTTTAGTTACTAAAACTATTACACCATAAGCGAATACGCCGACAACAATTGAAGGTACGCCTGTCAGAATATTAGTGATAAAACGAACAAATCCAGCGATGGGATTGGCTTGACCAAATTCCGCCAAGAAAATTCCTGTCATAATTCCTGTGGAAATGCTTAAAATAGCACCAGTTACTACCATAATTATGGTTCCCAGAATGGCATTACCAAAGCCATTGTCAATCACTGCTTTGACAAACATCTCTGATTTCAGTCCAGATATTCCCCGGATGAGAATTTCCCACAAAATTGATAGTAAAGGAATGAGTGCTAGACCTGTAAAACCAAAAGCGATCGCATTCATTACATAAGTAAATATGACTCGTTCTGTTGGCAGAGGGCTGCATAATTCTTTCGCTAAAGATTCATCATTTTCTGACTGGATATAACCACTCATATTTTTGACAATTTTGGATTGATAAATGTCTTGCTACATTGATATTTGTGGAAATCTTAAACATAACTAGTATTAGCTATTTTTCCTGCCAACCCACTTAACTAATAGTACAGCACCAATATTTACAGCTAGAGTCAAACCAAACAAAATCAATGCCAAATAGCTTAAAGCGCCTATATGCAATCCCGGTTCCGCTTCGGCAAATTCATTAGCTAACACAGAGGGAATTGTATAAGCTGGATTGAGTAGAGAAGCACTGATTTGAGCAGAGTTGCCAATCACCATAGTGACAGCCATTGTTTCACCCAAAGCACGTCCTAAGGCGAGCATGGCTGCACTCACCATTCCAGAAAATCCAGCTGGTAGCAAGACTCGAAAAATTGTTTCCCAACGAGTGCCACCTAAAGCCATAGATGCACTGCGTAATTCTTTAGGGATAGCCATTAATACATCACGAGTAATTGCTGCCATCGTGGGCAAAATCATGATGGCTAGAATAATTCCAGCAGTCAACATATTAGTCCCCGAAGGATCTTCTGTGTTAAATAGTGGTATCCATTTAAAAGTACTGGCTAGCCACTTTTGGAAAGGTTCAAGAACTGGAATAAAAACAAAAATTGCCCACAAACCAATAATTACACTAGGAATTGCTGCAATTAATTCAACAACAAATGCTAGGGTGGTTCGGAGCGATGAAGGTAAGAAATTTTCACTCGTGACTAAGGCTACTGCTATTCCAATTGGGACAGCAAATAAAATAGCGATCGCACTACTTACCAAAGTTCCATAAATATAGGGTAATGCCCCAAAAATCTTATTACCTGTATCCCAATCTTGGCCCCACAAAAACCCTATTCCAAACTGCTTAATAGCTGGTAGAGCTTCGTGTAAAATTACCCAACTCATCAAAAATAGCACTGCAACGGTAATCACGGCAAAAAAGTATACTAGCCATGTAAAACTTTGGTCAAGCCAGAAATTTGTGCTGCCGATAGCTTTTAGATTCAAGCTTTCATCATCTAGATTTGAATCCTCTGATGAATTTATGTCGGCTGGTTCCGATGAATTTGCCATTACAAATCAATAAAATAGATTTTTTTATTAGGGTGAGTTAACAACTCACCCTATTACAGCAATCTCAGATAGGTTGTGAGCAAAAAATCATGAAGACGAACTGCTAAGTACGCATTCGCGTAGCGTCTCGTAGAAAAGGACGCGAAGAGAGAAAGAGAAGATATTCACAAACAATTTAGGATTGCTGTTGGTGAGGTAAAGTAGTAAGGTTACAAATTAAGGTTTGACAGTGTTATTCACTGTCTGAAGCACCCGATTTACCACATCAGATGGAATTTTGGTATAATTGAGGTCATCGTTATATTGTTGACCGTCTTTCAATACCCAATTAATCCATTTTTTAATAGCATCAGCTTTAGAAGCATTAGCATACTGTTTGTAAACAATAATCCAGGTGAGTCCTACGATGGGATAACCTTGTCCTGGATCTCCTACGAAAACGCGGTAGTTGTCTGGAAAAGTCACAGTTGATAAAGCCGCATTTGCAGATTCTAAAGAAGGAGCAACAAATTCTCCTTTCTTATTTTGTATCAATGCTGATTTCAGGTTATTTTGGACAGCGTAACTATATTCTACATAACCAATAGAACCAGGAGTGCGAGCTACTATAGCAGCTACGCCTGGATTACCTTTACCTTTGAGAACGTTTGGTAGATCCCATTTTGGAGCGGTATTAGCTCCAACTCTGCCTTTGAAATAACCACTGGTTGCACTCAAGTGGTTAGTGAAAATGAAAGTTGTACCGCTACTATCGGCGCGAACAGCAAATTTAATTGTTTGATCTGGTAGATTCACACCCGGATTATCAGCTTTAATTTTTGCGTCATTCCATTTGGTAATTTGACCTGAATAAATTGCTGGTAGTGTAGCGCGGGATAATTTGAGATTATTAACACCTGGAAGATTGTAAACAACAGAAACAGCACCGCCTGCTGTAGGTACTAAGATTGCACCATTCTTGACTTTAGCGATTTCATCATCTTTCATTGCAGCATCACTAGCACCAAAGTCAACGGTTCCAGCAATGACTTGACGAATACCACCACCGCTACCAATTGCCTGGTAGTTAATTTTCAAGTCTGGATATGTCTTCTTGACTTCACGAGCATACCGTTCGTAAAGGGGAGCCGGAAAAGTTGCTCCTGCACCGTTCAAGGTTTCAGCTTGTACGATCGCACTAAAAAATGGACTAAGTGCAATAGAAGTTGTCACCACTGAAGTAGCAACGACACGATTCAAGATGGCGGTCGAAAAAATCATATTACCTCTGATTAAAGGAATCTTTTCCTGCTGTAATTCCAGCCTTAAATAGGCTACATTTTTCATGGTTAAAGCTTATTTAAAAATTGCTAAACAAAAAATTAAGATGCGTTTAAATCTTACTTTTAAATATTTCTGCGATTATTGTTGCGACTTTTTCGTGCTTAATTGATTCAGTTGATATTTGTATCGATCGCCACTTATCTCTATAGATAGGAAGCATTGCCTCTTGTTCATCAGATAGTTCGGTTATGATGCACTTTGGCATATCATTTGTGCGTCTTGGCATATTTCAGTGCAAGAATAGTAGGTTGGGTTGAATTAAGTAAACAGAATGTCTTCTGTTACTCTTTGGCTAAAACATTAATGTTAAAGTAATCCGATTAATATTTATTACACAATCACCTTTAACCACCCAAAAATATCACCTACCGTCAACTGTAACCCCTGGCAGAACTCTGGCACTGGTAAAACAGACTCAATTTCCTCAAAAGGTAAAGGTTGTTGTCCCGCAGGATAAGCAGCAATGAATCGCTCATCAGGGTCAATTAACCAACCCATTTTAGTTCCGTGATTGAGAGCGTGTAAGATTTTTTTTGTAACTTTTGTATGGCTTTGTTCGGGGGAGAGAATTTCGATTATCCAGTCGGGCGCTGCGGCAAATGTATTAGAAATATCACCATTTTCATCTACAGGAAGCCTTGCCCAAGAGAATACAGCAACATCGGGAACTATAGAACGTCCTGCAAAAGTGCAACGTAATTCTGGAAAAGCCCAACCCATTTTTTGTATTTTGATAACAGAATTGATTGTGGGACAGAGTTCTCCTTGAATAGTGCTATGTTTTCCTTGAGGCATAGGTTTTGGAATAATTTTGCCGTCGATATACTCCCAATAAGGTTTAGTTTCTGGTAGTGTGAGAAACTCTTCTAAAGTCAATGTCTTATTTGGTGTTTGTACCATGATTATCCTAGCTTCAACTTATGATGATTTTTTACATACTTAGTATTTATCTTATTCTAAAATATTTTTTCAATTTACCAATCTGCCATTACCTATAGGAATCCGATTTGATTCCTTAAAAAATCTAAGTATATGTAGTGGTTTGGCAAGCTTAAAATAGTGTATTAGACGTAGGTAGGTTGGGTGGAGCGGAGCGCAACCCAAAAGATATCAGGATGTTGGGTTACGCAAAGCCTCCACCCAACCTACAATTTTTTTCCATTTTGTTCAAAAATCAAATAGTAATCCTATAAATTATTTCATGTTTGCTTGCGGCTACAATACATTACTAAAAGTATAAATAATCCTATTCCTGCCACATATTTAATCGGCTCAGGTATGCTGGGATTAGGTGAAAAAAAGCCTTCGATCGCACCAGCAAGAATCAACATTGGTACAATCCCAAATACTAGCTGCGCCGCTTGAGAACCGTAGAATTTTAGTGCATCCCCACGGCGATATTTACCAGGAAATAAAATTGCTCTTGCTAATAAAAATCCCGCACCCCCAGCAAAAAAGATCGCGGGTAATTCCAAGGAACCATGCGGAAACACAAAGGCCCAAAAAGGATAAGCTAGATTATTTTGACCAACTAAAGTACCAACAGCACCAATTAATAAACCATTGAATATCATCAAATAGGCTGTGTATGCTCCAGCCGTCATGCCACCAGCGACAGCCCCAAAAGACACTGACAGATTATTGATCATGATACCGCTGGATGCCAGAGGTTCAACACCGACAATTGAACCCATCCATAATTTATGCTCATCTCGCACCTTGGTAATCAAGCTTTCAGGTACAATCAAAGGCATAAAGCTGGGGTTTTGCCAGGAATACCACCAAGCCACTAGTGCGCCTAGTAAAAATAGCGCCGTTGCCGCAGCAATGTATACAAAAGCTTTCTGGACTACAGATGGTAATCCCCAACGGTAAAACTTTAGGATTGCCTGCCATTCCTGTCGCCGCGAACCTTGGTAAATCTGCGTATAGGCACGAGTTGTTAAAGATTGTAAACTTTGGATCAAAGTATTGCCGATTTGCTGAGTGCGGGCACGTGCCAAATCTGCCGCGACTGAACGATATAAACTCGCTAACTCTCTAATCTCTGCTGCTCGTAAGGATTTTAACCCTTTTTTTTCTATCTGCTTTAATAGGGCATCCAAACGCTGCCAATTTGGTTCTCGTCGTGCAATCCAACGTTGAATATTCATGAATTTTGGGAACACTGAATTTAACTTAGCTTAAGATAGCCTCAAATTCATCTCCGTAGTTTCAAGGGAAATTTATCATTATGTCTGAAAACTTTGGATCTTCCGGTCAAATACAACCACTGAGTATCGGTAACGTTGTGAGTGCTGCGGTACGGTTGTATCGTTCTCATCTGAAGACTTATCTTAACCTGGCTGCGATCGCTCACTTGTGGATTTTAGTTCCTGTGTATGGTTGGGCAAAATATGCAGCTATTTCTGGACTAATTTCACGCTTGGCTTTTGGAGAATTGATTTACCAACCTGAAGGTGTCCAAACTGCCAGCAGCCATGTTAATCCACGTCTTTGGTCATTTTTAAGAGTTGCTTTCCAAGTCGGTATATCTTTGGCTCTCATTTATTTGGGACTAGCGATCGTGGGCGGTGTAATAGCTGGCTTAATCGCAGTAGTATTAGGAGGGGTATTAGGCACTTCAGGCCTGATAGTCACAACCACATTGGCAATAATTGTGACAGCAGGCATTGTATTGTTGGGACTAACGTGGTTCTACTCCCGTTGGATAGTAGCTGAAGTGCCCTTAGCAGTAGAGGAAAATATCAATGGTGGCGAAAGTGTTGCCAGAAGTTGGGAGTTAACTAAAGCCTCAGTATTTCGCATTCAGGGCGTTGTTTTAGTTGCTTTTATCGTGACATTTCCGTTGGTGTTTGTATTAAACTATATACCTAGCTTATTCCTAATCAAGCTTGAGCCTGGTACTGCTATTTACTCGATTGTCTATCTTATTTCTGTGATTGGAAGCTTGATTGGTGGAGTTTTAGTCATGCCATTCTGGCAATCACTAAAAGCTGTTTTATACTTGGACTTGCGTAGTCGGCGTGAAGGTCTAGGTTTGCAATTACGAGAACCACCCTCGCAAGATTTTCGTTAACTCAACATCTTAATCCAACTCTATTAATTTTGAATTAGTTAAAATATGCGCTTTTTTAATCGCATCACATTCCAGACTCCAGAAAGTGTAGAGTTGGAATTTACTTTAGCGGGAATCGGTAATCGAGCTTTGGCACTGCTGATTGACTATACAATCTTGATTGTAACCTTGCTTGTATTTCTCCTTACCTGGACTATCTTTTCAACGCAACTCTTCAATTTTTTTGAAGGCTTAATTACGAATGCTCAGAATTTAGGAATTTGGTTAATCGCAATTTTCTGCTTGATTGCCTTTGCCATTTATATCGGCTATTTTGTATTTTTTGAAACCTTATGGTTTGGGCAAACTCCTGGTAAATGGGTTGCTAAAATTCGCGTAGTTCGAGATGATGGTAGACTCATCGGACTACAACAAGCAACCCTACGTGCCTTACTGCGGCCCTTTGATGAAACTTTATTTATTGGCGCTTTTTTAATTATGTTGGGTAGCCGCGAAAAGCGCTTAGGTGATTTGGCTGCTGGCACGATTGTAATTCAAGCCCAAACACCCACTGCATCTGCAACATTGACAATTTCAGAACAGGCAAAGACACTCCATAAACAGTTAGTAGAGATTGCCGATTTATCACCATTGATGCCAGATGATTTTGCAGTTATTCGTGAATATTTGCAGCGACGTGGTGCAATGTCATTCAAAGCAAGAGCCTCATTATCTCTAAAGTTAGCCGAGCAAGTTGTAGCTATTATTAATTTAGAAAAATTGCCAGAAACTGTTACACCTGATGTTTTTTTAGAAGCAATTTACCTCGGTTATCAAAAACCGGAGTTTTAGGCTGGAGATTTTATTTAGAGCATTTACAAAAAGCTAGATTTAACTAAAAGATAAAATCATTAATCTTCATTCCTCTCCTCGCAACAACCGTTCTCGATGCTCATCTCCTTCTTGTCGAGTCCGCGAAACCCATTCTTGAGCATCCTTACTTAATAGCGGATAGGGAGCCATACCTTTTAAATCGCTCCACTTGCGTTTTGGTTGAGCTTGGTTAATATGCTTTTTTATCCGCTCTACCAAATGCCCCATTACCGTCAATTGCTCTTCTGGATTCAGTTGCTCAATCTCGCTTAAAATTTTTTCGAGTGAGGGACTCATCAATCTAACCCTTGTCAATATCTGTAAATTTTAGCGTCTTTACTCTTAGTTATTCCCAATTATTTCAAAAAGCCCAACATTCCCAGAAATTAACTTAAAGAATGTTTGTACTGCACTCAGGGCGATCGCATTGCATTTGGTTTGAACAATTGCGAATTAAGAAATTGATTTTAAATAGATCGAATTGTAATCAATTTATCTAAAGTTGCGTCATATTCCGGCAGAAATAACTAATAATCAGTAGTCAGTTGTCAGTGAGTGGAAATTACTGACAACTAACTACTAATTAATTACTTAAAAATCTAAAATCGGCCAATCTGGTTCACGATAATAGCGTGTCATGTTATCAAACTTTCGCAACTCGACGCGATCGATCAAAAATTCTGGCAAATTCAACAGCCATTGCTCATTCAATTCAGAAAGCATAGTGCTGAAGCTTATGCGGTCTAGGTCAGATGGAACCTCCCCAAAATAGGCTAATGTAATATGGGCTGTGAAATGATAATGCTGCTCAATACCCAAGGCAATTAACTTGGGATTTTGATAAATTTTTCGACGAAATTTAATAATTTCCTCGTAGCAGCGTTCATCTTGAGGTACTAAACAAACGGCTATAGCTCTTGGCATCAGTATCAGTCCCAGCATTTGCCATTGAATTGGATGACTCCTATTTGTCATCAATTGTTGATATTCCTGAAACACTTCAGCTAAACAAGAATGTAACTCCTCGTCAAATTTGGGATTTTTTTCGTAGGCATCAAGATAAGCATTGTCCCAAATTAAATCCGCTAAAGTCAGATGGAAGCTAGCAGGAGGTACAGGTACAATCAAATTACGGTTTACAGGCAACTGTAAAAGTTCCTGTTGGTAAGTCTGTAATTTGGCATAGAAAGCAGAGTTTTGTGATTCTTCTTCTGCCGCAGGCGGGGTAATTAGGGTATAGCCAGGAAAGGACGCTGCTTGTCTCAGCCCAGAATGTGGCTGAAATTTAGAAGATTCCTGGATATGCTGGGCTTGGGATCTGTAAGCTTCTGGCAGCGTCAGTCGTGCTAACCGATTTAAGTAAGTTTGATAGTTGTCGTCCAATCTTCATAGCCTCACGCTCTCACTTGATAGATTTTAGGGAAAATTACCTTAATTAACAGAATGATTTCAAAAGTATTTATTTAATTTTTGGGAGTGGGGAGTGGGGATGAGGAGGATGAGGGGGATGAGGGGGAATTATTGAATAAGTTTCTTCCTTGTCTCTTCCTATGCCCAATTCCCAATTTCCAAGAGGTTTATCTATGCCAATGTATGTTTACTGGGGTGAAGATGATTTTGCGATGGAAAAGGCGATCGCTATGCTGCGCGATCGCGTCCTTGATCCCCAATGGACAAGCTTTAACTACACTGCATTCTCCCCCGATCAAGCTGATGCTGCTATCCAGGGGTTAAATCAGGTCATGACGCCCACTTTTGGGGCTGGTGGGCGCTTGGTATGGCTGATAAATACAACCTTGTGTCAGCACTGTCCAGAGAACGTGTTGGCAGAATTGGTGCGATCGCTACCTGTGATTCCCGAAAACTCATTTTTATTGCTCACCAGCCGCAACAAGCCAGATGAACGCCTCAAATCCACGAAATTATTAAAACAGTTTGCGACCGAATTCCGAGAATTTCCCCTGATTCCCCCTTGGAAAACAGAATTACTGGTGCAATCTGTTACTCAAGCAGCCCAGACTGTGGGTGTAAAACTGACTGCCAATACTGCCCAACTGTTGGCAGAATCCGTAGGGAATGATACACGGCTTCTTTACAATGAATTAGAGAAATTGCGTCTATATGCCCAAGGTAGTAATAAGCCTTTAGATGCAGATACCATTACAAAGTTAGTAAGAAATACTACTCAAAATAGCTTACAATTAGCAGCAGCAATCAGAACAGGAGATACAGCTAAAGCTTTGACAACCTTAGCAGATTTGAGCAATGCTTCCGAGCCGGGATTACGGATAGTTGCTACGCTGATTGGACAATTTCGCACCTGGCTATGGGTGAAGATTATGATAGAAAGTGGTGAGCGCAATCAACAAGCGATCGCTACTGCCGCTGATATCGGTAATCCCAAACGGCTCTATTTCTTACAGCAAGAAATCAGATTGCTTTCTGTGCAACAGTTAATCTCTTGCTTACCCCTACTACTAGAATTAGAAGTGAGCCTCAAGCAAGGAGCATCAGAAACATCAACACTCCAGACTAAAATAATCGAACTTTGTCAAGTATGCCAAGGAAATTGACAATCAAATATAAAAACTTGATGTATTGAACAGTTGCCGGAACTTCCAACTCTGAAAATAATTCAAAGTCCTTATAATATCCCTGATGTAGTTCTGTATCACAAACTATATGAAGAAAATTTCCGATTTATTTTCTCTAACTAGCCGAAAGCGAATCCTTTCGCAATCATTTTTTTTTGGTGCGATCGCCACTGTGAGTGTAATTTCCACCGCTTTTGCATGGAATTCAAAAGCTTATGCTCAAACTCCACCACCAATAGTTAACAATACAGTTAATAATACTGAAATCAACAGCTACGCTCAAGCCGTGCTAGCAATGGAGCCAGCCCGTCAAAATGCCTTTGAAGAAATTAAAAAACTTATTGGCAATGGAGAAATTCCCAAAATTGTTTGTAACGATCCTAACAGCATAAATGGTCTTCCAAAGAAAGCTCAAGATATCGCAGTAAATTACTGTACCCACGCTCAAAAAATTGTCGAAGATAATGGTTTAAGATTTGAACAGTTCAACAAAATTACTATAGAACTACAAAATAATAATATTTTAAAAAGGCAGGTTTACAATACCCTATTACGCCTGCAACAACCTTCTGAGTCTCGGTAAGTAGAAAGGCTTAATTCAACCAAAGCTCGTAGTGAGTTAGCACAGTCCATTGGTATCAACTTCAGCATAAGATGTATAACTAAGAACATCTAGATGGATATTCTTAGTTATACATCATGAGTAAAAACTGGTAATAATTTCCTGCTAGACAAATACTCCCTTCAATAGAATTTAGGGCTTTTGAGGCATAATAATCAGGTAAAAAACAACCAATCGCAAAAATAATTTGCGCTTCGCAAGCAAATTTGCAATTGATGTGATAGTCTTTTTATATGGGGAATCAAGAAAGCGAAAGCACAAAAAGTCTTCAAAGAGAAATGGTATAAACTCAAAGACGATACTTTCGCCTTGGCAGATGCAATGTTTAAATCCGCTACGGCTTTTTGAAACCAAGAGACAAAGCCAATGAAGCAGGATAGTGATCTCCGTAATAACTTGAAGTCCATTAGAACTCGCTTAGGTATGAGCCAACAAGATTTGGCTAACATCGCTAATGTAACTCGTCAGACTATTAGTGGTGTAGAGTCGGGACAATATGCTCCCTCAGTGGCCATAACACTTCGCTTGGCCAAAGCTCTTGGGTGTCAAGTAGAGGATCTATTCTGGTTAGATCGGGATTTACCTGAAATTGAAGCCGTTCTCGCCAAACCTGTTCCTAATGGTCAGCAACTACGAGTTAGCATGGCTCGTGTGGCAGGACAATGGATAGCTTATCCCTTAATTGGTAAAGACGCTTTTCGCCAAGATATGATTCCGGCTGATGGTGAAGGCACAAGCCAAACAGGTACAAATAAAGTTCGAGTCAGGTTACTAGACGATAATCTCGAAACACTTCACAACACAGTTGTAATTGC
The DNA here is from genome assembly GCF_036917155.1 of Nostoc sp. Classification (GTDB taxonomy): domain Bacteria; phylum Cyanobacteriota; class Cyanobacteriia; order Cyanobacteriales; family Nostocaceae; genus Nostoc. The sequence continues at coordinate 9,048 of NZ_JBALDZ010000074.1, read as the reverse complement.
TGGTTGTGCCCCAGTGATTTCACTATGGGCAAGAGCCACCGAACGCTGGCATCCCCAACTGCGAGTTCAATATAACTTCGCCAATAGCATGGCTGCATTGCACAGTCTATGCAGAGGTGAGGCGCACATCGCTGGGATGCATCTGTACGATCCTGAAACTGGTGAGTATAATACTCCTTTTGTTCGAGATGTTCTAGCTGGGAGGGAAGCAGTTCTAATTACCCTTGGGGTTTGGGAGGAGGGACTTTTGTTAAAGTCAGGGAACCCAATGGGAATTAGAACGGTTACTGACTTAGTTGCAGGGGGAGGGACTATTGTTAACCGCGAAATAGGCTCTGGTAGTCGAATGCTTTTGGAACAAACACTCCAAAAAGAGCAGATACCATTCGATGCTGTTCAGGGGTTTGATAATGTACTCAAAAGTCACCAAGATGTTGCCCAAGCTTTAGTAACAGGAATTGCCGATGCTGGTATGAGTACGGCATCTGTAGCTACCGCTTTTGGGTTGGGATTTATCCCTTTACATCAGTCACGATATGATTTGGTAATTCTCAAGGAATATCTGGAAGAAGCACCAGTACAGCAGTTGCTTAGTACTTTGGGACATCGGATGGTTCACTCCCAATTTGAAATTCTCGGCGGTTACGATATCAGCAAAATTGGGGAAGTTGTAGCGACTGTTTAGAGTGAATTGCAATGGTTGGTTATGTGGTTTAGAGGATGTTTTAAAAGTATTGGGCGAATAGAATTCGCTACTACACAAACAAAGTCTACCTCCGTGGACTAAGAAAAATTAAGAGTTTTTAACCTGCGTAGGCAGGTTTTGTCTGTGTGCCGCGACTTCTAGTCGCCAGGGCTAGTACGAATTGAGACTTTACAAACATCCTCTTAGGGAAAACTTGGCGTAAATTTAAATTCCTGCTGCAACCACTCTTTAGGTATGAGCGATTAAGTACCCAGATGATTCACTTCGTCCCCCGTGACAATATCGTGCAACACGCCGAATTGCGTCGGATGACGGTGAACGAGTATGCACCTGACAGTGGACAAGCTAATGAATACCGTACACTAGCAGATAAGATTATCAACTAATACAAATCTCGCAGTTCCCACACCTATCGAGATGGATGAGCTAGAAGATTTGTTGATTGAATTTGGTATCCTTGAAAGTGAAGAAAATGCGGCAAAAATGATTAGCCAAGCAGATGCTCTTAAGAAGCAAGAAGATGCTGAAGGCGAAGCACTAGAAGCACTGAAAAAAGGAAATGTAGAAATAGTTTCCGGTAGTGAGAAGAAGTAAGTTTTTTGTTGAGACTCAGGTGCTAAATGCACACTAAATATTAGGTGGGCGAGAATAGCCCACTTTCTCACCAATCTTTTAAAATGGAGGTAGTTGAATAGCTAATCTTAAATCATGTGTGTTTTATGTTCACCATGCTAACACTAATACACGAACGGGTACATGGCAGTATTAATACTTTAATAGTCTAGTTCGTGTTTTTGTTTCCTCCTTCTCTAACCCAATACGCTTGGGTTAAGCATTTCTTTCTTTTCTCTGCGTCCTCTGCGTCTTCTCTACGAGACGCTACGCGTTCACGCAGTGTCTCGCAGAGAAGGCGGTAGCCTGCGGCAAGCCCTTCTCTACGAGAGGCTGCGCCAACGGGTTCGGGGGTGACGCTCCTAACGTCGCTAACGCTGCGCTAACGCAATCGACGGGAACCGCCAAGACTGCGACCCCCTCACCGCTTTGCGTCTACGTTAAAAATTTGACTTTGATAACAGAGTTTTAGCCTTAACCCAAGCGTATTGTTCTCTAACCTAGTTGGTCTTTATGCTTGAGGGAATGAAAAATTCTCTTTTTCATTCCCTTTTATTCCATGTTTTAGATACACACTTAAGAAATGAAAATTCTTTTCAGTCTTTGGAAATTCAGTTATCACCTAACAACTTCTACCTATTGGCATCAAACAAATGAATCCCACCCCAGGAAAAACCAACGATTCACTCAGTGACTCCAATTCCGAAGATGCTCGTCAGCAGCAGATGCAAAAGAAAAAAAAGTCTTCTACACAATTACCCCAACCTGGAACTACTCAAGGGAGTTGCGCTTTTGATAGTGCAATGATTACCCTAGTACCAATCACTGATGCTGCTCATGTAGTTCATGGGCCAAGTGGCTGTGCTGCCAGTATTTGGGGAAGTTACAGCAGTCTCTCCTCTGGTTCAATGCTGTACAAAATACGCTTTACCAGCGACATAGATGAGAACGATATTATCTTTGGTGGAGCTAAAAAGCTGTACAAAGGCATTTTAGAATTAGTAAGACGCTACAAACCTACGGCGGTATTTGTTTACTCTACTTGCATCACCGCCCTGATTGGGGATGACATTGAGGGAGTTTGCAAAAATGCCACCGAGAAAACAGGAATACGCACTATCCCTGTACATTGTCCTGGATTCATTGGAAACCAAAATTTGGGCAATCGTGTTGCTGGTGAAGCGTTGCTAGAACACGTTATTGGAACAGCGGAGCCAGATACTAGTACACCTTATGACATCAACCTAATTGGTGAACATAATATCGCAGGTTCAATATGGAATGTTCTACCCTTATTGGAGAAATTAGGTATTAGAGTTTTGGCAAAAATTACAGGCGATGCTGTCTACAAAGAAGTTTGCTATGCCCATCGTGCCAAGCTGAACGTGATTCTCTCCTCCAAAGCATTAATTAACATGGCAAAAAGGATGGAGAAACAATATGGCATTCCCTATATTGAAGAGTCTATTTATGGCATAGAGCAAATCAATCAGTTTCTCAGGAACATTGTTGCAAAGTTAGGTAATCCTGATTTGCAGGAAGCTACAGAAAAACTAATTGCAGAAGAAACTGCTGAAATAGATGAGAAACTAGCTTTGTATATTACCCGATTACAAGGTAAGCGTATTATCCTTTCTATTGGAAGCTTCAAGAGTTGGCTGATTATCTTTGCTGCTAAGAAATTGGGGATGGAAGTTATTGCTATTCTTACTAAGAATAATCCTGAAGAGGATAGAATTAGAGTCAAAAGTTTGCTGGGTCAAGATGGCATAATTCTAGAAAAAAGTAGTCCTCAAGAAATTTTACAGATAATTAACGAAAATCAAGCTGATATGTTAATTGCTGATAAACGCTATCAAGATACTTCTCTTACAGCTAGGATTCCATTTCTAGATATTAATCAAGAACGCAACCGTCCCTATGCAGGCTATATAGGAATCTTAGAGGTAGCACAAGAACTGTATGCCGCTTTTTACAACCCTGTATGGGAGCAAGTATGCCAGCCAGCCCCGTGGTCAGAGGATGGGGGAGATGAGGGAGCAGGGGGAGATGAGGGAGCAGGGGGAGAAATTTCTTCCTCATCCCCCTCATCTCCCTCATCCCCCTCATCCCCCTCATCTTCTCCAGAGGAGGACATTTAATGGCGATTATTAGCGTTACGAGTACATCTGTTGCAGTTAATCCTCTGAAGCAAAGCCAAACTGTGGGTGCAGTTTTAGCCTTTTTGGGGTTGAAGGGAATGATGCCTTTATTACACGGTTCTCAAGGCTGTACTGCTTTGACTCAGGCGGTATTAGTACAACATTTCCGTCAGACGATTCCCCTTTCCAGTACGGCGATGACCGAAGTTGCAACAATTTTGGGTGGCGAGGAAAGAGTTGAACAAGCAATCTTGACTTTGGTGCAGAGATCCAAACCAGAAATGATCGGTCTTTGTAGCACTGGACTGGTGGAAACCAGAGGTGATGATATGGGGCGCTTTGTTAAGGAGATTCGCCACCGTCACCCAGAACTGAATTATTTACCAATTGTGCTTGTCTCTACACCGGATTTCAAAGGTACATTACAGGATGGCTTTGCTGGTGCAGTTGAGAGTATAGTCAGGGAAATCCCCCAAAAAAGCTCTAGGCAAGATGCTTGTGCTACACAAATCACTATTTTGGCGAGTTCTGCTTTCACACCAGGGGATGTACAGGAAATCAAAGAGATTGTCACTTCTTTTGGACTTGTACCTATTGTTGTACCTGACCTTTCTGGCTCATTAGATGGTTCTATAGAAGATTCCTCTAGTAGCATTGCAGCTAATGGCACAAATGCAGCACAGTTGCGCTCAATTGGCAGTTCTGTATTCACTTTGGCATTAGGTGAGAGTATGCGGGCTGGGGCGCAAATTTTGGAGCAGAGATTCAATATACCTTATGAGGTATTTGGTGAATTGACGGGATTAGTAGCAGTAGATAAATTCCTGCAAGCATTGGCGGATATCAGCGGTGTCAGCGTACCACAGAAATATCGCCACCAGCGCCGTCAGTTAAAATATATGATGTTGGAGAATCACTTTTACTTTGGCTGTAAGCGAGTTTCTTTGGCGTTGGAACCCGATTTACTTTGGTCAACAGTTGCTTTTTTGCGATCGCTAGGAGTTCAGATTCACTCAGCAGTAACAACGACACGCTTTCCTCTACTAGAAAAACTTCCGATTCCCACCGTTACTATTGGCGATTTGGAAGATTTTGAACAATTGGCGGTTGGATCTGATTTACTAATTACCAACTCTCATGGAGTGGCGATCGCTCAACGCTTAAAAATTCCTCTCTACCGTCAAGGGATTCCCATTTTTGACCGCTTAGATCATAGTCAGCTTACCAAGGTTGGCTACCGAGGTACTATGCAGCTTTTATTTGATATTGGCAACCTGTTTTTAGAGCAGGAAACAAAGGTTAAGCATTAAACAGAACTAACTCTAGCTGTTCATGAACATATTACCAATATTATTGGTAATATGTATCACTAGATACAATCTTGCCGATCAAGTTCAGCTTTGATAGTTAGTATCAAGTCGTATACTCCATCGAAAAGATACCAACCAATGCCAATAAGCTAGGCACAAGCTTTTTCATGAATCCAGCACAGCTAAAAAAAATAACTGTCAAAGCGAGTCGTGTTACCAGAAAACTTCGCCGTCGTTTTGACCTTGCACAATCTGCGATGCCCTTAGGAAGAAGCAAGCTACGCGTTGGCGGAGCCTCTAGAGAAGCCATCGCACTATCTTTGCTCACTTGGTTCGAGGTTATTGGCTACACAGTTTTATTAGAGCCAGATATTGCTTTGGGTAAGCATCAGATCGGGCGGAGTAGTTATAGTGATGTAGTTTTGTCTCAGCGCCTCCATGACGCTTTGCAGAAAATTAACCCGAAAAAACCTGATGAAGCGATCGCCGCAGCTATACATCAGGTTACTTCCACAGAGAGTTCTAACTTGCTGGAAAATAACCGCCGCTTTCACACATTTTTGACCAATGGTGTGGAAGTTGAATACCTGTATAAAGAAAAAATAGTTCATGACAAAGTGTGGCTCATTGATACGTCTAATCTACTGAATAATGATTGGTTAGCTATTCATCCCTTGACTGTAGTTGAGGGGAGTCATGTTCATTGTCCTGATGTAGTTGTCTTTATCAACGGCTTACCTTTGGCAGTTATTGTCTCGATTCAGCCAAGTGATGAACAGGCAACTTTCAAAGAAGGTTATCAACGAATTCAAACCTACATTGAACAAATACCGAAGCTGTTTTCCTACAACACATTCCTAGTTATTCCTTATGGAAATCGGGCACGAGTTGGTACATTAACCTCCGACTGGCAGGAGTTTTTACCCTGGCGCACCATTGATGGTGAGGACTTTCCTGCCAAGGGCGCAACTGAACTAGAGATACTAATTCAAGGCATTTTTGACAAACGGCGTTTCCTAGAGCAAGTATTGCACTTGATAGTGTTTGAGGAGAACGGAAGCAGCATTAGGAAAAAATTGCTTCGCCGACCTTTTTGTACTACACAGTATCCCAAAAAATCTTCGCGCCAAGGCTGGTAAGTGCTGAGTTATCAGTGATTAGTAGAAAAACTAACTCACAATTCAAAATTCCCAATTACTACTTTCAGCATGAAAGTTATAACTATGAACACAAGTTGGTATGAACAAGAGCTAGTCAAAGAATTCAAAACGGTTATTGCTCATTCTTTCCCAGAAGTCGAAGAATTGCTAAAACACTGTCATGTTAAACTCATCGAGTCTTATTGGGGAAGACCTCGTATTCATTTTCTGCCATACTTCACAATTTATTGTCCTGACAATCTGATTGCTGCTGTCAAGGCTCAGATATCTATACTCAGGGAAGTAGCAGAATATGCGGGATTAGTTGAGGTTGTCTGCCTAAATGCTACGCATCTGCTGCGAGATCCGATGTCGAAGCTAAAGCAGACAGATCCGCGTTTGTGGTTAGAACTGCAATGGCTTGCAACACAAAAACAAGAACACTTGCTATGACAACCCGACTTTAGACATCTAAAGAATTGGCGTAGGGACAATACCCTGCGGAAAGCCGCTTGGCGTCTACATTAATTGTCCCTACAAAGGGTTTCAGGTAATGCATATTTAATTTTCACTTCTATGTCTAGGGACAAAAAAAGGAGGTGTTACCCTCCCTTAGTAAACTATTAGTCATTGGACATTGGGGATTGGGGATTAGGGATTAGTTTATTCCCCTAGTAGTTCCATTACCTGCTCTAGCTTCAGTTTTGCCTTGTAGAGATTGATTAACCGCTCTTGCTCCCACCTCTCAGGCGCTTGGTAGCGTTTCCCTTCCATCGTCAGCTTAATCAACGCTGCTTGCTCATCAGTGGGTGAGTTCATCTCATCTAGCGCTTGGGCGATATTCTGGTAAGCTTCAAATGACAACCTTCTCAACCCCATCCCCTTTTCTAGCTGGCTTAGGGCTATAGCAGGGAATGCAATCAGGGAGGTAACGTAACTTGTCTTGTAGCCAGTGTTCCCCGTTGGCTTGATGCCGTACCGTCTACACAAATCTCTCAACTCAGCAATGGTTTTAATTTCGAGTTCTGACCGTGTGAACATAAAATAGAATTACCCATTTGTAAAAGTGGTATCGGTAGGTAGCAACTTTCTAACGGTGAATTACCTACCGATTAGACACTATATTTCGTTGTTAACATCGATTCAATTTATATTTACATCTCTCAACAATGCCTAACCCTAAAGGGAATGCTCAGAACTTCGAGAATCAACCAAGCAAAGAATTGACTGAACAGTTGAATTTTCGTGTTACCAAGGAAATGAAGGAAGAGGTAAAGGCACAAGACGACCCTCCTGAATTCTGTAGAGAAGCTATCCAAAAAGCACTAGATGAGAAGAAAGGGAAGTAGTTGTAAATTTACTTGGAGTAAAATAAAAAACCTTCCTGTTAGAGAGGATATTGTCATTAGGTTAGTTCTCTGATTTCATCAGAGAATTTCACGTGTGCCCATATCCTTTCTGCTAATTCCCCATGAACAAGGAGTACATCTGACTCTCCTACAAGTTCGAGATAAAGGGTGTCCTGTACTTTTCTCATGCGCTTAATTGCTTTCAGATTAAGTATGGTTTCCCATACATCATCAAAGTAATTGAAGAAGAATTCAGAAGTCAGAATTCAGGAGTCAGAATGAATCAGTGGGGGATCCAGACCCGCCACTGATTGTTCGCATGATTGCGTCTCCCCTTCTCACATTGGGAGAGGCTAACGCCAAGGGAGAAGACCACTAAATCAAAGATTTAGTGGGGGTCTTAAACCCCTGGATTCAGACGCTCGTTCGCATGATTGCGTCTCCCCTTCTCACATTGGGAGAAGCTAACGCCAAGGGAGAAGACAAAGGCTTAGCTACGCTATCCACCAGTCGCACAAAATTCATTCTGAATTCTGGCGACTGACACATGTATTCTGTTTCGATAAGAATTAAATAACATACAATTTATGTCCCTGGTTTACCTCACCCTCAATCCCTCTCCTTTATAAGGAGAGGGAAGCTAGAGATAGGATGAAGTTTTGCATCTTATTACTTTTTACTTCTTAACTTTGTTGTTATGATGCCTGCGGTCTTCCATTTATCTGTTTGCCTTTTATTTGTATATGGTTTATTTGCTTGCATCCTCAAAAATTTTACCAAATCTGTCCATTATTACCAAATAAGTTGGTGCAAAAAGACATGAATACCAAAATATTTGTGTATATTCTCTATATTAATGGATAGTAAAAATTCATATATTTCCTATCTGTAGTTATACAGATTAATTGAATTACTTGTTATTATATATCGTGTAAATAAAAAAACAGTAGGAGTCATAAAATGCAAGTTAGCGCTCGTAATGCTCTCAAAGGAACTGTCAAAAACGTCGTTGTTGGCTCTGTAAATACTGAAGTAACAATAGAAGTAGCGCCAGGGGTAGAGGTGACTGCAATTATCACCAAATCATCAGCAGAAAATCTCAAACTTACTGAAGGCAAACAAGTCTACGCCATAGTGAAATCATCAGACGTAATAATTGCCATAGATTAAAGTAATTGTTGACGTTTTCTTAAGGGAGGGGCAATAAAACTGCCCCCTGTAAAGCGATCGCTCATTGTTAGGATAAGTCAGGGAGTAGGGGGAGAAAGGGTTTGTCTATTAGCCACATAAACAAATGTCTGCATAGGATTGCGATCGCTGCTAAAATTTGAACTACAACTGTTGTGTGGCATCAATTTGGTGAGAAAGGGTGCGATCGTTAGCGATATGCTTCTCTTAAAAATATTGCATAATTTCGCCGAACCCTCATTGTATGAGGATGACCTACACCTAAAGTACATTCACAAATTGCCAAAGCTTGGTGATACAGAGATTCAGCTTCGCTGTAGCGTTTTGTAGAATAGTAGAGTAATGCTAGATTATTCAAGCTAGTGGCGACATTGGGATGGTTGTCTCCCAGTAAGCGTTTTCTCAGTTTCAAAGCTTGCAGATGCAGGGGTTCGGCTTCGCTGTAGCGTCCTATAAAACCGTAGAGTTCTGCCAGATTGTTCAGGCTAGTGGCGACATCAGGATGGTTTTCTCCTAGTAAGCGTTTTCTCAGTTTCAAAGCTTGCAGATGCAGGGGTTCGGCTTCGCTGTAGCGTCCTATAAAACCGTAGAGTAATGCGAGAT
>NZ_JBALDZ010000073.1:0-37855 GCF_036917155.1 Nostoc sp. | reverse complement strand
AAGTCACTGGCGCAGGACAAACCGCACAAGTTGGGCAAGTCGGGCAAGTCTCGCAAACCTCACAAGTCGGGCAGGTTATTGGCGCAGGACAAACCGCACAAGTTGGGCAAGTCGGGCAAGTCGGACAAGTTGGACAAGTTGGACAAGTTGGACAAGCAATACCTGCATTGCAAGCAGCCATTGAGGCGTAATGCCCTGGTGTACTATAAACACTGCTTAAAGTACAGACTCCATTTATGGCATCGTAGGTTGGTAGCTTACAGGTATTGCTGAAATTTGCATAAGAAAGAGTGAAACCTGCTGGGGGATAGTATGGGCCAGCTAAAGTTATAGTCCCCGTGTCACCATCACTGCGTACCTCGTATCCTTTATCAATAGTTGCACCGAATAGATACACGTAGGCAGTGGTATAGCTCCCATCGGGCACTGTAAAAGATACTGGAGTTGGGCCGTAGGGAGCAAGACTTTCTGTGTAATCAAAAGAAAGTGTACAGGTCATTGAATTTATCAATGTTAGTTAAATTCCATTAAATTCAATTAAATAGATAGTGTAAAGTTCCGATTCAAAGTAAAACAGGAACTTTACCGAAGTAATATAACCCTTGCTATCACTACAATTAGGCAAGCTTTAACTAATAGCTCAAAATTAAATATTCCGCTTTTACCTATTGAAATGGTTAAACCGGAATTGGGAAAATCAGCAAAAGTGTTGAAATGAAAAATAATCGAAATGGTCAGGCTGCTACTCTGACTGATGCGGATTACTCGAAAATTCGCAAGCAGATTAAAAGCCGCAAATATAAATTACTTTTAGATATTGCTTGGCACACTGGTGAGCGCTGGGGCGCAATTGTACAGTTACGAATTGAAGACGCGTACTACAGCGATGGTACACCACGGGAATATATCACTTTTCGCGCCAGAACCCGCAAGGCTAGCCCTGACGGCAAGCGAAGAACCCGCCAAATCCCGGTTCATCCAGTTTTGTCTGAGTCGTTGAAATCTTATACCCCTGAATCGCAATCCGGTTGGTTGTTTCCGTGCCGAGAAGAGGATGCACCCATTGGACTGAGATGGGCGGACATGATTTTACGTACTGCTGTGGAAAAAGCTGGGCTTGATGCCAAAGGTATATCAACTCACAGTACCCGCCGTACCTTCATCACTAATTTGGCAAAGAAAGGTATTGGTCTTGCCACGATCAAAAAAATTACTGGGCACAGCGATTTAAAGGTGCTTGGGGCTTATATCGAAATCTCTGATCAAGACGTTATAAACGCGATCGCTACTTTATGAGCAAAACCCTGCCACAGAAATTCAAAACTCAGTTGGCCCAGCTAGCTGTATTTCCAGACCAACTCAATAATGCTCAGTTAGCCCAGAAACTCAGATGTCTTGCGAGTGAGATTGAGTTTGATTCCCCTATTCCTAAATCTAAGTTATTCAGCAAAATTCAGAAATTTTATGCAGATTTTTATGAAGGTGAATTTGACAGTGCCTTTGCCAACAAGGCAAAGAATAAGGTACTTTCTGGCTCTTATTTCGCTCTCAAAACGTTAGAGAAAATACTTGAAGATTTGGGTAAACGAGATGAAAATCAAGACCATTAGTTGTAAACGCATCCTCAACCTGGGCAGTTATGAATCCAGGCATTTTGACACGACTGCTGATATTTATGAAGGCGAAGATCCAGATGTGGAGTCATCCAAATTAATCGAATTTGTTGAGAGAAAGATCAGGGAGCGAGTAGACCTAGAAATTGAAGCCACTGATCTAAAAGAGCAGATCGCAGACCTCAAATATGAACTGGCACGGCTCGAAGAACAAAAGGCTGCTTTAACTACGGTAGAGCCTGACCCAGGCGATGTCCCTTTTGAGTCCGGGTCAGCACCAAGCACTAGTGACTTCTCCGATGGTTTTTAGATAATTTTTAGCGATCGCACTCTCAGGTACAAGAATGCGATCGCCCTGGAATTCGCGCAACCGAACCCAAGAAATTATGCAAATTATATCAGTTCCCACCGTGTTTACTTGTAAAACGCCTACCGCCGGCTGGATCAACTTGGCCCAAATTCGGCAAGTGATTGAAGATGAAGACGAAAAAGTAATAGTTGTAACTTGGCACAATGGCGACACTCAGGTTTTCTATGGTGAAAACGCCGTTGCTATTGTCTCCTCATTTACTCAGGCGCAGCGCTGCTTTAATAATTACCTTCGTCACAATCGGAGAAGTTTATGAATAATCAAAATGATGAATGCGATTTACTTAATGGTTCACCAGATCCAACGTGGGATTACTACTTGCTTTGGTGTCAACTTCAACGCATTAAAGCCCAAATTGATATGGCTTCGATCGTGATTGGTCAAGTTGAATGCATGAACGCTGCAACGGATAGCGAGTTGAAAAGATTACTTTTTAAACCTTATGAAGGACTAGACAGTATCCTCGATCAATTGCGCTCTGATGGTGATGAAATCGCCTGATGATGGCTACTTGACCCCGTAGCCGAAACTAGGGCAACTGCCCTAGTCGCGGGTTGGGTCGCGCAACTCACCTGCCTCTGATAACAGAGGGAAATAACAACAGCAGCACGGATTTTTCCCTTGAAATGACCCAAAAGGTTTCCTGTTTTCACGAATCCACTGCTGTTAATTATTTCCGCCCGTGCTTGGTTTAAAAGTGAATTGTTATCGCTAATTTGGGAGATTCGTGACCTATTTTAGCACGGTTTTTGCTGCAAATTACTCCCATTACGAACAAAAGAAAAATGAAAATTGTTGGTTTAGACGTTTGCAAAAACAGTGTAGTTGCTTGGGAATTAACATCAATTCCTAAGAGCTTTAGAAGCTATTTCCGGGATAATAAACGCCCGAAAGATGATGACCCAAAAACATTTAAAGCTAACGCTGATGGGGTCAACAAACTCTTAGCTCTCAAGCCCGATGCTGTTGTTTTAGAACCCACTGGGGTTCATTATTCTTGGATTTGGGCACACATTTGTGAAACTGAGGGTATTAAGGTGCTTTGGGTGGGACATGCTGAAGCTGTCCACTACCGCAAACAAAACAAGCTACCCGATAAAAATGACCAAGCCGATGCCTTGGCGCTTGCAGCTTACGCCTTGCTGCATTGGGGGGATGATGAGTTTTTCCTGCAATTTGAAGCGGGTAAGGTGGCGCAGATGCGCCATCTGTGGTTGCAATTGCAATCACTCAATAAAATTCAATCCCCGATCATCAATCGTGCCCGTCAACAACTGGCTAGGGAATTTCCAGAAGCCGCGCTATCACGATCGCAACCGAGCAAAGCTGACGGAATGCTACCACTGTGGGCTTGGTTAGCCGGTCGTGAGCGAGACACTAAACGTAAAACCAGTTACTATGACAGGCTTTACCAAAACTCGATCGCTAACAAATACGGCGTAGGCATTACCACCTTTACCAGAAAACTGTCTAACATGCTGTGTGATCTGCAAGACTGGGAAGTGGAAATTCAATCTGGTATTTTGTCAATCTTGAACAGCCCAGAATTCATCCCTTACCGCCAAACCATGACCAAATTTGGTATTGGAGTTCGGCCACAAGCTTTACTCATTTCCCAAATTTACCCCATTACCAAGTTTGAGTCACTTGGCAGATTCAAACGACGCCTGGGGATGGCCAAGGATGAAAACTCCAGCGGCGACAAGGAAACCATGAACACCGGAGCCGGTTCTAAACTGTGTCGTTCTCAATTATACATGTGGATTTTCGACATCATTGCTCCAGAACACGCTAGACCAAAAAATGAAATTGGCCAAAAACTGGGCGAATTCTACGACGCTAGAAAATCCCAATTTCAGGACAATCCTGAACTGTGGAAAAAGAAAGCTGTGGCACGACTGCAAAATGAAGCGCTGCGCGAATTCAAAAAAACACTTTCTCAGAACTTATTGCCATTAATCAGTAAGGATTTAGCCCCTCAAATTGAAGCTACTTTGGCATTAACTATGCAAACTATGCAAATGTCACTGACTGCGAGTATGTCGGTTAATGACATCACACCAGGGGTCAAGGAGAGAGAAGTTAAAAAAGGATTCGGCAACTTGGTTATTTCTCAGACTGCTGCTTACGGGTGCAGGCTGTTGTTTAAGGAATTAAAACGGGCTGTTGCAGCTCATAATTAAGATGTGACTCCCCTTATGGGGGGTTATCTGATATCAGATAACAAACTAAAGTGAAAACAGACAGCATCTTCTATCGGATATTTCAGAGTATCCCCACTACTTTCTTTGAACTGATTAACCAACCGCCCCAACTAGCTAGTGTTTACCAATTTTCTTCAGTAGAAGTCAAACAACTAGCATTTAGAATCGATGGCGTTTTCCTCCCAAATGCAGCAGAACTACCCATTTATTTTGCCGAAGTGCAATTTCAACCAGACAAAAAGTTCTACTCGCGTTTATTTACCGAAATCTTTAACTATCTCGACAAAACCGAATTAACCAACAATTGGCGTGGTGTTGTCATCTACCCCAACCGCAGCGTTGATACTGGAGATACCGAAAGATATACAGAATTACTCAACTCACAACGAGTGACTCGCGTCTATCTTGACGAATTAAGCTCAATTGAGACATCATCAATCGGCATAGAGACAGTTAAACTCATCATCGAACCCGAATCAACTGCGACAACAAGAGCGATCGAAATAGTTCACACTGCCCGACAGCAAATTCTAGATGTCGCTACTATTAGGGAAATTATACAATTGATAGAGACGATATTAATCTACAAGTTGCCGCGATTGAGCCAAGAGGAGATCGGAAAAATGTTTGGATTAAATGAGTTAAAGCAAACTAGATTTTACCAAGATGTTTTTGCAGAAGGTAGGCAAGAAGGCAGACAAGAAGGTAGGCAAGAAGGTAGGCAAGAAGGCAGACAAGAAGGCAGACAAGAAGGTAGGCAAGAAGGCAGACAAGAAGGTAAGTTAGAAACGATACCCCAGTTATTAGGGTTGGGTTTAAGTATTGAGCAGATAGCTCAAGTGTTAGGTTTGGATGAACAACTTGTTAGGCAAGCTGCACAATCAAAATCTTAAAACAATAGGGTGCGCGAAGGCTTAACAGTGCGTTTAATAGAGACGATATTAATCTAAAAGTTGCCGCGATTTAGCCAGGAGGAGATAGGAAAAATGTTTGAATTAAATGACTTGAGGCAAACTAGATTTTTCCAAGATGTTTTTGAAGAAGGTAAAAAAGAAGGTAGACAAGAAATTTTTGAAGAAGCTAAACAAGAAGCTAAGTTAGAAGCGATACCCCATTTATTAGCGTTTGGGTTAAGTATTGAGCAGATAGCTCAAGGCTTAGGCTTGGACGAACAAGTTGTTAGGCAAGCTGCACAACCAAAATCCTAAAAAACTGATACAGCAGTCCTAAATCATTCGTGAAAAATTAGATTCCCGACTTTTCAAAGAAGTCGGGAATCTGGACAATGGGAATTTTCACAACTTATTTAGGATTGCTATATATAGCTGACGGGCTGCAAAGTCTTGCACCCTGATATTTTGTTGAATTTTACTTAGTTATTGCATTAAAATCTGACGGTTTAAAATACTCATCCTTTCGTACAGATTGATACTTGGTAGTAATTATTATTAATAATTTCAGAGTTGTAAGCGCAATAAGTTAAGCACACTTAGGTTGTTTAATGGCAGTACTTAAAATCAAAAAGCAATTTTACTTTTACTATTTCGATCGGTTAGATATGTTACAAGCATAACAGACACAAGCCTTTAAAATAATCTTAATTAAATCTAAGCTATTGTTAATGATTAATTCTTTTTTAATGAAAGAGAATTAAATAAAAAACTATCTTAGTATTGAAAAACAAATATTGATAAGCAGGTGAGACTTTACAAGCATTATCACCTACATCATGCATGGGAAACAATAGAAAAATACATAGCCGATGACTAACGTACTATGGCTACAGGGTGGTGCTTGTTCAGGTAACACCATGTCATTTCTCAACGCCGAAGAACCGACAGTCTGCGATTTGATCGCTGATTTTGGCATCAAGTTACTTTGGCATCCCTCTTTGGGATTGGAACTAGGCAACAACTTGCAAACACTGCTACGGGATTGCATTTCTGGGACAATTCCCCTAGATATCTTGGTATTTGAAGGCAGTGTTGTTAACGCCCCCAATGGCACTGGTGAATGGAATCGGTTTGCCGATCGCGCCATGAAAGATTGGTTAGCAGACCTCGCCAAAGTTGCTAAATTTATCGTCGCAGTGGGAGATTGTGCCACCTGGGGAGGAATTCCCGCCATGTCACCCAACCCCAGCGAATCAGAAGGTTTGCAATTTCTCAAACGTCAAGAAGGCGGCTTTTTAGGGAAAGACTTTCTCTCACAAGCGGGATTACCTGTAATTAATATACCTGGATGTCCCGCCCATCCCGACTGGATTACGCAGATATTAGTGGCGATCGCTACTGGACGCATAGCAGACATTGCTTTCGATGAACTAAATCGTCCCCAAACCTTCTTCAACACCTATACCCAAACAGGTTGTACGCGCAACGTCCACTTTGCCTACAAAGCCTCAACCGCCGAATTTGGTCAGCGCAAAGGCTGCTTATTTTATGACTTGGGTTGTCGCGGCCCCATGACCCATTCTTCCTGCAACCGCATCTTATGGAACCGCGTCTCATCCAAAACTCGCGCCGGGATGCCTTGTTTAGGTTGCACAGAACCAGAATTTCCCTTCTTTGACCTCAAACCAGGAACCGTATTTAAAACCCGAACAGTCATGGGAGTTCCCAAAGAATTACCGCCAGGGGTGAACAAAAAAGACTACGCCTTACTTACAATGGTTGCAAAAGATGCAGCACCACCTTGGGCAGAAGAAGACTTTTTTACAGTTTAGTCATTAGTCATTAGTCATTAGTCATTTGTCCTTTGTGATTTGACCAATGACTATAACCCAATACAGTTCAGAATGAGCAATAAAACACTTGTAGAGACGGCGATTTATCGCGTCTTGAAAACCCAAAATTGTTGCCAGTAGCCCTTAACCCAAGCGTATTAGACTATAACCTTTCACACTCACCTCAACGATAAATCAAGGGTTTCGAGCATTTTACATGGAGGCGAGTGAATAATTACCAATGACGAATGACAAATGACCAATGACAAATGACCAATGATAAAGGACAAATAACAAATGGGAATTCAATCATTAGACATTTCGCCCGTCGGTAGAGTTGAAGGCGATTTAGATGTCAGAGTTGATATTGAGAATGGGCGGGTAGTCAACGCTTGGACACACGCCGAATTATTTCGCGGATTTGAAGTTATTTTACGCGGTAAAGATCCCCAAGCTGGATTAATTGTTACGCCTCGCATTTGCGGTATTTGCGGCGGTTCTCACCTAACTTGTGCATCTTGGGCATTAGATACAGCTTGGGAAACAGAAGTTCCTCGTAATGCTATTTTGGCGAGAAATCTTGGTCAAATTGTCGAAACAATCCAAAGTATACCTCGCTATTTTTATGGATTGTTTGCCATTGATTTGACTAATAAAAAATATCGCCATAGTCGCTTTTATGACGAAGCCGTGAGACGCTTTGCTGCTTTCACAGGCAAATCTTACGAATTAGGCATAACAATTTCTGCTAAACCTGTAGAAATTTATGCACTATTAGGCGGACAATGGCCCCACAGCAGTTATATGGTGCCTGGTGGCGTGATGTGCGCCCCCACCCTCACAGATATTACCCGCGCTTGGGCGCTTCTCGAATATTTCCGCACCAATTGGTTAGAACCAGTGTGGTTGGGTTGTTCTCTAGAACGCTACGAACAAATCCAAACTTATGATGACTTTAGGGAATGGTTAGATGAAGACCGCAATCATCGAGATTCCGACTTAGGTTTTTATTGGCGGATGGGTTTAGATATCGGTCTAGATAGATATGGCGCTGGTGTTGGGAAATATGTCACTTGGGGATATTTAGCCCATGAAGATAAATATCAAAAGCCGACTATTGAAGGACGAAATGCGGCGATGATTATGAAAAGTGGAGTGTACGACAGCTTCGCAGACACTCACGTTTTAATGGATCAGTCATTTACCCGCGAGAATACAACTCACTCCTGGTACGATGAAGGAACAGAAAATATTCACCCTAGCGATCGCACCACTAAACCCACTGCAATCAATACCAAAGACTTTGATAACGCCTACTCTTGGGCAAGTGCAGTTCTACACAAAGACTTCGGACGTTTAGAAGCTGGCCCTTTAGCCCGTCAATTAGTCGCAGGTGGCAAACATGGCGAATCTTGGCAACACTACGACGGCTTCATCCTCGATGTCTTCAAACAAATGGGTGGTGCTAGTATTCATGTGCGGCAGCTAGCACGAGTTCATGAACTTGTCAAGTTATATCGTCAAGCTGAACATTGTTTACGCGAATTCAAGTTAAACGACCCTTGGTATATCAAACCCAAAGAAAAAGATGGACGCGGTTGGGGTGCAACAGAAGCGGCGCGGGGTTCTTTGTGTCACTGGGTAGAAGTAGAGGGCGGTAAGATTAAGAATTACCAAGTGATTGCCCCAGGTACTTGGAATATTGGCCCCCGTGACGGTGAAGGAATCCGTGGCCCTATTGAAGAAGCTTTAATTGGGACACCCATTTACGATTCTAGCGATCCGGTGGAAGTTGGTCACGTGGCGCGATCGTTTGATTCATGTTTAGTGTGTACAGTCCACGCCCATGATGCGAAGACGGGTGAAGAGTTGGCGCGTTTTCGGACTGCTTAATTATCAAATATCACATCGTCTACCACAACCCACATTGAGTTACACTAGCTCTACAAGTAGTTGCAATTTTGCTAAACATACTTTGTATGGCTGAAATTATTGAAATACCTGTTGAACTGACTCACTTTCAACTTCCTGAAGCTGTCCAAGAGCGTTTGCAATTTCTGCTGGATCGCCAAGATGCAGGCGAAGCGCTCCCCATTGCAGAACGACGAGAAGCAGAAGGGCTGGTTGAGTTGGCAGAATTTTTATCTCTGTTGCACTTGCGTTCGCAGCGTGTAATGGAGCAGGGATAAATGGTAACGATTTCAGTTGCTTTACGTCGATTGGTCATTCAAAGAGCAGCTGATCGCTGTGAATATTGCAGTACAACTTCTTGTGGTTTTAGAACAAGAATATTACTCATGGTCTACTGAACCACAATCTGTTGTATACCTACAAACTCTGTCTCGAATACCAGTTCCTCGTCCTCTAGAAGCATTTCAATAACTTCACGTAAATTTTCCTGCAATTCATCCAAGGTTTCACCTTGAGAATGCGCTCCAGGAAAGCCAGAGACATAGCCAACATAGAACTTAGTATCAGGATCTCTTTCAACGATCGCAGTAAAAGTTTTCATATCACAATCATGGACAACGCTCACTTACAGTTTACTGGATCGGTCATCTAACTGAGCGTAGACATCGCCCTTGCACCACTATGACAACCAGACTAAACTTAGTTTACAGACTTAGTTTAATCCTATGGAAACTGTAAATATTCATCAAGCTAAAACGAATCTCTCAAAGCTGTTGTCGCGCGTAGAACTTGGAGAAGAAATCATTATTTCCAACCGAGGCGTTCCGATCGCCAAGTTGGTTCCGTTTCGCACCTCATCAAATCGACTCAATAGTTTAGGGCAAGATAAAGGGCGTTTTATAGTGCCAGATGATTTCAATGCCCCTTTACCAGAAGAAATTTTGGCAGCATTTGAAGGCGGTGAGGAGTGAAACTCTTGCTAGATAAACAGTGCTGGTTATGGTGGTTTACCCAACCAGAGCTTTTGAATGAAGCAGCCATCGCTCATATTGCCGATGAAACGAATGAATTGTGGCTCTCAGTTGCTAGCATTTGGGAAATAGGGATAAAAGTTGCGATCGGCAAGTTACCACTGGCAGACCCCTTAGACAGTTATATTTCTAGTCGGATGACGGTATTGGCAATGCGCTCGCTAGAGATTACAGCTTCTCATGCTTTACAGGCGGCTGCGTTACCTTTGCATCACCGAGATCCTTTTGACAGAATGTTGATTGCACAGGCTCAGATAGAAGAAATGACGCTTGTGAGTGCCGATTCAATGTTTAATAAGTACGACATTTCCATACTTTGGGCAGCAAAATCATAAAACTTCACCATCTTAAAACTCACCAACTTTTTGTAATTTGCTAAAAATGTGGCAATAAGTAATGCCCAATGCCCTTTATTCAAAACTCGTAGCGTAACACACTAAAACTTATAGAAACAGTGCGTTAGGCTTGCATTAATGCACTTGCATAAAACAGCAATTTACACGGTAAGCTTGTGTCTGATTTAGCGCTACATAATTATCTCCCTCGCGTTCCCGATGCAGCATTGCAAGAATACATAGAATGGTGTGTTTTAGAGCAGGCTCAAGCCGCAGAATGTAACTTTACTCCTGATAGAAGTAAGTTAGATAATTTGCCACCAGAAGACTACGTTCCTAAACTTGTCGAGCAGTTCATGAAAGTTAAACCAGACCCAATTAAAGCCGGTTTGGTAGCTGCGATCGCAGGTAAGGAAGCTGACAAACACGCTCTATCCGGTTTAGCGATCGCAGCTGATTTTGTATCCCTTTATGTCAAGTATTTAATTCCTAAAGAAGGAAGTACTAAAGAACAGGCTGAAGAGATATTAACTCAAGCATCACAACATCAGTATGAGAAACTGACTGAAGTTGCCAAGAAACATGGTGTAGATTTATAGTTTCTTACTGATAAATTATTTTTCAGAGGCTTTGTCTGTCCCATCAGTCAGAGCCTCGTATTTTGCAGGTTATGGCACAAACTCGAAATAATCACAATCAGCAGAAGCTTGATGATGCGTTGTTCTTAATCTTATACCTTTACTATGATCTTAAGCTTTAAAGTAAGTTTCACTGCATTTATAGATACAGTGCAACTTCTTATTTTATAATTTAGGAAACATATTATTAGTTTATAGTTAAATGGACAGAATCGTAGTTAACTCTCACATTCATTTCGGTAAACCTTGCATCGCAGGAACACGCATCACTGTACAAAGCATTCTTGAACTCCTTAATGACGGACTTTCATTTGAAGAAATTATCAGAGACTACTATCCAGACCTACAAATTGAAGATATTCGTGCCTGCTTAGGATACGCGATCGCTCTGGTGGCAGCTGAAGACATACGCCTAGTATCTATTTTGACGATGTAGAGAGCCTTTTAGCACTGGATGATAAACGCGCTCAATATCTATGGTTTCAGATTGGCTGGCAAAAAAATCGCCGAATTAAAGGTATTACTGTACATATTCGGATTAAAAATCACAAAATTTGGATCGAAGAAGATTGGACTGAAGAAGGTATTGCCACCGACTTATTAAACGCCGGGGTTCCTCAAAGTGATATTGTGTTAGCTTTTCATCCTCCAAGCGATGCCTACGGCGGTAAACTACGCGCTTTAACTGAATTTGCAACTGCTTAAACAATTAAGTCTCATCCCATGCTAACTATTATTGGTTGTGGCAATCTCAATCGCAATGACGACGCAGTAGGCGTAATCATTGCCCAGCGCTTACAAAAATATCTAGCTGAAAACCCTCATCCTCATGTGCGAGTATATGACTGTGGCACCGCAGGAATGGAAGTAATGTTTCAAGCTAGAGGTAGTAAACAATTAGTAATTATTGATGCAAGTTCAACTGGTTCTGAACCGGGTGCTGTGTTTAAAGTTCCAGGAAAAGAACTGGAAGCTTTGCCAGAACCTAGTTATAACTTGCACGATTTTCGTTGGGATAATGCTTTAGCCGCCGGACGGAAAATCTTTCAAAATGATTTTCCCGAAGATGTGACAGTTTATTTAATTGAGGCGGCAAATCTTGGTTTGGGACTAGAGTTAAGTCCTGCTATCAAACATTCTGCTGATTTAGTTTTTGAAGAGGTAGCTGCACTTATCAGTCAGAATAATAAGTAAAAATTCCTAACTCCTAACTCCTAACTTTTCTCTTATGCCCAATCCCGATAAACAGAAAGTTCATCTACCCTCATTTCAAAAGGTATGCCTTGACTCTCTGGCGGACAAACACGGATTTTAGCATTGTTAACAATTCCATATAGCAATGTCCCCATTGGCACAATTTTTTGTAAAACACGCCAATTAATAACTTGATCGGGACATTCAATTACCAATGTCAGAGCATTGGCGTGGGTTGTGACATACCACCGACAATCAGACAGAAGATTTTGAATGGTGCGATCGCACGCGTCATAAAAGTATCTGCTAATAGAATCCTCTAGCTGTTGCCGCAGTATAATATCCGCAGATGTCGGTTGCATAGGATGTGAGTCATCACCATTAAAGTAATACATATTTCTAGCCATCTCTCTTTAGCTTCCTGCTTATATTCCAATCACCATTCCATAAAGTACATCTTTATTCGTTTCTAATAATTCTTGGGTTTCGTCATCATAATACGCACCAATTCCACTACATTGAATACCCAAATAATTACTAGTTAAATAAAGTCTTTGACCGAGAAAACCAGCTATTTGCATAGCAGTTTGATAATTTAAATAATCTGACACAAAAAATAAAGTTACAGCGCCATCTCTAGCAATAGCCTGATTAATACATAAGTAACCTGTCTTTTCACTAAAATTACCCGTCTTAACCAGATGTGTACCTCTATATAACCCAGGTGTCATTCCCTCTACTCGATGCACCACTGAGTAAATTTCTATTTCCTCATAGTTTTCTGTCGGTATTGATTGTTGAAGTTGTTGCACTACATATAAATAATCTTCTTGAGAAATAGCCTCTTTCCGGAAACGTCTAATAGAACGTCTATCCCAAACAGTTTGATAAAATTTATCCCGATCGAAATCAAATTGAGGATACTCTAATTTCTGCTGACGACTCTTTTGTTGAGTAGTTGCTTGATAAGCATCTTCAATAAATTGATTTGATTCAAAATAATCTGTACCAGAGACAAAAGGAACTTTCAGCCTTAAACGTCTGATTTTCTTGTCTTGTAATTCTCCTGACACCGCACAACCAGTAATAAACTCCTTATTCTCAAAACCCAAATCTGAATTGAGCGCAAGTTTATCAAAGTCAAAAACTAGTTGTATATTTTTTTTATGGAGATAAGCTGAAGCTGCAACAGCACCTAAATGGTGTCCGCTATCTAATAAGCAATATCTCATGCTTCTATTTTGGTATTTCCAGCTAGACCTATAATAAACACAACTAATTAAAAAGATGAATCCGTTGATACATTTACCCGGTATAATATAACTCTCTAACCCATCATCAATTAATTCATAGATGAGAGTTAGACAATTATTCTCAACTTCTAGATGGTATATACCATCTACTATTCCCTCAACCCCGCGAACCTGTACGTAAACTTCTGTGGGATACAGAGCGCCTGCTGATGGATTCGCCCGCAGTCTATAAGGGCCATCTTTATATACTTTTTCCAGTGTTATCGCACTGGTTAATGAGATAAAAGAGTGAATAGGATTGTTGAGATTTAATTTTACTCTCCGATAAAACTTGGGATAAACTTTAAATGCAGATGGCTGCGTTGAAGCATCTACATAATTTGGATCGAGTTGTACCGATAAGTAAGAATGCTTAGTAGCGTCATGATAAGCTTTGCCCGAAATCTGACTTGATGGCATTTTTAATTATCCTTAAGACTTCTATGTTACTAGCAAAATCTATTGCTTTATAATCGTCTAAGTTTTTTAAATATAAGTTAGGATGATGTTGTAAAAGTAACTTGACAACTTCTGTCTTTCCGGCTGATGCTGCGTACATTAAAACAGTTGCACCGTTATCATTTTGGTTGTCAATGTTAATGCTGTGAGCCAACAGTAAATTAATTAAATCGTAGTGATTACCAAAACAAGCAAACCACAAAGCATTGTTGCAATCGCTATTTCGAGCATTGATATCCGCACCAGCATCAATTAGTTCTTTGACGACTGTATAAACTCCTTCTCTTGTAGCCTTCATCAAAGCTGTATCACCATTTTCACTAGGCTGATTTAAATCGTTAAGATTATAGCCTTTTGCTATTAGCCATTGGGTTGTTAATTCACTCAATTTTTGATAGTTGATTCGATTCATAACTACTCCTCAGTTAACTTTTTTACTAATATAAATTTACTTGGCAAATAGAATGGTGAGCAATGCTCACCATTTTTGCAAAAATGTTATCTAAATCCTTTTAACTTACATATATGCTATCAACTTTATCAGTTTAAATTATGAATCATTTATAAAAAACAGCAAACATTCTTCTTAAAAAAGCTTGAAAAATAATGGAAAAGCAGTAATGTTTACAGTTTTCTTACATAAGATAGATTAATAGCAGATATAGGTGGATTTAGATCTCCGACTTCTTGAAGAAGTCGGGGATCTGCACTTAGACAATAAGTGCGTATATTTTGAAATTTACTGGCAATGATAAGAATATAAAATATTGTCTACATCTTCGATGGTAAGACTTTGTTTATCAGCTAAAGTTTTCAATCTATGGGTAATATCTTTAAGCTGCGATAAATTAAAGGAAAGTCCTAATTCATTAGCTCGGTGATTAACTGCCTGTTTTCCAGCTAATTTATGATTGATTAAAATTGAGCGCGTTACACCAAAACTCCGGGGATTAATAGCTTCATAAGTCTCAGAATTATTGAGCATAGCTTTAGTATGAATGCCAGCTTTATGACTAAAAGCACTTTCTCCAAAAACACAATGGTTAAAAGGAATAGAAATCCCAACTTTTCTCGCAACTAATTCATGTAAGTAACCAAGTTCTTCCAAGCGATATTTAGCTTTAATCTGCTCTGGATTTGTAGCATATAATCTCGCAATAAATCCAGCTAGTGAGGTAATACCATTGCGCTCACCAATTCCCAGAACACAAGTATCAATATGAGTTGCTCCCGCTTCCAGTGCTGTATAACTGTTAGCATTTGCACACTCTGTATCATTATGACCGTGAAACTCAATATCTAAATTAGTGAACTGGCGCAAAGTCTTCACTAATTCAAATACCTGCATTGGGGTAATAATTCCTACTGTATCGGCAATTCCTATGCGTTTGACAACTCCTAACTTTTCAATCTCAGAGTAAATTGTAATTAAATCTTCTGTAGATGTGCGTGACGAATCCTCAGCCGAAAACCGTAACTCAATATCGGGGGCTTGCTGATGAATAAAAGTTAAAACTTCAGATGCTAAATCAATAATTTGATTAATATTTTTACCATGACTGAACTGACGCATCAAAGAAGAACTACCGATAGTTAAATTAATCCCGGCTACGCCTGTGGCTAAAGCGACTTTAGCATCTTCTAAGTGACAGCGAATGTGAGTTAATATTTTGGATGGCAAGCCTAACCGAGCCAATCGTTCACAGTCTCGTCGAGATTGAGGTGAAGCAATTGGTGAAGTTAACTCTATATATTCCACTCCAAATGCAGTAAGTGCCTCAGCAATTTCAACTTTATCATCTGAAGAAAAATTGGCTTTGACGAATTGTTCACCTTCACGGAGAGTACTTTCTACAATTGCAAATTCAGATAGCGACATTGAGCAATCCTTGTGTTAATTCTTACTAAGGATATTTATTTATTACTTTTTATATTAACAGATTTGTATAATCGAGAAATAATTACTTTGGCTGATTCTTGGGGACTAGCTATAGTATCAATTATAAGGGAGCGATCGCTTGTATCCATCGCTTCTAAAATCTGTTTTGTAGGAACCGAATCATAGTTCTGACTCTCTTCGACAAATATTTTTAGTTTATCCCGCAATTCTATATCTGTAACAACTTGTTTGGTTACAAGTTCTAAGATTTCTTGTTCTTCTTGAGGAGTAAAATAAGCAGAAGCCTCCGATACACCCAAACTGGCAAAATTCGTCAGTGTTTTTGGTAGAATTTGCCTACTATTTTCTAGCTCTTTATTATCAATCCGATCAAAAGGATCGTGACGCTTTAGAAGCCTTTCTAAACGTACCATATTTGGTGCATTCAACATTACAAATTTGGCATTTTCTAAAGCCGCAACTGCATATTTAACCTCATTTTCGCCACGCAAACTATCAAAAACTAACAGAGAGTTAACTTGTTGTGGATTGATATGTAGCGAAGCTAAAATACGACCCATTCCACCAGGGAAGTGTTCTCGATAAAGGCGAGCATAAGTTAGGCGTTTAATCCGACAATGGGGTTGCACAAGTTTATCTTCCATTTTTAACATCGGCGCAATTATTAAGCGTTCAGTTAAAGCGCGACGATTCGGTAAAAGTGTAAAATCTAAACCCTCTTCTGCCAAAGCTTTTGTAATTGTACTTTTCCCTACGCCAGTCATACCCACTATAATTAGTAAAGGAAAAGTTGTTATTGGCAACCAGTCTTTAGGGACAGGAAATCCTACGCCTACACCTGGACTTAAGTGTTCAAAAAATAGATTTGACCTTGTTGTATTAACTCGATACTGCACAATATAAAATTAACCTCTTTTTTCAGCCTCGTAAAATAAATCAGGAGTCAGAATTCAGAATACTCCACTCATAAAGAGATAGAGTTTTAAGGCGAGAATATTTAATACTAGTTTTGCCCGTCAGGGGCGAAAGCGCGTAACGGGACATTCGAGGTAGCATCTTGATAGAGAAGTACGATTTTAACCAATATTCAGACGCGACTCGAAAATACTCGCTACCGCTGCGCTATTACCCAGTCGCACAGAATTAAATTCTGAATTCTTCTTATAAACTGCTTCTAGGTTTACTCTAATCTTAGGTGAACTATTTTTTAGTTAGTATAAATATAAAATATTATCCAGACCTCGGTATTTATACACAAAAATGTCCATATTAAATTGATGATAATATTTCGCTCATACCCATAGGCATTAGTTTTTTTTGAAATTCTTTTATCCTGAGTTTTGCAGCCAATGACTATATCTTTTTGTAATCCTTATCAAGGAGAGGTATCGCTGTTAGATAAATGAGAATTATTTCAATTTTATTAAGATATCTTAATAAAAACACTTTTCATATTAGAGTTTGCTAGTTTACTAAAGTATAAATAGTTAAATTGACAAATAAAAATATGGAAATTAGCGCTCGTAATTCTCTAAAAGGCACTGTAAAAAAGGTTACGCATGGCTCAGTCAATACTGAGATTACTTTAGAAATATCACCAGGAGTAGAGCTAGTGTCAATCATCACAAAATCATCAGCAGAAAAGCTAGGACTTGTAGAAGGTAAGCACGCTCATGCTGTGATTAAATCATCAGATGTGATACTTGCTGTTGATTGAAAAATAGGCAGGTTGTCTAATCATATTTGATTTGTGATAATTAAAGGCTATAGATCCCGGACTTATTAAATAAGTCCGGGATCTTCTTTTTCATTAAGTCATGAGGTTAATTAATTGAATGATCAATAATCCGAACATAAATGGCGCGAATATTTTCTATATCTAGTGCCAAATCTATGTTTCCAATTTCGATAATGAAAGAGGGTAACTTTTGTTTTAAAGTGATATTAGCTCCTGGTTTTACTCCCATTGATATAAGTTTGCTCAAGATTGTTTCATCTTTAGTTTTACAGAAGGTAACAATTCCTCGTTCTCCCTTTCTCAATAATTCTAATGAACAGCCAGTCACGCTAAAGTGGGTAAACATTTGAATTATAAATTAGGAATTATGAAGGGTAGAAGGAAGTATATTTTCATCCTTCATCCTTCATTTTTTATTTGGTCGCTAAAGGCAGAAACCAAAGTAATAGTTTAAACCAGATACGCTTCTTGATGAGTCTTAATTGTGCAATTAGAACGAGGATAAGTTACACAAAGTAGAGCGTATCCTTTAGAAACCTGATCGTCATCTAAAAAGTTTTGATCTTCTTGATTAACTTCACCTTCAACAACCTTGCCAACGCAGCTAGAGCAAGAACCTGCGTGACATGAAAAGGGCAATTCAATACCATTTTCTTCTGCTGCTTCCAAGATTGTCGTTTCTTCGTCAACTTCGATTGTGGTGTCGATGTCTTCTTTTTTGTTGATTAATCTAACTTGGTAGGTAGCCATTTTTCGATTCTCCTCAAACGTTATACAGTTGGTCTAATTTCCGAATTTTTGAGCCATCTATCCTACTTTTTGCTTTCCTTCTTGTTACGGAGAAGCTACGCTTTAGCTAGTTTCTCTACAAAGTTAAGGAATGCAACGCGAACGAGAAGCTACCTCAAGGCAGAGCGATCGCATTTATAGAAAGCCTCTACATCAGACTTGGCACTAACGGAATGATGTTAGCTGCAAGGTACACCAGTAGGCGTACCATCGTCTGTTTTGAAGGACTTTCCACAACCGCAGGTATCAGTTGCATTGGGGTTGATGAACTTAAACCCGCTTTCCATCACTCCCTCAACGAAGTCAACGATAACTCCGTCTAATAAGGGCGCACTTTTGGCATCAACGTAAACCAGCACTTTGCCTTGCTGACTTACCAAATCATCTGGTTGGGGTTTGCTGGTGATATCAATTGCATATTCATAACCACTGCAACCACCATCTTTTACCGAGATGCGAACACCTTTAGTTGCGCCATTAGCGTCGGGTGCTGAACCTTTGAGGAATGCCCGCAGATGAAATTCTGCTTTTTCTGATAAGATAACGGCCATCAGTTCTCCTGATTTGTAGCGATTAGTTGTTCTGATTTCAGATGTGGGTTGTCCTTTGTCAGTTGTCCTTTGTTATTTACTAATGACCAATGACTAATGACTATTTTGTACAATCCCCGTGGCTTCCATCGAATTGGATTGCGCGTGTCTCCAAGGCGCACTATTACCGCATACTGGACAAGAGCGATCGCGATGAGAACGGCGTTTAGCAAATTCCATCCGATTGAGGTCGATTGTCAGCAATTGCGACAATAAAGGCTGACTAAACCCGGTGATCAGCTTGATAGCTTCCAGTGCTGTTAAACAAGCTAATGTCCCAGAGACAGCGCCTATAACTGAAAAGCCGCGCTGATCCCAATCAGGCTTTTCTGGAAACAGACAAGACAAGCAAGGAGTCACACCAGGAATAATCGTTGTTAGGTAAGCCTCCATCCCATTCATTGCGGCTTCCACCATTGGCTTACGTGATCGCACACAGGCTTCATTTAACAAATTGCGCTCTGTAAAATTGTGGGCACAATCAAGAGCCATATCAGCGGACTGCACTAAGGAATCTACATTTTCCGGGGTGATGTACTCATGAACAGCTTCCACTTGGACATCAGGATTAATCGCATCCAGAGTTTCTTTAGCTTTGAATACCCTTGGCTTACCTACCCAATCATCAGTCATAAGAACCTGACGATTCATATCATCTAGCCGCAAGTCACCACCCCGGACTAGGATTAGCCGCCCAACGCCCGCTACTGCTAAGTAAAGCGCCGCCGTACCGCCTAATCCCCCCACACCTGTAACCAAAACTGTCGCTGACTTCAGGCGCTTCTGTGCTGTTTCGCCAAAATTCGGAAGCATCATTTGGCGACGATAGCGTTCTAATTCGGTAGGCGTCAGGTTAACCAATTTATACCTCCTAATCAGAAGTGATTTCTGTCAGTGTGACTACATTTTTCGGCTTGTCGTTAAACACTTTGAACAGCTTTTGTTCATAAGCTGTCGATTCGATAAATACCTGATAAGCTTTTTGCAAAGCCAAAGAATATTGATTTAATTTCTCTTCTTGACTCAAGCCAGGAGAATTATCATCAATTTCCTGCATGTATTGAGAAAACTTTTTCAGAATATGTAAACGATTTACATTCACAACTTCTAAGTCGTAGGACAAGTTAAAGAATTGAAAGAATTCCTCTGCATCTACGAGCTTCTTGAATTCATCAATAGTTCCAGTCATTTAGCATTCTCCAATTGTTTCAGATGTTGCTTAAGTTCATCTAACTGGCGATATATTTCATAAGTTGCAGCGGCAACATCCATAAGTTGTTTATAATCTGTTGGCAAACCTTCAGCTAAATCATGCAGATCCATTTTCATCTGACCAGCTTTGCTGTTAAGCCGTCTGATTTGTCCTTGTAGTTCCTCAATACTTATTTCTTCTGCTTGCACAATCAGCCACTCCTTTTATACAAGTGAGGAGTTAGAAGTTAGGAGTTAGAAGTTATAAATCAGGAACTGTAAATCATGAATTATCAGTTAATAGCTAATTCAACTCCTCACTCCTAACTCCTCACTCCTAACTCTTTAAATTTTGCCAACTTCAGGAAAGCGTTTCGCCAAATCAAGGCCTTTTTTGACGTAGTTTTCTCCCTCTTCTGCTAATTTCTCTAGCGAGTCAAAGCCAAAGCGTTGAGCATCTCGCAAGGTTTTCACAGCTAGCAAAAGACGACCAGAAAAAACTAGCGCCCAGCCAAATCCTTCATGGCTCAAATCAATCACAACCTGGGATATCAAACCTGTTTCCTGTTCAATACCAGCAGCTACAGCCCGAAAAAATGCCATAATCCGGGCTTGAGTGATCGGATCGACTTCGCCCTCAACGGAGATTTCCCGTTTCTTTTGTTTGGTGACAATAAAGGGTTTGAGAATCAACTCATCCGACCAACTACGATAAACTCCATAGCTGTCTTGACCACGGATTTGTTTAATTAATACCTTTAGAAAAGGTGAGTTCAAGACTTCAGTTGTAGCAGTTCCGTTAACACTATTATTTGCGGTCATACTGTTGCCTCATTTTCAACTTCATCGGCAAAATTTGTGGTTTTTTGCTGTAAAGCTTTACGTAACCAAGGAGGAGGATTACCTTTGAGAGTTTTCACTAGCTTCGTTAGCACTTCACTAATTTCATCTTCTTGCGATCGCGCCTTCACTGGGGTGACACCTTTCTTGATTAATCGAGCGGCGGCGCTACCACCAATTGCCATAACATAAATAATTGTGCAGTCTTCTAGAGCCGCAAGTTTTGGTGCGAGTCTACTCTCATTATTCTCTTCTTGGAGTTGGTCATCAAAGTTAAGAGTCTCTAGGAATCTATATCCTTCATCCGAGATTTCATAAACATCAATTTCATCTGCTGCTCCAAAATGAGCATTAATATGAACTCGGTCACTCGTGGTGAAGGCAATTTTCATTCTAATTCTCCTCTCTAAAGTTTTGAATTTTGAATTGGGAAGAAGGAATTCAGGAGTCAGGAGGAGGTAGTGCGGTCTTGGGGTCTCCCCAAGTAGAGCAACTACCGTTCAGAATTCAGGAGTAAGAACTAAATCTGCATATTTAGTGGTTTTCCCTACGAAAACGCTAAATGCAAACCATCAGTGGCAGGTTTTACTCTTTCTGAAAAGCATTCTGAATTCTGAGTTCTTGAAGAAAAATTCAAAACTCTGCGCTCACAATTCCGAACTCTTGGAACTGCTTAACTCTGGCTTCTTCTTGTTCTAAAAACAGGTTGCCGATGCCAAACACAAGTTCCATTGTGCCTCGATAGCCAACTTTGGTAAATTGACCATTACCTAAGCGGTCATAAATGGGCAATCCGAGACGATAAAGAGGAATTGAGAGTCGTTTAGCGATCGCACTGACATTCGAGTTACCAATCAGCAAATCAGAGCCGTCTGCTAAACTCTCAAAGTCTTCTAAATCGCCGATGGTGACGTTTTTAACCGGGAGTTTTTCTAAGAGGTGCGATCGCGTGGTTGTCACCACCGCATGAATTTGCGCTCCCATCGATTGCAGAAAATGCACTGTTGACCACAGCAAATCTGGTTCCAACGCTAGGGAAACTCGTTTTGCACCGAAGTAAAAGTGGGTGTCCAGTATTGCATCTTGCAACTGACGACGTTGGCGGCGGTATTTTTCGGGTACGCTGTTACCGCTCAGAATCGCCAATGCTTGGATAAATTCATCTACTGGTTCCAATCCTGTCAGTTCGCCAAACACCTCATAAGGTGTCCCAAAGCGTTCTTCCAGAATCTTGGCAGCCCCCCGCATACTTTCACCCAATGCCAGGGTGAAAGCAGAACTACCTACTTCTCGTACCTGTTTTAAGGTAGTTCCACTGACTGTAATTGCACTATAACCATCCTCCAAGTGTCCATCTAAGGAAGCACCAAGGTCAGGTACAAAGATCGGCACTAAGCCAAATTTTGTAACTATCTCTTTGATTTCTTGTACATCCCCTGGTGTGAAGGCAGAACCCGCCAAAATCGTCACTTGTTCAGTTCTGAGTTCACCTGCGCGAGGAATTTCCTGAACTATGCTCTCCACAGCAGCAGCAAAGCCATCTTGTAATGCACCTTTAAAATCTGGGGTAGGTGCAAAAACGATCGCTAAATTATTCAATTCGGGATGGCGATCGCGGATTTCCTTCAGAAATCCCTCGATGTCATCTCCTCTAGTTTCCGTTAACCCAGTGCTACATAAACCAATAATTTCCGGGTTAGCCTTTTCTACCAAAGTGAGAATTGCTTCTTCCACATTCTCTTCACCACCCAAAATGGTAGTGACTTCCGTCATCGCTGTGGTAGCTAAAGGAATCGCTTCCCGGAAATGCCGCACGAGGACAACTTTAGCGAAAGCAGTACAACCTTGAGAACCGTGGAATAAAGGCATTGTACCTTTCAATCCCAGAAAGGCTAAGGTTGCGCCCAAAGCTTGACTTTGCTTGAGGGGATTAACTGTCAGTGCTTTGTTAGAAACAGTAACGATCGCCATTAAATTACCTCCTCGTCCCAAGGAGCGGGTTTGCGTATTTGTTCCCAAATCGGGCTATAGAGAGCTTCGTACAGTTCCCGCGCCATCTCAATCATTCCCACATAACCTGCATAAGGATGGTGGCGTTCTTGGTTGATATCAAGGAAAGGAATTCGAGCTTTCAGAGCAGTATATTGGTTACGTCCACCAGCAATCAGCATATCTGCGCGAGTGTCTTTAACCAGTTGTAGCAATTCCTGAGCGTTGCCTTTCTCCAGCATGATGCCGTCGTTGCCAATCAACTTCTTGATTTTGGCTTTATCTTCTTCAGTACTTTTCCGAGTACTGGTAGCAACAACTTCAATACCCAAGTCTCTAGCAGCCGAGATAATCGACCAACTCTTAACACCACCTGTATACAAAACAACTCGCTTACCTTTGAGTCGAGCGCGATAAGGAGCCAGTGCCAAATCTAAAGCAGCTGTTTCTTCGGCAATTAGCTTTTCTGTCCGCTCCTGTAAATCAGGATCGCCTAATTTAGCGGCGATATTTCGCAGACAGCGATTCATATCATCGATGCCGTAGAAAGACTCTTCAATGTAGGGGATGTTGTAACGCTCCTCCATCTTTCTCGCCATATTCAGCAACGCTCGTGAGCAGATCATGACGTTGAGCTTGGCGCGGTGGGCGTAGCGAATTTCATCGTAGCGAGCATCGCCCGTAATTTTAGACAAAATACGGATGCCTAACTTTTCTAACAGTGGTGTGACTCCCCACATTTCCCCGGCGATGTTGTATTCACCGATTAAGTTAATATCATAGGGCGTTGTATGTTCCGGTTCTGCTGTGCCGACAACATATTCTAATAAAGCTTCACCGCCAAAACGGTTGCCGAGATTTTTACTGCCAATGAATCCTGGGGCAATGACGGGAACAACAGGAATACCAATTTTCTCAGCCGCCGCTTTGCAGACAGCATCCATATCATCGCCAATTAAGGCAGTAACGCAAGTGGCATAGACAAATATTGCTGCTGGTTGGTAGCGCTCTTTGAGTTCCAGAATCGCTTTGTAGAGTTTCTTTTCGCCACCGAAGATGACATCATTTTCACC
Organism: Nostoc sp.; assembly: GCF_036917155.1. Taxonomy (GTDB): domain Bacteria; phylum Cyanobacteriota; class Cyanobacteriia; order Cyanobacteriales; family Nostocaceae; genus Nostoc. The sequence continues at coordinate 13,973 of NZ_JBALDZ010000073.1, read as the reverse complement.
CAAGTCAGTGGTAAAGCCCATTTTGTAGAGTTGCGGGCCAGACGACAGACTACCACGACTGCCCCAGGAATTACCAGCACAGGCTATCGGTCCGTGGACTAAATGAGCAGCATCTGCGATCGGCACTAGAGCAATCATTGCACCATCAAAAGCGCAGCCCCCTTGAGCCGCGCCAGGTTGTGCCTGTTGGGCGCAAGACTTGTTTTTCTTTTGGGCTTGTTTGTGCTGATTATGTTCGCATCCTGTCTCAGTCAGCAGCTCGTTGATTTTACCTTGGGTGATTTTCATCTCTCTTCTCTTAATTGTTAATTGTCCTTTGTCATTTGTCATTTGTCCTTTGAATAGCTAACAACTAATGACTAATAACTAATGACTAATGACCAATGACTAATAACCAATGCCTCATGCCCAATAATTAACAAATGTATTTCGTGACATCCTCTCCACATACATCAGCAAGGTAAGATAGAGCGCGAAAACGCAATCCGACAAATTCGTCATATAAAGGATTGAGTTTACATAGTGGTGGGATATCAATAGACTTCCCAAATAATTTAATTTGTCGCTCAAAGGGACAACAACAAGGAATTGTTTGGCAAATTAGATGAGCGAAGCGATTATTTTTAACCTGAATTCCATCTACTACACGGCGCAACGGATTAAGAAGATTGTGGAACCACCCTGGTTTTTTCTGGTTAGGTGGATGGTAATTAGGATGAGGATGAGTGTGAGTATGTTCGTGAGTGTGATTGATGGTTTCCATTTATAAATTCCTTGGGTAAATGCTATCAAGAAAAAGGGGAGTTGGGGATTGGGAATTGGGGATTGGGCATTGGGTTTAAATATTTCCCCATTCCCTACTCCCTACTCCCTACTCCCCTTCTTTACCCTTTAATTAACACGTTGTGTTTCTACGCAATTTCTAACGAATCAAGTCGTAGGAAATATCTGTCTTAGAAGGAATGTTGGTGTTGCGATCGATTTCTTCAAACAGAGTATTTACAACCCAGTTAAGCAAGTTGATCACACCTTGATAACCAATGGTGGAGTAGCGGTGTAAGTGGTGACGATCCATGATGGGGTAGCCAATTCTCACTAAGGGAGTCTTGGTGTCGCGCCACAGGTACTTACCATAGGTGTTACCGATGAGGAAGTCTACGGGTTCGGTGAACATCAAAGAACGCATGTGCCACAAATCTTTACCAGGCCAAACAGTTGCATTCTTACCGAATGGGCTAGAAGCAAGCAGTTCTTTCATTTCTGCTTCAAATACTTCGTTGCTGTTGTGAACCAAGATATGCACAGGTTCAGCACCCATTTCTAGCATAAAGCCAACTACGCTGTATACTAAATCTGGTTCGCCGTAGATCGCAAAACGCTTGCCGTGAATCCAGGAATGGGAGTCAGTCATGGCATCAACTGCACGACCGCGTTCAATTTCCAATTCTTGAGGAATGGGGATACCACTCAATTCGCTGAGTTTCATCAAGAACTCATCAGTACCCTTAATGCCCCAAGGACGGGAAACTGAGGTTGGTTGCTTCCACTCTTTTTCAATATACTCGCGGGTTTTGAGGGTAGAGTGTGATTGCAGAGCGATCGTCGCTTTCGCATTGATTGAATCTGCTGCATCTTCCAGCTTTGTACCACCTGGATACATATCGAACTCACCAGTGTTAGGTGAATCCAAGTAGTCGCTGTTGTCGGCTAGAATTGTGTAGTCAAAACCGAACAAAGAAGCAATCCGCTTGATTTCGCGGTTGTTACCTACGTAGGTGTCAAAACCTGGGATGAAGTTGATCTTACCATTGCTGGTTTCTTTCTTATGACCTGCGGTCAAGTTAGAAAGAATTCCCTTCATCATGTTGTCGTAACCAGTGATGTGGGAACCGACAAAACTAGGGGTGTGAGCGTAAGGTACTGGGAAATCTTGAGGAACTGAACCAGCTTCTTTGGAGTTGTTGATGAAAGACTGTAAGTCATCACCAATTACTTCTGCCATACAGGTGGTGCAGACAGCGATCATCTTGGGCTTGTAGAGTTGGTAAGAGTTCGCCAAGCCGTCAATCATGTTTTGCAGACCACCAAACACGGCTGCATCTTCAGTCATTGAAGAAGATACACCAGAGAATGGTTCTTTGTAGTGACGGGTTAAGTGGGTGCGGAAATAAGCAACGCAACCTTGAGAACCTTGAACGAAAGGTAGAGTACCTTCAAAACCAACAGCAGCAAAAATTGCTCCCAATGGTTGACAACCCTTAGCAGGGTTAACGGTTAAAGCTTCACGAGCGAAGTTCTTTTCACGATAATCCCAACCCTTTGTCCACTCTGCAACCCGTGTTACTTCTTCGGGGTCGTGACCATTTTCAAACTGCTTTTTGTTTTCAAATAGCTGTTGGTACTCTGGTTGGTGGAATAACTCAACGTGGTCTTGAATTTTTTCTGGATTCTGAGGCATTTCTGGATCTCCAAGCTTACTGAATTCTTTTACTGATTGAGAAATAAGGATTTGAGGCGGGGGTAGGAGATGGGAATATGATTCAAAATTCAAAATGCAAAAATCAAAAGAAATTTTAATTTTTCAGTTTTGAATTTTGGATTCCCAACTCCCCCCTGGGGTTTTAGCCCCAGGTTATCCTTACTTATCGCTCTCTCCCATTTCCCTAGACGGCAGCCTTAGCCTTAGCTTCAGCCTTCTTAGCCTGAGCTTTTTCATTCCAAGGAGCGCCAATTAATGACCAGGTTGGGCTGTTGAGTGCCAAGTCCATGTCGCGTGCGAAGATGGCGAAGCCGTCATAACCGTGATAAGGGCCGGAGTAATCCTTTTTGTGGTTTAATTCTTTTTAACAGCCTAATGTTTGCAGTAAGCAATGTCTCTGCTAAACATTGTTTGCTGAGAACACATTTATTTTTAGGCTAAATATAGGCTAAAAACACAGCGATGCATAATCAGGTTCAGGACTCACGCATCATCTAAATGTTGTCCTGAGGCAGGGCGATTAGAAATCGCGGCTACACAAACAAAGTCCGCCTACGCGGACTAGGGAAAAATTGAGCGTTTGTAGGCGTAGCAGTACGTAGGTTAGCCCGCGCCGAGAGAAGCCTGAGATCAGGCTTCGTTAGATCAAAACTTTGGAGCGGGTTTTGCTTGTGTGGCTGCGAATTCTATTCGCCCGTTTTTTGCTCATCTCTGCAACCACGGCAGCAAAAAGAACACATGAGAACAAACGTACTACTGGAATTAGAGAAAGTTAATCTGCGTTTGAAGTCTGCAAAGGCAAAGGTGACAATTAGAGAATCGAATGGAAGTCTGCAATTACGAGCGACGTTACCAATTAAACCGGGAGACAAAGATAGCAACGGTACTGGGAGAAAGCAATACAATCTCAGTTTGAATATTCCCGCTAACTTGGATGGACTCAAGACGGCTGAGGAAGAAGCTTATGAATTAGGGAAGTTAATTGCTCGTAAAACTTTTGAATGGAATGATAAATATTTAGGAAATGAGGCAATTAGAAAAGATTTTCAATCTATAGGGGAATTACTTGAAAAGTTTGAAGAAGAATATTTTAAAACTCACAAACGCACAACAAAAAGTGAGCATACTTTTTTTTATTACTTTTCCCGCACCAAGAGATTTACTAATCCTCAAGATTTAGCTACTGCGGGAAGTTTGATCAGTTCAATTGAGCAAATTGATAAAGAATGGGCTAAGTATAATGCAGCTAGAGCTATATCGGCATTTTGTATGACATTCAACATCGAAATTGATTTATCTAAATATTCCAGAATGCCAGATAATAATTCCCGGAATATACCGACCGATGCCGAAATATTTGAGGGAATTGTCAAGTTTGAAGATTACCAAAATAACAGAGGTAATCAAGTTAATCAAAACGTTCAAGATAGCTGGCAGCTTTGGCGTTGGACGTATGGAATGTTAGCAGTTTTTGGTTTACGTCCACGGGAACTTTTTATTAATCCCGATATTGATTGGTGGTTGAGTCAAGAAAATATAGATTTGACATGGAAAGTTCATAAAGATTCTAAAACTGGTGAGAGACAAGCATTGCCATTACATCGGCAATGGATTGAGGATTTTGATTTGATAAATCCTAAATATTTAGAGATGTTGAGAAGTGCGATCGCTAAAAAAGATAACACTAATCATGCGGAGATAACGGCGTTAACACAGCGAGTTAGTTGGTGGTTCCGTAAAATAGGATTGGATTTTAAACCTTATGATTTACGCCACGCTTGGGCAATTCGGGCGCATATTTTGGGAATCCCAATTAAAGCGGCGGCGGATAATTTGGGGCATAGTGTGCAGGTTCATACCCAAACTTATCAGCGTTGGTTCTCGTTAGATATGCGGAAGTTGGCGATTAATCAAGCTTTGAGTAAGAGGAATGAAGTTGAGTTGATTAGAGAGGAGAATGCTAAGTTGAGGATAGAAAATGAAAATTTGAAGTTGGAGATTGAAAAGTTAAGGATGGAAATGATTTATAAACAAAGTTAAACTCGCCCAAATACTGATAATATAATAAGCTAGGAGGTCAGTTATGGAAAGCATTAAGATTAGAACATATATTGGTGATGATGGAATTCTGCAAATCCAGCTTCCGCCTGAAATTGCTAACCAAGAATTAGATGTAGTGATTGTCTTTCAACCTGTCATACAAAAATCCTCACAGTCTCCAAACAAAACGCCGGAAGAACTAGGATACTCTCGTAAATTTGTTGAAGAAGTAATAGGTAGTTGGGAAGGCGATCCGCTTGAACGTCCAGAACAGCTTCCCTTTGAGGAACATTAAAAAAGTATGACAATAGAAACTTTGAACCAAATACTTAAGCAGCTTGAGACACTTGAACTAAAAGAGCTTCAGCAGCTTAATCAGACAATTCAAAAGTATCTTTCTGATAATGAAGAAACTGTTAAGCAAGCAGCATTTCATCAATCCCTGATCGATTCTGGGTTAGTAAAACAGATCAAGCATCCTACTTACGAGCCAATAACTGAGCGACGACTAATTCATGCTGAGGGAAAGCCTGTTTCTGAAAGTATCATTGAGGAACGCCGTTAGATGGCAGTTTATTTTCTAGACAGTAGCACAGTGCGATCGCATTTCCAATGTAGGGTGCGTTGTCGCAAAGCGCAACGCACCGTCATATATCAAACATCCCAAATATCCGACGAAAGCTGAACCTGACCATCACTACCCCAATCTAACGGGTAAATCTTTTGCCCAATAAAACGATGAATACTCGAAAAAGTCCATTGCTGCGGGAATTCACAAAGCTGATGCCGCACTGGATTATAGTGTATATATAGGAATCCTATTTGATTCCTGAAAAAATCTAAGTATAAGTATATGTAGTAGTGTGGCAAGGCTAAAATGTTGTAAAAAAATTGTAGGTTGGGTGGAGGCTTTGCCAAAGCCAACATCCTGATATATGTTGGGTTGCGCTCCGCTCCACCCAACCTACGTCTAAAATATTTGATCTGGTTCTCAATAATAAAGTATTTATACCAGCGATCGCTAGTGTAGAAATTATAATAGCAATTACCAGGCGATCGCGCGGTGGAAGTATTAGCATTAAAGCTAGTGTAGAATCAACAAGGCATTACTTAAATTAGACATCTCTTGAGGCACGTTGTCGTGAGGTACAGGTAAAAAACCTAGCTGGGCGTAAAATCCTCGTGTCCCCATACCAGGAAGAACGTAGATTGGTTTAGTCACCACTTCGGAAAGATACTGAATACATTGAGAACCGACACCTTGATAACGATACGCGGGATGAACATATAACTCATTTAGGATAGAGTAAGTACTTCGACAGGTCATCACTCATGATCCGCTAGTTGTGAAGTTTGCCAAAGATAAAATGTCAGTCGATTTAGGTGCAGAAAAAATATTAGCAGCCGAGCGAGGAACTGAAAAAATTGCTGTTGAGATTAAAAGTTTTTTGGGTGATTCAGAACTGTTTGAGTACCATGCAGCTTTGGGGCAATTTCTCAATTATAGATTAGCTCTGCGACTCAGGGAGCCTGAACGAGTTCTGTTTCTCGCAGTTCCAGTCTCAACCTATCGCTCACTGTTTAGCCGGGACTTTGCCCAAACTTCAGTACAAGAGTATCAAGTTAAGTTGATAGTTTACGATCCAAAAGTTGAGGTGATTGTGCAATGGCAAAGCTAGACCAATATCGTGAATATATTCAGAATTTACTAACGAAGTATGGCAGTTATAAACCTTCAGAGGAAGATGTTGAAATCCAACTGATATTCGATACGGTGCGAGATCATTACCAGATTCTAGAGATTGGTTGGGATGGATATGACCGAATTTATAATTGTGTGATACATCTCGATATCAAAGATGAAAAGATATGGATTCAGCATAATATGACGGATATCCAAATTGCTGAAGATTTGGCTGAGATGGGAGTACCTAGAGAGGATATTATTTTAGGATTACAGCCATCTTACCTGCGTCAATATACGCAATATGGTGTAGCGTGAATTTGTCTAATAAGTAATGACAGGAGAATCTCTGTTTAATAGCGTGCGTTGTTGCAAAAAGCCAGAGCTACTTTACTCAAAAACAACGCCGCGATAAATTTCTGCCATTGGCAATTCAATCCTAACTGAATCTAAAGAAATAGATAGCTCTAAGCCGCTAAATTCACTGAGCAACCAACCTTGAGCCTGTTTGCTATAGCGTTCTACAAAAGGTTCATCCTGTTCGACTAATAAATATTCGCTAAAACTCGCAATTGAGCGATACATCCGAAATTTACTGAGTCGGTCGTAATCTGCGGTGGAAGGAGATAGAACTTCAACAATCAGCGTGGGATTCAAGACTTCATCTAAACGTTCAGCATTTAATTGCGGTTCACCGTCAAAAATCATCACGTCTGGATATACCCCACGTCGATATTCAGGAATCCACAACCGCAAATCGCTGTTAATTGGCTCGAATTGAGTATCGCGCAGCAAAAACTTGAAAAAGGCAAAAATATTGCCACCGATGCGGCTGTGTTTGAGTGTCCCTCCGGCCATAGGTACAATTTCTCCATCACGATATTCGCTGCGTCCTTCGGCTTTTTCTTCGATCGCGCGATATTCATCCAAGCTGTAGCGGCGCGAGATAGTAGAAATCATAGGTCGTAAGCGATCGCATTGGCTATAAGACAACAATATTATTTTGTCACATATTTGTTTCTGAGTTAGGATTTGTGATTGATAAATCATGCTAACTTCATTAATGCCATCGCTACGGATTCATCCGAATCAAGTCTGTTAAAATATTATCCAAGCTGCCGTTAACTTGAATCCGATCAATCTTCTCTGCTATCCGCTCTAATACTTCGAGTTCCTTCAAACGCAATGCCACGGGGTTATCCTCCATCACTCTGGCAGTGTTTAGCATACTGCGGGTAGCAGCCGTTTCTTCTCTACGTCTGACTACGTTTGCTTGAGCGGCTTTTTCTGCCTCGACTACCTTGCTCAAGATAGCCTTAATCTCACCAGGTAAAATAATATCTTTGACACCTACAGAATCTACTTCAATTCCATAGTCTGCGGCTTTCTGGCGAATGTATTCAGAGATGCTTCTATCAATTGCACCTTTATCTTCTAATAAACCATCTAAGTTGCGTTCGCCGACTGCACCACGCAAAGCAAACTGTAATTCTTTGTACAAGAAGCCGGAAATATCTGATAACCCGTTTTTTGCCCTCAATGGGTCTTGGATGCGGAAGCCAGCGGTCAAATTCAACCGCAGAGGTACTTTATCTTTAGAGAGGATGTCTTGACCAGATACTTCCATATTTTGTAGTCGCAGGTCAATGGTTTCGGTTTGAAAAGAGCGGCCAAATAACCACCAAGCATGTACCCCTGGCGATCGCTGTCCTTGAAACTCTTGATTAATGTATACTAGTCCAACGTGCTGGGCGGGAACTTGGCAAATATGCAAACAGTTGCGACTGAGCAATTTTACTTCTGTTGAACCTTCAACCAACTCAGCCACTAAAGCAGGCTGTAACTGAGCATCAGTGCTGAGATCGAGAATTTCCACTTCAACACCCTGCCAAAATAGCTTGCGGCTGGTGGGTGGCAAAATAGAAATCACTTTACCTCGATATCGGACAATTGCTACTTGTGAAGTCAGTAATTGCACGGTTTGACAGTAAGCAGCAATAAAATCGGGATGTTTTTCAATGAGTACATCTTCCAGGGGAAAATCTGGGTTAGGGATTATCCGGCTGAGAGGTTGGACTGTAACATCTCTATCTACCGACCAAAAAGCATACTCTCCTGGTTCTAGAGGTCGCACAAAATTATTTTGCAGATATAGCAAACCAATCTCATACTCTGAGATTTGGAACTTCTTCAGTCCATTCAATGGAACTGAGCGCAATTGCTGGACAAAGGAACTAGGTAATTCCCAGCTTTCTTCCAAGTTGAACAGATGAGATTCTACCTCAATAAAACCACGCCAAAAAGCTAGTAATTTATTTGGTGCAACACTTACCCAATTCTGACCGCAACGGACTAAAGCAGCTTGGTTGAATGCAGTTCTGATAATCAATAAATGTTCTTGCAGTTCGGCTTCGTGACTTCGCAACAACAATTCTAGGTTTTCTATCTGAGCTTGTGGCTGATTGAGGTCATAAATTTTAACTTGCCAATGCCGACCAAAATATGTATGTGTACCTGGCTGCAAAATTTTCTTAAAGTCGCTGCGGTGATATAAGATGCCGATTTCGTTAAGTTTGATATAAAATGTTTGCCACATAGTGATTTGCATAAAGAATTTACTTGATATTTTAGGTAAGCTATGCAATGCTTGGTTTGGGCACAGGCATCGCAACCAGCTAAAAAGATTTGATAAAAACATTTATAACCTTGCTTGAACTCAAATACCACCTGCGATTCAAATCGCTGTCTCACAGCTTGATCACTGAAGTTCTCGGAGTTTGCAACCTTGTAGACAAAAGCGAAAGGATTTTTTAAACGTTTGTACTACTATATACTACAAAAGATTTATTTACTCTGCCAGTGCAGGTTTTTACAGTTCCGGTGCGGGCAAAAGCTTCTCCAAAGCTGGATTAAGATTGCTGTTACTTTTCCTCAACTGTATAGTTGGGGATGTAGAACGGCTAGAGGTCAAGAAGCGCAGTTTTTCTAAGCTGATTCCCATTGCAAAGGCTATTTCGTCGGCAGTATTATATTCAGCTAAACCATGCGATCGCAAAAGTGCTAAATTATCAGTTCGCAACTTTTCTAGATTACTTTCAGTCGCTAATGGGGTAGTGCTGAGATTTTTGCTGTACATAATACAAAATATTTTTTTACTCTGCTGATACAAGTGTTTACAGTTTAGATGTGGGCAAAAGCTTCTCCAAAGCTGGATTAAGATTGCTGTTAATTTTCCCAAACTGCTCAATGGCAATCTAGAAAAAGATAACCGCCCTCAAATATACCGTTCGCTTGCCAATCTAGAATCCCGAAGGAAAACTAGATGTAGGAAACGAAGGGACATACTCAAGTTAGGGAAAAATGCAGTTGCGCTTGCTCCTTAACTGTGCCTACCGAGCATTACCCTTATGAGTAATGACCGACAGCAGAACACTTGCACCGCAGAGTTGAGAAAATGAGGGGTCTCGAATCTGTTAAGATCCGTACCATATTGGCTACCTTGGAAGGGTATAACTCGACACTGTTACTTCTCTGTGTTACAAATGACACACGGGATAGCACACTCTATAGGTGGCAATAGTTACACGATGGTACACACAGTTTACAAAGGTCAAGTCAATGTCGAGATATGTGGCAAAAGTTACCGCATACGTTTCACACACCACGGACAGCGTAAGTGTTTTGGTACGGGTATTAAATCGGTAGACAAGTCAAGCGAAAATGCCGTCGTTGCGATCGCTAAACAGATGGAAAGTGACTTGTATCGTGGAACGTTTGATGACACGCTAGAGCGCTACAAACCAGAACGATATCAAAAACCAGAGCTAACACTTATAGAACAGTTTCAAAGGTTTATGCTCACAAAGCAATCAGAGGTACGTCCTTATACTTTTAAAGCGCGATTTGAACAACATAGAGTGTGGACATTGGAGACGCTAAAGCAATTCCGAGTCATAGAAGATGCTACTACCAATGGTTGTGCTTACGAGTTGTCGGTCTTGCAACGTACTCTCAAGACCTCATCAATACGCTGTAAAATCGTACCCATTATGTTGTTCTGGGATTGGATGCAAGCAGATGCAGATATTCCCGTAAATCCCTGGCGTAAGGCACTGAAAAGATTGAAACCTGATGAGATAGAAAAGCCGGAACCTTTCAGTGCTAACGAGAGAGAGCAGATACTCAACACGATGTCATTTAACAATACCTTGAAACCGTGGGAACCTATCACGCGATTTCTAATGTCTACCGGGTGTCGCCCTAGTGAAGCATTTGCGTTAACTTATGGTGATATCAACCAATTGGACGGATATCTGACGATTTCTAAAAGTGCGGTCGATACCCATATCGGCAAAACAAAGACTGGCAAGGTGAGACGTATTCCGCTTAATGAGAATATTCGTATTGCGTTAGAAGCAGCAGTACAAGGTAGGGATATGTACAATCAGTCGCTATGTTTCCCGCATCCACGAACGGGCGAAATACTTACCTCAAAACTGTACGCTTCTCATTGGAAACTAGCGCTTAAGCTAGCATGTGTACCATACCGCAAACCTTATAGCAACAGACATACTTTTGCTACCGAAGCATTGTTACAAGGTGGCAATCCTGTGGAAGTGGCAAAGATACTCGGTAATTCACCAAAAGTAATCTATCAACACTACCTTAATGTCACTGGTGATACTTCCAAGAGTATGCCAGAGATATAGCTTGCAAAAATAACGACGTTATTATGCGACGTATAAAACGACGTATTTAACGACGTAGATTAACGACGTTTATTCTACGAGGGTATCAACCATGTACAATATAGTATTCTTTTCTGGCGGCGTTTCATCCGCTCTGACTGCGCTGTGGATAAGAAACAACTTACCAGGTAAGCTGCATCTGCTATTTACAGACACACTGACAGAGGACGAGGATTTATATCGCTTCCTTGACGAATCTATAGACGCGATCGCACCTGACGGAGTGACTCACATTACGTCAGGTATGAACGTATGGGACGTGTTCAATAAGGAGAGGTTCTTGGGCAACTCTAGGATAGATCCATGCAGTAAGGTACTGAAGAGGGAGCCTGCTAGGAAGTGGATAAACGCAAGATACTCACCAGAAGAAACGACGCTCTTCTTTGGTATTCACTGGTCAGAAGAAGAGCGGCTGTCTGCTATCAAGACTAACTGGAATCCCTATAAGGTTCGTTCCGTAATGTGTGAGCCTGACTCATTTTTCATAGATGCCTCTGCCATTAAGACGACATGGTATGAACAAACGGGAGTGAAGATTCCCAGGCTTTATGATATGGGCTTTACCCACAATAACTGCGGTGGTTTTTGCATCAAAGCTGGTAAGTATCACTTTAAGAAATTACTACAGACGATGCCCGAACGGTATGACTATCATGCCAATAAGGAGGAACAAATAAGGCACAGACTTGGTGATGTAACGATATTAAGGGAACAGAGGGACAAAACAAAATACAGACTAACGATGAAAGAATTCGCTTCAAGGAGCGAAGTAAAAGAACTTGAGTGTCATAGCTGTAGGTGTTTCGGGTAGGAACGTGTTTTATGGCACGACAATGCAAAGACAGTGACTTCATTCCTGGTAAGTGGATTCATTATTGGGGGCAAATCAGACAGATATTATTCACGACAGAGACAGAGGTGTATTTACACTACCCAGAATATATCGGCGGAAAGTTAGCGGTGAGTAAAAACAATCCCTTCCTACTTACTTTTGAACCACTTGACGATCAAGGGCAAATAGACGACTTGTACGGCTAATACTACACACTACAAACAGAGGATTATGATAATGGCACAGCGAAAATGGCATGAACCCAAGCACAAAAAGTCTAATATCAAATGCCTGACTATCAATGACGACACGTCTTCGTGTATAGCCCCAATTCTGCTTAATCGTGGTATGCGTCTGCGAGAAGAGGTACAAGCTTATCTATACCCAGAGTCAATGCCTGTTGTCGATCCATACACAGAATTCACTGACTTATCGATAGCGGTAGACATCATTCAAGATTGCATCGACAACAACAAAAAAATTACCATCTGCGGTGATTATGATGCCGATGGAATGACATCTACTGCGGTACTTATCAGGGCGTTGCGGCATTGTGGTGCGATCGTAGATTACGTTATACCAAGCCGAATGACAGATGGCTATGGCGTAAACGAACGTATTGTAGATGAGTGCAGTAAAGATGGCACTGACACGATTATCACCGTAGATAACGGCATATCCGCAAAGGACGCATGTGATTGGGCGGTAACTCTCGGCATGAGGGTAATCATCACAGATCACCACGATATACCAGATGAATTACCGCTTGTACACGCTATCCTTAACCCCAAGCTACTCGATGAATACTCACCCTACAGATCGCTCGCAGGCGTCGGTGTAGCATACATCTTAGCGATATCGGTATGCGCAAGGCTTAGTAAGTCGCAAGGTATCGTCAAGCCACTGATGGAACTATTTACCATCGGAACAATTGCCGACATGGCGTCACTCACGGGTGTCAATCGTCGTTGGGTGAAACGTGGTTTGCAGTACCTCGCGAAATCAGACGTAGTAGGTGTACAAGCAATACTGTGTTGCATGAATGAGTATCACAAACAGCGAACTGGATACCCCTTAGATGGCATGACACCGGACACGATAGGCTTTAAAATAGCGCCTCGCATCAATGCCATCGGTCGAATTGGTAATCCACAGACCGTGATTGAATTGCTAACAACTGAGAGTAGTGAAGTAGCGTATTCCTTAGCCGTAGAACTAGAGGATTGCAATGAAAAACGTAAAGTACTTTGTGAGCGGATAGAACGTGAGGCGATAGAGGTTGTAGAGGTATTTAAAAAGACAGATATCAACCGCGATCGCGTGATTTGCATTGCAGGTGATGAATGGCATCACGGCGTTATCGGCATCGTAGCATCACGATTAGTAGAGCGCTACGGAGTGCCTATTTTTATCGCAACAAGAACAGAAGAGGGTGAAACTATTCGTGGTAGCGCTAGAGGTATTCCGGGCTTTAATGTATACGATTGCTTGCACTGGTGTGATGATGTACTCGCTAAATATGGTGGGCATCCTATGGCGGGTGGTTTTAGTATGCTGCTTAAGAATTGGAGGTATTTCACGGAGTCTTGTGTAGGTTTCGCGCGGCGTACCCTTAAACCTACACAGATAGGTACTCATATCACGATAGACGCTACTATCTTACTTACTGATATTGATAGCAATTTCGTGTCACAGCTTAAGCAACTACAACCTTTTGGTGTTGGCAATAGTGAGCCTATCTTTAGGGCGAATAATGTGCATATCTGGGAACAGAAAATACTTGGCAAGGGATTGAAATTTAGTGTATGGAATAGCAATAGCGATAATGCTACTGGCTTCAAGGCTATCTCATGGTCGTTAGGCGAGAGATTCCCCTTGCCGTCTTGGTGCGATATTGTGTTCAAGATAAAAGAGAACACATTCCGAGGTGAAACTTCGATTCAATTAGAGGTAATTGATTTTAGGGAAATTACCGTGGGAGACTTACTTGATAAACGTCGTAAAGCAACGTCGTTAATAACGACGTGTTAAACGTCATCATAAAACGACGTTAAATAAAAAGGGTACTCTCCACGCCATTGGATAGCACCCTTTATTTACATACATACAAATCATCACTACTACCATTAAACCACGCCAAGGTACTTCCTTAACGCTCTCGATCTATTCATCCAGCCTTGCAAGAATACC